>NZ_JANRKL010000036.1:0-39781 GCF_033763495.1 Haliscomenobacter sp. | reverse complement strand
CGTACTTTTCAAGGTGCATGCTACTCATACCGAGGTGCTTGGTAGCATACTTCATGAATTCATCCTTGTGAAACATAAGTTGTAATTTTTTGAGGATATAACATCGCCCAACAAATAAGAGTTGATCGAGGGATGTTTTTTTCTCATTGTGGCGGGGCATTCTGAATCCCCATTGCGTACAGACAATACAAAAGGCGCTAAGGTGACAAAGTAGTACACCTTAGCGCCTTTTCAAAATTTATTTATTCTTCTTCCAGCAGATCAGCCTCAGCTTGCTCGGTTTGAGCCTGAGCTTGAGCCTGGCGTAGTACTTCCAAAAACTCTTCCTCTGCGATGGGCTTTGGATTGATGGTTACCACGGCGCTGATGGCAGCTTGCAATTTGTCGAGCAGCACTTCATCCCCAGCCTGATCTACCTGCTTTTCGTCTTGCATCAAGCGCTCGACCATGCCGTTGATCAGGTTCATATCGTTCAACTGGCCGCCGAAGTAAGACAATACCCGGTTCGCAAAATAAGCTTTCAGGTCTTCCTCGGTCACCTGAATGCCAAACAAACGGGCTGCTTTATTGCGGATCAAAGACCACTGCAAACTTTTGGTAAAGGATTCAAAACCCTTGTCTACCGTTTCGGTAGTGGCATTTTCATTGGAAGTCAAAATCCAGCGCTTCAGGAAAGCTTCCGGCAATGGCAATTGGTTCAGTTCCAATAAACGCTCCTGCAGATCGCGGAACAACAAGGCATTGGCCTGCTGATCAAAATATTGGCCATAATCCAAACGGATGGCCTCACGAGCTTCTTCTTCACTGGTCACCCGGCCTTCGCCGAAGTAGGTGTTGTAAAACTCTTCGCCCATTTCGGCTGGTTCTACCCGGCTGGCTTCTTCAATGGTGATTTGGAAAACCCGCTCACTGATTTCGCGCTCGTCTGTTTTTTCCAATCCCAGAAAATAGCGGCGTACAAAATCTTCATCACGGTCTTTTTCCAGTTCGAATACATCCATTTTCAGGGTGTCCCCTACTTTGTGGCTCAACAAAATAGCTTTGGCGCTATCCTGCGCATTGGCCAGCAAAAGGCTGAAACTATTCTGGATGCCTCCTTCTTTTACGGAGTCAGCTTCCAACTCGGCGAGTTGAAGTTTGACCATGTCCTCCTCCTGAATTTCGGATTCGGATACGATGCGTTTGCCAAAACGTTTGCGCGCTTTGAGCATTTCCTCCTCTACCCGTTCGTCGCCGATTTCTACCTTGTATTTTTCGTAAACGTCGCTGGCGTCGATGCCCTTGATTTCGAATTCCGGGGCGATACCCAGGTCGAATTTGAAGGTATAGTCGCTGACCTGGATGGGGTCGAGGTGAACCTCAGGATGGTCTTCGGAAGGAATGGGCTGACCCAATACTTCCAGCTTATTCTCGATGATGTGATCGTAGAGCTGGCGTTGCAGGGAGTCGTTGACGATATCCGCCAACAAACTTTTTCCATACAACTTGCGCAGCATGGTATCAGGCGTTTTTCCTTTGCGGAAACCCTTCATCGCCGCCTTTTCACGGTATTTATTGAGTTCTGTTTTCAGTTTCTGCTCTACCTCTGCCTTTTCCAATGTGATGGTCAGGACAGCATTTAGATTGTCGATCTCCTCTCTGACAACATTCGGCATAATCGCAATAGATTTATAGAAAGTCAAATAATGTGCGGCGAATAGAAAAGCGGTGGAAGTTTATCGGTTGAAAAGTTGAAGAGTTGAAAGGTTGAAAAGAATGCGAGTAACCTGAAATTGGAGGTTAGACTTGGGATGATTTTGAGAGAACAGCATCATAATTTCTACAGCTATCCTCTTTTTAAACTTTTCAACACTTCAACTTTTCAACTAAATCCACGCCGAGCAATCAGCAATTTTGCTCTTTCAAACGTTCTATTTCTTAGTGTGCGGGTAGAGGGACTCGAACCCCCATGCCTTGCGGCACCAGATCCTAAGTCTGGCGCGTCTACCAATTTCGCCATACCCGCAAAAATTGGGTTAAACCCCTTGATTTATAACGGTTTTGCACTCCTTTGAGTTCCCGTTTTTAAAAAAGCGTTGCAAAGATAAAATGTTTTTTGTAATTTCAGAGATTCTCTACTGAATATTTGTTTTTTGCTGGACTCCTTATTGCGTGCATTTTTTTATAACTTTGTAAATCCAGCTTTGATCAATTTTTGTTTTATTCTATTGCCCCTAACAATTCCCATGATTTGAAAACCAGGTAAAAGGAAGCCAAGATGGCAGAGCTACTGACAATACAGGATGAAGAGAAAAAGCTGATTCAGGATGCTTATCGACAGTTGCTGCGTTCGATCAAATCCGACATGGAGGAGGACGACAGCAAAATGATCCGCAAAGCTTATGAAATGGCAGTGCAAGCCCACGCTGAACAACGGCGGAAATCGGGTGAGCCTTACATATTGCACCCCATTGCGGTGGCACGCATTTGTTCAGAAGAAATTGGACTGGGCCCTACCGCCATTGCTTGCGCGCTTTTGCACGATGTAGTTGAAGATACGGACATCACATTGGACGAAATCGAGCATGAGTTTGGCATCCGGGTACGTAAAATTGTAGACGGCCTGACCAAATTGGACAATGCCTACAACGCTGAAAGTCCACAAGCAGAAAACTTCAAAAAAGTACTCTCTACCCTGGTGGAAGACGTGCGGGTGGTGCTCATCAAGATGGCTGACCGCCTGCACAACATGCGCACCTTGGGCTCGATGCCCCGGCACAAACAACTCAAAATAGCGGCGGAAACCAGCTACATGTATGCCCCACTGGCCCACCGCCTGGGTTTGTACAACATCAAAACGGAGTTTCAGGATCTATGTATGAAAATCATTGATCCTGACAACTATCGGATGGTTGCCGACAAACTCAAAGTAACCAAAAAAGATCGGGAGCAGTACATCCAGGAATTCATCGCCCCGCTGAGCCAAAAACTGGAAGAGGCCAAGATCAAAGCCCAGATTTACGGGCGGCCCAAATCGATTTACTCCATTTGGAATAAATTGAATACCAAAAAGGTGCCCTTCGAGGAAATTTACGACCTCTTTGCCATCCGCATCGTCATCGACGCGCCGCCAGAAAAGGAAAAGTTGAAGTGCTGGCAGGCCTATTCCATTGTGACGGACGTACACACACCGCTGCCCGAACGCCTCAAGGACTGGATTACCATGCCCAAGTCCAACGGCTATGAGTCCTTGCACACCACCGTCATCGGCCCCGGCGGGCGCTACGTGGAAGTGCAGATTCGGACCGAAAGGATGGATGAAATTTCAGAACGCGGCTACGCGGCCCACTGGAAATACAAAGGTATCAACAACCAACCCGATGTGTACGAGCGTTGGCTGGATAGTGTACGCGAAGTATTGGATGACCCCAACAGCGACGCCATCGAGTTTATGACCGACTTCAAGAACAACAGCTTGTTCCAGGAGGAAGTCTACGTGTATACTCCCAAAGGAGACATGAAAATGTTGCCCAAAGGGGCCACTGCCCTGGATTTTGCTTTCAACATCCACACCGACATCGGCTACCACTGCATCTCCATCAAGGTGAACAACAAGTTGGTGCCCATGGGCTACAAGCTGGTAAACGGTGATCAAGTACAGATTTTTACCAGCAAAAATCAAAAACCCACCGAAGATTGGCTAAAAATGGTGGCCACGGGTAAGGCCAAAGCCAAAATCCGTTCGGTGATGAAAGAGGAGCGCCGCCGCAAGGGAGAAATTGGCAAAGAAGCGCTGGAACGTAAAATGCGCAACCTCAAGGTAGATTTTGAAGAAGGTGTAGAAGTATTGCTTAAGTATTTCCAGCTGAACTCTAAAATAGACCTTTTCTACATGATTGCGGTGGAGGACAAAAGTATTGCTGACATTTTCCGCAAATTCAAGGTAGAGGGGGGTAAACTGATGGAAATTACCCCTGAAATCAGCAAACATGTCACCGATCATGTCACCGAGGTGCCCCATGAGCAATTCCGCAAACCGGGGGTCAAAGCGCGTTTGTTGATCAATGGCGAACCTGCCGAACGTTTTGAATATACTTTTGCCACTTGTTGCAATCCGGTGCAGGGCGACGATATTTTTGCCTACCTCACCGCCAGCGCAGGTTTAAAGATTCACCGCTCCAAATGCCCAAATGCCTTACATTTGATGGCTCAATACGGCTATCGGGTCATGAAGGCCGAATGGGTGGTGACCGAAGATGCCAGTTTTGTGGCTGAGCTCAAAATAACCGGAGTTGACGAAGGGGTTGGTGTGATCGAAAGACTGACCCACCAATTGTCCAGCCAACTGGGCCTCAATATCCGCAAGTTTACCATCGAAGGAGACGAAGGTTATTTTGAAGGCACGATCAAGTTGATGGTAAAAAATACCGCCCAACTGGAACGTGCCATTCAGGAACTAGGCAACCTGGAGAACATTTCAACTGTTACAAGGGTAAGTTAAACTAAAAAAAATGTCTGACAACAAACTCGACGATATCCTCCGCGAGGTAAGAAGTATTTTTTCTGCGCACCTGGAGCAACACGCCCTGCGCAAAACCCCGGAACGGTACGTTATCCTGGAAGAAATTTACAAGCGCAACGACCACTTCGACGCGGATACCCTGTACATCCACATGACCAACCAGAACTACCGGGTGAGCCGTGCCACAGTGTACAATACCCTGGAATTGTTGGTGAGTTGTGACCTGGTGAAAAAACACCAGTTTGGCAAAAACCTGGCGCAATACGAAAAGTCTTACGGCTTCAAGCAACACGATCACCTGATTTGTGTGGATTGTGGCAAAGTGCTGGAGTTTTGTGACCCGCGGATTCAAAACATCAAAAACATGATGGGGGATTTGCTGAAATTCAATGTGTTGCACCATTCACTCAATTTGTATGGGCAGTGCGCCGGTGCTTGTGAAAAGACAAGGGTGCAGGAGGAAGAAAAAGTGGAAGAGGCGGGGTGAGTTTCCCCAAAATCTCTCCTTTTCTGTAACCCAAGTCACTGTCCTCCAACTTTCCTTCCCCGATTTTTGCAGCAATCAAACTCAATCTGCCTTCAACAATCAACCATGAAAGAAAGAATTTTGACTGGATGGACCCTCACCCGGGTATTGTACCTCGTAATGGGTACCTATATTGTTGTTCAGTCTGTACTTGAACAACAGTGGATGGGTATTTTACTAGGAGGGTATTTTGCCTCCATGGGCTTATTTGCCTTTGGATGTGCCGCAGGCAATTGTGGGGTAAATTACTCAGACAACCGAAAGAATCAGGGTGCAGGCCATTTTGAGGAAGTGGTATTTGAAGAGGTAAAAGGAAGGGAATCCCGGTAAAAACCATAGTTGATGGTGCGATCGAAGTAGGTTGTTTTTGTTGACAGTATTGATTACCAATGGTCATATTCTTCCAAAAAATGAATAAATTGCATAAAAAACAGCCCAATGGTAAAGCTGCAACAAAAATCATCCCTGCTGATCATGGAACTCCCGGACGACCTGCCCTTGGTTACTGCCGAAGCCATGTCGGAAGCAGCGTTTGAGCAGTTTTGCGCCCAAAACCGCGAGCTGCGCATCGAACGTGAAGCCAACGGCAAAGTAACAATTATGGCTCCTGTACATTTTGACTCTGGTTTCTTTGAAGCCGAAGTGCTTGTAGAACTGCGCAATTTTGTGAAGAACAGCAAACTTGGTGGCCGAGTTTTGAGCCCCTCCACTGGTTTTAAACTTCCCAATGGTGCCACCAAATCTCCCGATGCGTCCTGGATCAGCGCAGAGAAACTGGCCAATCTGCCCGCCGGAGAACGGAAAAAATTCGCTGCGGTAGTACCCGATTTTATCATCGAAATCCGCTCGGATAGTGATAAATTGGGGAAATTGAAACGCAAAATGGAACAAACCTGGATCGGTAACGGGGTACGTTTGGCCTGGCTGATCGATCCGGTGAAACAGAAAGCTTATGTTTATCGGCAGGATGGGACGGTAGATGTGGTGCCGAATTTTGAGGGGAAATTGAGTGGGGAGGAGGTGTTGCCGGGTTTTGAATTGGATTTGGGGATGTTGAAGGGGGAGGAGTAGGATAGGGTTTATTTTGAATAGCCTACATTAAAGAGCTTTTTGAAAGTCTGAAACTTTCGAAAAGTTCAAATATGCACCATTTTGTAAGATAAATCACTATTCGTATTAGACTTGAAGCGAGTTGCTTACCAAGCAATTGGGCGATCTCAGACATAACGACCAGCGGCAGAGCCGCCAAAACGTCTGTAGCTCAAGGAACGAAGATAGATTTTAAGGTACGTAGTACCGCAACAGTTGCCTTTTGTTCCAGTGCTCTGCACCTCGACAGCCTTGTACGGTCTAAATGCTACAGACGTTTTGGCGGCTCTGCCGCTAGTCGTCGACTCTAAATTTCCTTAATTCGCTGATTATCAATTTATTTAAAGTCTATTAAGGAACCCAGACCAAAATATGGAAAACATCAATTCCTACTTTTATTTCGCCCTATTCACCATCGTCTTTCTTTTTGTAGGCGGAGTCGTCCTTTACAAATGGTATTTCGCCCAAAAATACACCCGCGAACGATTTGCCTTTCACAGCATCTGGCTATTCTCCGGCTTTTTGCTCTCCCTGATTGGGTTGTTGTTGGTACGCAACCAGGTGTTGGATTTGATCATAGCGCTGCTGAATGAAAGTGGAGCAAAGATTACCGAATATGGCCAAGTTGATTTTTTCCCTACAGCTGGCTTCATCCTGCTCTGTGCCGGGCTGGTTTATTTCCTCATCCGCAACATGCACCAAAATTGGAACGGCGTACCCAGTACCCGCCAGGTTGATTTGGCAGAAACCAATCGCCGGGTGAGTTTGCTGGAAGATTTTCATTTTTACCGCACCAAACGAGACCAAATTGAAGCTTATCGGGCCAAAGAAAAAAGCAAACCCGAGGTATTTTCTCCCTATGAGCCCGACAACCGCCCCTGGCACCTCAAAGCCGCCAACCTCTTCAGTCTTTTGGACCAACAATACCACATCAACGTAGAAAAAGACTGGTACCGCGAGCAGGAATGTTTCATTTCCCGCTACGGGCAGGATGAGACCAAAATTGGTATCCTTTGTCTGGATAAACGACCCTCCGACGAGCGGCTCCGCGATTTTTTTGACTTTGTGGACAAAAGGGGCGGGAATTTTGAAAAACTGATTGTAGCCATTGATGGCCCGGGCCCTGAGAGCAGCGGGGTGAAAATGGGACGAGAAATCCAAACCCGCTTTGAATCAGAATTGCTGGACAAATTGATCTCACTGCGGCATTACCAGGATTTCATCAAGGACTATTTTGAAGAAAATGTACTGGAGAACAGTGAATTGACCATGGAGGATATGTATGTGCCCCTCGGCGGACATACAGTGAAAATTGAAAATGGGAAATTGAACAAAGACCAGGCTTTAGAATCTACCGAAGCCTATATTTTGAACTGGGCAAAAGACAAACGACGCTTACAAAGTGAGCAGTTGGCCATCTTGGGTGAATACGGCCAGGGCAAAACGGTACTCATGCACAAAATTGTGTATGAAATGCTGCAAAACCCGGAGCAATACCCCCGCATCCCCATCCTGATTGAACTACGCGGCCTGAGTCCCCGTACTGACAATGAGTTTGGCATTTTTGGGCATTGGGCCAATCGTTTTAAAGCCAAGGCCGAAGCCTTATGGGAGTTGCACCGGGCGGGCAAATTGCTGCTGATTTTGGATGGTTTTGACGAAATGGATTTGGTGGGCGATACCGAAATGTTGTTCAACCATTTTTCCCAGTTGTGGGCTTTGGCCAGAGTACCCAACGCACAAATCATCATTGCTGGCCGTCCCAATCTTTTTGCGGATGATGAACAACGGCGCATGGCTCTGGGCATTCAGGAAGCCCGAACTCAGCTTCCCTATGCTAAAGCCATTTACCTCGATAAATTGCGCGATGAACAAATTGACCAGGTTTTACGCCATGCCAGAGGGGAAACCAAAAACGGGATTTTAAATGCTTTACATCAGGCATCAGCAAACAGCAGTTTTGCTGAAATCATTACCCGCCCTTCCACTTTGTTTCAATTGAGTACGGTATGGGATGCAGAACTGGCGCAAAAACAAGAGCGCCTGAATTCCGCCACGGTCATCGGCAGTTTCATCAACAAAACCTACGACCGCCAACAAAGCAAGGGCGACCATGTGTTGACCAGTAGTGAGCGCAGTTATTTTATGCTCGGAATTGCTACGGGTATGATGCTGGAAAATGGCTACACCAATCAAATCAAACACCGGGATTTGCAAAAAATGGTGGAGCGTCTTTGGGTCAATTACCCACCCAAACTCCCGCCCTATACCGATGCCATGCAGGGGCATCGGGCTTTGGGTTTTTTGCCTGAGCGGATGAAGGACAATCAAAATGCTCTGGAAACCATACTCAAGGATGTGCGTGCCGGGGGGATTCTGGTGCAAGACCTCTCCGGTCGGGATGTATTCAAATTTGCCCACAAATCTTATCTGGAATACCTGGTCAGTGCCTTTTTTAGTGGATTTACACTCCAAAGTGACCATGATAGGCCATTGTTGATGATGGTCAATGCTATTGGAAAAACCTTCCGCTTTAACGATGGCAAATTAAAAGGCTCGCCCGATGTGGAACAATTTACGGCTGAACTGATCGCTGCACAAATGGAAAAAAAGGACACTCAGGGCAAAATTCTTCCTGTAGCTCGAAATGAAAAGTTATATGAGCGGGAGTTGTATAAAATGCTGATCCTGAAATCTTATCCCTGGTCTGGTCGTTTGTATCCTAGAGCAAAAATATGGCTCAGCCTCCACAAAGATATTCCCCGGTTTTTATGGATTGGTATTTTGTCAGTAATTTGTTTAACAGGGTATCTTGTTTGTTCGCCACAGTTTTGGAAATTGATTTTTGTTTGGATCAATAGTTTTTTGTGTTTGATTCTAGGAGGGATTATTTTTAAATACGTCTGGAATAAAGGGGTCCTAGATTTCCAAAGAGCGACTTATTTATCCAAGTTAAGACTGTATGTTATGAGTTGTCAACAAAAGGGTTGCCCTGAAAGAAAATTGGGATTTTTTTCAAATTTGATTTTTCAAAGCCTTGATTATGTTGCTGTATTACAGGGATTAAGTACAGCAGTTTTAGCTTATAGTATTGCGTTCGTCGTCTCCCTTGCTGTTACATTGGGGGTTGCAGGCTTAGTGTTAGGCATATTTGCGGGTAAAGTTCCATTCATAATCCCGGGGATAGTCGCATTCTTGGCTCCAGCTGTATTCTTTTTTAGATTAATGTTTATAGAGAATGGCACACAAAGTGTATTCACGTCCTTAACTGGGACAAACTTAGGTACATTTTCAGTTCCAGTACCAATAGCATTTGCAAGTGTAGGAGTAGGAATAGGTGCAGGCATACTCATAGGAGCAGAATCAGCATTAGCATTAGAAGGATTCGGCTTCGTAATCGGAGGAATTTATGCAAGCTCAATAATTATTCGTTTGAGAGAAATATACAAAGAAGCCTTGAAACACCTAATAGCTTTACAACACCTAGTAGATTTGTCTAGATATAAGGAAAAGAAATAAGGTTTAATCTAAAGGAGGATTCCTAGTTTAAATTCCTAACTGGGACAAAGACGCTAATCAGGATAACCTAATCCCATCTACAATCAAAGTATTCATCTCTGGTTAGCAATATCAGATCATTTTCTACCGCAATAGCTGCAATTCAAATGTCATTTTCAAGAATAGGCCTGCCGTTGGTCCTTAGTTTTTATACGCATCCACTTTTCTCGAACCCTCCACAGCTTCATAACAAACCTTAGCTTCCTCGTCATCCATTATCCCTGCAAGAGACAACAGTGAAGGTTTCGCAACCTCTGATGGGGTAACATTCAACTTTTCCTCACGAATATTTTTTAGCACTTCCTCTACAATTCGTAAGCGCTCGGCTAAGCTGAACCCTTCGATCAACTTGATTACCTCATGACTTGAGATCATATAAAAGTATTTTATTCACTTAAAGTTAACGCGAGTTCGGGATTCACAACCCAAATCCATCTATCATCTTGTAACCCGCCGCTTTATCGGCGGGACCCCAGGCCACCCACCCAATCACATCTATCATCCTTCCAGAGGCCCACATCTATCACAATTTCATGATGCAAGCCTCTGGAAGGATGTTAGATGTGAGGGGTGGGGTACTTGGGGCCACCCGTTGAAACAGGTGGTTACAAGATGATAGATGTGATTAGTGCGTTTCACTAAAATTGAATCCATTTCACCATAAGTAGTGGGGCAAAAATAAGTGCTCATTTTTCCTAAGCCAAGAAATTAGATAAAACACTTAAAATGAAACATTTACTTATCTAATCCTTTGGCAAAATGAGCACTCATTTTTTATCCCCCATAACACAACAAACGCCCACACAGTTTCCCGTGCAGGCGTCGTCTATTTTTTAATTGCGTAAATTTCTACACCGCTCTATCCCCATCAAAACCCTCCAAATAATCCGCCACTTTCCGCAAAAACGATCCGCCCAAAAATCCATCCACCACCCGGTGTCATAGGACATGGACAAGAACATCATGTGGCGGATGGCGATGATGTCGCCGTACTCTGTTTCGAGCACCGCGGGCTTTTTGCGAATCGCTCCGACTGCCATAATGGCTGCTTGCGGTTGATTAATGATGGGCGTGCCCATCACGTTACCGAAAGTGCCCACGTTGGTGATGGTGAAGGTGCCACCCTGAATTTCTTCTGGCTTCAGTTGGTTCGCGCGGGCGCGGTTGGCCAGGTCGTTGACTGTTTTGGTCAAACCGGCCAGGTTCAACTGATCTGCCCCTTTGATCACGGGTACAATCAAGTTGCCGGAGGGTAGCGCTGCCGCCATACCAATGTTCACGTCCTTGCGCACGATGATGTTGGTGCCATCCACCGAGATGTTGATCATCGGGTAATCGCGGATGGCACGGGCTACGGCCTCAATGAATACCGGCGTGTAGGTGATTTTTTCGTTGTACTTTTTCTGGAAAGCGTCTTTGACCTTTTCCCGCCACTTGACGATGTTGGTTACGTCTACTTCCACAAAGGAGGTCACGTGCGGTGAAACGTGTTTGGACATCACCATGTGCTCGGCAATCAGCTTGCGCATGCGGTCCATTTCCACAATTTCCACGTTGCCATCCAGGCTTACCGCGGGGGCCGTGTAGCTTACCTGTACAGGAGTACCTTTAGCAGCTGGTGTAGCTTTCGCGGTACTGCCATTGCCAGGTATTTCCTTGCGCTCGTCCAGGTAGGACAAGATGTCTTTTTTGGTCACCCGGCCTTGCATGCCTGAGCCTGCAATGGCTTCCAGTTCTTGCAGCGAAATGTTTTCCTGCTGGGCAATGTTGCGCACCAAGGGGGAATAAAAACGATTGCCTTCCCCTTTGCCGATGGGTTGCGGGGTGGTTGCTGGCGTGCTGGTGCTCAGCGCGCCATTGCTGGTGCTGGCCGCTGCGGGGCTTTGGCCATTGGCTTGAGGTGCAGGTTCGGCCAGGGCTGGTGAGGCTTTGGGCTCGGCTGCGCCGCTTTCGGTTTCAATCAGGGCGATGACTTTGCCGATGGCTACGGTGTCGTTTTCCCCAAAAAGCAATTGTACCACTTTGCCCGCTACGGGGGAAGGCACTTCTGAGTCCACTTTGTCCGTAGCGATCTCCACGATGGTTTCGTCCAGTTCCACCTGGTCGCCCACATTTTTCACCCACTTCAGGATGGTGGCCTCCATGATGCTTTCTCCCATCTTGGGCATGATCAATTCGAACTGCGCCATGTTGTTTGGTTTCGTTTAATTTGGATTATTTGGTGCCGCAAAGTTACCAAACTTTCCAATAAGTATTCTTTTACAACTGCTTTAAGAATTGTCGCAGCTGGTTCAAGGCGTGTACCGTGAAGTATTGGATGTTTTTATCCCGGTCCTTACCCGCCCGGATACTGAAGGTTTTGGTCTGCTGGCCATTGCTGACCGCGATCCAGGCCAGGCCCACCGGCTTGGTGTCCGAGCCTCCTCCCGGCCCCGCAATGCCCGAAATGGCAATGGCTACATCAGCAGACAAAACCCTGACCGCACCCTCAGCCATTTCAATCACCGTTTGTTCACTTACCGCACCGTGGGTATCTAGCGTTTCTGGTTTTACACCCAGAATCTGCATCTTTACTTCATTGGCATAAGCAATTACGCTGCCCACAAAATAGTCGGAAGAACCTGCCACCGAGGTAATGCGGTGTGCCATGTATCCGCCTGTACAACTTTCTGCAGTAGTCAGTTTCAGGCCCCGTTCCTTCAACATTTTGCCGACCGCCCCTTCCAAAGTTTCGGTACCATAACCATAGATGATGTCGGCAAAACGGGCTTTAATGATATCAGCTTTTTCATCCAAAACCTGGTGCAAAGCCGCTTCGTCCGTACCCGTACCCGTGATGCGCAGGCGAACCTGAGCAATTTGGGGCAGGTAAGCCAGCTTAAAGCCTTCTGGTAGCCCTTCTTCAAAGTCTTCCAGCCGCTCAGCAATGTGGCTTTCCCCCTCTCCCACGGTCAGGATGGTGCGGTGCGCGATGGGCTGCCCCGGGAAGCTTTTTTTCAATTTTGGCAATACCTCGTTTTCCATCAGGTATTGCATCTCATAAGGTACACCGGGCATGGATACAATGACCTTACCCGCGTATTCCATCCACATGCCGGGGGCAGTCCCCATTTTGTTGGTCAAAATTTCGGCATTGCCGGGCATAAAGCACTGCAGGCGGTGGGCTTCATTCATGGGGCGACCCCACACCTCAAACATCTTGGTGATGCGCTCGAAGGTAGGCTGGTGAAAAACCATGTCCACCCCCATGTATTCGGCCAAAGCCTTTTTGGTGATGTCGTCTTTGGTAGGGCCAAGGCCACCCGTCATCAGGACTACGTCGCCTTGTTCCAGGGCTTCACGAATACCAGTGTGGATGGCCTCCATGGTGTCGCCTACAGAAATGACCGTGACAACGCGGGCACCAGCCAGGTTGAGTTGTTGGCCCATCCAGGCAGAGTTGGTGTCGACCACCTGGCCGATGAGGATTTCATCGCCTACAGTAAGGAGTGAGATTTTCATGTCAGATTTAGGTTCCAGCAACATGAGTCATCCCAAATTTTTGGGAGAACGAACCGCGGAAGCGGTTGAATTTTGAATAGCCCCGGTCGTCCGGGGTCAGTTGGCAGCAAAAGGTTTCACAACCGCGGATGCGGTTGAATTTTTTGCTCGATTGAGTTCAACCACTGCCGTGGTTGCCGCCATTTTGACCTAACTATTTACCCCGGACGACCGGGGCTATTCAAAATTCAATCGCTCCGCGATTAGGTTTGAGCCCAATTTTGACTTTTCAAAAATTCGGGATGACTCATATCGCTGCTATGCTGATTTCTTTCAAATCAAAAGCCTCTTCACCTCCATCTTCAACATTAACGAGCAATTGACCACTATTGGAAATACCGCTGATTTTACCCCAAAATACACTGCCATTGATGCGCTGAAAAAGCGTCGACTCCTGGTAGCGGTACAAATGGTTTAGGTATTCAGCGTCCAAAATTGCGAACTGTCCGCTTTTGAGACGAAGGTACATCGCCTCTAAATGCTGACAAAGCAAAGGAATGAGTGAAGATAAATCATATTCTTTTCCATTTTCCAGTTGCAAAGAGCTGGGATTAGGAATATCTTTGGAGAAAATTGTCTGGTTCACATTGACGCCAATGCCGACGATAGAGGAGGCCAGGGCATTGCGATTCAGGCTATTTTGAATCAGGATGCCGCAAATTTTCCGTGTTCCAACGTAAATGTCGTTGGGCCATTTGACCTTAACTACCTGTTGTGGAAGCAATTCTGCAATAAAATGGCGAACGGCGAGGGCCACAGCTTTGTTCAAGGCAAAGTTTTGACTCGGGGATAAAAAGCTGGGATACAAAATTACACTCAAAGTGAGGTTTTTATCCGGCTCACTCTCCCATTTACTGCCAACTTGGCCACGCCCCTGAGGCTGGCGAAAGGTCGAAATGACAGTTCCTTCAATTGGCTTGCTTTTTGCTAGTAGTTCTTGAGCATACGTATTGGTTGAGGGCAATTCCTCATGATGCAGGAGAACTTTTCCGATAAAAAGTGTGTTTTGCTGGTGCAAACCTGGTATTTTTTGTAACTTAAAGCAGGATTGGGCATTCAAAATGTAAAACCATTCTGATTGGACAAGCCTATACTTAATTCATATTCGCAAAACTAATAAAATCTGGATTTGAGTACCCACGTAAAAGTCAAAAGACGCAGTAAGCTACTAGCCGAAGAGCTGACGGATCTGATCGTTGACAGCATCCAGGAAATCAAAGGCAAACACATTGTAAGACTTGATCTCCGGCTTTTGGAAGACGCACCAACCGATTTTTTTATCATCTGTGAGGGAACTTCTACCACTCAGGTCAAAGGTATTTCCGACAACATTCAACGCCGCTTGAAAGAAACTGGTTTGTTGCCAAGCCATGTAGAAGGTGAACGCAATGCTCTGTGGATTTGTTTGGATTACTTTACGGTGGTTGTACATGTTTTTTATCCGGAAACCCGTCATTTCTACGAGTTGGAAGACCTGTGGGGCGACGCAACTATAACCGAGTACGATAGTTTATAGAATTGTATTGGCATTTGGTCGAACAAAAGCAACGATTTCTGGAACTATCGCGTTTACTATTCATTTGTAACGCAGGTCCTTTACAAACCGAGGAGGGCTTGCAAAAATTGCTCATGCTGTAAGCACTATTTTATGGAAAATAACGAAAATAACAATAAGCGAGATAACGGTGGTGGTGGCGGAGGTTCGCGGCTCAGTTCTTTTTGGATTTACGGCATCATTGCGGTAATCTTCCTGGGTCTCAACCTCGTTTACATGGAAAGCGCCCCAGAACCACTTTCTCGCAATCGCTTGGGTGAAATGATCAAGCAGGGTGACATCGATAAAATTGAGGTCATCAATAAGGAGGTTGCGCATATTTATTTGAAAAAAGATGCTTTGTCCCGGTACAAGGATGCCACCAAAACTACTTTTGGCGGAGATCGTTACCATTACCATATTGAGATTGGTAGTGTGGAAAGCTTTGAGAAGTTTCTGCAGGACAATAAAAAAGAAGGTGATAACCACCCCATTTATCCTTCTTACCTCACCAAGACCAATTACCTGATGCAAATTATGGCCTGGGTACTGCCCCTGCTGTTGATTGTAATGGTCTGGATTTTCATCATGCGCCGGGTAGGCGGTGGTGCCGGTGGCCCTGGCGGACAAATCTTCAACATTGGCAAGTCGAAAGCTGCACTGTTTGACCAAAACAGCAAAGTGAACATCACTTTCGCCGATGTAGCGGGTTTGGATGAAGCCAAGGAAGAGGTAGTCGAAGTAGTTGATTTCCTGAAAAATCCTAAAAAATATACCGCTCTGGGCGGAAAAATCCCTAAAGGTGTACTGCTGGTAGGCCCTCCGGGAACGGGTAAAACCCTCCTCGCCAAAGCCGTTGCTGGCGAAGCTGGTGTACCTTTCTTCTCTATTTCTGGTTCGGACTTTGTGGAAATGTTTGTAGGAGTAGGTGCCTCCCGGGTACGTGACCTTTTCAAACAGGCCCGTGAAAAAGCGCCTTGTATCGTGTTCATCGACGAAATTGACGCCATTGGCCGCGCCCGTGGTCGCAACAATTTCCAGGGTGGCAACGACGAGCGGGAAAATACCCTGAACCAGTTGTTGGTGGAAATGGATGGTTTCAGTACCGATAAAGGGGTAATCCTGATGGGTGCGACCAACCGCCCCGATATTTTGGATACGGCCTTGATGCGCCCGGGTCGTTTCGACCGCCAGATCAGCATCGATCGCCCCGACCTGAAAGGCCGCGAAGCCATCTTCAAGGTTCACCTCAAGACCATCAAAACATCCGACGACATCAGTGCCTGGGTACTTTCTGAAATGACTCCTGGTTTTGCTGGTGCGGATATTGCCAATATTTGTAATGAAGCTGCCCTGATTGCTGCCCGCCGCAACAAGAAATGGGTTGACATGGACGACTTCAACTACGCACTGGACCGTGTAATTGGTGGTTTGGAGAAAAAGAACAAACTCATTTCTCCCGAAGAAAAGAAAATCATCGCCTACCACGAAGCTGGCCACGCGGTTTGTGGCTGGTACCTGGAGCATGCTTCGCCACTGGTGAAAGTAACGATTGTTCCTCGCGGAATTGGTACCCTGGGTTATGCCCAATACTTGCCCAAAGAAGAAAACATCACCCGCACCGAGCAATTGCTCGACAGGATGTGTATGACCTTCGGTGGCCGTGCTGCTGAAAACAACGTCTTTAGCAAAATCTCCACTGGTGCACAAAGTGACCTGGATCAGGTGACCAAAATGGCTTACAGCATGATCAGTGTTTTTGGCATGAACGAAAAGGTTGGCCAAGTCTCTTTCTATGGGCTCTCCAACGAATCGTACCAAAGGCCCTATTCGGATGAGACTGCTACCCTGATCGACGATGAAGTGCGCAAAATGGTGAACTCACAATACGAGCGGGCGAAAGAACTCCTGCGCGAACGCCGCCAGGAGTTGGAAGTGATTGCTCAGGCTTTGCTGGAAAAGGAAGTCCTGCTGAAATCCGACCTCGAACGTTTGATTGGCCCACGCCCTTACGAGTTCCCTGAGGACAAAGCCAGAATGAATGGCCACAGCAGTGAGCCTGCGGCTCCAATTGGAGATCACGGCGACATCGTGCCGAATCCATAAACAGAAATAGTTTTGTATGAAAATGGGAAGCGGGAATGACTGAGAGGTCGTTCCCGCTTTTTTTGTTAAGGCGCTATTTTTTGTATAAACCTAATATTGGTGCAAGCCACTACATTCCTCCAGCCCCTCAAAACACCTCCTCTTTCCACTCCCCAATATTCCGTGTCTCGCTCAAAAAATTCACGCCTATTCCAATCACCGGTTTTTCTTTATTCCAAAATGCTTGATAATATTCTTTTTTCCTGATTTGATCCAGGGCTTTTTCCCCGCTTTGGTCCAGTTTAAACTCAAAAATATAGATGTAGGAAGCCGTTTCCACCAAGGCATCTACCCGACCATCAGAGGTACACACCTCGCTATGGATGTTCAGGCCCATGTAAGTAAACAACAAATGAATGGCCGCATGGAAAAATTTCTCAGGATAGGTTTCGTGCAATTGATAAGTAATTGACTTGAACATAGCCTGTAATTGCTTCATCACCTGATCCACTTTGCGTGCTTCTAGCAATTGTTCCAGCTTATAAACTAGAGGTAATGCCTCTCCTCGGCGCAAGCCACCATAGGCCTCCAACAAAAAACCGGTCATGGCATTTTTTACCTCGTAGTTTGGGTAGTCCATCTCGTAGAGGCCCATTTCATTGCGGGACTTTAGAGTGAGGTAACCCGTTTGGTAAAGTAAGCCAAAGGCGTTGAGGTCTTCGAGATCAAAAGTAGCGAAACTTTGTTCCCCCTGAGGATAAAGCTCTAGTTCGTAGAGGCCTTCTTTTTTTAAAAGTTTGATCAAAAAACTCGGGGTACCCGTTTCAAACCAGAAGTTTTTGAACTCCTGTAGGTGAAAAAACATATTGATTGAAACAGGGTTGTAAACCGTTTCAGCACTGGCATGAAATCGATACCCATTGTACCAAAAGCGCATTTTGTCTGACAACTCCTGCTTATTCAGTTTGAGTATGGTTGAGGTGTTTTCAATTTCTTCCGAAAAACCCTGTTCCAGCTCAGTTTGAGTGTATCCAAGCATGGATGAAAACTGTGCATTCATCGTCAGATCCACCAAATTGTTCATGCCCGAAAAAATTCCCACTTTGGAAAATTTGCTCACCCCGGTGATGAATACCAACTCCAGATAAGGGTCTAAATCCTTTAAAACAGCATAAAAACTTTTGAGCAATTCTCGATTCTGGTAAGCTATGGCAATTTCTTCGCCCAGATAATTTACAATTGGTGCATCATATTCATCAATCAAGACCACCACTTTGTTGACCTTGGCCAATTCGGTGACCAGATAGGATAGCTTATTGGTAAGATTACCTTGAATAGGTTCCAGGCCATGCGTTTTGATCAGGCCATCCAGGGCGTAATTCAGCGATTCTTGCAGGCCATTTTGCTGAAAACCCAGCGCAGTAAAGGAGATTTTGACAATGGGATGGGCTTTTCGACTCCAATCCCACTGATCTTCAATCCATAAACCTTTGAACAACTCTTTGCTACCACGGTACAATTCTTGTAAAACCGCTACGGTGATGGATTTGCCGAAACGACGAGGACGGGAGAGAAAAAAATACTTTCCTGAGGTACACATCCGGTGTACGTAGCGGGTTTTGTCGATGTACTTGTACCCTCCACGAATGATTTCACCAAAATCTTGTAAACCTAAGGGCAGTTTTTGAGCCATAATCCCGTTGCTTTTAACTCAAAGATAGGGCTTTTAATTCATCAAAAAAAATCGGCTCAAACCCCATCAATTCACCATCACCAATCGAGTAACCACCTGTTGGCCATTCTGCCGGATGATCACCGAATAGGTCCCTGCACCCGGCAAATCCTGCTGAGCGTAGGCAAAGTTGTTCTCACCCACGAACAGGTCTACCCGATCCTGCCGTACGGTCCGACCAAAGGCATCGATGACCTGGAGGGTGGCTTCCCCGCCACTTGGGCTCGACCATTTGATTTGCACCTGATCGCGGAAAGGGTTCGGTTGAACCGAGAGCACCTTAAAGTCCAACTGTGGACGTGTTGGCAGCAATTCACCCTCCTTTTTAATGATGTCGGGATTCAACTGAGTCAGGCCATTGGTTTCAACGTTGCCGTTTACATCTCCCAATTTGATGCCGATAAAGCGGGCATCAGACACCGAACGATCCAGGTCGTTGAATTGGATGTACTTGGGAATCGCTTCGGCCCAGGGGTTCCTGGGGTCTTTGAAGCGGTGTTTGGCATCTACAAAGATCCAGCTTTTACCACCCTCAAAAGTAGTATCCAGATGCAGGATAACCCTGCGGATTTTGATCAAATCGAGGGTGGAAATGGAACCAGACTGGTTTACGTCTGCAGCAAGCAATTGGTATGGGGAGCTCAGTAGTTGTTTACCCAGAATGTGTTTGGTGATCAACAAAACATCAAATGTGCTGACACCATTGGTAGCATCATCTTCTTTATCAGCGGTGAGGGTATAGTCGTAGCCTGCTGCAAACCCCTGCATGAGGTAATCGCCCGTTTGGACACTTACGGCTTTTAAACTTTTGGCGCCACTACTTTCCACCACTACCCCGCTCAGGCTGAGGCCCAATTCAGTGCGGGTATTCCCCTCGATGATGAGGGTGTCGCCAGGGTCTTTACAAAGGTTGTATTTGTTGTCCTGTACCTTGATGTAGGTCAAACAATAATCGTGGTTGGGGCCCGGAGGGCTGAGTTTCGTATTAATGGCGTTGTCCCAGGCGTGCAATTCGACTTCAGTCAAACCTAAATCATCGCAGGTCAGGATGATGTAGTCCTGATTGATGTTGGCTTTTTCCCCTTTGCGGTTGATGGAATAACGAACCGGGCCTGAACAAGAATCGATGCTGGGGCTAGCCAGCAATTCTTTGGCCCAGACGATGGTTGACGCCCTATCCACATCTCCGTCGCCGTCAATATCCGTATTCGGCGGCAACTCACTCAATTCAGCAGATAAACCGTGAATACAAGTAACGGAGGGTGGTTTACAATCCACTACTTTAAATTTGACGAAACCTTTGCCCGAATTCCCGCAAGCGTCGGTTACTTTGATCTCCAACTGATAATCACCTTTAGGTACCACCCCGGTGAACAAATATTTGGGGTAGCGCCCAAACACCCGCCAATTGGTTTGGCTGCTGCTGGAACTTTCGTTGATTTCCAATTTAAGGTCGGTTTCAATATTGAGGTTATTGGGGTCACAAGCCTCCTGAATGCCTACCGACAATACAATATCCGCTTTACAATCACTGCGGTTGATGCAAAAAGATACGTTGGACTCGGTGAAGACCTGTGGAGCTTCATTGTCCACCACTTTGATGACTTGGGTATAGGTCCATTGTCCGGTTGGTTTCCGGTTCAATTTTTCCCAATACCCTTCTGGATTGCCGCCACAAGCCCGGGAATTCTTCAGCGGGAATTTGTTCTTTTCATTGTTGTCAGCATCAAAATAGGCGCTGCCGTCGTGGCGTACGATCACCCACACATCTTCTTCTCCACCGGTTCCGTCACAGTCGATGTCGCGAGGTACAGGAATAACGTCGTCTCCATCCACATACTCGCACCAATTGATGACATTGTAGGTTCTGAAAATTTTATAACATTCTTCCCCATCAGCCTGGTAACGTTTATCGCTGACGTTTACTGCCAGGATATCACAAGCCAGTTCGAAGGTTCCGATGGTATCAGGGCTAGGGTCTTTACAATATTCGATGTAATCCTTAGGGAATTTGATCATGTACTCATGGGTGGCAATTACGGTGATCCATTGCACGCAGGTATCAGGAGATTCATTGCCGGATTCGTCACGGGCCAAAAATTTCCGTTTAACCGTCCCTACGCCGCAATTGTTGATTTTCACTTCCGGATCAAATTCGATCCATTCTGCTTTGAAACAATTGTCTCCAACCTTAGGTGCTCCGAAATACCGGAGGATGGTGCTGCGGTTTTTAAAATCAACCCCTTTGGGCAAACTATCGCAATACACAGTAGTGTCTTTGGGGGCCCGGCACCAGGGCTTCATTTTGTCCTCGATCCAAACGGTTGTCCAGCAATAATCCGTATTGCCTGCAGCATCGGTTGCCCTCAGCTCTACTTTGACGTAGCCTAAAGCAAGGTCACAACAGGTGAAGGTGAGTATCGAATCCCAGCGGCTTACCCGGGGTGTATCCAGTGGGTTGCAATTTTCATCCTGAGTGATGGGCCGACGAATGTGGAGTTTGGCCAATGTACAATTGTCTTTACTGCCTTCATCTACATCTTCCGCCCGCAATTGAGCATAGCCTGCTTCATTGAGTGTGATGTTGATTTTATCGTCACAAATGGCTACCGGACTAATCCTGTCCTGTACTTCCAGGCGGATGGTGTCTTTGGCTTCGTTGTGGCAAGCATCGCGCACCGTATAAATGAGGAGGTGGCAGCCAGCGGGCAGGTTGCCGATGTAACGTTTGGGGGCACCACTATTTGTAAACCCTAAACGCACTGGAGGTTTGGGATCAATGGGCAGGCCAAGGGTGTCGCGACAGGTATCAGTCCAGATTTCCGCAGTCCAGGTATAACCCGAGCAAGCGTCCGTTACAATTGGTGGCATGACTTCAATGGCCGCAGTACAATCAAAAGGGCTGGTAGAAGTGCTCAAAAAATCATGATGGTAGAGACTCTTGATGATGGGTTTATCCACATCGCCCACTTTGATGATTTGGCTAAGCTCAATGGAAATTTTTTTACACCAATCTTTGATGATCCAACGCCGCAGTACCTTGTACGTAGTGGGGCATACTTCAAAGCGGGTATCCACATAAGCAGAGCTAAGCCCACAGGAAGAATCCACCGTGATGTAATCAATTTTTCCCTGGTAATTGACCACGTAAGGGTAGCCACTCACATCGGGGTGGATGTTTCCGTTTTTGTCCTTTTTCGGGTTGTTGTTTCCGGTGCAGGTATTGATGCCCACACTATCCGGCAATTGGATAGAAGCCAGTGGCGCGCGCAGCAAGGTGATGAACTGCGGATCGGTGTCTTGATTGCCCTTGGCATCGCTGGCAAAAAACAAACGCCGAATGATGATGGTATCGCAGTGGTTGTCGTAATAAATAGCGTCAATAAAACTGCGAATCTTTAATAATCCTTGGTTGCAATTGTCCTTGAGGGTAGCAATCCCAAAACTGTCGGTACTGCTCAGGTTTTGGTAAATGTCTGTAATCTCGTCACAAAAAATAAAGAGGGTAGTATCCGCAGGTGCGGTAACGACTGGAGCCATCTTATCTTCGGCAGCTACAACGCCCCAACAACTTGTAAAAGAAGTACAAGACTTGGGGTTTTTGATGTTGACAACAAAGCGAAAATTACCACAGCCATCTACTGTATCGCGGTTGAGCGGGTTTTCATCGTCCACAAAAATTTCGTAATCATCTGCAGATAAACAAGCTTCCGAACCTTCCAAAACCAATTTGGGTGTAAGTACAAACTGGCAGTTTGAATCCAGTGTAATGTGTACGGTATCAATACATCCTTGGTTTGCTGTTGTCCGTATAGATGGTGCAGTTTGTACCCCGGGTACAAGGGAGATCGACAACTTGTGACCAAAGTTGCCGAGTAGCAGCAAGGCTTTAAAAGCAACCGCTACGGGAATGAGTTGATAAAAACTGCGCATGCCGATCTTATTCTTTCAATCGATTCCTAGAGCAATAGCCGCAATAACTAATACTCTTCATCAAATGAGATTATGACAAAAAAATTGTTCAAAGGATTGTTACCGAGCTTCTTAATCTGAATGGCCAAAACAACGGCTAGGAATGCGACCACGAAACCTTTGACTCTCTCTCCGGTTCCTATATGTCAAAAGGTTTATGTAATGAAACTCTGTAATCACACTTACAGGCGGCTTTTCAATGGGTATTTCCGGCAATCACTTATGACGTGATCCAAAAGGGGGTAGGACCGGATGTCTCTATGGGGGTAAATATACCCAAATAATTTTTATTCGTGAAAGAAAAAATATGACCTTAACAATTGTGTTTTCAGTTCTCTACCTAAAATACAGTTGATTGTGTTAGTTTTGAGCACTGAATGTAAACAAGTTTGTAGTTTTTCTGGGTTACCATTCGGGTATAAATTTTTTCATGTGCAGCTACAATCATTTGATCAGTCCTTGCCTATCCTGGTTACCGGAGGTTCAGGTTATTTGGCATCCTGGATGCTTAAATACCTCGTTGAGGCGGGTTATTATGTACGTACTACGGTTCGGAATCGGCAGGATGAACGCAAAATTGCCCATCTCAAACGGATTGCGGAAGCTGGCCCGGGTCGGCTGGAGTTTTACGAAGCAGATTTGATGCGCCACGGGGACTTCAACAATCCCATGCGGGGTTGTGAGTTGGTCATCCATACGGCTTCTCCTTTTTTGATTGGAAAAATTAAGGACCCCCAACGACAGCTGGTTGACCCTGCTCTGGAGGGTACCAAAAATGTGTTGTATTCAGCCGGGGAAACCCCTTCCGTCAAGCGGGTGGTAATGACTTCTAGCGCAGTGGCCGTATATGCCGAGGCCCGCGAGATTTTGGACCAGCCCAGTGGGGCTTTTGATGAACGCAATTGGAATTTGATTTCCGATCTGCGATATGATCCCTATGGTTATTCCAAAACCCTGGCTGAAAAAGAAGCCTGGATCATTGCCAATCAACAGGCGCAATGGGATTTGGTTTGTATCAACCCCACTTTCCTGTTTGGGCCCACCCTGTCGGGTCGGGGCGACAATGTGAGTGTATCCACCATGCGTCAACTGATGAATGGCGAGCTACGCCTGGGAGCTCCACAATTGTATTTTGGCGTAGCGGATGTGCGGGATGCTGCCCAGGCACATTTGTTGGCAGCCTTCACGCCCGAGGCAAATGGCCGGTACCTGATCTGTGCCCAAACGATGAGTATCCTGGAGATGGCTGCGGTGATCCATAACCACTATGGAGAAGCGTTCAAACTGCCCAAAAAACCTTTGCCCAATTGGTTGCTGTACCTGATTGGCCCTCGGGTGGGCTTTAGTCGGCGCTTTTTGCGGGGGAATTTAGGCTTTGCTCCACAGTTCGATGCATCACGAAGCACCAATGAGTTGGGATTGAGTTACCGACCAGTGGAAGAGACGATTGTGGATATGGTGGAATGCCTGGGGGATTAGGGTTAAAATACTTAAAGTCAGCCGATTATGTGTTTGGCGCAAGCCTTGGGCGCCAGCGCCTGAAATTAGCACCGATCAACCTTGCCACCATCCCCTCATCTTTCCAACACCTGTTGATCTTTCAATAACACCTCCCGCAACTTCTCGTAAGGCAATTTCTGCGGACTAACCTTATTGTTGATCGACAAAACAGCCGCCGTAGCCGCCGATTGTCCCAGAATCATAAACACGGGTTCCATGCGAATAGAACCATACGCAATGTGGGAACTCGATACACAAATCGGCACCAGTAGGTTTTGGCATTCTTTGATTTTGGGCAAAATCGAGCCATAGGCAATGGAGTAGGGCCGATCGGGATGGACCCCAATATCACCCTCGTTTTGCACAAAACCATCGGCATTGACATAACGCTGTGTATTGTGCGAGTCCAAGGCGTAGGAGCCCATACCTACGGGATTGGGCACTTTGGTTTTGCCCAGGGCATCAGCCTCCGTCATCACAAATTCCCCAACCATGCGCCGGGCTTCCCGGATGTAGAGTTGATGCGGCCAGTTGCCATTATCCGTGAATTCATCCTTGGGCAGGCCCCATTGCTGCATTTTTTCGCGTACATCAGCGGGCACCCGTGGGTCGTTTTGCAAAAAGTACATCAGCCCCTTTTGGTACAATTCGTGCTCTTTGATGATGGCCTTACGCCGCTCGTAAGATGCCTCGGGGTAGTCGTAATTTTTTCCAATGTAATCGGTGCTGAAAGGGCCGTGGTTGTTGGTATCGGTTTTGCGGTTGGGGATTGGATCAAATTTGTGGAAGGTTTCACGCCAGCCACTGGCGAATACCCGGGCGTACAACTCATACCGAGCAGGGTCGTAGCCAGCTGGTTTGACAAAGGGGATACGATTGTCGGGGTGATTGCTCAAACACATGCGAAAACAATAAGCCTGAATGCGTTTATCGCCGCTGCCATAAGTCCCCGCGGGTTCCGCTGATACCTCGGGAAGCAGACCACTACTGGGGTCATTTTCAATTGTATAGGGGCTGATTTTAGCTTTAAAATGGTGGCCATGTTGAAAAACCTCGGTTTGTACCCCGTTCCATTTTTCGTCGTAGACAGCATTGGCTTCTCGCCCAACATGGTAACTGACCCCAGCCAGGGCCATAAGATCGCCCTCATAGGTCGCATCGATAAACATTTTTCCCCTGTACACATTGCCGCTGAGGGTACGCATGGTGCGGATTTTTCCTGATTTTTTGCTCAAACCTTTGGCAGAACGGTCGAGCCATTCGTTGCGGTGAACGGTGAGCGCATATTCTTTGACAAAGTCTTCAAAAACCTTTTCCGCAGCATGGGGCTCAAAAATCCACATGGTGCGGTTGTTGCCATCGATAGCGGGTGTGCCCTGGCCTTTGTTGCCATATTCGGCTTTTTTTTGCCAAACCCAGGAATTGTCTTGCTGGTAATGCTCGTAAAGGCGGTGGTAAAACTCCCGGGAAAGCCCCCCGATGACTTCTTTGTTGCCGGTATCGGTAAAACCCAAGCCCCCAGAAGACAAGCCCCCCAAATGGGTATCCGGCGATACAATGATGACGGATTTGCCCATTTTTTTTACCTGTACCGCAGCCGTAATGGCAGCGGAGGTGCCGCCGTAGACGATTACATCGGCTTCAAACTTAGACTGAGCGAATAAAAAAAATGGCAAAAACGCTGAGAAGAGGATGTAGGGAAAAAAATATGACTTCATTGATCGATGTTTTCCGATAAAACTAAGGGAATGAAACGCCATCCCACCCACACCAGCACTCTTTCACACCATCACACTTTTATTGGTCTTTCCAGCGCCACAGGTAGCGACAGGCATAAGTGCGATAGGGTCGCCAGGCTTCCGCAATTTCTGTGAGCTGTTGGTATTGGGCCTTACCTTCCGATTCTACTTTGTACAGACGGATCATCGCTTGCCGTACCCCTAAATCGTCGATGGGGAACACATCCGGGCGGCGCAGCACAAACATCAGGATCATTTCCACCGTCCATTTGCCTACCCCTTTGATGCTGCTTAGGGTTTGTACAACTTCGGCATCACTGTAATCGGACCAGTCTTTTTCAAACAATTGATGTTCAATAAAAAAAGCAGCGGTATTGCGCATGTACTGCGCTTTTTGATTGGAGAGCCCTACCCCACGCAGGGTTTCGTGCGGCGTTTCCACCAACAATTCTGCTTTGGGGTAATCATCGGGAAAGAGGGCCAAAAATCGTTTAAAAATGGTATCGGCAGCCTTGACCGAAAGCTGTTGGGAAGCAATAGATTCCAACAAACCAAAATAAACATCGGTATTGTTTGCTCCATAATCCGGAAAAGCAATCCCGGGAATGATGGATGCCAGGAGTGGATCGCGGGAAAGATGAGCTATAACCTGCTCTTGCATGAGTTGGGTGTTTTGTTTAAAAACTCATGCAAAATAAAACTTTATTTTTAAAAATGAAAATTGCTTAAACTCTTACTTTGGCTATTTGAGCTGCTTTTTGAAATTTGAGTTCTACGTACTGCTCTTTAAAGCCCATCCGTTTGGCCATCATCAGCGCAGGGTGATTGGGTTTGGCATAAATGGCAATATCCCCATCCGCATAATCCACTGCTTTGTTGATCAGGTCTTCCAGTAAGGTGGTTTGGGCCTTAAAATCTTCGTGTAGCGCTGCCAATACCAAAAGATTTTCGGATTTAAACCCCTCCATTCCTGTCTTATTGACGACTACACCAGCAACTATTCGATTGTTGATCGTATAGGTGAGTACAAATCCTCCGAAAGATGGTTTATTTTTGAGGGCATAATCCAATGCCTCTTGAATGGCGCGGTATTCGGTATCGGGTGTATGTGCCCGAAAAAAGCTAAGAAGTGCGCTATTTTCCTGTGGGTTGACCCCCGAAAAAGCGTTGTACATCTGAATGGAAGGTTCCATGCTGTGAAAATGATTGAGTACGTAGATCTTGTTGCTCTCTGTTGATATGCACCAATGGGAATATTGTATCTCAATAGCTGGAAATGGAGTAAAGTGAGGCTATTTTGTCATTTGCATGTAAAATAGCTCTTTTCTGAGAATTGCAAAAGATTTAACGCATTTTATTTTGTTGATTGTCAAATATGTTAGTGCATTTGTTTCAAGGGCTCTAAAAAGGCCATAACCATAATCCGATGAAACACATCATTATTAACGCATTTTACCTGTTTGGAATTGCCCTGGGTTGTTTTTCTACCGCTCAGGCACAAAAAATAGAGCGAGAGGTCCAGGAAATGCTGCATACCCGGGGGCATGTGGAAGCCATTGTCATGCTTGCTGAACAAGTTGATTTGAGCTTTGCCCAACAGCTCTCAAGCAAAGAAGCCAAGGGAGCATACGTTTTTCAAAAACTAAAAGCAACAGCTGAACGCAGCCAGGCGCCCTTGTGGAAAATTTTGACCGACGCCAAGCTCAGCGCCAGCCCACTGTGGATTGTAAATGCCATCTTTATTCCGAATTTGGATCAGGCTTCAGCCACCCTACTGGCGGCTCATCCCGCAGTACAAGCCATCATCAGCAACCCTCACACCTACCTGTCGCCACCGCGAATGGAAACGGAAATGGCCAGTTTGCGCTCCAGTGTGGAATGGGGCATTGAAAAAATCGGGGCTGCCGCAGTGTGGGCCAAGGGAATCACCGGACAAGGGGTCGTGATTGCGGGCCAGGATACAGGCTGCGACTGGGAGCACCCTGCGCTGGTCAAAAAATACCGGGGAAATGTAGAAGCCAGCCCCAACCACAATTACAACTGGCACGATGGCATCAGCAAATACAATCCGCTGAACAACGATACCCTCAATCCCTGCGGACTCAATTCCAAATTTCCTTGTGACGACGACAACCATGGCACCCACACCATGGGCACCATGGTAGGGGACGATGGAGCTGGCAACCAAATTGGGGTAGCACCCGGTGCACGCTGGATTGGGTGCCGCAACATGGACCGGGGTTGGGGAAGTCCAGCTTCTTACCTGGATTGTTTCCAGTGGTTTTTGGCACCCACCGATTTGAAAAACCAGAACCCCAACCCCAAACTGGCGCCCCATGTGATCAACAACTCCTGGGGTTGCCCCGATATTGAAGGTTGTGGCCCCAACAATTGGAAACTCATGGAAAGAGCCATCATCAACCTGCGGGCAGCCGGAGTAGTGGTGGTGGTTTCGGCGGGTAATTCCGGTAGCCAGGGCTGTGGCTCTGTGGATGATGCACCGGCATTTTTCCCACAATCTTTTTCCATTGGTGCCACCAACATTAGTGATGTAATCGCCCGGTTTAGTTCGCGTGGCCCAGCCAGGTGGCAAGACACGCTGGTGCTCAAGCCCAATGTATCCGCACCGGGCCAGGCAGTACGTTCTGCGGTGCCTGGCGGTGGTTTTGCTTCATTCAGCGGTACCAGTATGGCGGGCCCTCACGTGGCCGGGGCGGTGGCACTGATCATTTCGGCCAATCCTGCCTTGGCCGGACAGGTTGAAACGATTGAAACCTTGTTGGAAAAAACTGCGGTATCCCTCACCGACACCATGAACTGTTCCGGGCTGCGCAGTGATCGGAGCCCCAATCCAGTGTATGGTTACGGGCGGATCAATGTGCTGGCTGCGGTAGAAGAGGCCCAGCGCATCAGTACCCCGGTGGATACCCCCACGCAGCAAAAAATAGCGATAAAAATAAGCCCGAACCCAGTAGTGGATGGCACTGTGTTGATCGAAGTCGGCACCTTACCCGATGCGGGCAAACTGGAGGTGTTGGACCCTGCCGGGCGTTTGTTGCAACGGCATGTCTTGCCACAAGCCAATTTTCAAAGCAAAAACCTTAACTTGGAGGCTTTACCTATGGGTACCTATTTTGTTCGGATTGTGGCAGGAGGTGCTTATGGGTACCAGAAAATTGTGAAGATATAGCTAAATAAGGTTGAAAAGATCAATGAAATTGATGATCAACCATTTGATGATTTTTTTTGAGTTACGAGTGACGAATACGTGAGTAGCGAGTTTTGAAGTGGGCTGCCGCAGTGACTTTGAAACAGGCTTGGTCTAAGACGCTGCGGTAGCCCACTTCAAAACTCGCTACTCATGTATTCGTCATTCGTAACTCGAAAGAGCCTTATGAAAAATCACTAAGCTTTACTTTGATTATCTGATAATCAAATCGCCTCAACCTTCAACTCATGTTCAAATCCCCCTTCCTCATTTTTTTGGGAACGGCTTTTTTGCTGCGCATTTTTTCCTTTTTCCCATCCGTCATCAATCACGATGAATCCACTTACATCGTCATCGCAGATGCCTTATTGCGTGGGCAGACTTATTGGGTGGAGGTGATTGACATCAAACCTGTAGGGATTTTTCTGATTTATGCAGCTTTGTTAAAAATTGGAGGAGGGTCGATCTTTTTGTTGCGTTTGTTTACTGCAGTTTGGGTAGCGGGCACTGGCTATTTTTTGTACCGCGCGGCCAAAGCCTGGCAAGCCGACGAAAATGCCGCCCGGGCCAGTGGAATGATGTACATCTTCATGTGTTCCTTGTTTACTTTTTATGGGGTATCGCCGAATACAGAATTGTACTATACCCTGTTCAATACCCTGGCGCTTTGGCTGATTTTGGCCTTTCCTCAACGGATTTGGGGCGCTTTGGGCACGGGATTGTGCCTGGGTGCAGGTTTTATGATCAAATACACTGTGGCATTTGACGCCCTGGCCATGGGGCTGATGCTGATCTGGATCTTTTGGCAGGCTAAAGCTCCACTTATGCGTTTATTGCTCCAAGGTGGGTTGATGATCAGCGCTTTTTTGGTCGTACCTCTGTTGGTGTATTGGACATACCACAGTTGGGGATTGGAAAAGGTGTTTTTACACTATACTTTTGGCGTGGGTGGGGCCTATCCGGCTGAGCTCAGTGTAGGGAATCGGGCTTTGTTTTTGCTGGATTTTTTGCTGCGCTTTTTACCCATCACCCTGGCTTTTTGCTGGGGCCTGTATTGGCGCACCAAGCCTTGGGTTTTAGCTTGTATTTGGGCGCTTTGCGTTTTGGTGGCCATCAACGTACAGGGGAAACCTTTTGGGCATTATTTTATCCAAATGATGTTGCCAGTGGCCTGGCTGGCAGGTACTTTTTATGCGCGTGATCTGCCCAAACCGCGTTGGATTGCGCCCTTGTTTCGGCTGCGCAATGGTGCGATTGTACTGAGTTTGTTGTTTTTGGTCAACTTGTTTTTGCAAAAAAAAGACTACCTCGACAAGCCTGATCACGCCCGGGAAACCGCAAATTACCTGCGACCACTTTTGTTGCCAGATGACCGGATTTACCTGGGCAATTACCATCAGATTGTTTATCACTTACTGGGCCAGGAAAGTCCTACGCCGTATGTGCACCGCTCCTTGATTTGGGAAAAACGGCACCGGGCGGTCTTGCAGATTCACCTAAGTCAAGAGTTGGCCAAAATCCAAAGGATCAATCCCCGTTTTGTGGTGTTTCAGCCTGAATTGCCGGATGAACCTGCGGCGAAGGCGTTTTTGTACCGTTATCGGGAAATTAAGAAGATACGGGATAAGGCCGTGGTGTATGAGCGGCGGCCGTGGTAGGTTTTATTTTTTACCACCTAAGATACTTTAGGCACTTAAGAGGCACCTAAGTAGATCATGCACGTTGCTTCAAGGTTCTATTTCTGCACCTTAGAGGCCGTCTTTTCCACTTTAAAACTCAAACCTTTCACTCCTTCCACCTTCTCTGTCCGCATGTACTGCTCGATGCTGAACTGGTAGGTGCCAGCCTGTTCAAAAATGGCATTTTGTTGGATGGGAATTTCGAGTCTGCAAGTCTTGCCGCTGCATTTGCCGTACCAGGCGCCGCTGCCATCGGCCAGATTGAGCGAGACGACTTGTTCACGTTTTTCTTGATTGGGGAAAACGGTCTTGATTTTGACGTACAAGTTTTGGAAGGCGTATTCCGGGCTGTGTTTGACCCCGATGATCAGGTTGTAGAGGTGGGAGGTATCTTTGATTTCAACCTGGTGCTGCTGAATGGCCTGATAAGTCCAGGTATCGTTTTCGAAGGTCGTTTGGTCCTTGTAGACGTAGTTGGGGCCGCAAGCGCTAAGCAGGAAGGCGAGGGCAAAGCAGAGAACAAAAACATATTTCATAGCGGTGTATTAATTCAAATGACGAATAATTCGAGTGACGAATGACGAAAACGACACTTCGGCTTCGCGCTGTGACCGTTTTCGTCATTCGTCACTCGAATTATTCGTCATTTGCAGCAACGATCAAGTCTATTCCTTATTTGAAAAAGTCCCGCATTTTTTCAAAAAAGCTGCGGTCAGACTTGCCGGGTTGTGGTTTGAAGTTGGGCAATTCCCGCATTCTTTCCAACAAGCGGCGTTCCTCGTCGTTCAGTTTTTTCGGGGTCCAAACATTGACGTAAATCAACTGGTCGCCGCGCTCACCCCGGTAACCTTGTACCGAAGGCAGGCCTTTGTCTTTCAGGCGGAAAATTTTGCCTGCCGGAGTACCCGCCGGAATTTTGATTTTTACCTTTCCATCCAGGGTAGGGACCTCTTCAGAAGTGCCCAGACTGGCGTCGGCAAAATTGATGAACAACTCGTAAATCACGTTTTGTCCATCCCGCTGCAAGTGTTCATGCGGCTTTTCCTCTATGGTAATCAGCAAGTCGCCAGCAGGGCCTCCATTCGGGCCAGCGTTGCCTTTGTTCCGCATTTGCAGTTGCATGCCCTCTTCCACGCCTGCCGGGATGTCGATATCCAGGGTTTCTTCCCCTTCCACGGTTCCGGCACCGCGGCATTTGGCACAATGGCTGGTTACCACCTGTCCACGGCCGCCACAAGTGGGGCAAGGGGTGGTCGTCGCCATTTGTCCCAAAAAGGTATTGCGCACCTGGCGTACGTATCCGGCACCGTTACAGGTAGTACAGGATTTTACCGAAGAGGAGTCTTTGGCCCCTGATCCACGGCATTCGTCGCAGGTAGTTTGTTTGCGGACCTTGATTTTTTTGGTCACCCCATTGGCGATTTCTTCCAGGGTCAGGGATACCTTGATGCGCAGGTTACCCCCGCGCTGGCCGCCCCTTTGGCCGCCACCCGAACGCCCTCCGGTGTTCCCAAAAAAAGAACCAAAAGGTGAATCGTCGCCGAAGATGTCGCCAAATTGGTTGAAAATATCGTCCATGCTCATCCCACCCGGACCGTAGCCGCCGCCGCCACCCATGTTGGGATCAACACCTGCGTGACCATAACGATCGTACCGAGCCCGTTTGTCGGCATCATTGAGCACTTCGTAAGCCTCCGCAGCTTCCTTGAATTTTTCTTCGGCTTCTTTGTCCCCGGGGTTTTTGTCTGGGTGGTACTTCATCGCCATTTGGCGGTAAGCCTTGCGTAAAGCCCCCTCGTCGGCATTTTTAGGCACCCCAAGCACTTCGTAAAAATCGCGCTTAGCCATACTTTTTTATTTACCTACTACTACTTTCGCGTAGCGGATGATTTTGTCCTTGAGTTTGTATCCTTTCTCCAAGGTATCGATCACTTTACCTTTCATTTCTTCGGTGGGTGCGGGAATTTCGGTAATGGCTTCGTGGATTTCGGTATCAAAATCGTGGCCATTGGATTCCATGGGTTCCAGGCCCTGGGCAGCGAGAATGTTGTACAATTTATGGTAGACCAACTTGACCCCTTCACTAAAGGGTTCGGTGCTGTTGGGCAATTCACTGGCGGTTTTGACCCGATCAAAATCGTCGAGCGCAGGCAGCAAGGCCTGAATGGTATCCTGAGCCGCAGTCCGCATCAATTCCAGCCGTTCTTTGAGGGTACGGCGCTTGAAGTTGTCAAATTCGGCAGCCTGACGGATGTATTTATCCTGCAAATCAGCATAATCCCTTTGCAAACGTGCCAATTGCTCTTCCGCAGAGGAGTCTCCAGCAGAGGGCTTTTCTTCTTGCCCTTCGGCATTGAGGTTGTTGTCGTTTTCCACTGGTGTTTCTAAAGTTTCTTCGTTGATTTCCACTTCTTTATTCGGATCCATTGCAGTACAATTGTTTTTCGGAACCCTCATCAATTATCTTGCCATGTCAGAAAAACTGAGAACAGAAAGGTCAGCTTGTCAGTTTTTGACAGCATGTCATGACAAAAATTACTGCTGGATTCGTTTCTCCACTTCCACAGGGTCCAGGTTTACCCCGATGATGATGCCCTGGGGGTTGACCAGGTAGTTGCTGGGTAAGGTTCGCACCTTGTACAAGGAAGCAATGGGTGAATTGAAAAATTTCATGCTGCTGGTTTGATCCAAAATGTGCAGCGGCCAATTGAGCCCATCGTATGCAATGGCCCTTTTCCAACTTTCCGCATTCCGTTCAATGGCGATACTGACGATGTGGAAGCCCTGCGCGTTGGGCAATTTTTGCCCCGCATAGCGATTGTTCAGTGCTACCCACTGAGGGTTCTCCATTCGGCAAGGGCCGCACCAGGACCCCCAAAAATCGAGCAAAACGTAGTTGCCCTTTAGGTCAGCAAGTTGAAAATTTTGATTGCTGATGGTTTGCGCCTTAAAATCCAGCGCTTTTTGCCCATTGACAAATTGGGGCTTTTGGTAAAAATACTTGCCAATGTAAATTCCCGCCACTGCAATGATGAGGACGAGGACGAGGCGATCGAAAGTGATTCTCATGCAAAAGAGTTGAGGAGTTGAGAAGTTGAATGACCCGGCCGCTGAGCGGAGCCGAAGCGCCGGGTCACTCAACTCCTCAAGTCCTCAACTAAAATCTATTTCCGTATTGTCCCCAATGTTCAAACTTTGCCTTAGGCCCGTAATCGAAGCATCGTTGCCCACCACCGAATTTTGGAGGATAATTTCCTGGATGGCGGCATAGTTGCCAATGATGGAGTCGCGCACAACGGCATTGTTGATGCGAACATTGTTGCCGATGGTAACATGTGGACCAATGATAGAGTTTACGATTTGGCAATTTTCGCCAATGCTGACCGGGTGAATGATGATGGAGTTGTCAAATTCGGGCAAATTGGCGGAGGCATAGCCCTTGCGCCGCAACATGATGGCATTGGTTTCGAGCAAAACATCTTTTTTGCCGCAGTTGAACCAGTTGTCCACCTCGATGGTGCTGAAGCGGGTACCGGTTTCAATCATGCGCATCAAGGCATCGGTGAGGGGGAACTCCCCATCGGTCCGGATGTTGTTGCTGATGTTGAACTCCAGTGCATCGATGAAAGAAGGGACTTCCTTGAGGTGGTAAAAACCCACCATTGCCATATTGGATTTGGGGATGCGGGGTTTTTCAATCACTTTGCTGAGGAAGCCATCATCGCCGTACTCGACCACGCCGTACTCGCGTGGATCATTGACTTTTTTCACCCCCAGGCTGGAGTAAGGATCCTGGAGCACCAGTTGAAAATCGAGGTCAATGATGGTATCTCCAAAAAAGATGAAAACATCGTCGGCATCCCGGATCGATTCCCGGGCGGTCCAGATGGCGTGTGCAGAACCCAGGCGCAATTCCTGGTTGACAAATTCCTTTTCTATATCCGGGTAAGCCTGTTCGACATAATTTTTGATTTTTTCCCCTAAATAACCAATCACAAAAATAAAGTCGCGCACCCCAATGTCGATCAATTGATCGATGATGAAGGAAATGATGGGTTTGCCCGCTACCGGAATCAAGGGCTTGGGTTGAGTATACGTCAATGGCCGCAAACGAGTGCCCGCGCCTGCTACCGGAATAATGGCTTTAGTATGCATGATTTGTATGTCCTCATGTTTTGTCGCCTCTAAGATAGTAAAATCTCAATTCCCGCCCGGTTTCAGCTCGTACTGTGCAGTTTCGTTTATTTTTAACACCTTCACTTCCGTCCGGCGGTTGAACTGGTGTTCTTTTTCCACACATTCTACCCCATCCTTACAATGGTTGCGGATTTGGGTTTCGCCAAAACCAGTGGTCCGGATGCGATTGGCCGCTACCCCTTTGCGCACCAAAAACTCCTTGGCCGCTTCGGCCCGGCGCTGAGACAATTGCAGGTTGTATTCGGCAGTGCCCCGGGAGTCGGTATGGGCACCCAATTCAACCTCCATGGTCGGGTACTTGAGCATCAGGCGGGTCAGGGCCTCCAGGTCGCGGGCATCGCTGGTCCGGATGGCGGCTTTGTTGAAGTCGTAGTAGATGTTTTCCATTACGATGATGGTACCTTCTGCCAGGGGTTTGCGCATCACCTCCTCGTTGGTGGGTACCAGGTGCATGTTGATGGAAAAGGAGCGGCTACCCCGTATATTTTCAGTAGAAAGTTGGGTCTGGGTGGCTTTAAATCCGTATTTCTCGGCCAGGATGGTGTAGGTACAACCCAGGTCCAGGCAATGGTCAAAAGTGCCATCGAGGTTGGAAGTGAGCAGCACTTCCTGCCCATTACAATTGCTGATGACCCGGATTTTGGCATTCGGAATGGGCTTTTCGTATTTGTCGGTCAGGGCAATCCCGCGCAAAGGGATACAATTGATGTGGGCCATCCGTACTTCCAGGGTGTTTTTCAGGTTTTGGGCTTTCGGGATAAAGGGAAGTTCCTGGGTTTTGAATCCGGTTTTGGAAATCAACAAAACATACTCGCGATTGACGGCCAGATTGATCGTTGAGGAGCCATCGCGCCCGGTTACCGCGGTAGGGTTGCCCAGTTCCTCGTCGTTTTTGCGGTTGAGGCGCATGATCAGGTCTTGAGATTGATCGTTGGCGGGTACCAGGGTAGCCGCGTAGGTATTGCCGTCCTTGATCAGCCCGTCAGTGGCCCGCTCAAAAACGCGGATGTTCACGTTGGGCATGGTGGCGTTGTTGTCCTCATCAATGGCGGTAATGCGCAAGGTAGCCTGAATGACGGGTTTGAGCCCTTGCAGGCCATTGGGCGCTTCAAACACGTAAATATCGTCTTTGCCAGCGCCCCCATTGCGGTTGGAAGAGAAAAATCCCCGGGTACTTTCTTTGTCCAGGATCAAACCAAAGTCGTCGGCTTTGGAGTTGAATGGTTGCCCCAAATTGATCACCTTGCCCCATTCACTGCCACTGAGGTCGATCATGTACACATCGAGCCCGCCCAGCCCCCGCAAGCCGGTGGATGAAAAAAACAAGGCGCCATTGTCGTGGATGTAGGGAAAAACCTCATTGCCGGAGGTATTCACTTCCGGCCCAAGATTGATGGGGTCCGACCATTTGGTTCCATCCCAGTCTACAAAATAAATGTCCATTTTGCCATAACCACCCGGCATGTTTGAGGCAAAAAACAAACGGGTCCCATCGTAATTCAGGGAAGGGTGCATACAGGAATAATTGACATTGTTGAAAGGCAGAGGGCGCACCCTTTCCCAATCGTAAGGCCCTTTAAAAGCCTCGTATACACGCATGCGCACGGTGTCGTCCTTGCCCGCCTGGGGTACCCCCTTGCTGATGTTGTTGCGGCTGAAGAACATTTTATCGGAGCTTTTGGTAAAACTCACCTGGCCTTCGTGGCGGTCTGAATTGATTTCGGCCGAAAAAGGCGCCGCTTGAACGGGCATGCCCTCTTCATCAAAATCGGCGTAATAGAGCTCAAAATAGGTTTCCCCCGTGACCTTGTCTACTTCCCCTGTGCGTTTGCGGGAGGAAACAAAAACCATCCCGTTGCCATAAAAGGCGGGCGAAAATTCCAGCGCCGCGCTGTTGATTCGGTTGCAGTTTTTGACCGTAACCGTACTTTGGGCCAAAAGATCGCTGCTGCAAAAAAGGGAATACAAGAATAACAAGGTAAATAACTGCTGCATAGTTAAAAGATTTACAACGCATACAAATGGATGTATACCCCGTGCGGAAAACGTTATTGGATTAGGAGGGAAAGTGCATTCAGCGTAGGATATAGCCATGAAGATAACGAAAAAATAAGATATTTTGATACATTCCTCCCCGCAAAGCCTTGCGAAAAAATCGAGATATTGCAGTGCAATAATTCAATAGTTTGATGTCAGCAATAAAAACCCTCGTTACGCCTCTGGACTGGGGGCTTGGCCACGCTACGCGCAGTGTGCCTTTGATCGAACAGGAGCTTGCCATGGGGCATGAAGTGCATTTGGCCTCCAATGGCCGGGCCCTGGCGTTTTTGCGGCAAAACTTCCCGGATTTGCCCTGTCACGAGCTGCCGGATTATGCCATCACTTATCCCAAAAGCAACCTGTACTGGCCCATGCTGCGCCAGATGCCCAAAATTTTCCTGGCCATTATGCGCGAATACCGGGTGGTACAAGCCTTGCACCAGGCCTTCCATTTTGACCGGGTCATCTCCGACCAACGTTTTGGCTGCTACATCCCGGGCATTTTTAACGCCTTTGTTTCGCATCAAATTCACTTGCCGGCCAGGCATTGGTTTGGGGGGCGAACGGTACAATTGATCAATGCGTTCTGGATTCGGACCTACTTTCAGGAATCCTGGATCCCAGACTGGGAAAACTACCCTGGCCTGGCCGGGGATTTGAGCCATCCGCCCTTGCGAGGGGTAAAAACCCGTTACCTGGGCCCATTGTCCCGCCTGCATAAAATGGAGGCGCCGATTCAATACCGCATTGCCTTCATCCTGTCTGGCCCTGAGCCACAGCGCAGCATTTGGGAGGCACAGATCCGGGAGCAGGTGCGGGCTTTCCCACAAGTGCCTTTTTTCCTCTTGCAGGGCAAACCGGAAGTGCCTTTTTTTCAACACCAAGAGGGCAACCTGAGCATAGCCCCCCATTTGGATGCCGCAAGTTTGTCGCTGCTTTTTGCGCAGTCCGGGCTCATCGTTTGCCGCTCGGGCTATAGCACCCTCATGGATTTGGCGCTTACGGAACGGCCCGCCTGCCTGGTGCCTACGCCAGGGCAACCGGAGCAGGAGTACCTGGCCCGGAAGTTGGGGGCCGAGGGGAAGTTCCCATGGTCGAAGCAGGAGGATTTTGAGCTGGCCAGGTTTTTGTAATGGCTTGGGGGCCCGTCAAAAAAGTAGGGGACCTTTATCCGGTGAAAATCAAAAATGTTTTCTTCCTGGCTTTCTGCCTTTGTGGCTCATCTTATTCTAATCGCGCCGTAGGCGTGAGCAAATCCGCCTTGATCCGCCCCATCCGCGTCACCCGCGCTGCTATTGTGGTCGCTTTGGCCTGCCCTTTTTTCCTCCCCTAAAATCCCCGGACTCAACGCGAAAATTCGTCATTCGTCATTCGTCACTCGTCATTCGAAAAATTCGTCATTCCCTCTTGCTTCACGGCTCACAAAAGCTTAATACAGCAGCGAAATTTAAACGATGCCAGCAAAAGATCTTGTTCACGATTTGGTAAAATGGATTCAATAAATCAATATAAAACCATAGTGCTGGACTATCTTCAAGAAGTAGCCAGCCTAACCCCGTCTGGACTGACTGAGACAATCGTCGATGAGCAACACAACCAATACCTGCTCTACAGCAACTATTGGGAAGAAAACCAAAGACGTTACGGTTGCTTCTTGCACATCCAGATCAAATCCGATGGTAAAGTATGGATTCAACACGATGGCACTGACCTATCCGTAGCCCAGCGACTGGTAGAGCGGGGTATCCCCAAAAACCAAATCGTACTCGGTTTTCGAGCGCCCTTTTATCGGCAAATGAGTGATTTCGCAGTGGCATGAGCTTTCGTCACTCGAAAAAATTCGTCCCTACTCCAAGTTGGCGTAGAAAAAACTTTTCTTGTATTTAATTTTATAAAAACACAAAAAATAACTAAATTTGGCTATCACGAACCTTAAACCCTTGTTCGTATGGCCAAACGTCAACAGAAAAACAAAAGCCCAAAGCCGTCGAAAAAAGCCCCAAAAAAGGGAAACACCTACGACAAAATTCTCAAAGAAAACTTCCGAGAACTCGTAGTTCCCCTGGTCTTCCGGCAAGAAGGCATCGATCCGATAAAAAGTGAACCCTTACCAGAAGAACTCAATTCCACGATCAGTCGGAAGATCGATTTTTTGATGCGGGTTCTGGAAAAAAATGGGGATGAATCGATCGTTCACATTGAATTTCAAACCAGAATGCCTCGGGCAATGGTCTACCGGGTGGCCGAGTACCATGGCTTTTTACTTGCAAAATACAAACTCCCTATCCGACACTTTGTGGTGTATTTGGGTAAGTCCCGAACCAAAGTCCCGACCGAATTACCCGAAAACCTACAATTCAGCGGTTATAAACTGATTGCCCTCAATCAAATCCCTTTTGAGGAGCTAATCAAATCAAAGATACCAGAAGAAATTATTCTGGCTATCTTTGCCCACTACCCCAAACACGACCCCGAACGGGTAGCCAGAATCATTCTGTATCGATTAAAAGAAGTATGCAAAGACGAGGTTTCCCTAAGAAAATTCATCACCCAGTTGACACTCTTGTCCCAATTGCGTAAATTGGACGGATATGTCAAACAAATTTCCGATAGTATGCCCATTACCATAGATTTGCGAGAGAATGCCATGGTCAAAGACCTGATTGCTGAAGTTCAAGCCGAAACGGAAGTGTATCGCCAACTAGCGGAAGAACAGCGCCAACAGGCGGAAGAACAACGTCAACGCGCCGAAGAACAACGCCAGCACACCCGCGCCGCTATCCTCAACCTCTACCAAACTTTGCACCTGGAACCCGCCTTGATCGCAACTATTTTTGAGATCAGCGAACAAGAGGTGATGGATATTTTGGAGGCAGCCGAA
>NZ_JANRKL010000035.1:0-252350 GCF_033763495.1 Haliscomenobacter sp. | reverse complement strand
GGATCGGTCTGCTAAGACTGTTTCGGAGTCTGCATTGCACCAAGAGTGGGAGGAAATTCGCGCAGCCCAGGGCAACCCGGCACTGTTCCGTCCGTTGTATGAACGTTACTATGAGTCTGTTTTTCGACTGATTCATCGGCGCACGTCCGATATGGAACTCTCCGGCGACCTTTGCTCGCAAGTTTTTCTCAAAGCGCTCCAAAAGATTACCACCTACACCTTTCAGGGGGTCCCGTTTTCGGCCTGGCTTTTTCGGATTGCCGTCAACGAGGTCAGCCAACATTTTCGGCAACAACAAAATAACCGGGTAGTGACCGTCAACGACATGCATTTGCACGATCTGATTGACGACATGGGTACCGATCCCGAGGAAATGGAGATGTTGCGCCGCAAAATGTTGGGGGCATTGGAAAACCTGAAGGGAGACGACATGCAACTGATTGAAATGCGCTTTTTTGAGCAAAGATCGTTTAAGGAAATTGCCGATATCCTCGGCATGACCGAGAACAATGCAAAGGTTAAAGTACATCGAATTTTGGAACGTCTTAAACGCAGATTATCAGGAGGGTAGGAGCTAAGCTGCATACGCGCTAAAGACCAACCTGCTGAGTAACTGCGATCCAAAACCGTGTTACTATGGGGAACAATTACAACATAAAACGCAATGTTCCGGAGCCTAGCCAGGAGGACATCCAGAAGTTCATGAACTTCGATGCCCTGCTTGAGGCCCACCGGAATGCCGAAACACCGCAGGAGGGTGCCGTGGTTCGGATGTTTACCTCGCCCCGCGAAGGGCAGATCGGTAGCCGAATGCGGCGACGGATCGTGATGGGTTCGGGACTGGCAGCGGCAGCTGCCGTGGCTTTGCTACTCATCGTTCGTTCCCTCAATGACTTGCCTACGCCAGCTCAATCCCAAGCGGTTGCAGATGCGTATTTTGCCGAACAACCTATTGTCAACCCTCCATTGGCTAGTGTTGAACCCAAAGGCAAACCAATAAAAGTCAATGCTGCCGAAGGGGGAACCCTGGACCTAGATGCAGGAGCCCGATTGGTGATCCCACGCACCGCTTTCCAATCCGATCGGGGGCAATTGATCGAATCTGGTGACGTAGACATCTATTATCGGGAAATGCACGACGCTGTGGACTTTTTCGTGGCGGGTGTTCCGATGACTTATGACTCTGCTGGCACTCGGCATTATTTACAGTCGGCGGGGATGATCGAGATCATCGCCCTGCAAAATGGCCAACCTGTAGGTATGGCCCCAGGCAAAACCATCCGCATCGAATTGACTTCATATATTGCTGCCCAGGCCGATGGATCCTGGCCTACCTTTAAGGTCTACCATCTGGATACAGAAGCGCGCAATTGGGTGTTTAATGGCAAAAGCGCCATGGTTTTTGAACAAGAAGTCAATCCTGAACAGCTGGAAAGCATGAGCCCTTCGGATCGCTTGAATGCCGAAAAAGCGGCAATTCTGGCAGCAGATCCGAAACCGGAAGCCCCCATGAAACCTGTAAAACCTGATGGAAAAGCTGTTTCTTTTGAATTGGATTTAAAGGATGGAAGTTTACCCGTCGAGCCAGGTTCGGAGGAAGCCATTGCCAGCTTACAAAAAGGGGCAATCTGGCAGGTGCGGCCCAACTGCCCACCATTTAATGAAAATGCCCTGAACCTGGAATGGAAATCAGCTCGTTTGAAGCGCCTGAGCGAAGTAGAATACGAATTGACCTTGATCGGGGATGCCAATGAATTGCGGCTTCTGGTTCAGCCAGTAATTACGGGCAAGGATTTTGAACGGGCTCAGAGTAACTACAACGAAGCACTTCAAGCCTATGAGGCTAAATTGGCAGAATGGGAAAAAAGAACTTCCGAAAAGATTACTGCGCTGGAAAACCGCTACAATCAGGAAACAAACAACAAAGGAACAGCGGCCTCAACCCAAACGCGCCAGGTGCGGCATATTTTTGACATCAATGCCTTTGGTATTTGGAACTGTGATCGCCCGGCACCGCTGGCCAAGAGCAGTTTCCGCATCCGCATGATTGAAGATCAAAACGGTACCCGCTATCCCAATCAAACGGCTTACTTGAGTGATGAAGATGGAAAGTCCATTTATCAACTCCACACCGGCCGGGGAAGTACGGTTTATTTTGACCAGAAAAAAGAATACCTCCTGTGGATGATGACGCCTGGAGGAAAAATCGCACTGGTGAAAACCAAAGCCGAATGGGCTCAATCCAACCCCCGAAAAGGGGTGAAACTCAAGGTGCAAACCATTGACCATGCGATTCGCAACGAAGCCGATATCCGCGAGGTGTTGAGTAAGGAGTAAAAATAGTTTCACGTTTTGCCTAAATCGTGACTAAACCCGAATTAGCAGCCTTTGAAGCACTTGATCGGCTATAGTAGTGGCCGATCAAGTCTTCAAGATGCAAATTGAGGTTTATTCAGGTTTACTGTGCCATTCAAAAAACACGCCATGCGGGTCCCACCTCTGGCGGATTTCCTGGACTTTTTTTAGATTTTCACCACTCATAAAATGTGCTGTTCGTTTGTGCAAACCTTCATCTGCCAACTGAATGCCAACCGAAAGGTGCTCCATTTTGCGCATCGTATCTGCGGCCCAGCTGCCGTATTTCGAGGTATCATTTTTGTCTTTCCAACAACTGTATAGCGCCAGGTAGAGGTCATCCTCTTTGCTGTAGGCCATATCTGCGTTCAGGTTCCCTGGATACCAATTGAGCCATAAAAAATGCGACGGTGCGGGAGGAAGGGTATCGGCAATGTTTTTGATAAATGGAAGCAAATCGTCAAAACTGGCATGGGTCCACATGTTGTCTACTCCCCAATGGTGATTGGAAGGGTAATGCGTCATCGCAGATTTGTATAACATTTCTATCCCAGGATTAAATGCGGGGATGGAAACCGTCGCTTTATTTTTGACGGGACTATTGTGCATAAAAGATTTGGCTGCTTCAAACTCCTCTTCCGTATCCGCAAAAATAGGCGCCAATACCTCTATTCCAGGGCCGAGCAAATTGAGCATGTGGCGGCTCATGATCAATTGAAATTCAATGGCAGTTGGGATATTTGGTCCCGCTTCGTGCGCCCAACGGTAAACCGCCTCCAGGTGTTTGATGTCAAAATTATGGGACATCGCTGCACGGTATTTTGGCAAAGGGAATAACTTCAGGTAAAAACAGGTTACGATGCCAAAAAAGCCCGGCCCTGAGCCCCGGGCGGCCCAAAACAAGTCAGCATTTTGTGTTTCATCGGCATAAACCAGCTCACCACTAGCCGTGACAATGTCCATCCCAAGGATATGCTGACAGGCAATGCCCGTTTTGCGGCCATTCCAGCCATAGCCCCCCTGCAATAAATAACCGCCGATACAAACTCCTTTGCAATGCCCGGCTGGGAAAAACAAGTTCTGTTTGTACAAAGCCGCCAGCAAAACACTACCACCCACTCCCGGGCCGGCTTTGGCGGTCATGTTTTCGGGATCCACCTCAAATTGGTTGAAATGTTTCATGAGGAGGAGAATGCTGCCATCCCGGATGAAATTGGCACTGAAACTATGCCCCCCAGAACTCACCGTGATGCGTTTTCCAACCCGCTGGGCATATTTTATGGTGTGAATGATGTCTTCCACGGTTTTGGGTTCTACGATCATTGCCGGGCGCTGGCCAGGGTCGATTTTATTGAACAGTGTATTCATGACCACCTGCTTAAAATCCTGGTGGGTGGGTGAGATTATGACTCCAGCAACTGCCAATTCGTCCTGTTTGGCCTGCTCTTGATACAAGCCTGGAAGAAAACCCGCCAAGTGTTTCATTTCTTCCGCACAATGTTGGAACAAATCCTTGGCGAAGTTTTTGGGGAGTTTTTTTAAATTTTTGACCACATTAACCAGTGCAGCAGCGATTTTTCCCTCTTTCCTGGCCCCGATGTATTGCGGCCCAACCCAAAAACGGGAGCGCATTTCTGAGCCATTTTCGGTAGCCCTGACTTGGTGTACCAGGTAACCAAAATCTACTGGGAAACTGGGGTGGCCAATTCTGGCGCAGATAAAAACGGCTTTATCCGGCTCGTTCAGCGCCTGCTTACTGAACCCGAATGCCAACGGGGATTTAAATTGAATGAGCGCATCCTGAATCGTATTACCAATGTATTCCTTGATGACGGAATTCCGGCCAATGTAGCAATGATCGTCCCGGCCATCTTCCCAGTTTGCTGCAAGGTGGGCGCCCGGGTGCCAGAGTTTGTAGCGCATATCCTGAGAACCGTGCCATCCAAACCACCAATCCCACATTTGGGGCGTTACCCCGGGCATATCGGTCAGGGCGGCAACGCGGATGCTCCCGTCTTCGTGTTCGGCATATCCGTTTTCAACGGCTAGGTAACCGTCCTTTTCCAGGACTGCTAAATCCTGGAGCTCCAGCATTTGCTCCCATTTCAGAGGGGCTTGTGAAAGTATGAAGGTCTTTTCAGGTGCTAAGGGTTTGATGTTGTTGTCCAAAAACCTGGCCAATGTATGTTGCAGCTCTTGTTCTGCGTACCCTAAATATTTTTTTGCCATCGTTAGTTTGTTTGAGGCAAAAGTAGGTCTGTAGCCGAATAGACACAATTGAACTAATTCAAGAAATACCTTTCAGGGTCACCTGGTGACTCTTTTTAATTTGCTCAACCATTCCGCGGAGATTCCCATCAGTTCGGCGATGTATTTGGAAGGTACTTTTTTGATGACCATTGGAAAAGTTTCCATGATGTATTTGTACAGTTCTTCGGAGGGCAGTGCGATGATTTTGAGTTTTAATTCATTTTCTTCGGTAAGCGCACTTATGACCTGTGCATTGTAAAAATTGAAGATTGCTTTGTCCATTTCAAAGAGCTGATCCAGGTCTTTGCGGTGCAAGGTCCATACCGTTGAAGGACAAATGGCCCGCAATTCACAGGAGGTAGGTTTTTGACTAAAAAAACTATCTACACAGGCCATAAATGGATGGATGTCCTCCAGGTAAAAATTGATGGTTTTTTCTGTTTCAGTGCTTTCATTGATGTATCGACAAACAAAACCTCCTTGCACTACGAGGTAAACCCGATCACAAACGGCTCCGGGTTTTATGGCTACTTCATTGTTTTTGAAGTGCAAAACCTGGATTTTATCCTCGATGAACTGTGCCGTGCTTGCACTGAGCGACGGGAATAATTGCTGGAGGAATTCTTGGATGCTCAACATGTGGGTACTATTTGGACAGGGTTGAGGTCTTTAGAGCCTAAAATAGTAGTTTTTTATGCCCTTTATTGATATATCTAAAAATTAATTTTGATTATATTTGAGTGTTTAATTTTTTACAACAATTTATTTGCAATGATTCCAGCCAGTACTCATCCAATTCAGCTCGATGCAGCTGAACGCCAGCAATTCATCATTCGGTCTTTTACAGATCACTACTCAGACCTGATTGCGCTTGACGCAGGGGCTTGGCGTGGGAAATTCCGCAAGATGTCGGAAACACCTTTCGCCTTTTACCGAGGCAGTGCAGCCTTGTTCTATGCCGATGTTTCTCAAGATCAAGATCCATTTCTCAATGAAAAAACCAGCCGTGTTTGGATCCAGGGCGATTTGCATGCTCAAAATTTTGGAACCTACATGAACAGCAAAGGGGTTTTAATCTTTGATGTAAATGATTTTGATGAAGCTTATGTTGCGCCATTTACCTGGGATGTAAAACGTTTTTGTGCAAGCTTGGCCTTATTGGGTTACCAAAAAGCCCTGAGCGATGCTGAAATCAAGGAAATTGTTGCACAAGGGGCTCGTGGTTATGCGAAGCAGATTTCCGAATTTGCTAGCGGTGCAAGCAAAAACTTTGCCATCAAAATCGAAAATAGCAAAGGTGCCTTATTGCAAGTGTTGTACAATGCCCGACAGTTGACCCGAGTAGGCTTGCTCGATGCGGAAACTGAAATCATAGATGGAGATCGGCACTTTAAAAACAACAGCATGATTTCTGAAGTAGACGAAGTAACCCGCAAAAAAGTAGATGCGGCACTTATTGAGTACTACAATACCATTCCCAGTGGGAAACGCCGTTCCAAAATGACCTATCAAATCAAGGATGTGGCTTTTCGCCGGGGCCTTGGAGTAGGAAGTGCTGGTTTGAAAATATACAGTATCCTACTGGAAGGGGAAAACCAGGCACTAGAAAACGACCTGATTATCTCCATGAAAGTAGCTCGTCCTTCAGCGGCAGCACCCTACATCAAAGACGACAACATCAAAAACTACTTTGTTAACGAAGGCCACCGCACCTCCGTATCCCAACGTGCTCTGCAGGCCAACGCTGATCCTTTTCTCGGGTACACGACCATGGATGGAGTCAGTATGTTTGTGACGGAGATATCACCCTATACTGCCGATTTGAACTGGGACCACATCAATGATGTAGACGACATTCTGGAAGTTGTTGAAAAATTAGGTGCTTGTATTGCCAAAATCCACTGTTGCTCAGATGATGACAGTGATCAGACCCTGATTCAGTATTCAATCGAAGAGGCCATCAACGAAGCATTGGATGGCAGAGAGGCAGATTTCGTAGACTACATCACCACTTTCAGTTTGCAATATGCAGAAAGGGTCAAAGAAGATCATCGTTTGTTCTTTGATGCATTCCGCAATCGGATGATTCCTGGTTTGTAAGGAGAGGTTTAACCTCAATGAGAATAGGCATGGATGGTGGAATAGAACACATCATTCATGCCTTTTTTTTAACTGCCACCAAAAAATAGCCCAAAGGTCAATGTTGTCAATTCGCACTGTTTATTAATGACCTACGTCATTGTAAATCTGTCAATTACGGTGCAATTTTCTCCTGAAATGGACAAAACCATTTTGTGAGCATCATGAAAACCTTGACTAACTTCACAAAAGAAAGAGGTATCGTCCTGTTTATGGCTTTATTCCTCTCAACTACATTGGGTGATAAAATGAGTCTACACCCATCCGTCTATGTGTACAATGGAGAAAAGTACGTAGCGCAAGGTGAATTATACAGTGGCATGATTGGCGAGAACCTCGCCAATTATGAATATTTCCCATTGCCGGGATTGCAGGCACAGGCGGGCAACTTCCAGCTACGCATCAGCAATGAGTCCAATGGTTTGCAATATGCCGATATGGCTCAACTGCTGGTGGTTCAGCACCCTCAAAACAAAGAGGTGATTATGGACCAACGTGGCAAAGCCCACCTGATTGGCAAAGCTCAAAAGCCAAGTAGTGTGACCAGTTCCAATGGCAGCGATTTAAGCCTGGCCACTGGTGCCAAAGATGATCAGGTCTTTGCCTTTGACAATGAAGAATTTTCCCGCAATGCGGTCATCCTCAAGTTTAAAAAACCGGAAAGAACCGAAAGGGGCAAGCTGATCCTGCGGGCACAAAGCTCCGAATGGATGGCACGAATAGTAAACAGCTACTACCGCAAATTTGGCAAAGATTTCCCCAATTGGTTGCAAGAACAAAATGCCCTGAGTAGCCCGGAAAGATTGCAAGGCATGCGCGACAATGACCTGCCCTTGTCTGTATACCTCAAGCGGGATGGCGAGTGGGAATTGCTGGAATATTTTGTAGCCACTACACCTTTACAAGCTCGTGATCTGGTGGTTCCACTTAACCTGATGACCATAAAAGATCCAGAGTTGGAATTGAAAGTGGAAACCGGCTTCAAGTTTTGGGAACTGGATTACGCTGCAATGGATTTTACGCCCAATGGTCAGGTGACCACAACCTTCATCCAACCCAACTCTGCAATGGATCAAGACAAAAAGAATGCCTTGGCTCTGCTGGCGGATGCTGACCTAAAATACGTTGTGCTCAAAAAGACGGGCGATTTTATCGAACTCTTGTACCCGGAATCAGCACTGACAAATGGGGGAGGGGCGAATACTTTCTTTTTGTACACCAAAGGATATAGCGAAATGAATATCCGTTTTGAGGGTGCTCCTGAAGTCAATGAGTTGAAAAAATTAAAAGAACCAGGCGCTCTTTCTGAGTATTCAAAAACGGAATATTTGAAAAATAAGGCTGAAGGAAAGGTTTCCTCGATGTAGATGGATATTAAATAATAAACCCTGGGTGAGCTTTTTCCCAGGGTTTATTTGTCTGGATTACCCAACATTATTGTCTATTACTTATATACATACAACTCCACCCGTTGCACCCCATACTGCGCATACGGTATCCGCACATGCCGCCCTTGATGCGTTTGATCCCCATTCAAATGCCGCAAAATTTTCCACTGATTTTGCTCAAAAGCTCCTTCATCCACTTTTAAAATACCAATGTTAAGGGCAGGATCAGAAACTGGTTTGAAGGTGACTACCACCCCTGTTCCCGCCAAATAAAACTCATCTTCCCCCGTTTGGATCAACATCGCCCCAGCCATCGGCCATTCTGCAGCGGAAGCACCCGGCGACCAGCCCAGGGTAAACTCGTGTTTGAAGGTAAACTCGTATTTACCCATCCGTACAATTGTTTCCGAATTGGTTTTGTCCAAAAGCACCCCTTCAATTTTGCCTTTACCCTGGTTGCTGCTGATCAGGGGGCTGAGGGATTCAATCAATTGGTACATTTTACCCAAACCTTCCTCACTTGGTTTTTCGGTGGATTCAATGGAAAATGGAGAAAAACCTAAAGCGTTGTAATGGCCAATGGCATAGATCGCCTTGGCAGCTACGGTCGGATCAAAGCGGTGTTCTGGAACAAATAAAGGATCACCCTGACGGGTATACAGGTCATTCCAGTGTTTAAAATCGGGATTGTAAAAATCAGGAGCGAGAAAATCAATGGCTGGACCTGCAGCTTTCCAAACGTCCATCAAATGGGGTAGGGGGCCTGCACTCGGATAATTTCCAGGCTCACGCCCCGGGCGATTCAGTGCGGCATTGACGAACATAGGCAAAGGGTAGATTTTTTTCCCTGCTGCGGTGATTTTATTGGCAAAAAGGGCATAGTACCAGGCCATAAAAATCTCGTCGGTGTGGAGGCCCTTGCCAAATATCTCTTCCCAGTTACCTGAGGTTTTGTAGCCGTTGTTCTTCCAGATTTGCAGAAATTCGGGGGCGAGTTTTTCCTTGTTTTGCTGGAGGTATTTGATCAATTCGCTGGGTACTGATTTTTGGAAAACTGCATTGGCCAAGGGGTGGTGATCTCGCGCGGAGGGCAACATCCCGATCTCATTTTCTACCTGCACCATGATCACGGTATGCTGCGTGCCATCGTATTCCTTGATGAAGCCCATCAGTTTTTCAAAAGCCCGCAGGTCGGCTTGGATGTTGTTTTCACTAAAGGAACTCAGAATCTCCTGGCTGCGGCCAGTATTGTCTTTTACCCGAGGGTACTTGTCTTGGTTGAGTTTGACCCAGGCTGGAGCGTGGCTCGACATGCTGTTTTTCCAGGAACCAAACCAGAGGAAAACAATTTTGAGCTCGTTTTTGCGGGCATCATTAATCAGGTCGCGGAGTAAAGTGAAATCGTATTTTCCTTCCTGGGGTTCGAGCAGTTCCCAATACACGGGAATCAGCACCGTGTTGAGGTGCATGGCCTTGAGCTTGGGCCAAATGGGCTGCATGTTTTGAATGGTGGAGGCAGAGGAGTTGCCGAGTTCGCCACCCAGCATAATAAAGGGTTTGCCGCCGACAATGAACTGGGTGACGTCGCCCTGCTTGCGAAGGGCGGGGATCGGATTTTGTGCAACTACAAATTGAAGTTGTGCGACCGTGAAGAGCAGCAGCAAGAGGCATTCAGCCCAGAATTGTGCTAAGGTCTGCCAACCCCCGACCCCTAAAGGGGAGTACATTTTACGCATGTTTAAAGCTTTGATTTTTAATTCAAAATGGGCCTAAATAAAAAAAGGCTATCCCCAACCTAAGTCAAAGATAGCCTTTTCCACTTATACTTTATTACATCATCCCAGGCATCCCGCCACCGCCATGCATATTTGGCATTGCAGCATCTTTCTCTGGTTTGTCATTTACAACACATTCGGTAGTCAACACCATTCCGGCAATGGAAGAAGCATTTTCCAAAGCAACGCGGGTAACCTTCGTAGGGTCAATTACGCCTGCTTTTTTCAGGTCTTCGTATTTGTCGGTACGGGCGTTGTAACCCATAGAATCTTTGGAGTTGGATACCCGTTGCAAAACTACGGAACCTTCTACACCAGCGTTTTCAGCAATGCAACGCAAGGGCGCTTCCAGTGCTTTTTTCACGATGGCCATCCCGATGGTTTCGTCTTCGTTGGTGCCTTTGGCATTGGTTAGTGCTTTGATTGCACGTACCAAGGCCACACCACCACCTGCAACAATACCTTCTTCGATAGCAGCACGGGTTGCGTGCAGGGCATCGTCAACGCGGTCTTTTTTCTCCTTCATTTCTACTTCGGTAGGTGCACCTACATAAAGTACTGCCACCCCGCCTGACAATTTTGCCAAACGCTCTTGCAGTTTTTCGCGATCGTAGTCAGAAGTCGTAGCAACAATTTGCTGCTTGATTTGGGAAATACGAGCATTGATCAGCTCTTCATCACCCTTACCGTTGATGATCGTCGTGTTGTCTTTGTCCACTTCGATTTTTTCAGCAAGTCCGAGGTGTTCCAAACCAGCGTTTTCCAGTTTGTAGCCTTTTTCTTCGGAGATCACGGTACCACCTGTCAAAACGGCGATGTCTTCCAACATTGCTTTGCGGCGGTCGCCAAATCCTGGAGCTTTAACGGCAACGATTTTCAGGTTGGCACGCAGGCGGTTAACCACCAATACGCCCAAAGCCTGGCTTTCAATGTCTTCAGCGATGATCAACAAAGAACGACCGCTACCCACAACTTTTTCCAAAACTGGCACGATGTCGGCCATGTTGGAAATTTTGCGGTCAGTGATAAGGATATATGGACTTTCGTACTCCGCGGTCATGTCCTCTGTGTTGGTCACAAAGTAAGGAGAAAGGTAGCCACGGTCGAATTGCATACCCAATACTTCATCTACATAAGTATCGGTTCCTTTGGCTTCTTCTACAGTGATGACGCCGTCTTTGGTTACCCGCTTCATCGCATCAGCGATCAAGGCACCAATTTCTTCGTCGTTGTTGGCAGAGATTGCAGCAACTTGTTTGATTTTTTCAAAATCGTCGCCAATTTGCTCAGACTGTTCTTTGAGGTTTTCTACCACTTTTCGAACAGCCTTGTCCATACCCCGCTTAAGGTCCATTGGGTTGGCACCAGCAGCTACGTTTTTCAAGCCTGCGTTGATCATGGCTTGAGCCAAAACGGTTGCTGTAGTGGTACCATCACCTGCAATATCGGCGGTTTTGGACGCTACTTCTTTTACCATTTGAGCGCCCATGTTTTCAACGGCGTCTTCCAATTCAATTTCTTTGGCCACGGTAACCCCGTCTTTGGTAATTTGAGGTGCACCGAAGCTTTTTTGGATAACCACGTTGCGGCCTTTGGGTCCGAGGGTTACTTTCACTGCATTAGCCAGAGCATCTACACCAGCGCGCAATTTTTCTCTTGCGTCGCGGTTGAAGCTAATTTCCTTAGCCATATTGCTTTTGAATTTAAATGTCGAAAAAGGTAATTTGGAAAGAGGACGCTATGTCATGCGCCCAAAGTCAGTAAGACGAAGTGACAGGTTGATTAAATAACAACCAGAATGTCGTCTTCACGCATGATCAGATACTCCTGACCTTCGTAATTCAGTTCTTGGCCGGCGTATTTGCCATAAAGAACGATGTCGCCAACCTGAACGGTCATCAAATTACCGTCTTTACCTGGGCCAACGGCCACAACTTCACCGCGCTGCGGTTTTTCTTTGGCAGTGTCAGGAATGATGATACCACCTTTGGTTTTCTCTTCAGCCGGAGCGGGTTTAACAACAACTCGATCGTTGATAGGCTTCATAATCAGAATATTAGTAAATAGTTTTGAAACTTTAGGTTTAAATAACGTCTATCACTTAGCATATGTCGTGCCAATGTGGAGTGGGGTGTCAAAATGGCAGGGCTAAAAATTTTGGGTTTCCAATTGTTTTTTCACTATCTAGAGCATGCTCAGGAAAAGTGGTTCCACGATTCAGGGAAGTGGCACGCGAAAAACTTGGAAAGCCAGACAAGGTTTTATTTCTTGTCAAAAATTTGTTTTTATGAAATTGTTTAGATCGCTAGCAAGAACTTTACTTTGTTTTGGTTTAATGGGACCAGCGCTACTCATTGCGCAAAACATTTACGACAATAACCCCATGCAACGCTTGCCCATCGGCATGCAGCTTTCGGAGTACCAGCAACACCTGCCAACTGGAGGCAAAGTGGATAAGGCCCGAATTTGCCCGCCCAACTGGTGGATAGGTATGAAAAATACTAACCTCCAATTGATGATTTACGACCAGAACATCCACAAATGTTCGGTAAAAATCAAATACCCTGGTGTAAAGGTATTGAAGGTACATGCCGCAGAAAACCCCAATTATTTGTTCATCGACCTACAAATCAACGCCTCCGCCAAACCCGGCCAAATGCTCATTTCTTTGTGTGATGGACAAAAAACATACCCCTATGAATTGCGTGCCCGCGAGCGCAACCCCTTGTACCACCAGCCTCTGAGCCCGGCCGACAACATGTACCTGATTATGCCCGATCGTTTTGCCAATGGGGATTCAAGCAACGATCGTTTTGAAGACATGAGTTCAGATTTGCTGAACCGAGATAAAATCTATTTTCGCCACGGTGGGGATATTCAGGGCATCATCGATCGACTGGATTACCTTCAAGACCTAGGCATTACGGCCATTTGGGTCATGCCCGTGCTGGAATCCGATCAGCCTTATGAGTCCTATCATGGATATGCACCTACCGATCATTATACCATTGACAAGCGTTATGGCAGCAATGAATTGTACAAACAACTGGTTGAAAAGGCGCATGCCAAAGGCATCAAAGTGGTAATGGACATCATCCACAACCACGTAGGAGATCGCCATTGGACCATCCGGGATATCCCCTTCAAGGATTGGATCAACCAGGAATGGCCTACTTATACGAAATCCAATTACCGGGATGCGGTATGGATTGATCCTTATGTCTCAGCGGCGGACCGACAGCGTTTAGCGAATGGATGGTTCGACAGCCATATGCCCGACCTGAACCAACGTAACCCATTTTTGGCCAATTTCCTGTTGTACAGCAATCTGTGGTGGATGGAATACTCGGGTCAGGATGCCTTCCGCATCGATACTTATTTTTATCCCGAACAGGATTTTATGATCAATTGGGGCAAAAGGATTCAGGAAGAATACCCAGGCTTTACTTTTTTTGCTGAAACCTGGGTACAGAGTACCCTTTCCCAGGCTCAGTTTACAGCTGGAAACCGACTGACCGAAGGCCAACGGTTTTTGCCCTCCGTGACAGATTTTCAGTTGAATTATGCCCTCTTGGAAGCCGCTTCAGGCCGACAAGGTTGGACGGAGGGGGCCAATCGCCTTTACCTCACCCTTAGCAATGACTTTTTGTACCAGGATGCCCGCCGGAATGTCACTTTTTTGGACAATCATGACGTTAGTCGCTTTTTGACGGTGCTAAACAATGATTGGCAAAAATACCACGCTGGATTGACTGCACTTTTGACCATCCGTGGTTTGCCTTGCTTGTATTATGGCACTGAAATTGGCATTACGGGCGCTGGAGGTTCCTTTGGTGAAGCTGGGCGTAAAGATTTTTTGGGTGGTTGGAAGGAAGATAAATTGAACAAATTCACTGCGGCAGGACGTCAGGGGATGGAGGAAACGACTTATCAACTCTTGCGCAAGTTATTGCACTACCGGAAAAACACTTCAGCCCTTCAAACGGGTAAAACCCGACATTTTATACCCGAAGATGGTATTTACGTATACTTCCGCTACGATGACGCCAAGCGGGTGATGATGCTTTGGAATACAACTGATAAGGCCCAGGAACATAAGCTTGAGCGTTATGCTGAAATGCTGAAGGGCTATCGAACTGGGCGAGATGTGCTCAAGGAGGAGGCGGTAAATTTGAATGCCATTAGGATTGAACCTTTTTCGGTACGGGTCATAGAGTTGCAGTAGACAAAAGCGACTGAGGTGCCTCTTCGGTGCCTTAGGTTTCTTAGGTGGTAAAAAAAACAAAACAAAGCATGTTTCACCACCTAAGAAACCTAAGGCACCGAAGAAACACCTTGGAAAAAGTGTATTTTGCACAGAAAAAACATGCGCAATCTTCAACACTTTTCGCTCCTTTTTTGCATCCTGATCACTGGGATTTCCTTAACAGCCCAGAATAAAAAGCCAAGCAAAGGCCAATCTAGTATTGATCAAAAACTGGTCGAATTGGGCATTGTCCTTCCCTCCGTTTCTGCCCCCATTGCCAACTACGTCAACGCCGTTCAAACCGGGAAACTCATCTTTTTGGCCGGCAAAGGCCCACGCAAGGAAGACGGCTCGTACATTACAGGAAAAGTAGGTGTTGATTTGACCATTGAGCAAGGTTATGAAGCAGCTCAGCTTACTGCCATTAACCAATTGGCAGCCCTTAAAGCAGAAATTGGCAGCCTGGATCGGGTAAAACGAATCGTAAAAGTGTTGGGTATGGTCAATTGTGGGTCCGATTTTGGCGATCAACCCAAGGTCATCAATGGTTTTTCCGACTTGATGGTGAAAGTATTTGGGGAGAAAGGCAAACATGCCCGTTCGGCGGTGGGCATGAGTTCCTTGCCCAGTAAGATGGCCGTAGAAGTGGAGATGATCGTCGAAATCTGGTAGGGGCAACCCTAAGTGGTTGCCCCTATCAAATTTGGGCAACCGCAAGGGAGCCAAATTTGGGCGCCCACGAAGGGGCGCCCGTACGACATTATTTCAATATCAATTTCTTTGCCACGAGTCCCTTATCAAAACGCACCTGCAGCACATATGTACCCGGAGGTATGCTCCCTCGTTGCATTTCAAAATCATTCTCATCCACATTGGCATACCCTCGAACCATCTTGCCATCTAAACTGTAGAGGGCAATGTCTCGCATTTTGAACTCCGTTGCACTTTCCAGATAGATCCGGTCGGCTACAGGATTTGGCCCAATTTTCAGTTTCACTACATCTTCCGAGATGATTTCGTGAGTAGAAGTAGCTAGATTGAGTTGTAGGTAAGCACGGGGGATGAATACCTGCATCATGGTATCAATATAAGCCATTGCTTTAGCTTTGCTCATATTGGGGTTGGTCAACAAACCATTGGAATGCAATACTTTCCAATCGTCTTTACGTCCGGTTGCTGCATTGAAACCAGCCACAACTGCTTTCAAGGTAGTAGTGTCCCACCATTCCCATGGGCCAGCTTCGAAACGGTTGTTAGGAGTGACAAAGGGGTACATGTTATCTGCCGATAAGGTGGTAGCCATGCCGCCAATGTTGGTATTCGGGCCATTGGGTAGGGGGACGTTTTTCAATACCTGATTCTTCAAGTTAACGAAAGTTTGTTCAGTGTTGGCTGGTGCCAACTTTGCATTCAAACCTGTTGAATTAGCACGCTCTACTACAGAACGAGTACCCGATACGTTCACTACAAATTCGCGGGTAGTAGGTACAATTACCGCTCCATCGGCAAAAGGTGCAAATGGGTCAGACAACACGTGAAAACCAATGAAGGCAGGTTCACCTGCTTTACCTTCGAGCCAACCAATGTCTCCCAGTGCTCCTCCCATATTTACTGCCAATTGAAAATCAGAGCTATAATTTGCATGGTTGGCAATGTTCAGCAGCTTTGTGGTTGTGCCAAAAGGGTTACTACTGACTGTAGTATCAACATAGGCGGTCAACTTCTCGGTGTCGATGAACTTGGGAATCTGAATTTCTTCCTTGAAACGATCTAAATATGCGGCACCCATGCTGATGTAACCACCAGTGCCTTGGCCCCACAATACCAATTTATTGGGGTCAATGCCATAAACATTATTGCTTTCGGCAACAGATTTACGCAAGAAACGCACACAAGTCCGTGCGTCCTGAACCCCACGGTAGGCTGCGTTCAGTAGAGTACCAGTACGGGTGTTCTGACCAGAAGGGCCAGTTGCAGCAGGGTTCCAACCCACGCGGTAAGTAGGAACAAATACAACATAACCCAAACGAGTAAAGCGACGAGCAAATTCCACAACTGATGAATCACTCCGTGCACCCGTAATACCACCATTAATGATGGGAGGAAGAAAGCTACCAGTGTGGAAGTACACTACCGCAGCACGGTTTGTGGAATTGTCACCAGCAGGTGTATATACATCCATGACCAGATCCTGAGCAGCAGGAGATCCCGTCAGAACGGATATATTGTTCCCATACACCACGTTTCTTTGAACCGAAAAACTGCTGAATACATCCGTGCGATATCTACCTGGTTGGGCAGACAGACCTATTGTTCCCAGCATAATAATCAACAACAGCAGCAAAGTGTTGAGTTGTTTCATTTGAAAATGTTTTTGAGTGAATTAAAATGAAATGACCAACAAAAAATCAGGAGTTTACCTCAAAAGGGATAAACTCCTGAAAATACTATCTTTTATTTTTTGTTCCAATCATAAAGCAGCGACAAGTAGGCCAAACGACCAATTCTAGGTCCCCCATAAGTTTGGAATGTCAGATTATTCAAGATGTTCGATGCACCCAGTTTAAAGGTTGTGTTGATTTTTTTGACATGCCAGTTCATCTGGGCGTCGAGCATGCTATAACTCGGAATAACACCAGTAAACTGGGGAGAACCTTCAAACACAAATCCATCAATCCACTTGTAATTGATGTTGAAACCAAAGTCAGGGAAATTCAAGCCCAGGAATTTTACAGCCAGGTCCCTTCCCGAAAACCCAAGATTGTATTTGTGCTTAGGGGTATTGAATGCTGGAATGATGGGGTCATCACTGACGCTGTTTAGCTGATTAAAAGAGTAGTTGCCATTCAAGACATAGTTTTGTCCAAAATAATAGCTACTGCCTATCGAAAACCCTTGGGTGGTCACCCGGTCAGTTGCATTGGCGGCTACCCGGTAGGCCTGCACCCGGGCTGGCAAGCCAGTCAATTGATCAAAAGCGGCATCTACACCAATATTATAGCCGATAAAATCTTGGTAGAAGCTATAATAGTAGGCTGCATCCAAGTACAACTTGTCAAAAAATGTATTGCGATATCCTGCTTCAACGGTACGCACTTGTTCGGGCCGAATAGGTGCTACATCAAAATAGCTTAATTTGTTTCTATCCCGAGTGTTGAGGTATTCCCGTAAGGATTCAATGGTCAATAGGTCGTTGAACCCATTTAAATTCCCAATGAGAATGGCGCGGCCCACGTTGTAAAAAAGGTATTGGTCTGCCAGGGTTGGGTTGCGAATAGCCGATGAAAACGACAAGCGCAAAACCTGATCACGATTGGGAGTATAAACCAGTGAAGCCGCTGGAGAAACCAGGTAATTGAAGTTTTGGTTTTTATCCAATCGAATCGAGCCGCTGATTTTTAATCTTTTATCCAATTCCAAAGTGCCACCACCATAAATGCCATACTCATAGGTGTTGATGTTGACGTCTCCTGTATCCAACAAGAGTGATCCCTTGGAATTTGGCGTGTACAAGCGGAAGTTTGCACCCACCAAAAGATCTAGGTCAGTAATCGAACCACCCTTTTCTGGTTTAATCAGGTCGTTGAACTTGTACTCACCGTGGGTATGATAGAGGGCTGAACGGTCGAAAAAACGGGTACCTCCTTCACTGTAGCCCAGTCGCGAGGTGATGCTGTTGAATTCTTGTTGGAAACGTGCCGTACCAGGCTCAAAAAAATCAACCGACTGGAAGAGTGGATTACCTTTGACTACCTGTAGTTGTGCCAAAGAATGGTATACCGCAAGGGAATCTTGTACGCGACTATTGCCTAAAAATGCACTTTGCGCTGTTCGAAACTCATCAGGCCGCCCAATGTAGTCGATGGGATTGGGATAACCCTCGATGCGGCGTACACGAGGGTTGATATTGGTTTGCCAATAATTGATGTAGTCCGATGCCCATTTGATGTCTTCCTTTGCGTTGTTTTGCAGCTGCAAAGCAGTAAAATATGGGTCATATGAATTTCCAGCATCTTCATGGGTTACATAAAAGCGCAGGAAATACTTCTCATTTTGTTTCAATTCAATTTTGTGCTGAAAGAACTGAATGTCCCGCAAACTATAGCGATTGTCACCCTGATACACCGTAGTTCCAGTGCTGTAATTGGTACCCAGTACCAATTCAGGTGAGTTAAAATCTTTGGCTGGATTCAAGCGAAGGTGAAAAGCCGTAGCGGCCTTTAGGTTTTCAGAGTCATAATCGACCAAGTCAATTTCTTTGTACCCTTGGCGGTGAATGATGCCCATGCCAATCAGGTTGAAGTTGCCAGTAAAGTCGTTGGAAATCAGGTATTCATCACCGTAAATGTTCACTGCGTCGTAGCCGCCGGGGTTGCTAGCTTTACTTGGTGTATCAAAAACAGGATCATAATTGTCGGCCACCCAGTCATTCGCCCGAAAGCCGGACAAGTTGAATTTGTAGGCAAAAACATCTTTTCCTGACTTGTTTTTAAAAGCATCGGCCCAACGCAAACCTGCTTCAAACAAACTTCTTTCTCCACCTTTTACAGTGGCTTCCAAACCCTTGTGCAAAAACGGGCTTTTGGTTTGCATGCTCACTACGCCGTTAAATGCGTTGGGCCCATAAAAAGCGGAAGAGGCGCCAACGATCAAGGTCACACTGTTTACATCCAATTCAGATGCACCAAGGAAGTTACCCAAAGAGAAGTTCAACCCTGGCGATTGATTGTCGACACCATCAATGATTTGTAATGAACGCACCGGGCTGGTACTATTGAACCCCCTGGTATTGATGATTTTGAAACCCAAACTGGCTGCAGTAAGGTCCACCTCTTTCAAAGAACCCAAACCATCGTAAAAATTGGCCGCTGGTGTTTCTGTAATCGCAATTGCGTCCATGGTTTCCATGGTCAAGGGCGATTGTACTTTCTTTTCAGAGATGCGTCGCCCTTTAACTTCGACCTGATCAATAGTAACTGCATCCTCGGCCAATTCGATGACCAGTTTGGGCTGGATAGTATTGAGGGTAACCTCTTTATCAGTATAGCCAACGTAGGAAACGACGAGAACGAGGGGGAGTTTTTGGGCTGTGGACAATTCAAATTTTCCCTCCAAATCAGCAACTGTTCCCTCTGTAGTCCCTTTTATCACCACTGTCGCATTGGCCAGGCCTTCTTTATTCCCCGCATCTTTAATTTCTCCCCGGATGGTCGTCTGAGCATAGATGATGCATGAAGAAGAGAAAATCAAAATGATGCTAAGCATCAATGACTTGTATAGATATTTCATGCTGAAAACCGAAATAGTGAGCGAATAATATTCTTAATGAGGGCAAATTAGTGAAAATTCGCTAACTAGTTAATCTTTGTAAACCGAATTTTATCCAATTGTAAGTCTAAGCACAAATTTTTATTCCGAACATTCCACATGTTAAGAAATTAACTTGTGTGTAGCACTTGTAAAAATAAGACTGTCCAAATAATTAACTAATGGAAATGAATTGCCGACAATGCAAAGCCCAGTAATAAGGCCAACCATTTGCCCCAGGAAAAGTGGTGGCTGGTATGGGCGTCGTTTTCAAAAAGGATAGTAGAGCCAATTTGTAAAAGGTTTCCAGTCACTATCGACAATAAAAGATGTAAAACATTTGGGTCCTGGAAAAAAAATTGAGCAAAAAAAGCCGCTAATGGGGACATACTGGCAAAAACTAGCAACAATAGGGAGGCAGGAATTTTTTTAAGCCCACTCATCAACAAGAAGGATGTAAGGGCAAAAGCTGCCGGAATATTGTGCACCGTAATGCTCAGCAAGAGGTGATAAAACTGATTGTCGCTATTTTGCTCATTAAAGGCTTGCGCAAAGGTACGATAGCCCCCCAAAGGTAAGCCTTCAATCAGCGCATGTAAACATAAGCCCAGCATAATTGAAAAGGCCAGCCAACCTGTTTTTTGGCCATGGCTATGCACATGCCCATGTTCTACACCTCCTGACCATTCTTCCAGCAACAATTGAAGTGCAAAACCAAGCAACATCCACAGCCCCGTGTAATGATCGCCTTTGGTAAACAAATCGGGCAAGAGCTGCACCAAAACCACTCCCAAAATAAACGCACCATTGAACAACATGATGAACCGCACGAGTTTAGGCTTTCGATCGCCCAAATAAAATGCTGGTATACCTCCAATAAAGGGGGTTAGAAAGAGGAGCAGGTATTCCCAAATGTGCATTCGTGTTATACTTGAGTCTGTAGAAATGGGTTTTTAAAAAGGCGAAGGTACGTTTTTGCAACAATGTTGCCAATGATAATCCCTAAAATCGCACCAATAATAATGTCAAGCGGAAAATGTACACCTACATAGACTTGGCCTAGCGCAATACTTGCAGCCCAAAGGTACAAGGGCCAACGGATTCGGCGATAATGCAAACCCAGGGTTAAACTCAAAAAAGCCGCCACTGCAAAGTGATTGGAAGCATGCGAGGAGGTAAAACTGTAACCACTGCCGCAATGCACCAGCAATTGTACCTCATCCTTCAAAGTAGGATCGTTACAGGGGCGCAGGCGGTGTACCGATGGTTTGATGATTTTACTACTTACCGTATCGGCCAAACCCACTGCTAAGGCCAGAGCCAGAATAAGATACAAGCCCTGCAACCGGTATTTGTACCCCAAAAAAGCGGCCAATGCTATATATAATGGTATCCAGGTGGATTTTTCCCGCCAAATGGGCATCAACCAATCCAGCACCGCATTGTGGGACTGACCATTGATGAGCTCAAATAAAAATTGATCAGCGGCTATCAGTTGTTCCATGCTGTAGAATTAAAATTATAATTTTGTCCCAAATCTAATCCAAACCAATGGCATTAATCAAGTCTATTTCCGGAATTCGTGGCACGATCGGTGGAGTGCCCGGTCAAAACCTGACCCCACAAGACATTGTAGAATGTACTGCTGCATTTGGAACCTGGCTGTTACAAAAAGGCAATACCCCCAAAGTGGTAATTGGCCGTGATGCCCGTATTTCCGGGCAAATGGTGCGCGATTTGGTAGTTAGCACCCTTACTGCACTGGGGATTGACGTAATAGATCTGGGCTTGTCCACTACACCTACGGTAGAAATGGCTGTCGGCTTTGAAGGCGCCGGAGCGGGCATCATCATCACAGCGAGCCACAATCCTAAGGAATGGAACGCACTGAAATTCCTGAATGAAAAAGGAGAATTCATTTCTGCTGCTGATGGAGCTGCGGTTTTGGACTTGATTTCCAACGGAGGCATTCAATACCAGTCCGTTGACGGCTTGGGAAAAGTACTTGAAGGTGGTGATTTTTTGCAAAAACACATCCAAGCCATTATTGACCTGCCCGAGGTGGAAGTTGATTTGGTGCGGGCGCGGGGCTTCAAAGTTGTGCTTGACCCAGTCAATTCATCAGGGGCGATCACCGTTCCGGATTTATTGGAATACTTGGGTTGTGAAGTGATCCTTATTAATGGTGAAACTAACGGTCATTTTGCGCACAACCCTGAACCACTGCCCGAACATTTGTACGACTTATCCGCAGCCATCCTGGAGCATCATGCTGATCTGGGCATAGCAGTTGATCCAGATGTTGACCGCCTGGCACTGGTTTGCGAAAATGGGGAGGCTTTTGGTGAAGAATACACCCTGGTGGCCGTGGCTGATTACTTGTTGCAGGAGCGCACAGGCAATACAGTCTCCAATCTCTCTTCTTCCCGTGCCTTGCGCGACGTCACCCTCAAACACGGTGGCCAGTACTTTGCTGCCGCAGTTGGAGAGGTGAATGTGGTGGAAAAAATGAAAGCAGTTAATGCCAGAATAGGTGGGGAAGGAAACGGCGGAATCATCGTACCTGAATTGCACTACGGTCGGGATGCGCTAGTAGGTATTGCCCTGTTTTTATCCTGGTTGGCCAAATTTGGGGGCACCACTTCCGCTCTGCGCGCCACTTACCCTAATTATCAAATGGTGAAGGATAAAATCTCCCTACCTGAAGGACTTGATATGGAGGCCATCTTGCATCAATTGGAGCAAAAATACCAGCACGAGGAGCACAGCACCATTGATGGTTTGAAAATTGATTTTCCTCAAAGTTGGTTGCACTTGCGCAAGTCGAATACGGAGCCGATCATTCGGATTTATGCGGAGGCGCCTAGTTTGGCGGAGGCGGAGGCTTTGGTAGGGAAAATTAAGGGCGAGGTCTTGGGGCTGATTGCTTAGGTGCTTCTTTACTGCCTTAGATGGTAAAAAAACAAACGGCGGAGCCGTAAAAAAAACTCTAATTCGCTAATTTGGCATTTTTAATTGAAGAAGTCTAGGGCACTGGAGAAGGATCTAAGTAGATTTTTGGGAAAGCTCAATGAAGAAAACATTGTAAAGCGGAGATTAATTTTTGCACAAATCGGAGCTGGATTAACCGATTTCAGGACGAATTGTGCATTTTGTGCCTTAAATGACCCACCATGCCCATTTCTCGTCGTGACCTTCAATTTACCATCCTGGCTGCTGTAGCTGCATTTGGAACCTATACCTGCATGTACGCCTTTCGCAAAGGTATCACTGCCGCCACGTTTGAAGGCATGGAATACTGGGGAGTGAGTTACAAAATCTGGTTGGTCAACTTGCAGGTTTTTGGCTACGCATTGTCCAAACTGATTGGGATCAAGGTCGTTTCAGAGGTAGCCAGGCACCTGCGGGGTTGGTACATTTTGGGTTTGGTGAGCTTTGCGGGCTTAACGCTGGTGGGGTTTGCACTGGTGCCGCCGCCCTACAACATGTTCTTTTTCTTCCTCAATGGTTTGCCCCTGGGTATGATTTACGGCCTGGTATTGGGCTTTTTGGAGGGTAGGCGGCAAACCGATATTTTGATGGCCGCCCTGACCGCTTCCTTTATTTTTGCCTCAGGTTTTGTCAAAACAGTAGGCCTATACGTGATGCAAAACTGGGGGGTATCCGAATTTTACATGCCTATGGTTACGGCGGGTTTATTCATCCCAGCTATTGCCGTGTTTTTGACCATGTTGATGCGTTTACCAGCCCCTACTGTGGAGGACGAAGCACTGCGCACAGTGCGGGTAACCATGAAGGGGCCCGAACGCCGGAAATTTGTTCAAACTTTTTTTCGAGGCATCGTTTTTTTTATTGTTGGGTATGTCTTACTGACCATTCTCCGGGATTTTCGCGACAATTTCGGGCGAGAAATTTTTCAGGAACAGGGGGTCAACAATCCAGCAGTTTTTTCAGCGGTAGAAACCCCCATTGCGTTGGGAATATTGGTCATGCTTGGTTTTCTTGCTCGGGTGCAGGACAATTTTCGAGCCTTTACCATCGTCAATTGGCTCACCTTTTCTGGGGTTGTCATGGCCATTTTTGCCACAGTCCTTTTTCAAGCTAATCTGATTAGGGTGGAATATTGGATGTTGTTTGTCGGTGCAGGCATGTATTTGGGATACGTACCGGCCAATGGTATTTATTTTGAGCGGATCATTGGAGCTTTCCGTTACCCAGGCACGGTCGGTTTTATTGTGACTTTGGCTGATACCTGGGGTTACATGGGTAGTTTTGGGTTACAATTGTACAAGAACTTTGGGCAAGCTGATATTTCTTATACCACCTTTTTGGTCTATGCGGTATATGTATTGCTGGGAAGTTATGGGATCCTGGTGTTGTTTGCCTATCGTTATTTTCAAAAAAGGTTTATGCAGTTGGTAAAGGCTTAATTTCTTGAAGTATACGTTTTATCTGTTTATTGTGCCGATCAAAATGTACCTGAAAAAAACGCAACATCCCTTCAATGCTCAGCATTCCGCTGCGTGGATGACGATAAACTTCTTTGGCAAAAATCTCCAATGGTAATTCGCCAAGAAACTGACGCAATTCCTTACGTTGTTTTTGCCATTGCCCACTCAGTGCAGCAAAACTTTCTACAGGTACAAAAACTTCTACGCCAGCACCTTTTGGTGCTTTAAATTTGATAGGGGAGCGCATGATCAATTCGAGCAACCAAACTCGAAACCCCGCGCGAAAGCCCGCTGTTTGGAGCTCCGCAAATCCCAGGGATTTTTTGCGCAAATACTTGAGAGAATTGCCTTCTGACAACATCAAATGTTGCATGACCTCGTACACAGACCAACGTTCAGGTGACAGTTTTTTATCCAAATAACTGGGATCTTCCTGCAGCAGCCACTCGAATAAGGTATTGAGCGTAGCGTCCAAGCGGTCGAGGTGTTGAAGGATTTGAGGTGTCATAGGCATTTATTGATTTCGGATTTGGGATTTCGGTTGAGTGGCACTTCGGCTCCGCTCAGTGACCTATTCAGCCGAAATACCAAATCCGAAATATCAGAGGTTTTTCCGCAACCCATCTACACTGATCCGATGGTGTGAAGTATGAAAAGCCACTTTCCCATCTTTGACCAACAATACTTGCGGAGATTGGTGGGTAACCTGAAAATCTTGCGCAATGCGGTTGGAGATCGGACGGTGTTTGAGCAAATCCAGGTAATAAAAATCTAGCTCGTGCCCTTCAAAATCCCAATTTTCCATCAGGGTATATTTGGCACCTTCACTGATTCCACACGTAGTACTGTGTTTAAAAATCACTACGGGTTTTTCTTTAGAAGTCTCAATGATCTCGTCCAATTGCTGCTCGTCATGCAATGTTTTCCAAGCGTCAAAGCTCAGTCCTTGTTGCGCGTGTTTTAAGTTTTCTAAGTAGCTCATCCTCGTTTTAATGGTTTAATTGCATCTATTGTGCAGAAAGAACCGTCGAATTATGCAAAAAGTTTTCACAGAATCCTGAAATTCATGGCAAAAATAAGCATCATGAGAATCATACTACTATTTTTTTTACTCAGTTATAATTTTCTTGAAGCACAAAACATAGAAATACAGCTTAAGAATCTGGAAACTAAGCTGGAAAACCTGCGCCTGCAGCAAAAAGAAGTGCTACTGGCTATCGAAGACCTGAAAATGCAAAAGGTAATGGCCGATTTACAGCCCATGTTGCCCACTTTGGGGGTAGGAGAGGAGCTAGTGAGTCATTCCCTCATGGCGTTGGTGTACGCTGAGGATTATGAGCAAGCCCGATGGGTGGGACACATCATTACTCCAGATGTGGTGAATGGGGTAGTGGGCCGCACCAACGATTTTCGACCCGACCCAAAAATCAAAACCGGATCAGCGGTGGAACAGGACTATTTCATCAAAACTTTACAACCCGACAGCGCTTATGTGTACGATGGTTTTGGTTACGACCGCGGGCACCTGGCACCTTCCGCTGATTTTCGTTGGTCCGAAAAAGCCCTTTCTGAATCCTACTATTATTCCAATATGTCGCCCCAACTGGCCGAATTCAACCGGGGTATTTGGGCAGATTTGGAAAGTTTGTTGCGCGCTTACCTGTTTCGCAACAGCACTACGCAGTTGTTTGTGTTCACCGGGCCAGTGTTGAAGCCGGGTTTGCCCACCATCCCTCGTGCCAAAAACAAGGTGGCCATCCCCGAGCAGTATTGGAAAATCGCCCTGGACTTCAAAAACCGCAAAGCCATTGCTTTTTTGGTGCCTCAAAACACAAAAGGTTATCCGCTTACCAGTTTTGCTACTTCCATTGACGAGATTGAAAAAATTACCGGAATTGATTTTTTTACCGGCCTTGAAAATACTTTGGAGGAAACCCTGGAAAAGCAGATCGATAAAAGTACATTCCTGACCACCATTGCCTCCGGTGATGTGGAACCACTGAGTGCCGTAACCCTACCTCCGGCACATTTCAATTCTGTGCAAGCTCGCTTATACATGGGGCGAAACGAAGAAATCAAAGTGTGCGGAAAAGTGGTCGGTGCTCGGGCGAGCCGCAAAGGCAACATCCTGCTCAATCTGGATCAACAATACCCCAATGAGCTGTTCACCATTTTTATCAACAAAGAACAACTGGTCAATTTTTCTTATGACCCCCTGAGCAATTGGAAGGACAAATACATCGTGGTGCGAGGAAAGGTGAATAATTTGGGGAATGTGCCCGTGATTTATGTGGAAAAGGAAAATCAGTTGAGCGAATTCCGCGAAAAATAATTTATATTTTTTTAATGCGTAAATCAAAAAAATCAAAAAAAAATTAAATAATAAACTGAATTACAGTTTATTATTTAATTTTCATACTTATTTTTTTCCAAAAAACGCCAGAACGAGTACAAGACATCAGCTAAAAACACTCCTATCTTTGTAGTGCAAAGACTGATTACCGGGCTAGATTAGTAGTTCAGAAGGCTGCCAAGAGCAGCCTTTCTTTTTTTGAACAAGTTACAGCAACGCTGCGGTGTTTCAGGTGCCCTTCTTACGATGATTGGGCCATATTTAGGTATTTTTTGAAAAAAAAGATGCAGTTTTTGATACATTAAGAAAAAAATGCTATTTTTGTGGAGAGAGGATTGAAAAAGATTTTATTTTAAAACCATATTCATCGTTGGTCTCTATTCGATTTCCTACTTACCAAGGTATTTTTCACTGTATTTTTCCGAATTTTTCCTGTTCCTTCCAATGAATCACTTTCACTAAAAAACAATTTTAAACTGTTTGCGTTTACAAATTAGGTGCCTCGTTGTATCTGATTTAACTGATTTTCAATGCCATCACATTTTTGATGCTTTGAATTTGAGTGGTTACTATTTTGATTCACACCCTATAAATATTAGAACACGATGCTGTATTATCTTGGATTTTTCTACCTTGCCTTAGTCCTGTTTTTCGTGTGCTTCACTTTAGGCCTTCGAAAAGAACCTGAAGACACGTTAACTACAGAAGACTACGAAATTGAACATGAGCTAAAGGTCATCGATTTTGTGACCAGAGCTCCTTTGAAAAAGAATGCTTAACAAATTTTCGTTTCAACGATCGTTTGTTTTGAATTTCAAAGTTGTTCAAAGCAAAAACCGCCACTTCTCCAAATGGGAAAGTGGCGGTTCTGTTTTACTAAACTCTCTCCCTTAGAAGCGGAAGTTATAAGACAAATTAAAGATCGTTCCCAACTGGCTGAAGTGGGAACCATCATAAGTGGTAATTGAATACCGCTGGTTGAAGGTAATCAGGTTGGAATTGACTTTCAACGCCGCAGCATCTTTCAGCAGGGTTTCACCTGCTGCGTTTTCAGCTTTAAACTCCCATTCTGGCAACACATTAAACAAGTTATTTATATTCAAAGCAATCGTCGAATTCTTGCTCGTTTGGAAAGTAATCGCTAAATCGGTAACCAGCTTGGTTTTAAACTCGGTATACAGATTATCATCCAAACCTTGTTGCTTGAACTTGGTTGGGCCAAATAGTGTATTGCCAAGTGTGAAGATGAAACGACCAACTTCATAGTCGATACCCAGGATGGTTTTAAACTTAGGACGAGAGGTGAAAAACAAGGCTTCCTGAGTCGCATTTGCAACCGATTGTCTTGCGCCTGCGATCAAAGCTGGGTTTTTTACTGCCCCCACCCGTTCATTTTGCAGCATGACGTTGCCAGCCAGGCTGACACCCAGTTTTCCTGCACCAAATTTGATCGCACGGTAATTGGCTACAAAGTCAAGACCAGAAGTTCTGGTATCCAGTGCATTGACAAAGAAACTGAGGTCTGAAAGGTTATTGTCTGCCAAAATCTTGTCCAAGGGGGTGGTGCCACCAGTAGATTTGATTTCAGTACTTAAAATGATCCGATCAGTCAGGTCGATGTTGAAGTAGTCAATCGTGATGTTGAAGTTAGGAGCTGGTTTAAGTCCTATCCCTAAAGTGAAGTTAGTGGATTTTTCTGGATTAAGACTTGGAACTCCCAACAAACGTGCTTCACGGGAAACGTTGCTCACCAAACCACCTACTTGGATACCCTGGCCAGGTACAAAGCTGTACTGCGCTTTTTGGGTATAAATTTGGTGTAGGGTTGGCGCTTTAAAGCCCGTAGAGATCGATCCCCGGAGTACAACGTTGTCATCGGCCAATTTGTACCGTGAACTGATTTTCCAAACGAAAGCGTCCCCAAAATCACTGTAATTCTCCAAACGTGCAGTAGCGTTGATCAAGAAATTTTCAGTAAAATCAAAAGCGAAATCAGCATAAGCACCAACGTTGTAGCGGTTGAAAGTGCCTGAATTTCGTGGGTCATTGCCCGCAAAGGAGTCAGCGCCACCGTCTTCGTAAGAAGCTTCATCGCCTTCAATTACAGTAAAATCCTCGCTACGGAACTCAGAGCCGAATGCAAAGCTAAAGATACTTGAAACACGTCTGCTAACATCAATGTTTCCTACCGCATGGGTAAAGCGAGTTCCTCCTGGATCAAAAATGATCGGGCTGTTTTCGCGGTATTTGTTGGTCCCATCAGGATTTTTGGTGTCATTACGGTTGTGTGAATTGGTCACCGTGTAGGTTTGCTGGTTGCCACCGATGGTAAAACTAAGATCAGTATTCCAGCCGTTTCTGCTTGATTTGAAACCAGCAGTAGCATGATAATCGATGAGGTCGCCATCAAAAGTAGGGACATAACCAACGTATCTTTTCTGGCCATTGGCACCAGTTACGCCAAAGAAATCAGTCAAGTATGGGAAAGAAGACAATGTACGCCAGTATGGAGTACGGTAGTTGGCAAAGCTGTTGACTTTTTTGTAAATGTAGGCAGCATTCCCATACACCTCACTGTTCTCACTGACTTTACCTCCAGTATTAACCGAAAACTTCATCGCCGTGGTTGCAGGTGATCCATTGATGTTTCCTGCATCTGGAAACTCGTTCAAAAAGCTGCGTACCGTAGCGATATCGGCACCAAAATCGGCAGCCTCGCCTTCAGCATCTACTGTACCAGGGCGATTGGCCAATCCAATCTTGGAAAGATCGAGGGTGTAATTGAGGAAACCTCTGGCCCCCAGGCGAGCTCCGTTGTTAACCGAAACCCCAAACATCTCACCGTCGCCCTCGCTGGTCATCCCCGTGCGAAGGGTAACGCCACCTTTGTCGACATCTTTCTTCAAAATGATGTTCATTACCCCGGCAATAGCATCCGAACCATACTGTGCAGAAGCTCCATCGCGCAGGATTTCAACCCTTTCAATCGCATCTTGCGGAATGGCAGAAATGTCCGCCCCGGTTTCCCCCCGACCAGGCGAGGTCTGGGTGTACAGCAGGGAACTCATGTTTTTCCGTTTCCCGTTGATCAGAATCAAAGTACGGCTTGGCCCCATGTTGCGGATTTCATAAGGGTCGAGTAAAGAAGTGGCGTCGTTGACTGGCGTTTGGACACTATTGAAGGAGGGAACCCGATAGGTCAAAGCCTTATCAAAAGTCGTCTGGCCGCTCGCAACCAAATCTTTTGCCCCCAGGATGTCAATCGGCAGTGGTGTGTCAGTGGAAGTCCGTAGCGTGTTGCGGCTACCTACACTGATGACTACTTCGTTAAGGTTGGTCACCGATGATTTGAGGATAAAATCCAGTACTACATCTTGATTGCCAATTGTTACTACTTGGGCGACCGCTTCGTAACCAGTGTAAGAAACATTGATGGTGTGGGTTCCGGATGGCAAGGGCAATTCATAAGTGCCATCCAATTTGGTAATGGCTCCAGTGGTGGTGCCGGCTACGCTGACTGATGCAGCAATCAGTGCTTCACCATTTTCGTCTTTTACCGAACCTTTTAAAGTAGCTTGTGCCAGCAAAGCACTACTAGTGAGCAGCAGTGTAAACACTACTGAAAAAAAACGTACTCGTTTTTGCATAATTTGGACATTTATTTAGAAAAAAACAGTTACCACATTGGACGTTTTCCCATAGTTACCAGTGTTGACAATGGAATCGTTGCAGAAATGGAAAGGAAGACAAATGGTGTTCAAAAGTCGCTCAATAACGTAATTCTAACCCTGAAATGCGTTTTGTTTCTTATAGTTTCTTCGGGCTAAAATAGCATAGAAGTTTGAAAATACCATATTTTTGGACAAAAAATTAGCATTTGCCCAAATGGTGTAGTTTGAAAGAAGGATTAATTTCGAAAAAAAAGGACAAATTTGTGGTCCGGATTTATAAATGAAACTTATTCATAAAAGCCTGATTCTGATCAATCATTTCAAGACGCATTTTCAAACCCGCTGAAGCATCTATTTGATTCTGAGGAGTATTGACTACGTAATCTATCAGCCGATCTAAAGGAGTACTGACTACCTTGACCCGGTTGTCCAGATTGGTGTAGTACAAATAAATCTTGTTTTTAAACATCGCCCACCCATTGGAATGCAACATTCGCAAAGCGGGACTTGACTTGTCTTTTTCGTTTAATTCTAAAAAATGGCCGCCAGGTTGTGCGATTATTTTAGCCGGATCGTCTAAATCGGTTAAAAAGACTTGTAAAATATGCCGCCACCCATAGGAGCTCCGCCGCAGGCCTGAGCACAGATGGATCCAGCCGAGTTCTGTTTTGATGGGGCAAGGGCCCAAAACATAAGCCGGGGTTTCTATTTCCGGAAAAGCCACCCCCTTAATGGTACTTTCTTCGCTACAGGTGGCATGTGCCCAATCCTCAAAACTGTTGATGGTTATGGGCCTTCTTCCCATCCCACTTTGCAATTGATCAATTTGTTGGCTGTACACCATGTATTTGCCATCCACCATTGCCGGGTGTAAAAGGCACAAACGTTGTGCTGGCGCATCAAAAACCAAATCCGGTAAACTTTCCCAGTTTTGTAAATCCTTGGTTCGGGCAACTGCGTGATGATAGGTCGCTGCAGCACTGTTTTGATCCTTTTGACGCAGGTTGTACAAAGCGTAGATCCAACCATCTTCATGTGGAGTAAGCCGCAAATTGAAAATGCTGGTACGCACCGTAGTCATGATTGGGATCACGGTTGGGTGGGTGCGGAACCGAAAGTGATCTACCCCAGTGTTGCTCTCCGCCAAAGCAAAAAAGAATTGACCATCAAAACTTTGTAAACGCGTCATCAGGGCGATTTTATCACCCACCGCTACCGCCCCAGCGTTGGCAATGGATAGTACCCCCTGACGCAACATCAAATTTGGGTTGGTTTCCGGGTTGAGGTCGTATTGCCAGGTGAGTGGTAGATGCCCTGTGGTAAGCACGGGATGGGCATAACGATCTAAAATGCCATTACTCAGCCCTTTGTAATCGTTAGAGCGGCGCATCATGTGTTCGTACTCAGATGCGAGTTGGAAAAGTCTGGTCTCGTAGATCGTTTGCATGAGGCTAATATGGTTATTATTAAGAGTGGGGTAAAAAATAAAATGTTCATTTTGCCAAAGGATTAGATAAGTAAATATTTCATTTTAAGTGTCTTACCTAATCCTTTGGCTCAAGAAACATGAACATTTATTTTTGCCCCACTATTGAGGCCGCAAAATAATTATTTTTTGGGTCGGATCAATCCTTCTTGCACAACCGAAGCAACCAAAAGCCCATCCTGGGTAAAGATATTTCCACGAGTAAATCCACGGGCATTGGATGCACTTGGGCTATCAATTGCGTATAACAACCATTCATCCATCTGGAAGGGGCGATGGAACCACATGGCATGGTCTAAACTGGCAATCTTTACGTTTCCAAAGGAGGCTTCACTGCCATGGGGCAACAATGCGGTGGTGAGCAAATTGTAATCTGAAGTGTAGGCCAACACACATTGATGGGTTTGTGGATCCTTGGGCATTTCACCCTTTGCTTTCATCCAGATGTGCCGAAAAGGTTGACTTTTGGTAGGTAAGGCTGGATTGACCAACTCCACTGGCCGGAACTCTATTGGGCGATCCAGATTCAAAAAGTTTCGGATGTTTTCAGGAAGCATTTCACCAAATTTTTGAGCCAGATCTTCCCAGCTCACCAACCAATCGGGAGGCGAGACATTTGGCATCGATATTTGGTGATCAAAACCTTCTTGTGACAACTGAAACGAAGCAGACATAAAAAAAATGGGTTCACCTTTTTGGATGGCTTTAACCCGCCGAGTGGTAAAACTTCCACCATCACGTATCCGTTCAACTTGAAAAACGATTGGAATTTCCAGGTCACCAGGAAGAATAAAATAGGAATGAAGGGAATGTACCTCACGGTCGGCAGGGACAGTTTTCATTGCAGCATAGAGGGATTGGGCCAAAACCTGCCCCCCAAAAACGGTGCTGCTCCCTACACTTTTACTGGTGCCTCGGAAAAGATCCTCATCTAACTGTTCCAATTCCAACAAAGAAAGCAATTCATGGATGTGTCTCATGGATGTTGTATGGGTTTAAACTTACGCCGAGGCAAAAATAACACTATTCAGCTACAAATATTCTCCTCTTGATTTTAACAGTTAATTGTAAAGAAAATATGACAATTAGGGAACCTAAATTGGTGTTTTGTTCGTTTTAACTAGAAATCGGTTGCTTTTACGAGAAAACGGTTTTAAATTGTCACAAAATTGTAAAAAACTAAATTCCTGATGCTTGACTATCCTCGGCAAGGAAGGGATAGTTTTAAAGCAAACCCTAGATGGAATTCCTGAGATTTCAAACAACAAAAGGAATCATTATGGTATTCAAAGATTATTCCCGAGCCCCTGTTTGGCTCAAATCGATCAAACGTTACGGTTTACCTAAGGACCGTGAATCCGAAATTTCTGCCCTCGAAAACGGGGAAGTAGTTTACGTCGGATGGGACGGCAAAGTATTTGCCCTTGATGCTGAAGATGGCAGCCGGAAATGGTCACGAACCTTGCGCTGTTTTGGCCTTGGTAGTGAAGAATCCTATCAAATTGACATGACTTTCCAGGCTGGATACCTCTATGCCGTTTGGGGTGATCGGATTTTTAGGATCAATCCCAGCAACGGCCAGGTCATGGAAACCCGCCGCACCAATGCCCAATTGGTCGGTTTGTGGGACGTATGACTATTCATGTTAATTTTTATTATTTTTGTTAAATCCTTTTTTAGCTTTACGAGACTAAACAGTTGGCAAAACATGAGTCATCCCAATTTTTCTTTTTTTAAATTCGGGATGACTCATATTCTTGATTGCCACTATGCAACATTGCAAACGATCGTAAATCTAACTTATGTTTTCTGCCAACACTTATGCCCGCCGCAGGGAGCAATTGATGCATCAGGTAGGAAGAGGCATCATCTTATTGATGGGTAATGAATACAGCCCTAAAAATTACCTGGACAACACTTTCCCTTTTCGGCAAGACAGCAATTTTCTCTATTATATCGGCCTCGACCATGCCCATTTGGCAGCAATCATGGACACAGAAACGGGTGAGACCATCCTTTTCGGGAACGAGCTAAGCATTGAAGACATCATCTGGATGGGAGACCAGCCTTCCTTAAAAGACCAGGCTCAACAAGTGGGCATTTCAGAAGTTCAGGACTACGATCTTTTGGTTGAAGTGCTGCATGCTACCAATAAACAAAACCGTGCTATTCATTTTTTACCTCCTTACCGAGCAGATAACCAAATCAATTTGGCTTATTGGCTGCATTTACCCTTGCTGGACATCCAAAAGGAAGCATCAGTTCCCTTGATCAAAGCCATTGTAGCCCAACGATCGGTTAAAACTGGTGAAGAGATACTAGAAATGGAAAAGGCCCTGGCAACCACCAAAGCCATGTACCTGGCCGCCATGAAGCAAACCAAACCTGGCATAAGGGAGGCACAATTGGCGGGCATTGCGGAAGGTATTGCGATAGCTGGTGGTGGCGATTTGGCTTACCCGATTATCCTTACGATCAATGGGCAGGTATTGCACAATCACGAACACCACAACGTCCTTAAGTCAGGCCAGTTGGTCCTTGCTGATATGGGTGCTGAGTCCAGCATGCATTACGCTGCCGATATCACCCGCACCTGGCCAGTTGATGCTGTGTTTACCCAACAGCAAAAAGAGGTCTATCAGATCGTATTAGATGCTCAACTGGCAGGAATTGCTGCGTGCCGCCCGGGTGTTCGCAATCTGGATGTACATCTTACTGCGGCTAAGGTAATTACCAATGGGTTGAAATCTCTGGGCTTGCTAATGGGAGATACCGATGAAATTGTTCAGGCAGGAGCACATGCATTGTTTTTTCCACATGGCCTTGGACATATGATTGGTTTGGATGTACACGACATGGAAGATCTAGGTGAAAACTATGTTGGTTATAGGGAAGGTTTGGAGCGCAGTACCCAATTTGGTTTGAAATCCTTGCGGATGGCCCGAGAATTACAGTTTGGTTATGTAATGACCATTGAACCTGGAATTTACTTTATTCCACAACTCATCGATAAATGGCAAGCTGAAGGCCAGTTTAACCAATTCATCAATTATCCAGCCTTGCAAGCTTATCGGAATTTTTCAGGCGTGCGTATCGAGGATGATGTGCTGGTTACTTATGATGAACCACGGGTTTTGGGGCCTGGGATTCCAAAGGAAATTGGGGAGCTAGAAGCATTGAGAAGTTGATACCTCGACTACGCTCAGTGACCGGTCGCTGAGCGTAGTCGAAGTGCCGAGGCATCAACCGGTTGTTTCCAACTCTTCTTCGTATTTTTTAATCAGCACAGCTTGTTGCTGAGCAATTTTATTAAGCAGTTTTAAGTCCTGCTCAATTTCTTTTTCTTTTGCTTCACGATTTTGGAAAAATGGAAGCTGCTTGCGAATACGATTGATCTCCAGGATTTGGCGAATGGCCTGATTCAGAACCACTCTCGCACGGAGCAATCGCCGTTTGATTTTGTTCGTGACCATAATTGATACGGTGCGTGTTCGGTTAAGGTTAGTACAATTCAAGCGGGGTAAAGTTATTATTAAAACGTAGATTTGGTGAAAAAAGATCGACGTTAACAAAAAAAAATATCCTTTTTTAAAATTTCTTATAATTTACTTCTGCTCATAGTGATGATTTATTCTTAAAATTTTGTTAAAGTCGTTTTTGTACCTTGACAAAAAAATGCGGAAAAAAGCACATGGCTCTTTTCCGCAACTTGAAAACGCTGAAAAGGTTTGGTTTGGAAAATTAAAACTTCAACTTTTTCAAACCATTGTATGCTTCAGCGATACCCTGCATAGGAGTCGTCTTGTAATGCTCCAATTCTACTACGTAATATTTCACACCTGCCGCTGGCGTGTATTTGAATATTTCCTGGAAGTTGATGCTTCCTTGACCTACCTCAACTGTCTCCTGTTCTTTGGTTTTAGCCATGTCTTTGACGTGAACGAGGTGGACCCGGCCAGCATTTTTCTTTAACAACTCTATGGTGTTGGCTTTGCCCTTTTCTGTCCAATACAAGTCCATCTGTAACAAAACCAGGCTAGGGTCTGTGTCTTGCAGAATGGCGTCGTAGATAAGGCGCCCCCCTTCCATTTCGAACTCAAATGCGTGGTTGTGGTAGGCAAATTTTACCCCAGCCTGTTTGGCATATTCTCCAGCTTTGTTCAAACCATGGATGTACTGCTTCAACTTTTCCCCTTTCCGGTCGGGATCGATCATATACGGTGCAATAACGTATTCGTGTCCAATAGATGCAGCATCATCAATGGCCCTTTTGTACTCATCGTTGATGCTCTTCTTTTGAACATCGTAGTTGGCACTGCCGAAGCCAAAGTGGCCGCTTGGCATTTTTAAGCCCAGATCAGCCAGCAGCACTTTGAACTCCGCAGGCGTTTTGCCGTAAAATTTTCCCTGACTATACCCTGCACCCTCCACCAGGCGATACCCCATCTTTCGAACCGCAGTGAGGGTTCCCACCAGGTCTTTTTCCATGTCACCCCTTACACTGTACAATTGCACACTAATGGCGTTTTTTTTCGCCAGTACAAACTCAGGCAAAAAGGCAGCCATACTGCCACTGATTGCCAACTGGTTGAATGTACGTCTATCCATAGTTCTAATGATTGTGTAGGTTGAGGTGTTTAGGAGTTGAGAAGTTGAGCACATTTTTTTTTCGCCTAAGTGGCCTCAACTTCTCAACTCCTAAACGCCTCAACTATAAAGATTGATAAATGGCCAGAAAGATAGTGTATTTCTTACACCTAGATAAATCTTGAAGAATAAAAAAAGGGAAACGGCTCGATTCCGCAATGTTTTTTAGGAAAATAAAATATCTCGTAAAATAAAAACTGGAATGTAGGTTGGATTGCTTAGTTTTATTCAACGAAAAATCCAAATGTAGTCTAATGTTGAATTACACTGAATACCGTCAATACGACGCCATCGGGTTGGCCGAACTGATTCAAAAAAAAGAGCTTACTGCTACCGAATTACTGGAAACAGCCATAAAAAGGGCTGAAGCAGTCAACCCCAAGGTCAATGCCATCATTTACCCCTTATTTGAATCTGCACGGACTACTGCAGCAATTGGTGCAATTGGGCCATTTTCCGGCGTTCCCTTTTTGGTGAAAGACTTAGGACTGGAAATAAAAAACACACCAATTCGAACCGGCTGCAGGGGTTATGAAGGATACATCTCTAAACAAGATAGTTATGCCATTCAAAAGATTCGCGAGGCTGGCTTGGTCATTATGGGCAAAACCAATACACCCGAATTCGGCCTGACTCCTTACACGGAACCCGAGTTATTTGGTCCCAGCCATAATCCCTGGAATTTGGCACATTCTCCGGGAGGCAGTAGTGGTGGATCGGCAGCTGCGGTGGCGGCAGGGATTGTACCGATGGCTACAGCGAGCGATGGGGGTGGTTCTATTCGGATTCCGGCTTCTTGTTGTGGTTTGTTTGGATTGAAACCAACCCGGGGCCGCATTTCCCTGGGACCTACAGGTGGCGAAATGTGGAGCGGGGCAGTGGTTGAGGGTTGTGTCAGCCGCTCAGTGCGCGATTCTGCTGCGTACCTGGATGCCATTGGTGGTGCTCAACCAGGAGATCCATACCTTACGTCTCCATCAGAGGGCACTTATGTAGCTCAATTGGGGCAGAACCCAGGAAAACTGCGGATCGCCTTCAGCACTGTTCACCCCCTTGGCCTTGAGGTAGACCAGGCCTGCAAAGATGCAGTGGCCCAAATGGCCCAACAACTCAGTGACCTGGGGCACAGTGTGGAGGAAGCCAGGCCCTTACCTTATTTCAAGGAAGATTTATTGGAACGTTTTTTGGTAGTAGTATCTGGTGAAGCCGAAGGGGAACTGCAACAATTGAGTAAATTCCTCAAACGCCGACCGACTACTTCGGATGTAGAAACGAATACTTATGCGCTAGCCTTGTTGGGACGTACCTTCAAAGCCGGTGATTTTGCTCAGGCCAAAAAGGAATGGAATGAAATTGCCCAGCGGGCAGCCCGTTTTCACCAACAGTACGATCTACTGCTCACGCCCACCCTTGCCAGCCGCCCGATCAAAATTGGAGCTTTGCAAAACAGCCCTGCCGAACAAACTTTGCTCAAATTTGTCAATGCCTTCAATTTGGGATTTATGGTCAAAACCAGCATTGGCCAATTGGCAGATAAAGCCTTTGGTTATATTCCCTGGACCCCTTTTGCCAATATGACAGGTCAACCCTCAATGAGTATTCCGACACTCTGGACAGAAGAGAACCTGCCCGTTGGTACCATGTTTACGGCCATGCAAGGGCGAGAGGATTTGTTGTTGCAGTTGGCTGCGCAGTTGGAGGAGGCTATGCCCTGGGGAGGGAGGATTCCGGAGCTGTGATCAGCCTGATGTCACCTGCTTCGAAAGGGCTGCACCCTTCCTTATGAGATGTCGCCCTTTGGGGCTGGGTCAAAATCAAAAATGGGAGTAATGACGTTACTTCGATTAAACCCTGCGTAAACTAAACACAGTCTTACGTTTATACATTGCTATGGACCTTGCATCCGCAAGCACCTTACCTTTGGATTTGCACACCTGGAAACAGGCATTTTCCCAAAAACTGCAAATCATATTCCCATGAAAATGTTTACCCCCTCGCTTTTGGTTTGCTTGCTATTGTTCAGCCAATTCTCCTGGGGCCAAAAAATGCAACCTTATGGATTCATCGAAAACCGGGGCCAAATCCAGACTCAAGAAAACACCACCTCTCCTAGCCGCTTTGTCTATATCGCCCAATCGGGATTAAACGTTCAGATACATGAGGGAGGTTTCAGTTATGATGCCCATCAAATTATTCGGGATAGCCTGATCGTTGATCCAAAAACCAAAAAATCCCGAAAATTGCCCAGGACCTACCAGTTTCACCGGGTAGATATTGATTTTCCCGGATCGAATCCTGATGTTCAAATTGAATCTCTGGAAACGGCCAAGGATTACCTGGTTTTTTACCCGGCAGAACATCCTGCCGGATTGCGGGTTCGACACCATCAAAAGGTAGTTTTCCATAACCTTTATCCCCATATCGACCTGGAGTTTGTGGCCAACCCAGGTATGGAAAAAGCTTTTGAATACAATTTTATCCTGCATCCCGGCGCTGATTTGGCCGACATAAAAATACGCTACCGAGGGGCTTTAAAAACGCAATTTCACCCTGATTACCTGGATTTGCAGCTCAGCATGGGCAGTCTTCGGGAAAGTATACCTGCTAGTTTTTGGGCCGAAAGCAAACAGGAAGTGCCACTAAGCTACCGTTTGATTGATCAGGATCAGCAGCCAGAAGGCAGCATCACCGTTGGATTTAGTGGCCCGAGTGGCGCCTTGAACCAAACCCTGGTCATTGACCCAATTCCCAGCCTAAAATGGTCGACCTATTTTGGCAGCATCGGTTATGATAACGGATGGGATTTGGAATACGACGGGAAAGGGCAACTCTATCTTTGCGGGGACACCCAATCGACCAGCAACGTAGCGACTAGAGGCATCCATCAAAGCGTTCACAATGGTGACAGCGATGCTTTGATTGCCAAGTTTGATACCACTGGACAACGCGTCTGGGCCAGTTATTTTGGCGGTAGCCGTGTTGATTATGCTCACAATATTGAGCTAAACTTGGCTGGTGAACTCATCATTACGGGCGGCACCATGTCCATTGAAGACATTGCCAGTCCAGGGACTGAAACGCCCCAACTCAATGGAAAAGAAGATGTTTTTTTGGCTAAATTTACAACAGATGGGAACCGTATTTGGAGTCGGTATTGGGGGTCGCCCGATTATGATTATGCTTTTGCTCTAACCACAAACCAACAAGGAGATATTTTTATCGGCGGAGGTAAAGAGATACCTGGATTACCAAATGATCCCCTTTTTTATTCAACGGATGGCTTTTTAGCTCGTTTTACTACAGATGGGCGTTTCATCAATTCCACTTTTTTGGGTGGCGGCAGTGATGATGGTGTACACGACCTGCTTTGTGATGAACAGGGCAATATTTACGGGGTAGGTACTACTTATTCGTTAAATGCGGCTGTTTCCCGCAATGCATACCAGACCCGCAATGCAGGAGGTGCAGATGTTTGGCTCTGGAAACTGGACTCCAATTTTAAAATAATTTGGAGTACTTATTGTGGTGGTAGTGGTGATGATTCGGGCGTGGCTCTTTTTTTAGATGCCCAGAAAAACCTCTATTTTACAGGAGCAACTTCCTCTGCCAATTACCCATTGGGAAGCAATGCAGGACTGAATGTATTGAGGGGGATGTATGATGCCCAGGTTACCAAATTTTCTGCAGATGGTCAATTGTTATGGGCTAGCTATTTAGGTGGTTTTGGGCATGAATACGGTAATGATCTGAAACTTGATCCCCTCGGTACTGGAGCGATTTTTGTTGCAGGAAGCAGCACCGAAAGTTCTGGTTTTGTTGGCTCAAAAGCTTGGCAAACCGAATATGGTGGGGGATTTGCAGATGCCTTTTTGGCAAAACTGGATGCAAGTGGGCAGTTGTTGTGGTCTACTTACTACGGTGGAGCGGGTAATGATGGATTTCGCGCAATAGATGTCGATAGCAGTAAGAACATTTATTGTCTTGGACACACGAGTTCCCGGGAAGGGATGGGGACCCCAAACACTCAACAAAGTTATTACGGTGGGGATGCAGCTGATCTATTGTTGAGCAGCTTTAAAGATTGTTACGCCCCTTTGGCTCCTCAAAATACAACTCCCACTACAAGCCTGCGCATTTGTGGCGGTTTGCGCACCACCCTGAAAGCCAGGGGTGAAGGATTCATCAAATGGTTTGATCAGCCCGAAGGCGGCCGTTTATTGGGTGAAGGGGATAGTTTGCGCACCGTTCCGCTTTTTGCCACCACCACTTTTTATGTTCAGGACAGTGTTTGTGGGCGCTCCCGTACCCGCACTGCCGTCACAGTCCAGGTAGATCCCCGACCGGATGTCAATCCTGGTTCACCTCAAACGGTATGTGCAGGTGAACGGGTAGTAGTCAGTGGCCGAGGCGCCATTTTTTACCTTTGGGATGGTGGAGCCATCAATGGCATTCCCTTTACTCCTCATGAAACGCGGACGTACACTGTAGTGGGTACCGGAAGTTTTGGTTGTCGGGACACTGCACAGTTGTTGGTTACGGTACTACCCCGACCCGAGGTCAGTGCCGGGCCCGATCGGCGATTGTGCCCAGGAGAAAGTCTGGTCTTGCAAGGAACTGGTGCTTTGCGGTATACCTGGGATAAAGGGGTTGTAAATGGTCAGCAATTTGTGCCAACCACAGACGAGACCTATACCGTGATTGGTCAAGCCAACAATGGTTGTCGAGATACTGCCAGTATGACGATCAGTCTGATGTCTCAACCGAGTGTAAGTGCAGGCTCGGAGCGCCGGGTATGTACTGGCGACACTTTGAGCTTGCAAGGCTCCGGTGCAATCACTTACGAATGGGACTGGGGTGTTAAAAATGCGCAACCTTTTCAGGCTACCCAAAGTCGCCTTTACACCGTAGTTGGGATCGACTCCAATCAATGCCGGGATACCGCTCAGGTACAAGTTTCGGTTCTTCCCCGCCCTAGGATCAGTGCTGGAAGCGACCGGGTCATTTGTGAAGGGGAACAAATACGGCTGGAAGGGAAAGGGGGCCTGACCTATATCTGGGATCGTGGAGTGATCAACAATCAACTCTTTCAGCCGTCGAGTACTGCAACCTACACGCTTATTGGGCGCGATGCCAACAATTGTACCGATACCGCGCAAGTACAAGTAACCGTAAACCCTCGACCAGTCGTCGAACTCCCTGGCACCATCGGTGCTTGTATCGGAGAAACCGTGACCATTGAACCTCGGGTAAGTGGAGGTACCGGAACATACACCTATACCTGGGGGGGAGGATTTAAGGGGACTAGCGTCCAGATTCAAGTGGAGTACAATTTGGAATTGAGGCTTTTGATTACCGACCAAAAAAGCTGCGAGGCCAGGGATACCACTTTTATTGTGGTCAATGCGGCACCACAGGTGTCTATTTCTGGTCCCGACTCCATCTGCGCAGGCGATCAGGCGATTTTAGAAAGGGTAATCAGCGTAGGTCTGGCCCCTTATCGCTACACCTGGCAAGATGGCCAAAGTACCCCACAAATTGCGGTATCGCCTCGTGAAACCAGCACTTACACTTTGATCGTAGAGGATGGCAATGGATGCCGGGATACGGCAAGTTATACCCTACAGGTTTTTGCTACCCCTGAATTGCGCGTTGAACCCGGGCTGGATATCGTTATTTGCTCTGGCCTACCCCTAACCGTAAAAGTTTCTGGAGCGGATGAGTACATTTGGCGGGGCCCGGACGGATTTCAAAGCACGGATTCTACTATATATATGAGGGTACCCATGCAAGGCAGATATGACATAGCTGGAATAAACACCCGGGGAGGCTGTAGCGCAAATACCTACTTTCAAATCACCACTCCACCGATTGCTTTAGCGCAAATCTTTGGTCCTTCCAGCATTTGTAGAGGCGATAGCCTGGTTTTGTCGAGCTTACAGGCGGAGCGAATGGAGTGGAGTACTGGGGCGCAAACTCAGGAAATCCGCTTGAAACCAACACGGACCGAGACCTACTGGCTGATTCTCACTGCCTATAATCAATGCAGGGATACTGCTTATCTCACCGTAAAGCTGAATGAAAGGCCAGAGGTAAGCGCTGGTCCGGATCGCCAAATCTGCGCAGGAGATTCACTGACTTTGCAAGGCAGTGGAGCTCTGAGCTACACCTGGGATTCAGGAGTGTTTGATGGCAAGGCTTTTTTCCCAAAGGACACCAAGATGTATACCATGATAGGCACCAGTGCCGAAGGATGTAAAGATACTGCTCAAGTACAGGTGCTAGTTAATCCTGTTCCTAAACTAATACTTCCTCCTGTCATTGAGGTATGTGCAGGGGAAACAGTGGACCTTGAACCCATGGCAAGTGGGGGGACTGGTACCTTTACCTACAACTGGAGCAATGGTTCAAGTGCTACTAATCTCCAATTTCGTGCCCAAAGTACCTCAACGCTGGGCCTCCGCATCACAGACGTACAAGGATGTGAAACCAGTAGCAATGTCTCTATTCTGGTCAACCCTTTGCCAGACTTGTCTATTACCGGGCCCAAACAGCTTTGTGTGGGAGAAAAGGCCACTTTGAAAAAATCCATCGCGCTTGGACGAGCGCCTTATCGCTACAGCTGGCAGGATGGCCAAAGTTCGGAACAAATCGAAGTAGCTCCCCAACAAACCAGGACCTATTCCCTGATTGTGCAGGATGCTAATGCCTGTCGGGATACCGCAAGTTATACCCTGGAGGTGCAAGCTCATCCCGAGTTGACACTTTTGCCAGAATACAAACTTAAACTGGGCAAAAGCCTCAAACTGATTGCCGGAACTCAGCCTGGAACCTACCAATGGATACCTGCCGATGGCTTGAGCTGCACCGATTGCCCCGACCCTGAACTGCGCAGCACCCAATCTGGGAAATACTGCGTCACCGTCGTCAGCGAGGGCAATTGCCGCAGCGAGGCTTGTACCGAGGTTACGATTGAAGGCAAATGCCAGGTATACATGCCTAATGTTTTTAGCCCCAATGGCGATCAAATCAATGATGCCTTTTGTGCGTATAGCCCTTGTATTGCGGAGGCGCAGCTGTGGGTTTATGACCGCTGGGGGAATCTGGTTTTTCAATCCAACCCAAATGAGACCCAGCCTTGTTGGGATGGCAGCTCGCGGGGGCGCGCAATGGACACTGGGATGTATTATTATCGATTGCGGGGTGTAGATGTTTTGGGTAAGGCGGTGGATTTGCAGGGTAGCGTAAGTTTGTTGCGCTGAGGTAGGCTCTAGTTAGCTGAATCTATCAATTACCCACAAAACCACAGATTAGATTTTTTACGCAACTTCGCCAAATCCAAATAACGTGCGCGGATTTGTGGGTAATCGACAGCATTTCATAATACTTTACAAAAAGATGAACCGTTTTAAAAACATAATTCATCACAACGAATGATCCCAATCATCCTCTTAATCTCCTTTTTCCAGGCATTGCTCTATCTTTTTGCCTCAGCACTGAGATTTAAACCGGCTAGGTATTTTATTTTAGCTACAGTTCTTGTAGCCTATTTCTTCATTTTACCCCAATATTTTTACCCTGAACCCAAGCCTGATCGGGTAAATTGTGGGTTACCTATTTTTGCCATTAATATGGGGTTTTGGATTTTTGGAAGCTTGGCAGCCACTTTAACTCATTTAATTACACCAATAGAAATGTGGAAAATCAATAGAGATTCGAGGGAAGAAGATAAAATTATTGATGCCGAAATTGATTAGTTTAAACTAAGATTCCTCCGCTTATTCCCTTCATCCATCCAAACTCCCCAACTTTTATTATCTTTCGCCCCACTTCAATGTATGAAACATGACGATTACTTTTCAAATCCACTATCTGACCAAATGGGGGCAACAACTTGCCATTGTGGGCAACGTACCCGAGCTGGGCAGCGGCAATGAACAACAGGCCCAGGTGATGCAATACATCGGTGGCGGCTACTGGCGGATTTCCATCCCCTTTAAAAAAGCACCCAGCAACCTGGAGTACAAATACCTGATCAAGGATGACAGCACCCTTTCTGCTTTCAGCGCGGAATGGGGCAATCGCCGTAAGTTGCGGATTTCCCGTGCTGCGGGCGAGCACCTGTTTTTGAAAGACAGCTGGCGGGCCATCGACCATCCTGAAAATGCTTTTTACACCGCTGCGTTTGAAAAAGTAATTTTTAAACCACAAGCTACCTATAAAAGTATCTCCGTTGCACCGGACGAGTTGCGCTTGAGCATCCGTTTCCAAATGCGGGCGGTGCAGGTTCCGGCGGGGCTACAACTGGCTTTGTTGGGCAGTTTGCCTGAATTGGGTTCCTGGGATTATGGCCACCCAGTGCTTTTGGGCAATGCCGATTTTCCCAGCTGGACGGGCGAAATCAGCATCAGTTACCGTCAGGGATTTGAATACAAATACGGCTTTTACGACCCCAAACTCAAACGAATCGTAGAGCTCGAAGCTGGCCCCAACCGCAAATTGGATGGCGCGCCACTGGATGCACTGGTGAATTCACTCATCGTTTGTGACGAGTACTACGCCCAGTCAGGAGGCAATTGGAAAGGTGCCGGAGTAGCAGTTCCGGTATTTTCTCTGCGCACTGAGGACAGCCTTGGGGTAGGGGAGTTCAACGACCTGAAAAAAATGATCGACTGGGCACAAAAAGCCGGTTTGCGCATGGTGCAAATCCTGCCCGTTAACGATACTTCGGCTACTCACACCTGGACGGATTCATACCCTTATGCGGCCATTACCGTGTTTGGCTTGCATCCACAGTTTTTGCACTTGGACGTATTGGAAGGCATCAATGCCAAAAAAGTAGCCACCGAACGCAAAAAACTGAATGCCCACCCAGCGGTGGATTACGAGGCCGTCAATAAATCTAAACTGAGTCTGGCTCGGGAAGCTTTTAATAAAACCCAAAAGACCTTTTTGGCAAATACCGAATTCCAGGCCTTTTTTGCTGAAAGCAAACATTGGCTGGAACCCTACGCGGTATTTTGTTACCTGCGGGATAAGTTCAAATCGGTCGAATTTGTGGAAAATTGGGGCCCATACGCCCAGTTTTCCACAGCCGTCCTGGCTGAGTTGGCCTCGCCGGATGCTCCGGATTATGCCGATGTGGCTTTCCACTACTACCTGCAATTCCACCTGGACAAACAATTGCGCGAAGCATCTGATTACGCCCGCTCCAAAGGTTTGATCCTCAAAGGCGACTTGCCCATCGGCATTTACCGCCACAGCGTGGATGCCTGGGTCGCGCCGGAGTTGTACAACATGGACGGCCAGGCGGGCGCACCACCCGATCCTTTTTCCGACAATGGCCAAAACTGGGGCTTTCCCACCTACAATTGGGCGGAAATGGCCAAAGATGGCTACCTCTGGTGGCGGCAACGCATGTCCCAACTGTCTCGTTATTTCGACGCTTACCGCATCGACCATATTCTGGGCTTTTTCCGCATCTGGCAGATTCCGCTCGATCAGGTAGAAGGTACCCTGGGCTTTTTCAACCCGGCCTTGCCCATTGTGCGAGAAGAACTGGATGCCCGAGGCATCTATTTTGACCATGAGCGCTACTGCAAACCTTACATCACCAAACAATTGCTTGACGAGCGTTTTGGGGAGGAAGCAGCGTACGTGCGCACCCAATTCCTGGATGAAATCCGCTTCAATTATTTTGCCTTCAAACCCGAATTTGATACCCAGCGCAAAATTGAAGCTTTTTTCAAAGCGCCAGAAAATCAGGATAAAATCCAGCTGCAAACTGGTCTGTTCAAACTGATCAGCAATGTGTTGTTGTTGGAAATTCCGGGCAGCAATGGCCGGGAGTTTCACCCACGGATTGATCTGAACAAAACCTACTCTTTCCAGCAACTGGACTACAACCAACAGAACAAGTTGCAAGACTTGTACATCGACTACTTCTACCGCCGCCAGGAGGATTTCTGGAGGGCTCAGGCCATGCAAAAATTGCCTGCGCTCAAGGCGGCTACCGATATGTTGATTTGTGGGGAAGACCTTGGGATGGTGCCCGCTTGTGTGCCAGGGGTGATGCGCGAAATGGGAATTTTGACCCTCGAAATTCAACGCATGTCCAAAAACCCGGCGACAGAGTTTTTGCAGGAAGCGGACATTCCTTACCTCTCCGTGGCGAGCCCTTCTACTCACGACATGGCCCCGATCCGGGCTTGGTGGGAAGAGGAGGATCCCGCGCTGATCAGCCGCTTTTTCCACAACGAATTGCAATTTATGGGGCAGGAGCCTTATACCTGTGAGCCCTTTATCGCCAAGGCGGTGGTGGAAAAACACCTGCGCTGGCCAAGCATGTGGACGGTGTTCCCCTTGCAGGATTTATTGGCGATGGATCTGGAATTGCGCAGGGAAAATCCTACAGAAGAGCGAATCAATGTGCCCGCCATTATGCCTTATTACTGGCGCTACCGCATGCATTTGACTTTGGAAAACTTGCTGGGGCAAGACGGGTTTAATGGCATGTTGTACGATTTATTGCATCGGAATCAACGGGCATAACTCGGATTAGACTAAAAGAAAAAGGGTGAACTTCCAACGAGATTCACCCTTTTTCTTTTGAAAAAAAACACCACACAAGCAACTAAAGGGTTATTTTGAGACCCTCGATAGCACACGAATAAGGTAGTCAGCGTGGTTCGGTAATCCTCTTGTCCCCGAAGGGAACTGCGACAAGTCAAGCAGTTGAGGCCCGCCCTAGTTACACCGAATCTCCCCCTAATTTTGTTCAATTGTTAGAGTCAAAATAAAATGTTCGCCACCTGTGTGGATACCACAAATGTAAGTATGCTGAAGGAATGATGCAAGGGAAAAAAATAAATATTTCCCGAATGACCAATCCGCGACCTAATGCATTTATATCCTTGTTAAAATCACCACATTGTAGAACAAAAGCTAAACCTACCTTACCAGCACCAGAATCAAAATCGCCAAAGCAATAAAGAACATAAGCTGATACCCTCTCCGGCGGTCTGAGGCCCAGATTTTTTGGATGTTTTCACGCTGGTCTTTATCGGTCAAAAGGTTAGAACCCCGAATGATCCGCATCATGATGATGGCAATCAATACATATGCCACCAAATAAATTCGGTCCATCAATACCATGTAGCCTACGTCTGGTAGAGCGGTGCTGTAGGATTGCTGCAAAAACACACAACTCAACAAACCACCAATCGGCAGGGATATGCGAGCGTCAATGTAATCTGGGTGAATGAATAAACCCAACAAACTGGCCATCAGCATGACCAATAATGGCAATAAGAGTTTGAGCAAAAAATAACTCAGTGGCCGACCAATGGTCAACTTAAAGGTGAAATTGGAAAAGGTGGGTGGCCCGGTGGGCTCTCCAAAATTGGTTTTGTAAGTATTGTCGTGGGTGACAATTTCTGCACTTTTGATTTTCCAGCCGGGAATGTTGAAGCCCTCCCGTAACAGCGCTTTGCTGGTATCTTGTACGTAAATCAAAGAATCTTTTGGATATTCAACACTCTCTATCCGAATGTCCAAAGGGTGCCGATCCATCGGAAAGTCTTTCAACTCAAAGGAATGGTAAAACCTGCCTTCAAAACGCATGCCATTGTAAAAAGAACCATCGGGCAGGACCTTGGTGGAGTCGTGGAAAACGACCTGGGTGGAACCCCATTTTTCAATCGAATTGACAAATTCAATTTTGGTTGGGTCCAATTTGCCTTTCCAACGAAACCAGAGGTAAAAATCCGCGTAATAGGAATACCCATTGATGTCGAGGTCGTACACGTTCATCAGGTAAATGCCGGTGTAGACCTTTTGAGGTTCTTTTTTGGGCTTTTCATCTGCTGCCCAGGAACTTGTCCAGCTGAGCAGTAGCAACAACAATATAGATAAGGTAGGGTAGTATGATTTTTTTGGCATAGTTATAGGTGCTTACTTTGCCAAAAATAATGAAAAATTAAACTTATTCATCCGATTGATGGGCAAAAGAGCAACTGCTTCTTTTTTTAGTAAATGTTTGAAAAAGCCTTTACTTTTAGCCTATGACTTGTCCACCAATGAACTGTCCGGTTTTTTTATTTCTTGCTGCTTTCTTTTTTTCTTACCCATTGCATAATGGAGTGGGGGAGCAGCAAAGCTATTTTTTCAGTACAACGTTTAACCAGACACCAATGCAGCAATGCCTTTCTGCCTATAACTTTACACTGACCTTTCGATATGCCCAATGGAAACTAAAAACATTAAAAACAATCAATAAAAATGGGCGGATCATACTTGGGAATGGCTTTGAATACATCGCAAGGGAAGGTGCGGATGGAGAAAAAAGCATTGTCTTTTACAAAAAAAATGTGGAAGCCTTTGCTGTGAATGCCCAAGAGCTGCTGCCTTTGGACAAAACCAGTGATTTGACGAAGTACCACCAATTATTTTGTGCCGTATTAGACAGGGCCAGATTTGCCAATCTACCCCACGATTTTGTTTACCGTTATCACGATGGCAGCAACAATGTATGGAGCATTGGCGCTCAAAAAATCGTATACCAACCCGTCACTCCTGCCATGAGTTCAACGGGTACGTATAGTGGAGGTGAACCCTTTGAAAAGGTCATTTCCGAAGCACAATTTACGGAACTTGAGGCCCTGTTGAAGGCAGGGGTAGCCAATAAAACCATTCATGAAACTTCAAGACTCAAAGGCTCTGGAATGATCATTGAACTCATCACCGATACAATGGCAGGGACTACTTATCTTTTGCCGATGCGGTCTGGGGAAAAAGAGGCGATTGAAAGTTGGCTCGGGCAATTGAAAAAGTAATGGCTGAATTATCTACCCACACCATGCCGCAACCTTCAGCAAAACTGACCGAACAAATCTGGAAATGGATTCAGGATTTGCCAAGTTCAGCGCTTTCCCAATGGCTCTACAAAGTTTGCAAGGAACAGCAAATGTTGCCTTTGCACGCCACAAACATTTACCTTTGGGCCCTGAAGTTGGATGGCCAGGTTTATTGTATGGACCATGAAGCATTTGGCCACCCAATAGTGTTAGAGCATGACTCCCTAGCCTGTTATGCGGCATTGTTTCACGGCGCCAATACCTACCCGGCGCTTACAGAACTGCTTCCGCCTGTTCCAGACGGAGCGCAGGCATGTATAAACTGTGATGGCAAGGGGTGGGTTGACTCCACATCGTCATGTTTCGCTTGCAGAGGCCTTGGCTGGCACCAGAACCAAATCACACGCTAACCCAATCCATATCAATATGCTCACTTACCAAATTGAAAATGATCTTTCAGTCGCTGAATTTCGCGCTGTCCTAATCGCTTCCACCCTCGGCGAACGCCGCCCCATCGATGAACCCGAACGCTTGCATAAAATGCTGGAACACGCCAACCTGATTGTAACGGCTCGGGATGAGGGCAAGTTGATCGGGGTTTCTCGTTCCTTGAGTGATTTTGCTTTTTGCACCTATCTGTCTGATTTGGCGGTGGATGTGGCGTACCAGCACCAGGGGATTGGCACTGAACTAATCCGGCAAACCAAACTGGCGAGCCCACAGGCGAAATTGATCCTGTTGTCTGCACCCAAAGCGATTGGATATTACCCGAAGATCGGGATGACTCGGCATGAGTATTGCTTTTTTGTGGATCGGGTAGAGGAGTTGGAGGGGTGAGGGTAGTAATCGACGAGAACCAAAAATGAATATAAATTTTAAAATCGACCACCCATGCCATCCATCCCTTTCCAATCCATCGACTGGTCCCTCATCCCCAAAACCGAGCACCCAGGCGCATCCGGTACCGCCTACTGGCAAACCCTCCAACTGCCTGGCCTGCGCATCCGCATCGTGGAATATTCAGCGGGCTACATTGCCAATCACTGGTGCCAAAAAGGACACTTGGTACATTGCCTGGAAGGTGAATTTGTCAGCGAAATGGAGGACGGTGAGCAGATTACGCTGCAAAAAGGCATGAGTTACATCGTATCAGATGAGCTAAGTTCTCATCGTTCTGTCACGGAGGAAGGGGTGAAATTGTTGATTGTAGATGGTGATTTTTTGAAATAATCTGGGAAGAATCATTATCGTAGCCTTTTACGAAAGGATACACCAAAGTGACATTATTTAAGCACAAAGGACACAAAGGCAGCACAGAGGACACAAAGTTAGACGTTGACTACGCTTTACTTGGTGATTTCTGTGCTGCCTTAATGTCCTTTGTGCTTAAAAATAAAGCTGCTTTGGCATAACCTTGTGGTACACCAAGCCACCTTACTCCACTGGATTCCCCAACGAATCCACCCGCAGTACGGCTGGCGTAGGTAAGGTCATCATCGAAATCACCTTGACCATACCTGGTTCAGGATTTACCGAGTTAGTAGTAATTTTCACCCAGGACATGTAGCCGCCATCTTCCGACATTCCTTGAATTTGCCACTCAACATCTCGATTGTCATCAATAGCGGAATCCAGGTAAACATTTTGCTGAATGCGGCCCATGTATTGGTTTTTTTCTTGGTGCACGAAGTAAGTTCCTTCATCCATGGTTTTGCCCCACTGCCCGGCAATGTAGGTGCCATCCGAATTGAATTGGAACCAAATTCCCTTGTTGGTCCGTTTGCGAATGTAACTTTCCTGGCCAGTTGGAACCAGGTAATGTTCAAAAACCCAATAATTCATTTGAAGTCTTTGAATCACTGGATGATTTGGGGGGGCTACAGGTGCAGCAGCAGCGCCTTTTTTTTCCAAACCAGTTACTGGGCTCAGGTCTTCGGAGCTGGAACTAGCTTTGTCTGGTTTGCAGCCGGTTACCGCCATTAGTGCGGTAAATCCTATCAGCAGTACACTTTTAATCATGAAGGATTATTTTTGTCGTAGAAAAAAATTTTTAGTCTGTACCTAATGCGGTTATGATCTTGCGAAACCGTACGCTATCAAAGTCTGGAATCACTAAATCAGCTTCATCCTGTAAATCATCGGCTTTTCCTACGCCTACTACAAAAAAATTAGCCTCTCCTGCTGCAGCGGCTCCATCTTTGGTGTGTTCAAACACAATGGTTTCTTCGGGAGACATGCCCAATTCCTTGGCAGCACTGAGGTATACCTCCGACGAAATTGAAGAAAACCCACTAGCTTCTATCTCTACAATGGAGTAAAACAGGTGGGTGATTTTAAGCCGATTGAGGACTTTGGTTGTATTGGGATAGGTGGAAACGATGCCCAAATTGAGGCCTTTATTTTTGAGTTCCTTGATGAAAACAAACACATCATCCTCAATGTCATCAGGGGTAATGCCTGCAATGTGGGCAGCGATTTCAGCATCGATGGCTTCCATAATGTCGGAACGCTGAGCCGCATCAATTATTTTGCCACTGCGTTGGATTAACGCCTCCAGGGCTATTTTCCGGGCCTCGCCGTAGGTGACTTCATTTTCACTGGGATGTTCAAAGGAACCTAGGCCCCAGCGCAATGCCAAATCGTCCAAAGCCTCATAAAAGATACGCTGCGTATCTACGATGACCCCTTCCAGGTTAAAAATACAGGCTTTGATCATAAATAATGAGATGCTTTGGTGATGTTGCAAAAGTAAGGAACAGAAATGAAAAAAAGTTACAAAGTTGGCTGGCTCTTTTTTGATTTGGCTAGGCCCATAGCGGGCCTACGCAACTGATGCGCAACGCAGCAAAATCAAAAAAGAGCCAGCCAGATTGTCACTTTAGTTCATTTCCGTTCCTCAGTCTTAAATTTATCTTCATTAATCCAGTAGCAATCTTTTTTCAAGCTCATTAAACTTTTATTAACTTGTGTCGTCTAATCCGGCAAGGTCATTTTCCACCTCACAACCAAACTCTTAACCTATGGATAGAAGAGCTACGCTTTCTACTCTATTGGGCCGCTCCCATGCTGCGAAAGCGACTCCCCCAATTGAAACGCCAAAACCACCTGTATTGGGACTAGCTCCCTACGCTGGTACTTTTGGGTTTGAACAGGCCGCTCACCTACTGCGCCGCGCTACTTTTGGGCCAAAATACGCCCAAATTAAAGATGCAGCAAGCAAGGGCTTGAATGCGACTTTGGATGAATTGTTCAAGGACAGACCACTTCCGAATCCTCCACTGAATTATGATTATACCACCGATCCCAGTGTACCGGTGGGTTCTACCTGGATCGATGCACCTTACGTAAGGGATACTACCAACGGTAATCTTCTGCACCAAGGGTACCGCAATACCTCATTGCGAACCTGGACCTACGAAAACATTCTCAATGAAGAGGTATCGATTCGCGAGCAGTTGACCTTATTTTGGCACAATCATTTTGGGGTTGGAGACAACCAGGATCCCAAGTTTTGGTACCGCCACATCACCCTTTTGCGCACCTACGCTTGGGGCAATTTTAAGGAGTTGATCAAAAAAATCAACATTGATCCCTTAATGTTGCGCTTTTTGAACAGCAATCAAAATACGGTCAACGCACCCAATGAAAACTATGCGCGAGAAGTGTTGGAATTGTTTACCATTGGCAAAGGTCCTCTGGTCGGGCCAGGCGACTATTCCAATTATACTGAGCAAGACATCCGGGAGTTTGCCCGTGCACTCACAGGTTGGCGAGATCAGGGGTACAACACCACCGATGCCACCACCAAAGTAGGCTCCTTCTTCCGCATTTCTTCCCACGATACAAAAACCAAAAAATTGTCGCACCGTTTTGACGAAACTGTGATCAACAATGGTTTTGACAAGGAGCACGAGACCGTGGTGGACATTATCTTTACCAAAAAAGAAGTAGCGCGTTTCATTTGCAGAAAACTGTACCGCTGGTTCGTGTATTACGAGATCAGTGCCGAGGTAGACCAAAATGTGATTGAGCCGATGGCAGAGGTTTTGGTGCAAAACAACTACGAAATCAAGCCAGCTTTGATGGCTCTGCTAAAAAGTGAGCACTTTTTTGACGTCTTAAACATGGGGCCTATGATCAAAAACCCCCTGGTATTTAGCCTGAATCTGCTCAAACAAATTGGATGGAATGCCATGGAGGCTTCGGATTTGGCCGCCCGGCACCGGGCTTTGTCTTCATTAATCAGGGAGGTGAACAACCAACAAATGGTCTATTTTGATCCTCCAGACGTAGCTGGTTGGAAACCCTATTACCAGGAGCCAGCTTTTTACCGCATTTGGATCAATGCCACTACGTTGCAAGCCAGGATGCGTCTGACCGACCGTATGGCAACCAACAATTATACGGTTGGGGTACGGACTGGCCTGAATGTGTTGAACTTCGCCAATACAATGCCTAACCCCAACGATCCATACTTGCTCGTTGAAGACATGATCAGTGTACTGCTGCCACAGTCTTTGACCGAACCACAGATGACCGATTTGATGAATGCTTTTCTGGCAGGAACCCCGGACTACGAATGGAATACGATTTGGACGAACTACACCAAAAATCCTGGTAACAACACCGCGCGTTCAAGTGCGGAAACCAAGTTGCGGAATTTGGTGAAAGCCATTTTGAGTTTGCCTGAATTTTTCCTAAGCTAGAACAAACCTTTCGGGTTGTTTCCCAAATTTCAAAACCATGAAAAGAAGAAATTTCATCAAAACGGCGGGGGTAGCTGCAACGGTTCCAATGGTATTAAACGGGATGAAAATTTCCGCTGCACCCATGAGCCCTCTTTTTAGCAGTGTAGATCCCTATTCGGATAAAGTATTGGTCATCGTTCGGTTGAGTGGAGGATATGATGGGTTGAACGTGGTACTGCCATTGGACCAATACAGTAATTTGTCGAAATTGCGCGCCAACATCCTGATTCCAGATACCAAAGCACTAAAAATCTCCACTGAAACGGGCTTACATCCAACGATGACTGGCTTTCAGCAATTGTTTCAGGATGGAAAATTAGGAGTTGTGCACAGTGTTGGGTATCCCAACCAAAACCGCTCCCATTTTCGCTCAACGGACATCTGGCAATCGGCTTCAAGTGCCAATGAATACTTAAATACTGGCTGGGTAGGCCGCTACTTTCAGGATGACCACCCTACTTATCCGGAAGGTTATCCAAGTGGTGAATTTCCTGACCCCTTTGCAATCACATTGGGGAGTACTGTATCCGAAACTTGCCAGGGCACCGTGGGGAATTTCAGTCTGACGCTGACCGACCCTTTCAACTTTGGAAAATTGACCGAAGGTAAAGAAACCTTGTTTCCTGAAACGCCATATGGTCAAGAACTGTCCTTTTTACGCACTTCTATATCGCAAACCAACCAGTATGCGGATGTAATTGGAGCAGCGTCCAAAAAAGGCAAAAACCTGGCTACATACCCAACCTCCAATTTAGCTTCTCAATTAAAAAACGTAGCTCTTTTGCTTTCGGGGGGGATTAAAACCAGGGTATTTGTCGCCAACTTGGGCGGTTTTGATACCCACGCCAACCAGGTCGATGTCAGTGATACCACCCGAGGAACCCAACGTGAATTGCTGCTGATTTTATCGGAAGCAATCAAGGCATTCCAGGAGGATTTGCGCTTGATGCAGTTGGAAGAAAGGGTGCTGGGCTTGACTTTTTCCGAGTTTGGCCGCCAGATTAAATCCAACTTTAGCATGGGTACCGACCACGGTACTGCAGCTCCGCTGTTTGTGTTCGGCTCCTGTGTAGGCAAACAGATTGTGGGCAAAAATCCTGAAATTCCAGCTACAGTGCCTGACCAAACCGGTGTGCCAATGCAAATCGACTTCCGTGATGTGTATGGCTCGATTTTGCAGGACTGGTTCGGGGTAAGTGAAGCAGAGATCAAAGATTACCTGTTTGCCAACTACACTCGTTTGCCAATTGTCAAAAACTGTGCAGTGGCAACGGATACTGAAGACCTGAGCTTCGAACCTACTTCGGTCAAAGCTTATCCTAATCCATTCCGCGAGAGTTCCCGCATTAGCTTCCGCTTGAATGGCTCTGCCTGGACCAGAATCAGCGTATTTGACAACATTGGTAGCGAATTAAAGGTGTTAATGAGCCAACAATTGGGGGCTGGTGATCATCAAGTAGATTTTGTTGGAGACTATTTGCCAGCTGGAATATATTTTTGTCGCATCCAGGTTGGCCGCGAGGTGCAGACCCTGAGGATGGTCAAAATATAAAGGGCGATAAACATAAATGTTCATTTTGCCCTGCCGCTAAAATTATTCGAATGCGATTTTTTTGTTGGTTTTTTTTCTTGATTCCTGTCTTGGCTCATGGGCAAAGGCAGGAATTTTTTCATCCTCAAATGGGGACTTTGTTTCAAGTTGTTTTGTACACAAATGATACCCTAAAAGGCAAGCAAATCGCCAAAAAAATATTTAATCGCATTGATAGCCTCAATGCGTTATTTAGTGATTATTTAGAAAGTAGTGAAATCAATCGGCTCTCGGCTTCGGCAGGGACAGGTGGAAAAGTAAAAGTAAGCCCCGAAATGTGGCGCTTGATCACCCTTTCCCAAAAAATTGCCAAAAGGAGTAATGGTGCCTTTGATCTCAGCGTTGGCCCTTTGAGTAAATTGTGGCGGCGGGCCTTTCGGCAAAGCCAGTTCCCGACCAAAGCAGAAATTGAAGAAGCCAAGGCAAAAGTCAACTGCCGCTCTATTCAGTGCTTTCCTTTTGGAAAAAAGATTCGTCTGCTTGAAGTTGGCATTCGTCTGGATGCAGGTGGCATTGCCAAAGGATTTACGGTTGATGAATGTTTTAAAATTTTACGTAAAGCGGGAATAAGCAGCGCATTGGTGGCCGCAGGGGGCGATATCAGGGTAGGGGCGCCACCACCTGGCAAAACTGCCTGGATCATTGCCAGCAAGGGTTTAAGTGAAAAGGGCGAAACCGTGGATATAGAACTGTCATTGGTGCATGCAGCAGTGTCTACCTCAGGTGATACTTATCGTTTTTTGGATTGGGAGGGCCAGCGCTATTCACACATCATCGATCCCCGCACAGGACTCGGAATTCAGCACCGGCAATTGAGCCGAGTGATTGGGCCAAAGGCTACCTTGACCGATGCACTGGCTACCGCCTTCAATGTTTCCAATCCAGAAGAGCGAAAAAATTTGATGAAAAAATTTTCCAGATACAGCCTAGAAGTGTATAAATCAAAAGATTAGGGATTTGTACGCTGAATATCTACAAATAACATTTTATCCCTCAAAGTCTTTTCCTTATTTTGTACCGAACAAACAAAAGTACAAATGCTTAGAAGGAAATTCGTCCAATCCGCTTTTGCTGCCTCTGCGGCTATCGCGTCCGGTGCTACTTTAAACGCCGCAACTCCCAATAGTCCTGCTTCGTCGAAGCGCCAATTCAAAATGAAATATGCGCCACATTTTGGGATGTTCAAAAATAGCGCAGGTGACGACCCAATCGATCAATTGAAATTTATGGCCGACCAAGGGTTCACAGCCCTGGAAGACAATGGGATGAAAGATCGCACCCCGGAATTGCAAAGTAAAATCGCCGACACCATGGGCAAATTGGGCATGGAAATGGGGGTTTTTGTGGCACATAAAATTTATTGGACGGAACCCAGTTTAACCAGCGGCAAACAAGACAAACGGGATGAATTCCTCAAACACATCAAAGAATCGGTAGAAGTTGCCAAACGGGTAAACGCCAAGTGGGCCACGGTGGTACCTGGTTATGTGGATTTGCGTCAGGACATGGGTTACCAAACTGCCAATGTGGTGGAATCCCTCAAACAAGCTTGTGACATTCTGGAACCGCATGGCATCGTCATGGTCTTGGAACCACTCAATTTCCGGGACCACCCAGGACTGTTCCTCTCTAAAGCTGCCCAGGGTTACGAGATATGCAAGGCTGTTGATAGTCCTTCCTGCAAAATTCTCTTCGACATTTACCACCAACAAATCACTGAAGGCAACCTCATCCCGAACATCGAACGCGCCTGGGACGAAATTGCTTATTTCCAAATTGGGGACAATCCAGGTCGCAAAGAACCTACCACCGGGGAAATCAATTACAAAAACGTCTTTAAGTACATCCATGACAAGGGCTTCAAAGGTGTAATGGGGATGGAACACGGCAATGCCAAACCTGGTAAAGATGGCGAAATGGCCTTGATTAAGGCGTATGAAGAAAGCGACAATTTTTAAACTTAGGGGTTGAGAAGTTGAGGAGTTGAGGCTGCCGCAATAACTTTGACAATGTCCTTGTTCAAGTCGCTGCGGTAGCCTCAACTTCTCAACTTCTCAACATAAACTTCTAGCGATGTTCAAATCCAACACCTTTTTGTTCACTCTGGCCTTGAGTTTACTTTCTCTGGCCATGACCAAAGACGAAGTAGTGAAAGTCGTATTTTTTGGCGATTCGATTACCCAGGCCGGTGTGCAACCCGGAGGGTACATTACCAAAATGAAAGATGCACTGATCAAACAGGGCATCAAGGACAAGTACCAACTCATTGGTGCAGGGATTGGAGGCAACAAAGTTTACGACTTGTACCTCCGCCTGGAAGAAGATGTATTGGCTCACAAGCCCAATCTTGTGGTGATTTATGTGGGAGTCAACGATGTTTGGCACAAAACCAGCCATCAGACTGGCACTGATCCGGACAAGTTTGAAAAATTCTATCTTGCCCTGATCAAAAAGTTCCAATCCAACGGCATCAAGGTCATTTGTTGCACTCCTGCTGTGATTGGTGAACGCACGGATCACAGCAACCAACAGGATGGCGACCTCAATCGCTACTCCAACATGATTCGGGACATTGCTGGCAAATTAGATTGCCCATTGGCTGACCTGCGCAAGGAATTCCTGGCCTACAACCTGAAGAACAATCCTAAAAATCAGGAGTCAGGTATTTTGACCACCGACCGGGTCCATTTGAATGATGCAGGCAATCAGTTGGTAGCCGATTTATTGTTAAAAATGATTGTAAAATAATGTTTAAAATGCGCAAAGATCACATCATCCTAGTGTTTCTCTGTCTTTTTTCATTGAGCGCTTTTTCCCAAAAGCGAATTTTGGTTTTCTCCAAAACCATGGGTTGGCGCCATAACTCCATTCAGCGTGGCATCCAATTCTTTCAGGATTGGGGCAAAACCGCAGGAGTTGTAGTGGACACTACTGAAGACAGCAACAAATTTACCGAGGAAAACCTCAAGCGTTACAATGCCGTGGTGTGGCTAAACACCACGGGCGATGTATTGAGCCCATCACAACAAGTCAACTTTGAACGCTACATCCAGGCCGGAGGAGCTTATGTGGGCATCCACGCCGCTTCCGATACCGAATATGGCTGGCCCTGGTACAACAAGCTGATGGGTGGGTATTTTGCCAGTCACCCTGGCAACCCGAATGTTCAGAAAGGGACCATGACCGTAATGGATCGGAATCACCCTTCTACGCAGCATCTGGATGCCACTTTTGACCACACCGACGAATTTTACGACTTCAAATCTCTGCGTACTGATTTAATCAAACCACTGATCAAAGTGGATGAAAAATCGTACAAGGATGGCAAGATGGGCGATTTTCACCCTATGGCCTGGTACCATGAATTTGATGGTGGAAAGTCATTTTATTCCAATTATGGCCACACCTGGGAGTCCTTTTCCGACCCTCGGATTGCCAAACACTTCATCGGTGGTTTGACTTGGGCCATGTCCGAAAAACTGGACTACAGCAAGGCCAAAAGTGAACAGGTACCAGATCCGGCTCGCTTTACAAAAACCGTCTTGGTGAATAACCTTGACGAGCCGACCGAGTTGGCCGTTTTGCCCAACGGGAAGGTGTTGTTCACCGAGCGCAAGGGAAAATTAAAAATGTGGAACCCCCAAACAGGCAATGTAAAAGTAGTGGCCAATGTACCCGTCTTTTCTACCCACGAATATGGTTTGATGGGCTTGGGTGCGGATCCCAACTACGCTCAGAACAAACGCCTGTTTTTGTTTTACACGCCCAACGATAACTCAAAGGAAAACCGCCTCTCACAGTTCACGTATGACGATGTGAAAGACACGCTGTTGTTTTCTTCCGAAAAAGTTGTTTTGCGGGTTCAAGTTAAAAAAGACGGCTGCTGCCATACCGGCGGCTCCATCGATTTTGACGGCAAAGGCAACCTCTTTTTGAGCACTGGAGACGACACCAATCCTTTTGAATCGGACGGCTACGGCCCAATGGATGGTCGCCCCGGCCGCGCAGGTTTTGACGCTAGATATACTTCCTCAAACACCAATGATTTGCGGGGTAAAATTCTGCGGATCAAAGTACAACCTGATGGCACTTACACCATTCCTGAAGGCAACATGTATCTTCCCAGCACGCCCAAAACCCGTCCGGAAATTTATGTAATGGGTTGCCGCAATCCTTACCGCATTTCGGTAGACAAACGTACTGGTTTTGTGTATTGGGGCGATGTAGGCCCAGATGCAGGTGAAGACAATGCTGAGCGTGGCCCCCGTGGTCACTGTGAGTTCAATCAGGCTCAGAAAGCGGGTTACTTTGGCTGGCCACTTTTTGTTGCCAACAACAAACCCTATCGCCGCTGGGATTTTGACACCAAAACTGCGGGTGCCGCCTATGACCCTAAAGCACCAGTGAACGAAAGTGCGCACAACACGGGATTGATTGAATTGCCCGCTGCACAATCGCCACTGGTATGGTATCCCTACGCTGTATCCAACGAATTTCCCCTGATGGGCAAAGGAGGCCGCAACCCTATGGCTGGTCCTGTTTATTATGCCGACGATTTCAAAAACGCCCCCAATCGTTTCCCGAACTACTACAATGGCAAGTTTTTTGCCTACGAGTGGATGCGCGATTGGATCATGGTATTTACCTTGGATGAAAACGGAAAATACGCCGACATGGAGCGTTTTGCGCCAAATGTACCTTTGTCCAACCCAATGGACATGGCTTTCCACACCGATGGAACCTTGTACATGTTGGAGTATGGCAAAAAATGGTTTTCTGCCAATGAAGACGCAACCTTGTTCAAAATTGAATATAACCCGGGCAATTTACCACCAATGGCAAAATTGGAAGCAAGTACCACTGCTGGCAAAAAACCACTTAGTGTAAACTTGAGTGCTACCGCTTCCAAAGACCCCGAAGGTCAAGCTTTGACCTACGACTGGGATTTTGGTAATGGTAAAGGCAGCAAGGCCTCCAGTGCGGTTGCCAAGTACAAAAAACCTGGATTTTATGAGGCTGAACTCACAGTAACTGATGCACAGGGCAAAACGTCCAGCTCAAAAGTGGGCATCCGGGTAGGCAATGAAATGCCGAAACTGGATTTAACGGTAAAGGGTAACCAAACCTTCTTCTTCCCTGGAAAACCATTGGAGTATGCCATTAAGGTAAGCGACAAAGAAGACGGCGAAGTGGGCAAAGGCATCAGTGGCGAAGATGTGGCGGTGAGTTTGAACTACATCGAAGGCTTCGACCGTACGGGCGTAGCTCAAGGGCACCAAACCAACTCTGGTTTTGTGGCAGGCAAACGCCTGATCGAACTCTCCGATTGTAAGTCTTGCCACCAGATGAATGATAAGTCGGTAGGACCAAGTTGGATGGATGTTTCCAATAAATACAAAACCAGTTGGGAGCCAGTAGCCGGAATTTTGGCCAATAAAATCCTCAAAGGAGGCAAAGGAGTCTGGGGAGAACAAGCGATGAACGCTCACCCTCAATTGACCAAGTCGGAAGCCGAATCAATGGCAGAATACATTTTGTCATTGGCAAAAGATAAAAAACCGGAAAACCGCCCACTCGCAGCTACTGTCAGCCTGACGGAACATGAGAAAAAGCAGCCGGGGATGTACATTCTTAGTGCCAGCTATACTGACAAAGGGATTCCCATGGTAGGCGCTTTGATCGCCAGCCAGACGATTGCATTGCGTTCTCCCATCCTGTACGCAACCGAAGCGGATGCCAATCGGGAAATGATGCGCGCACGGGGCAACAACCCAATGCAAGTGGCCAACGACAATGCTTACTTGCGCTACAATGGCATTGACCTGGCGGGTGTTTCTGAAGTCACGGTGTACACCAAAGGTTATGGCGTGGGTGGAAAAATAGAATTGCGTACGGGGTCGCCGGAAGGTACCCTGTTGGCTGAAACCAGTTTCCCCAAAGGAGACAAAAAGGATGCGCCCTTAAAATTGACTGCTGCTGCTCCCGCTGGGAAACAGGACATTTTCATCGTATTCCGAAACCCGGATGCGAAGGGGAATTTCCTAGGAGGAGTGGAAAAGTTTGAGTTTAAATAATAAGTTTCTTTTCTAAATATTACGACAGCCAATATTTGAGCTTTATGCTTGGATATTGGCTGTTATCTTTGAGGCCATAAACACAAAAACGCACGCTTGAAATGACCCAAGCCAACCACGTCTTTATCATCACCCTCAGCATCATCGCTTTAGGTTTTTTTTTGAAAAAATACGGGTTTATCAAAGAAGAGGAGGGCAAGATCATCTCCAAGTTTTTGATGCACACTACTTTTCCTGCTTTGATGCTGGTGTCCATGGTGCGGGTGGAACTGACTCCTTCGTTGTTTTTACTTCCGCTGTTTTGTATCGGCTTTTGTAGCCTGATGCTTACAATTGCCTGGTTTTGGTTTGGCAACTATTCGAACGAACTAAGGGGCGTGCTCACCATGGGTGCTGGCACAGCCAATGTAGGCTTATTTGGTTTTCCAATCATCGAAGGGCTATTTGGCAAAGAAGCCCTGGTTTATGCAGTGATGTACGATATTGGGAATACCATCATTGCATTTGGGATTGTCTATCCTCTGGGGAGTTACATCGCATCAAGCGGAGCGCAAGCAGTTGATTGGCGGAAGATCCTCAAGCGGGTGTTTAGTTTGCCACCTTTTTTAGCCATGTTTGTGGGTCTGACAATCAATGTTTTGAACATTCCAGTGCCAAAGTTGATGATGGATGGCCTGGATGTTTTGGCTTCTGCTAACAAGTCATTGGTCTTGTTGCTAATGGGGCTTTACCTGAGTTTTGCCCTGGACAAAAACAAATTGAAGGCCATTTCCAAAGTATTGGCGATTCGATATGGCGTGGGATTTATGGCCGTGGCAGTGTTGTATTTTTTGTTGCCTGCGGATTCGCAGATGCGCAGCGTATTGATCGTTTGTGTGTTGCTGCCCATTGGCATGACTATTTTGCCTTTTTCGGATGAAATGAATTTTGATTCCCGGATTGCGGGGACGCTGCTGAATATTTCTTTGTTGATCAGTTTTGCGTTGATGTGGGGAGTGGTGTTGTTGTTGGGCTTGCAGTGATTTTGGATGAGTTAATGCGCAAAATCTTGCGGTAAAAGAACTTCCCGAAAGTGGAAAGCTTTCGGGAAGGGGGCTCTAGATTTGGAGCATAGGTACCAAATTCAAAACGCCCTTCCGAAAGTTTTCCACTTTCGGAAGGTTCTGTGCCGCACAGACTTGGAGGTAAGCGGCTATGCTTCACACTATTCCAGGATTTTCAAATTCATCCTTTTCAAGGCAGTATTGATATCTGGCAGCGTTCCCTTGATGGCTTCCATTTTTTTATTGATCCCCTCCAAAACGGATTGAGCCGTTGAAACAGCCTCAACGGCCTGGTTGGTAGGTGGCATGTCCGCATCCTGCAAAACGCCAAAAAGGCCAGCAAAAGTCCGACTTGCTGGTCCAAATTCTTTTTCCAGGGCGACCAGGGATTCGTTCAAATCGTGCAATTTTGGCGCCAACACCCCATTTTTGAGCAAGCCCAAATTGGTTTTGATTTGCCCACGCAATCCTGCTGTCTGATTGAGCAGAGCATTTAATTTTTTTTGCCCATCATAACAAGTCATCGACAAGTCAAACTGTTGCCGCAATTGAGCAGTACTGGTTTTTACCCGAGGATCCATCTTGATCACCAAAGGCTGTGTAAAGCTTTGACCATTGACGGTCAGTCGCACGGTATAATTGCCTGGCATGACCCAAGGGCCAGTGGGCCGTGGAGCAGTATTGCGATAGGTGGCTGCAATCGGGAAATTGACAGGTCCAGGCAGCGGAGTGTAGTGCAAATCCCAAACAAAACGATGCGAACCTGCTGCGCCTGACAAAATCTGTTGAGGGCGAATCCAATAGGGCGGTACATTGTTTGGGGGAATATTATCTGAGGGGTCATTTGGAGTAAATTTGCGCACCAAATTCCCAGCCGCATCCAAAATTTCTAAACTCACCGTGGCGGCCTCTTTGAGGTAATAATTGATTACTGCACCATCGGGAGGATTGTCTCCGGAGGGTTCTTCCTGCGGAATTGGCGTATCCGTGTTCATGTTCCAGCGCACCCGGTAAGTCAATTGGGGTTTGTACAAAATCGAGTTTTGGGCGGCCATAGCGGGTGTCAATTGCCGCAGTGGCGTGATGTCGTCCAGAATCCAGAATGAACGCCCGTGGGTACCCACTACAATATCATCGTCTTTGATCACTAAATCGCGGATAGAAGTTGCTGGCATATTTAAACGCAAGGACTGCCAATGGTCCCCATCATCAAAGGAAACTGAAACCATTCGCTCCGAACCTGCAAAAAGTAAACCTTTTTTGAGCGGATCCTCTTTGACGGCGTTGATTGGGTCATCCGGCAAACCGGTAACAATTTCTTGCCAGGTTTTGCCCCCGTCGCGGGTGCGGTAGATGTGGGGGCGCAAATCGTCGCAACGGATGCGATTGACCGCAGCATAAGCAGTGTTTTTGTCAAAATGACTGGCTTCCATGATCGATACCTTACTCCAGGAAGTAATCGCAGGTGGAGTGACGTTACTCCAGTTTTTGCCGCCATCCCTTGTTACTTGAATGAATCCATCATCGGTGCCAACCCAAATCAAATTGGAATCCAGAGGGGAGGGTGCAATGGTGTAAATGACGCCTCGCCGGGGCATGGTTTTCATGTCTGCACTGGTGTAAACGCCTACGCTTTCTGGTACATCGTAAGTTTCCCGGGTCAGATCGGGGCTGATGATTTCCCAGGAATTTCCTCCATTTCGGGTCTTGAACAACACGTTTCCTGCATAATACAAGGTCTTTGGATTGATGGGCGAAAACAGAATGGGCGCAGTTCGAATAAAACGGTACTTGCCGGATCGAACAGCTTCTGGAGCGATGTTTTGGGTTTGACCCGTACGTTTGTCAAAACGGGTGACCTTGCCGCCGTAAATGATGTTGGGGTCGAGTGGATCGGGGGCTACATATCCATATTCTTCTACTCCTACGGGATGCCATTCCCGGAAGGTGATACGGCCGTCGTTGCCTCTTGAGGTAATCCCCACCGAGCCACTTTCCTGTTGGCCGCCGTATACATTGTAAGGGAACGCATTGTCGGTGCTCACGTGGTAAAACTGCGCAGTAGGCTGATTGTACCAGGAACTGAAGGTTTCTCCACCGTTGACGGTAATAATGGCTCCCTGATCGCTCGCAAACAAGATGATGTCTGGATTGTTGGGATTGATCCAGATGCGGTGGTAGTCGTCGCCGCCGGGAGCACCGCGAAATGCGGTCCAGTTTTTGCCTCCGTCCGACGATTTCCAGGCCACAACATTGGCGGAATAAACGATGTCGGGGTTTTTGGGATCCACTTTCACTTCGGCAAAATCGCTACCTCGGCCCCAAAACCGGGCATCGGGATTCATCAAGGTCCAGGATTCACCACCGTCGTCGCTGCGGTAGATGCCGCCTTTGGTCGGCGCGTCGACAGTGGCGTAGAGCCGTTGGGTTTGACTGGGCGCTATACAAAAGCCAATGCGCCCTAGTCCTTCTGCAAAAGTGGGCAAACCTGTGGCCTTTTTTTGCCAGGTAGTTCCGCCATCAGTGGATTTGTAAAACCCAGTTTCAGGGCCTTGCCAAGCGCCATTTTCCCAGGGCCCTTGGCGGGCAGCCCACAAGCTGGCATAAACGATATTGGAGTTGCTGGGATCGATGGTCACCTGGATCGCGCCCGTGTTTTCATCCTTGTACAATACTCGTTCCCAGGTTTTGCCGCCGTTGGTAGTTCGGTAAACGCCACGTTCGGTATTGGGGCCGTAGGGATGGCCCAGTATGGCGGCAAAAACGCGGTTTTCATCGCGGGGATCTATGTCGATGCCCCCGATTTGTTGGCCTTCGCGTAGGCCAATGTGTTGCCAGCTTTTGCCTGCATCCACCGATTTGTACATCCCATCTCCGACGGACAAATCGGGCCTCTGGAGGCCTTCACCGCTGGCGACATAGAGCACATTGGGGTTGGAAGGTGCTACGCCAACATCCCCGATCGAACCAGTGGGTTGATCGTCAAAAATGGGCACCCAGGTACGGCCATAGTCAGTCGTTTTCCAAACGCCACCATGGTTGACCCCGATGTAAAAAACGTTAGGTTGTTGGGGCACACCTACTGCACCCACGGTGCGGCCTCCCCGATGCGGGCCAATCATCCGCCAACGCATGGAATTGAACAGTTTGGCGTCGTAGGGTTGGGCCTGTGCCTGGAAAAATACCAGCAGGGAAAAGAGTAGAAGTTGAATGGTTTTATTGGTTTTCATACGGAATCCGTGATTGTTTGTGGGAAAGTTAGCCGATTTTGGGTGGATTCCAGTACTGATTCGATAAGGATTTTTATTTTGGCAGTTCATTTTTGATTATTCCAATACAGTATGTCACTACCCATTTTCAACTACGCCAAATCGCATCCTAATCGCATTGCTATCCTTCAGGAGGATCAATCGTATACCTACGGTAACCTTTTAAACGCAGCCGAAGCGTTTGCTTACAATTTGCTGCAAAATGAGTCTGATCTTGCTGAACGCCGTATCGCCTTCATGGTCAAACCCGGCTTCGACTACGTGCGCACCCAATGGGGGATATGGCTGGCAGGCGGTGTTGTTGTACCATTATGCATTACCTACCCCTTACCTTCATTGCAGTATGTTTTGGAGGATACCCAAGCGGAAATTGTGGTGATTTCACCGGAATTTGAGGCTGTTTTAGCCGATTACTGTCGTGAAAAAGGACTTCGTTTGATTATTCTGGGCAATGAAGAACCAGAAGCAAAAGACGTTTTGCCTCAGATTGAGCTAAGCCGCCGGGCCATGATTTTATACACCAGCGGCACGACCAATTTACCCAAAGGAGTGGTCACTACCCACCGCAACATTGCTGCGCAAATTGAATCGCTGATCGAAGCCTGGGCTTATGCGGATACCGACCACACCTTGTGTATTCTGCCTCTTCACCATGTGCATGGCATCATCAATGTGGTATCCTGCACCTTGTGGGCTGGGGGAAAAGTGCAGTTTTTGCCTCATTTTGAGGCTCAAAAAGTGCTGGATATATTTTTACATGGTGATTTGAACGTCTTTATGGCCGTGCCTACCATTTATTTCAAATTGATCGAAGCAGTGGAGGCGATGTCAACGGAGGCGCGAACACAATTGAAGACTCGCTTGCAAGCTTTTCGTTTGATGATTTCGGGATCAGCGGCATTGCCAGTATCGGTGATGGAAAAATGGGAAGGCATCAGTGGCCACCGTTTGTTGGAGCGTTACGGAATGACCGAGATTGGTATGGCGATCAGCAATCCCTATGCTGGAGAGCGTCGGGCTGGATACATCGGAATGCCCTTGCCGGGGGTGGAGGTTCGATTGGTAGATGACCAGCTGCAAGAAATTGGCCCCGGCGAGGTTGGGGAGATTCAAATCAAAGGCGACAACGTCTTTTTAGAATACTGGCAACGCCCGGAGGCTACTGCGCAAAGTTTCACCGCTGATGGCTGGTTTATGACGGGTGATACTGCCGTGGTAGAAGAAGGATATTACCGCATTCTCGGCCGCACCTCGATGGACATCATTAAATCCGGAGGTTATAAGCTGTCAGCCTTGGAAATAGAAGAAGTTTTGCGCACTCATCCAGCCATTGCGGATTGTGCTGTGGTGGGTTTGCCGAGTGAAGAATGGGGCGAAACGGTAGCGGCTGCACTGGTCACCAAAGCCGAAATTGACCTTAAAGCACTAAATACTTGGATGCGTGAACGAATGCCCGCTTATCGGGTGCCTCGGCAGTACCTTTTGGTGCTTGAATTGCCGCGCAATGCCATGGGTAAGGTGACGAAAAAGGATGTGAAGGTTTTGTTTTAAACCACCACTTTGGGGCTGCTTTTTACCAACAACAATCCAACTCCAATCGGCATCAACGCACTTGCGCCAAAGAGCAATAAATAATAGCCAGGCATAAAACCCCAGCCAACCCAAAACAGAGTGCCTTGTAAAAACAACAAAGATTCTGATCCAAGGATCCCAGTACCCAAGGCAATCAAGCCCCAGCTTTGATTCTTCTTCAGACTTAAACCTTGCCCGTATTGAAAACCCAGGATAAAAAAACTCAAAATGCCCAACATCATCAGGTGAATAAAACCAATGATGTAATTGCGGATGGTGTAGGCCATTTGGGCTACGATGGGAAGTGCCACGGCGGCTTGCACGACTATTTTAAAACACAAACTAAGCAGGGACAATTGCCAAAGGTGGAGTTGAACAGGGGCTAAGGCTGCTTTAATACTCGCACGGATTGGCCAAAGATGCCTAAGCAGCAACACCAGGGCCGCCAATTGGAGCAATACACCTATACTATTGCAGGCAAATACCAGCGGATGGGGCTCAGACCAGGCCACCGCCAAGGCAAAGGTTAAAAAGGTGGCGCTAAGCAGTAAACCATAAAACCATCGCTGGAATGTTTTGGAAGGCAAATGTCCTTTTTGCTCCATCAAACGAAAGAACAAAGCCAACACCGCAATGATGAACCAACCATTGAACTGGAAGTGTAAAAAGAACTGCACCGCCAGGTGGTACCAAATGCTGTGTTTGAATCCCAAAGCCATTAGAGGGCCCATGGACCAAATGCCAAAGGTGGAGAGTACCATAAAAGCAAGAGATGTTCGCAATAAAAGTCGACTATAACCCGGTGTTGCCTTGCTATCTATCCATACATTGGCTGCGAAGGTATAGGCGCAAAAAATGTGCAGGGTGGAAAAACTGATCGACACTGGGCCATACCCTTGAAATGGAAAACTAAACAACATACCCAAAACACTGATTTGACTAAGCCAAAATAGGCGCTGGTAAAATTTGGATGCCAGCTGTTCCTTTGGTACAAAATTAGTGACCACCAGCCCGTACAAACCCAAATACAACCAGCCCAACATGGCCACGTGCGAGTGAGCATGCAGGATGTTTTTGTAATTGAAAAACGGGATTTCCTGGATAAAAGCGAAACGAAGAGTTAACCCCAAGAGTGCTGCGATGAAAAAGTTACCTAGGGCGACTCGAAACCAAAGTGAGGGCATGGCCTTAAAAGTTATAGGGTGGATCACCCAGGTGATTATAGATGATCCAACCCAATTGATACACTACTTTTTTTCATCAATGGAGTACATGAACTCCAGAATGTCCCGGGCATCCCCAACGGATACATTCTGATTGGGCATCCGTGTGAGACATTCTTCGAGCAAAGCCTGAGCGGCAGGATCTTTGTCCAGCATCACCTCAACATTGGTGATCATGTTCATGATCCATTCGGGTTTGCGGCGCTCAGTGAGGCCCTTCCAACCTGGGCCAACCACCCGCATTTCGTCCAACTTATGGCAGGCCGCACATTTCATGTCGTAAATGGCTTGTCCTTTGGCCACCATATCGGGTTTAAGTGGACTGTTCATTGTGACAGATTTGATTTCACCAATACCTTTGTCGCTGACCGCTGGTGCAGGCGCTTTTTCACTGGCTTGATCCGTTGTTTGATTGGAATTACCGCCGCAGGCGGACAATAAAATGCCCAGGCCCAATAGCAGTGCTAAGTGCTTATTCATGATAAACAAGTATTGAAAAAGTGAATGAGGATTGAATTTAAAAACTACACGATTTCAGGGACTTGTTGAGCAACTTCCGCAATGGTTTTGTCTTTCAAGATTTTGAGCATCCCCTGCTTGTAAGCCAGGGATTGGTAGTGCAAAGGACAGGGATTCGCTGCATTACACGCCGGTAAACCCAAGACACAAGAGCTGAAGACTTCCGGCCCGTCGATACATTCAATCACCCGAATCAGGGAGGCTTGCAGGTGTGCCGGGCTCATACAAAAACCGCCGTGTGGCCCTTTGGTGGAACCAATGAGCTGATTGCGAGATAATTGTTGCAACAACTTGGCCAAAAAAGGCCCTGGAACCTCCAGCGTTTCGGCAATTTCTTTCACCCCTACACATTGGCCATCCTTACCTTTGTCGGCAAGATAGAGCACGGCGCGAATGGCGTATTGACAAGATTTGGAAAACATAAGCTCAAAATCAAAAGCGAAAAAATCAGTGCACAAGATACTCAACAAGTTGGGAAATCATTTCGGTAAAATCACCTTGTCGATGACGTGTACGATGCCATTGCTGGCTTTGACCGTACCGACCACCTTGGCGTCATTGATCATAATTATGCCGTCTTTGTTGCTGATGGTCGCTGATCCGCCGTTGACCATACTGAGCACCCGGCCATCTGTAAGCGCCTCGGCTGGGTAACCCGCTACCGCTACATGATACTGCAAAATGTCGGTGAGTTTTTCCCGATTTTTTTCCTTCAACAGGTCTTCAACCGTACCCTTGGGTAAGGCATTGAAGGCTGCATCGGTTGGGGCAAAAACCGTGAAAGGGCCAGCGTTGGACAGCACGTCTACCAGGTTTGCGGTTTGCACAGCGGTGACTAGGGTTTTGTGGTCAGGCGACGCCACTGCAACTTTGACAACATCCTTGGCCGATTCATCGTCGGATACCGCTGACTGCCCAGCACCGGCAGCGGCACTGACTTTTGTCTCTGTAGAATTTGAGGTGTTGGACTGGCAGGCCCATACAAGTAGGCCCAGTAATAGTGCCAATGAACCTATGGTTGTGGTTCTTAGTGATTTCATAATCAACTAGTTTTGCTGATAAATGAGTTATTTTTCGGAGATAAAGATATTTATGTCTTTTATTGTTGAGGTTGACAATTGTCAATAGGGGAGTTGAAATTTATCATATTTTAAGACCTTTTTATCTTAATATATTTGAACCATCAATCAGGTGCTCATGGGGTGTGATTTACACATTCTTTACAGCATATTCTTCATCACTAAATCAATACACCTATGAAACTTACTTGGGTCATACCAACCTTTGGATTCTTTTCGCTTTTGGCCCTAACATTCAGCTGTAAACCCAAAGATTTGGGCACAACTATATCCGGTGACGCAGCCGCCAAGGTGTACGTAGCACCGGGTCAAAAGGATGAATTTTACAGCTTCGTATCGGGTGGCTTCAACGGGCAAATGTCGGTTTATGGCATCCCTTCCGGGCGCTTGTTGCGCATCATACCCGTTTTTTCACAGTTTGCGGAAAGTGGATATGGATACAGTGAGGAAACCAAACCCATGCTCAACACCTCCAACGGTTTTGTGCCCTGGGATGATTCGCACCACATCGCCCTATCAACGACCAAAGGCGAACACGACGGGCGTTGGGTTTTTATCAATGGCAACAACACGCCAAGAATTGCGCGCGTCAGCCTCAAAACCTTCCGGACCGAAGAGATCATCGAATTGCCCAATAGCGGGGGCAACCACTCCTCACCATTTTTGACCGCCAATACCGAGTATGCCGTAGCGGGTACCCGTTTTTCCGTCCCACCGGATGAGGTTGCTGACGTTCCAATCAGCAGTTTTAAGGAAAACTTTAAGGGTTACCTCAGTTTTGTCAAAATTGACAAAACCAGCGGGCGGATGTCCATTGGGTTTCAGTTAAAAACGCCAGCGGTAAGTTTCGACTTGTCGCGTTGCGGCCGTGGGGTATCTGATGGTTGGTTTTTCTTCTCTTGTTACAATACGGAACAAGCTAATACTTTGCTGGAAGTGAATGCTTCACAAAAAGACAAGGACTTCATCCTGGCCGTAAACTGGAAAAAGGCTGAGGAATACCTCAAAGCTGGCAAAGGCAAAAAAGAACCCGCCGAATACGCGCACAACGTGTACGACGAAAGAACCCACTCGGCTACTTCTACCATGATCAAGGAAGTAATGACCCTGGACCCCAAAGATTGTCCAGACATGTTGTACTTCATCCCTTGCCCCAAATCGCCCCACGGATGCGATGTAGATCCTACGGGTGAATACATTGTGGGCAGTGGGAAGTTGGCCGCAGTGATTCCGGTATTTTCTTTCAGCAAAATGCAAAAAGCCATTACCGCTAAAAAATTTGACGGCGAGTTTGAAAGCATTCCTGTATTAAATTACGAAGCAGTGTTGCACGGTGAAGTACAAAAACCTGGCTTGGGGCCTTTGCACACCGAATTTGATGGTCAAGGCAATGCCATCACTTCTTTCTTTGTATCGTCTGAGTTGGTCAAGTGGAACATCGAAAAACTGGAAGTACTCGACCGTGTGCCTACTTATTATTCGGTAGGTCACTTGAGTATTCCTGGTGGTCCCACCATGAAACCACACGGCAAATACGTGATTGCCTACAACAAAATCACCAAAGACCGCTACCTGCCTACTGGGCCTGAATTGGCACAATCGGCGCAGTTGTACTCCATTGATGGCAATAAAATGCAGCTCCTGCTTGACTTCCCCACTGTGGGTGAACCGCACTACGCGGAAGCGCTTCCGGCGGCATTGGTTGAACCGAATAGTGTGAAATTTTTCAAACTGGAAGACAATTTCCACCCTTATGTCGCCAAAGGTGAGAAAGAATCCAAGGTTGTACGCAAGGGCAAAGAGGTACACGTGTACATGACCTCTATTCGCTCACACTTTGCCCCGGATAACATCGAAGGCATCAAAGTGGGGGATGAAGTATATTTCCACGTCACCAACCTCGAACAAGACTGGGATGTACCACACGGATTTGCCATCCGACGGGCCAACAACGCTGAAATCCTGATCATGCCAGGGGAAACTTGCACCCTGAAATGGATTCCTTCTAAAGCTGGCATAGTACCCATGTATTGCACCGACTTCTGTTCGGCCCTGCACCAGGAAATGCAAGGCTACGTCAGGGTCTCGCCCGCCAACAGCAATGTAGCATTGCGCTGGGGTACGGGTGTCAACCTGGATGAAGAAGCCAAAGTGAGTTTGAAATAAAAATAGTTGAGGAGTTGAGGGGTTGAGAAGTTGAGGCTGCCGCGAGCGACCCTTGCACTTCGGCTACGCTCAGTGACCGGGTCGCTCGCGGCAGCCTCAACTTCTCAACCCCTCAACTCCTCAACAAAATTGACACATTATGAAGCCACTGCGCACTTCATCCCGCATTGCCATCCTGATCGCCTCCTTGGCCATGACTGGTTCCTTTTTCTTGCCCATCTGGAGAATTGAACTGTGGGCACCTCAGTACCCCGAGGGCTTGATGATGAAAATCTGGCTCAGCCACCTTTCTGGCGACGTGGAGATCATCAACGGTCTGAACCACTACATCGGTATGGCCCACATCAAAGAGGAGATGTTTCCAGAGTTCATTATCCTGCCATACCTCGCCGCTTTATTTGTTTTGCTTGGGCTGGTGGTGGCCTGGCTAAACAAGCGGGTTGGGGCCTTGGCTTATCTGGGACTGATCGTGATTGCGGGCATTGTCGCCATGGTTGATTTTTATCAATGGGGTTACCAATATGGCCACAACCTTGATCCCAATGCCGCGATTAAAGTGCCTGGCATGGCTTACCAACCGCCCTTGATCGGATACAAGAAACTGCTCAATTTTGGCGCGTATTCGGTGCCGGACTGGGGAGGGTTCCTATTCATTTTTGCTGGCTTGGTGCTGACACTGGTGGTTGCCTGTGAATATTATTTTTGCAAAAACCTCCGCCCTGATTCAAAAACCAAATTAAAATCCATACGCACAGTGGCTGCAATTGGCTTATTGTTTCTGTTTGCCTGCACCCCCCAACCCAGCCCCATCCAGTACGGCCATGACCAATGTGAATTTTGCAAAATGACCATCATGGACGATCGTTTTGCGGCAGAACTGGTCACGACCAAAGGAAAAGTGTACAAGTTTGACGACTTGTTTTGCCTGAACAAATACTACCAAATGCAGCAGGCCAAAGACGCGGATTACCAGCACATTTTAGTAAATGACTACTTGCAAAAGGGCACCTTGATCGACCTTCGCCATGCGCATTTGTTGAAAGCAGAAGCCCTGCGCAGCCCTATGGCCGGAAACATTGCCGCTTTTTCCTCATTGGAAAAGCTAAAAGTGCTGGAGGCTGAAAAACAGTGGCAAGCTGAAATCACCAACTGGTCTAATCTAAAAAAATAACGCTAAAAACCTATCATCCCTAGGCACAGGCGATTATTCGTCATTCGTCACTCTATAATTCGTCATTCCCTATGCGTACTCCCTTTTTCATCCTCAGCATACTTCTGATCACCAATCTGGGGGCAAAAACCATCCAAGTTGCGCCCGGCACTTCGATTCAGCAAGCCATTGACCGGGCCACAGCGGGTGATACCGTTTTGGTGCGTGCCGGAACGTATTACCAATACGGCATCAAAATCAACAAATCCCTGACCTTCCTGGGGCAAGGCAAACCTCTGCTTGATGCCAGTGGGCAAGGGGAGATTCTGACTGTCAGCGCGGATAAAGTTGTGGTGAAAGGCTTCCGCTTTCAGCGGACCGGGCGTACCAGTATTACGGATTGGGCAGCCGTGAAAGTGCTCAGTGCCAAAGATGTTCAAGTGCTCAATAACCACATCAGCCAAAGTTATTTTGGGATCTATTTCTCCAATGCAGACCATTGCACTGCCCGCAACAACACCATTGAGGGAAAACCCTCCGAGGAACAAAACACCGGCAACGCCATCCATGCCTGGAAATGCAATCATTTGTCGTTCAGTGGTAACACGGTAAAAGGACACCGCGATGGTATTTACCTTGAATTTGTAACCGAGAGCCATATGCACCGCAATTTTTGCCAGAACAACATTCGGTATGGCCTGCATTTTATGTTTTCCCACAACAACACTTATTCCTACAACCGCTTTCGGGAAAACGGAGCTGGAGTAGCGGTGATGTACACCCGCAACGTGGTGATGCAACACAACCATTTTGAACAAAACTGGGGCAGCGCGGCTTATGGCCTGCTGCTTAAAGACATATCCGACAGCAAAATCGAGCACAATACCTTCTACAACAATACCACCGGGATTTACATGGAGGGCTCCAGCCGGATTCATCTGGCGGACAACACGCTCGAAAACAACGGTTGGGCTTTGCGTTTGCAGGCGAATTGCAGCGACAATGTTTTTGAAAAAAACAACTTCCTGGCCAACACCTTCGACGTGGCCACCAATGGAGGCACGGTCATGAACCGTTTTTCGCACAACTATTGGGATCAGTACGCAGGTTACGACCTCAATCGCGATGGAGTAGGGGATGTGCCCTATCACCCGGTGAGTTTGTACGCCATGATTGTGGAGCGCATTCCGGCGGGACTGATGTTTTTACACAGTTTTGTCGTGCGCCTGATCGAAGAAAGTGAAAAAATATTCCCTAGCCTGACCCCGACTGAACTGAAAGATTCCAGTCCACTCCTCAAACCAATCAAGCGATGATCCAGACCCAAAACTTGAGCAAACATTTTGGCAAACTCTGTGCCCTCAATAATGTGAGTGTAAGCTTGCAAAGGGGCAAAGGGGTCTCCCTGATTGGCCCCAATGGCTCGGGTAAAACCACCTTTATCAAGTGTTTACTGGGCATGGTGATCCCCGATTCGGGTCGGATTTGTTTCAATGAGCAACCCATTCTCCGCGATTCCTGGGACTACCGCAAGCAGATTGGTTACATGCCCCAAATTGGCCGGTATCCCGACAACATGCGGGTGCGGCAGGTATTTGACCTGATGACCGACCTGCGTAAAGATAGCCATTGCGGGCCTTTGGACGAAGAGTTGATCGAAGAATTTGGCTTAAAAAATAGCTTCGACAAACCCATGCGCACCCTTTCTGGTGGAACCCGGCAAAAGGTCAGCGCCTGCTTGGCTTTTCTATTCGATCCAGCCGTATTGGTACTGGATGAACCCACCGCGGGTTTAGATCCACTGGCGGCAGAAGCGCTCAAAGCCAAGGTTTTGCGCGAGCAACAAAAAGGAAAATTGGTCTTGATGACTTCCCATATCCTCAACGACCTGGAAGAACTAACCACCGATGTGATGTACCTGGTAGAAGGTGATTTGCTGTTTTTTGAGTCGGTTGAAAACATTTTGGAACGAACCGAGGAAACCCGTTTTGCCAAAGCCATCGCCAAAATTATGGCGCAACAAGGCAAAATTTCCAGTACTCCTCAACGCAAAACCATCGCCCTATGAGAATTCTACTTCGTTACATCGCTTACGACATCCTGCGCAACCGCATGATCATTGCGTATACCCTCTTTTTGTTGCTGATGTCGGCTACGATGTTCAGCATTGAAAGCAATCCTGGCAAAGGTTTGCTCAATTTGTTGAACATTGTTTTGATCGTGGTGCCCCTGGTTAGCATCATTTTTAGCACCATTCATTATTACAATTCTTATGAGTTCATTGAGCTCTTGTTGGCGCAACCGATTCCGCGGAAAAGGTTGGCTTTTGGGCAGTTTTTGGGGGTGGGTATGGCGCTTTCGCTGGCTTTTTTGATTGGAGTGGGTATCCCTGTTCTACTAACGGGATTCAGTAGCGCGGCCCTCAGTCTGGTGCTGACGGGGGTGTTTCTAACCCTCATTTTTGTGGCTTTGGCCATGTTGGCAGCCGTGCGCACCCGAGATAAAGCCCGAGGCATTGGTGTGGCATTGCTGCTGTGGTTCTATTTCGCGCTGCTCTACAATGGGATCGTGCTCTTTTTGCTCTTCGCCTTCAGTGATTACCCATTGGAAAAGGCAGTGATTGCTTTTGTTTCCTTCAATCCAATTGATCTGGGGCGCATCCTGGTGATGTTGCACACCGATGCTTCGGCTTTGATGGGCTTCACAGGGGCGGTGATGCAGCAGTTTTTTGGCAGTGGCTGGGGCGTGTTGTATGCAGTATTGATTATGCTGCTGTGGTTCGCTTTGCCGCTGTGGGGGAGTGTGCGGAGTTTTAGTCGGAAGGACTTTTGAGAACTACAGCATGGGCATTTAGCGCTTCGCGCTTGAATGGCCAAAGCGACTTAATTGAACCATCTAAGACATCTAAGAAACACCTCAGGAGCATTGCCGATCTAAGATGGCCCTTAGATGCCTTAGATGGTTCAATTAATGTCGCTTTGGAAAAAATAAATTGATTTTCAAAAACTTAAATAGCTTGTCTAATGAATAGCAACCAAACTGTAGGCCAAATTGTGGCCGAAGACTTTCGCAAAGCGGCCATCTTCAAACACTACGGCATCGATTTTTGCTGTGGCGGCGGCCGCACCCTGGTTGAAAGCTGCGAATCCAAAGGAGTAGACCCGCAGGAAGTGGCAGCTGCTTTGGAAGAGCTGGAACAATCTGCTTTCGCGCCTGAAGCCGAATACAACGAATGGTCTTTGAGTTTCCTCATCGACTACATCGTCAACAAATATCATCATTACATCCAACGTACAGCTAACCCGATCACCGAATTTGCCGTAAAGGTCGCTCGGGTACACGGGCAAAGACACCCCGAGCTGATTGAAGTACTACAATCCTGGAATGAACTGCGGGAGGAATTGCTTCAACACTTGGCTAAAGAGGAACAAATTCTTTTTCCTTACATCAAAACCCTGGAAAACAAAACGGTATGGCACCAACCGGGCTTTGGCACCATCGAAAACCCACTGGCCGTGATGGAATCCGAGCACGAAAACGCTGGTGCACTGATGCAACACATTTCCGATTTGACCAACCAATACCAGGCTCCGGAGGAGGCTTGTACGACGTATCGGGTGCTGTTTTCGATGTTAAAAGAGTTCGCGGACAAGTTGCACGAGCATGTGCATTTGGAGAATAATATCTTGTTTGTGAAGGGGGTGGAGATGGAGAAAGAGATGGCGGGAGCGTAAATTGTGATAGATGAAAGGTGCTATTTCAAGATGATAGCACCTTTATTATGACCTGATGCCTTCCTTCAAATTACCTCCCCCCAGACTACTTCCAATCCCGGCATCACCTCACCTCCGCTCAATTTCTCTTCAAACGACACCGTTTGGATTTCTCCATTTTCATTGTACACATAGGTGCGCCGATTTTGTGGGTCGATTAACCAACCCAAGCGGCAGCCACAATCCATGTATTCGTCCATTTTTTCGCGGAGTTCGCTGAGGCTTTGGTTTTCAGAGCGCAGTTCGAGTACGAAATCCGGGGCAATAGGAGCAAATTTTTTCTTTTCCTGAATGCCAAGGGCATCCCAGCGCTCTTTGCGAATCCAGGCAGTATCGGGGGCACGCTCAGCTCCATTGGGCAATGTGAAACCAGTGGAAGAATCAAAAGTAACCCCTAATTTATGTATACGATTCCAAAAAACTATTTCAGCATTAATTTCTGAATTTCTGTTTCCAGTTTCTGATCCCGTTGGCGCCATTATAATCATTTGGCCATCCGCAGCACGTTCAATCCGCAGGTCATCATTGAGTTGGCAGAAGGCAAAAAACTCCTCACTGCTCATGTCTTTTGCATCCATGCGCAAGGGTTTTTCAAGGTGAAATTTCACCTTGAAAACATTGGCAACCACATCCTGAGATTCGAGTACAGTTGGCATAATTGTTCAAACTGGTTTTTACAAAGATAGCCGGAATTGGCATAAAATCAAAGCACTGAATAAAAGGGGTACAGGTGAAATTAGAGCGTTACGTTTGTACCCCTTTTATAAGGTCAAAGGCGAAAATTATCCCTCAACGTGCCGCTTGAAGTTATCCAATATCGCCTGCCACCCCGCTTCCTGCAACTCATGGCTATGCATATTTTCCGCTTCAAAAGCCTCAATCACTTCAGTACTCTGGTCACTCCTCTTGAAAGTCACCTCCACCTTACGACCGTCGTCGATGGTGTAAGTCAGGCGTTCATTGGGAACCACTTCATCAAAATTACCACCAAAATCAAAACTCATGCTGCCATCCTTGGCCGCCATGGTGTAAACAAAACGGCCACCTGGACGTAGGTCGTTTTCCGCTTTGGGTGTATGCCAATCGTCGGAAGCATTGTTCCACTGCATGATGTGTTCCGGTGTGGTCCAGTATTCCCAGGCTTTTTCAACAGGCACGGTGACCGTGCTTTTTACGGTAATGACGGTGGGTGGTTTGAGCTTGATAATTTCGATTTTCCGCATTTGAAACAGGGCATTCATCGCGTATTGAGCTGCATCGGGATCAGGGTCTGCTAGGGCAAACATCAATTCCCGAGGTACAATTTGCCAGGATACGCCAAACTCATCCTTCAGCCAGGCACACATACTTTCTTCCCCTTTGGCAGTGAAGCCATTCCAATAATGGTCAACTTCCTCCTGCCCCTGGCAATCCACCACCAAAGACAAACCTTCGTTAAATTTGAAATTATGGTTGCCCGGAGCGTCCATGACCATAAAAACCTGACCATGTAGTTTGAACTGGGCGTGTTTGATCATACCGGGGCTGGGTTCTCCTTCTTCAAAACGGGCGATACCTACAAGAGAAGATTCAGGAAACAAACTGGAATAGGCATTGATGGCTGCTTCGGCCTTGCCATTCTGTTCATTGGCAAACATGATCAGCGGCGTAAATTTTTGACCAACATCCTCCATTTTGCCCAGGGTCAATTGCCAGGATACTCCGTATTGGTCTTGCAACCAACCGTATTTTTCACTCCAGGCGTATTTGCCAATAGGCATCATCACCATACCTCCGCTGCTGAGCTGCGCCCAGGCCGAGTTTATTTCGGCCTCACTTTCGCAAACCACATAGAAGGAAATGGAAGGATTGATTTTGAACTGAGGCCCACCATTGAGCCCCATGAATTTTTGGCCACTCAATTCAAAGTTGACCACCATGCCACTGTCGGTCGTAATTTTACCATCTCCAAAAACGGAGCAGTAAAACTCGGCGGCTGCTTTAGCTTGGCCATCAAACCAAAGGCAGGGATAGATTTTATTTTGCATCAGGACTGTTTTTTTTGCCGTTGAAATTAAGCTTTTTCTGCGCAATCAAACATCCACAGTACGCCAAATTGATCGGTACAACTTCCGAATAAACTTCCCCAAAACATTTCTTGCAACGCTGTCTCTACTTTGCCTCCAGCGGAAAGCGCATCAAACAAGCGTTTGGTTTCTGCTTTGGTGTCAGGAGAAAGGCAGATATAGGAATTGTTGCCAAATTGGATCTTGAAGCCCATGGTATCAGGTGCATCAGTGCCCATGATGCTGTGTCCACCCATGATGGGCAATGCAACGTGCATCACCAGATTGAGGTGTTCTTCAGGCATAGGAGGTGCCCCGTCCTGTGGTGGTACACTGCTGAAACGCATGATGCCATCGCCACTGAATTCCGTACCAAATACTGATTTGTAATAATTGAAAGCTGCTTCGGTGTTGCCAGGGAAATTGAGATAGGTGCTTACGCTTGCCATGTTTAAAGTTTTGTGGGTGATAAATGTGTTTTAAAAGTTTAACAATGTAAAGATATATTTATTTTGAAAACAAAATGTGGTGCGAATGCGACAACTTGTGGGGCGATTGCGACATAATTTTGCTAGAGATATTATTCACCCTTTTTATCTTGATTATCTTTAGCCAAACTTGAACAAACATGCGTATTGGTCTTTTTTTCCTCAGCGTACTGGGCCTTAGCGGGGTTCTTACAGCTCAAAGCTGGCAGATTTTACCTACCCAAAATGAATGCAGCACCCGTCACGAAAATGCCATGGCTGCCATCGGCAATCGCCTGTACTTGTTGGGCGGCCGGGGCATGCGGCCCGTGGACGAACTCGATTTGTCGACCAAAACCTGGAAGGCTTTGCAACAAACGCCGATGGAAATGAGCCACTTTCAGGCCTTGAGCTACAAAGGAGAAATCTATGTGTTGGGCGCTTTTACGGGTTCTTACCCACACGAGAAGCCGATTGAAAACATATACATTTTTAACCCCGTCCAAAATGCCTGGCGCAAAGGCCCGGAAATCCCCAAAGACCGCCTGCGCGGTGCAGCGGGCACCTTCATTCGCGATGACAAATTTTACATCGTTTGTGGCATTCAGGATGGGCACTGGGATGGGTTTGTAGGCTGGTTTGACGAATACGACCCGGCTACGAACACTTGGAGGAAACTACCCGATGCTCCGCATGCCCGGGATCACATTTCGGTGGCAGTGGTCAAAGATAAACTGGTGGTGGCTGGTGGCCGCACCTCCTGGGCCAAAACCAATCAGGTATTGCAACTCACCTTGAATGAGGTGGATGTCTACGATTTTAAAACAAATACCTGGAAAACGCTGGATGCGAGCAAAAACATCCCCACGCCTCGGGCCGGAGCCACGGCTATCGCGTACAAAGGAAAGGTTGTAGTTATTGGTGGTGAATCAACTGCCCATGTGGAAGCCCACAATGAAGTAGAAGCCTACGATGTAAAAAAGAACGTTTGGGAGAAATGGGCCAAACTCAACACCACTCGCCACGGCACCCAGGTCGTGCAAGTCAAAGGAAAATTGTACATCGGTGCTGGGTCAAAAAACCGGGGCGGTGGGCCGGAGTTGAATACCGTGGAGGTGCTGGGAAAATAACTCCCCTTGTAATTTTTTAGACTTGTAGGCAACTAATCGGCGCATGTACTACTATTTTATCCTCCAACAACGGATCCTGAGCCGAAAAATGGAAGAGCTGGGACTGCATCCTGTTATGGGTTACTTCCTTGGCATTCTGGTTTTCCTCGGGTTGTCCTTTTACCTGTTTTACAAAACGACTTATGCTGGATATTTCTATGCTGCGGTTGGTCTCAGCCTGACATTTGGTTTTGGTAACAAGGAACGCAATGATTTTTTAAAATCGACTTTTCCATTGGCAAGTTATCGGCAACTTAGGGCTGTTGAGAATACTTTGCTGGAGATTCCCTTTGTCTTTTTTTTGTACTATAAAGCTGAATTTTTATTAGCGGGAGGCCTATTGGTCGCTGCCTTGCTTCTCAGCCTGTTTAATTCAGCCGGTCGCCTTAACCTGAGCATTCCCACACCATTTTTTCGCTTTCCGTTTGAGTTTACCGCCGGGTTTCGCAAATACTGGCTGCTTTATTTGGTTGCTTATTTTGTAGCCTGGAAAGCCATTGATGTGGATAATTTTAACCTTGGTGTGGGGAGCCTGGCCTTTGTGTGTTTATTGGCCATGAGCCATTATGCCGTACCGGAAAATGAGTACTACGTTTGGATCTACAACTGTACTGCTCAACGATTTTTAGCTAAAAAAATGGCAACTGCCTGGCTTTACCTGTCCCTGTTGGCTTTTCCAATGGTGCTGATAATGAGTATTTTCTTTTGGGACAAAAGCTGGATTTTGTGGTTGGTTTTAGGATTGGGTTTGTTTCTGATGGGGGCGATAATTTTGGCTAAATACTCCGCTTACCCTCGGGAGATGAGCCTGCCTCAGGTGTTGTTTTTTGGTCTTGGTGTATGGTTTCCACCTTTGCTGTTGATTGTAATGCCTCTATTTTACAAACGAGCTGTACAGCGTTTAAATGTGTACCTACAATGATTCAGATTGACAATTTGAGCAAAAGTTACGGCCCAAAATCGGTGTTGAAGCAAATCAACTTCGAGCTGGAGCCAGGAAAAGTGTACGGCATCGTGGGCGAAAACGGCGCAGGCAAAACCACTTTGTTCAAATGTATTGCAGGTTTGGAGTCTTGCTCCGGGAACATCAGCAGTCCTTATCCGATTTTAAAAAACCAGTTGGGCTTTTTACCCACCAATCCTTTCTTTTTGCCCAAAATCACCGGATTAGAGTACCTGCAACTGTTGTGCAATGCCCGGAATATCCCGTTGAGTAATTTTGCCGAAAAAAACATCTTCGATTTGCCTTTGAGCCAATATGCTGAAACTTATTCAACAGGCATGAAAAAGAAACTGGCATTCACAGGAATTTTGCTCCAAAAAAACGACTTTTTCATCCTGGATGAACCCTTCAATGGCGTTGACATCCAAAGCAATATGCTTATTGCTGCGATCATTGAGCGTTTGAAGGTAGCACAGAAAACCATCTTGATTTCTTCCCATATTTTTTCCACCTTGAACGATACCTGCGACCAAATTTACGTATTGCGGGGTGGCGAAATTGCCCAAAGGGTAGAAAAGAAGGACTTCCAGCAACTGGATGAAGAAATGCGGCAATTTGTACTGGGGGATAAATTTGAATCGTTTCATTTTTGAACCAAGTACTGTAATTTTACATGGAATGAAAAAGGTTTTAGACCCAAAGCTCCATGCAAATTCGCTCCATTGTTCATGGCTTTTTTTATGGCAATTACTTTTATGGACTGTGTGCGGTAGCCCTGTCTATTGAAGCAACGTTGCAGCAAGAATACCCACTGGCGGATTGGGCGTATTACCTTGCTGTTTTTGCCCTGACGACCTGGTTTTACACCTTACCTTACCTCTTGGACAAAACGGAAACTGTGCAAGATTTAAGAGCAACCTGGTATTTAGACCACGGGCACTTTGTTCGGTGGAGTCAGGCCCTTTTACTGGTGATTTGTTGCGGATACGCTTTCTATTTTGTACTGACCTATGGCCAGGCCATGCTACAAATGAGCGCCCTACAATGGGCCTTGAGTTTATCTATTCCATTTCTGGGCATTGCTTATTACGGGATTAGTTTTAATGAGCAGTACAACCTGCGCAAAATCGGAGTGCTCAAACCCTTTGTGATTGGCTTTTGCTGGGCGGGCATTTGCACCTTGTATCCCATTTTATGGTTCAAAATTACCCACACGCAAGCGGGTGGGCTGGATGGGGTAGGCTATCGCTTGTTCGTCAAAAACCTAATGTTTGTTGCCCTGATCGGCATCATGTTCGACATTAAGGATTACGCCAGCGATGCCCGACAACGCCTGAATACCTTCGTAGTGCAACGGGGCTTGCGGAATACCCTGTTCAGCATTTTATTCCCCCTGAGCATCATCGGACTGGCTATCTTTTGGTTGTATGGCTTCACCCACAACTTTTCGATGATGAAAATTAGCTTGAACACAACGCCCTTCATAGGCATGCTGTTTGCAGTGCAAGCGCTCAAAAAAAGACGCTCCATTTTGTACTATCTTATCGTGATCGACGGTTTATTGTTGGTTAAGGCAGTCTGTGGCTCGATTGCTATGCTTTACTTTTAAGGGTTTCAATATTTGTTTACTTTTGCGTCCTTATGAAAAAATTTCTACTCATCACCTATTACTGGCCCCCCGCTGGCGGCGGCGGGGTAATGCGTTGGGTCAAAATGACCAAATACATTCGGCAATATGGCTGGGAACCCGTCGTATACACGCCTGAAAATGGCGAAACCGCGGCCTTTGACGAAAGCCTGGCCAAAGAAGTTGCACCCGATTTGCAGGTGGTCAAAACGCCGATTTGGGAGCCCTATCAATTGTACAAGCAATTTCTAGGTCGGAAAAAAGAAGAAAAAATTTACTCCGGCTTCATCAACGAAGGGAAAAAAGAAAGCCTGGCTCAAAAGGTATCGGTCTTCATCCGGGGCAATTTTTTTATTCCCGATGCCCGGATGTTCTGGATCAAACCCTCGATCAAGTACCTCACGAAATACTTAAAGGAGCACCCGGTAGACGCCATCGTATCCACCGGGCCGCCGCACAGCATGCACCTGATTGCAGAGGGCGTGCACAAGGCAACTGGTATCCCCTGGGTAGCCGATTTCAGGGACCCCTGGACCAATATCGACTTTTACAAAGACCTTCGTCTGACTTCCTGGGCGGATGCGCGCCACAAAGCACTAGAGCAAAAGGTCCTGCGCAAGGCATCCCGGGTGGTGGCGGTTACCTGGCGCTCTCGGGATGAATTTGTGGAACTTTGTGGCCGAAAAGACATCGCGGTCATCCCTAATGGTTTTGACGATGCCGATTTTGCACAAGCAGAAACGGCAAAACTCGATACTGAGTTTTCTATCGCTCACATCGGCTCGATGAACAAAGACCGCAATCCCGAGGTGTTTTGGCAAGCAGTACAAGCTGCCTTAGCTGAAGCGCCAGACTTGCAACAAAAACTTAAAATCCGCCTGATTGGCCCAACCGATTTTTCGGTGCGTGAATCGGTGCAAAAATACGGATTGGAATCCAATACCGAATTCATCGACTTCGTGCCTCATTCAGATGCTGTATTGTACCAGCAACAATCTCAGGTATTACTTTTGTTGATCAATAATTCACCGAACTCCTGCACGATTATTCCAGGCAAATTGTACGAATACCTAGGCTCGGGCAGGCCTTTGTTGGCAATCGGCCCCAAAGACAGTGACTCGGCGAAAGTTGTTGAATTGACCAAAGGTGGTGCACTGCACAATTATGAAGACGTTGATGGGCTAAAAAACAGCATTCTGGCGTTTTTTGCTGCCTACCAAAAGGCGGAATTGAAGGGGAGTGCGGAAGGGATTCAGCAATTTACCAGAAGGCATTTAGCGGGTGAGTTTGCTGGCTTGCTGGGGACTTTGACGAAATAGTCGATAACCATCCCTTTTATACAAAACTACTTAGGTGAAACCTTAGGTGCCTTAAGTTTCTTAGGTGGTGAAAGAATATTTTTTACCACCTAAGCTTAAAGTTCCACCGCATAAATCTGACTCATCCCCTCAAAGTTCGCCCGAAAAATCACCCATTTCCCATCCGGCGAAAAATGCACATTCGGCTCCAGTCGATAATCATGCAATTTCATGTTTACCAGTTTTTCCGACCTGAAATGATCCTTTTCGGGATGAAAAAGATAAATCCACATGCCATCTTTTGCCTTTGCCACCTGGCCGGGGTTCCCGCCATCTCCACAAAAGAGTTTTTGATCCCGGGAAATGTTGAAATGGATCGACCACTCGTCGCGGAGCATTTGATAGCGGGTTTGTAGGCCATCTGCTAAGCGGTATCCATTAAGATAAAATGTTTCTCCACGGGGAATTTGTAAATCGTACCAGATGGTTTTGCCGTCCCAGCTCCAAAATTCGTGCCCGGCAATTTCGCGCTCCATGGTGCGGGTGTGGATTTTTTGGATCACTTTGGTCTTGAGGTTGATGTTCCAGATGCGGTCCACTTTGTGCCAGGGGCCTTCGTGGCAAAACATCAAAATATTGGGATCGGTGACCGAAAATTGGATGTGACCCAACCAGGTATTCTCGCTGTGGATTTTTTCCAAGGCTCCGGTTTTTAGGTTGATGGTGAACAAGGTATGGGGGATTTTGGCGTCAAAAATCCGGTCGAAATATTCACCTTTGCCAGGGTACAGTTTGTAAATGGAGTCTTTGCCAGGCGCAGCCCAGCTGCCTGCCAGCAAGGTTTCATTCGCATTCAGAGTGCTGATTGAACCTTTAAAATCAGCAGGAAAAATACAAACCAGGCGGGTAGTGGCCCGGTCAATATGGGTGGCAAACACACTGTCTTTGACCTGATAAAAAACTTCCCGACGGATTTTTCCGACAATTTCCCCGGCTTTTCGAGCCAACTTGTGGGTGAGTTGGGTATGCATCATCGTTTTTAAGTTGAGCACATACAACTGTGCCCCACGGTAATAAACCATCAAATCCGCTTTGCCATCAGGTGTTTTGAGGAAGGGATTGTTGTGGAAATAAAAACTCTCGTTGGGCTGGTCGATAGGGGTGAGGCGTTTGATGTGGTGCCCCGTGCTGCGATCGATCCATTCGGCGGGCATGGGTTTTTGGGAGCCGGTTTCCAGGGTGGGGATTTGGGCTGACAGGGGAAGAATGTTTAACCATACTATCCAGGTTATAGCGATAAAATGGTCTGCCTTCATGTGATCTTAGGTTTTGATTAGAATATTTAAAGATAAACTAAAACTTAGGAGGAATTGGGTACTATAAGTTTTCTACAAAGTATAACTTTAGGTGGCACTTGCCCTTTTTTCAAAATTTCTTCGATTTTTTTGCCACTTTCATTTTAAATGTTATTTTTACAATTATTCTGACGTAAACGTAAACGATGAAAAACCTGCATCTGACGCTGCTGCTGACTATTGGCAGCCTGAGCCTATTTGCTCAAAACCAGATAGTCCTCAATGCCGACCTCGGCAAACACACCATTAGCAAGCACATTTACGGCCATTTCTCGGAACACCTGGGCCGGTGCATCTACGATGGGATTTACGTGGGCCAAAACAACCCCAAAATCCCCACTGTAGATGGGGTGCGCAAAGACGTGATCGACGCCTTGATCAAACTCAAAATTCCCAACCTACGCTGGCCAGGTGGTTGTTTTGCCGATACTTATCATTGGAAAGACGGCATTGGCCCCCTCGCCAATCGCCCCACGATTGTGAATACCTGGTGGGGTAACGTAACCGAGAACAACAGTTTTGGTACCCACGATTTTTTGAATCTGTGTGAAAGGCTGGGCACTGAACCCTACCTGTCCGGAAACGTAGGTAGTGGAACGGTTCAGGAATTGGCCGATTGGGTACAGTATACCAATTTTGACGGAGTCAGCCCCATGTCCAATTTGCGCAAAGAAAATGGCCGTGAAAAACCCTGGAAAGTCCGCTTTTGGGGCTTGGGCAACGAAGCCTGGGGATGTGGTGGCAACATGAAGCCAGAGTACTACGCCAACATTTACCGCCAATACGCCACCTTTATGACTTCAACGGGCAATACGCGCCTGTACAAAATCGCCTCAGGTGCCAGCGATGCGGATTACAACTGGACGGAGGTCTTGATGCGCGACATTCCCCACAACATGCTCGATGCCGTAGCCCTGCACCATTATTCGGTCATTGACTGGAACAAAAAAGGCCCTTCAACTACTTTTTCCGAAGATCAGTACTTTACCACCATGCAGCGGGCCTACCAAATGGAAGAACTGGTTACCCGCCACAGCAACATCATGGACAAGTACGATCCCAACAAACGGGTAGACTTGATTGTGGATGAATGGGGTGGTTGGTACGATGTTGAACCAGGTACCAATGGTGCATTTTTGTACCAGCAGAACACCATGCGTGATGCCGTATTGGCAGGGATGACCCTAAACATTTTCCAAAACCATTGCGACAGAGTAAAAATGGCCAACCTGGCCCAGATCGTCAACGTACTGCAAGCGGTGATCCTGACGAAGGAGGAAAAAATGATCCTGACGCCGACCTATCACGTGATGGAAATGTACAATGTGCATCAGGAAGCTACCATGCTGCCTTTGACGATTCAGACCAACCAGTACAAACTGGACAATCGCCAGTTGCCCGCCTTGACTTGTTCTGCTTCCAAAAACAAAGAAGGGGTAACGCATATTTCGCTGACCAACATCCACGCTCGTGAAGCGCAGGAAATCACCATCGATTTGCGCGGTGCCAAGTACGCCAGCGTGAATGGTCGGATTTTGACTGCAGCTACCTTGCAGGATCACAATACTTTTGAAAATCCGGAAAAAATCAAACCTGCTGCCTACACAGGTGCCACCTTGAGTGGTAGCCAATTGAAGGTGAAGGTGCCGCCATTTTCAGTGGTGGTGCTGGCTTTGAAGTAAAAGCTACTTAGATGCCCCTTTAGTGCCTTCGGTTTCTTAGGTGGTGAAATAATGATTCTTTTTCACCACCTAAGAAACCGAAGGCACTAAAGGGTTATCCGTTTTTCTAAATTTTGAGCTACAATAGGAGAGTACAAGTAGGATTTTATTGGAGAAAGCAGTTACTTTAGTCCGTAAACTGCAAGCAATGTCTACCAAGCCCAAACATCCCGAATTATCCGAACGTTTCAACGCGGATGAACCCCGCGTAGACTGGCACGATGCCACATTGTGGTGGATACGCCAAAAGCGGGACAAAGCCGCACATACCCTCTACGAAGATTGGGAAGCCCTGCGCAACACTGCTTCCGCCATCAAAGACAATGTGTTGGGCAACCTTGCAGATTACCTCGAGTCTTTTGAACGACAAGCCATTTCCAACGGCGCCATCGTACACTGGGCAGCCGATGGAGCAGAACACAACCAAATTGTCCTTTCCCTTCTACAACAAGCTGGCGCTACTCGCATGGTCAAGTCAAAATCCATGCTCACCGAAGAGTGCCACCTCAACGAATACCTGGCCGAAAATGGCATTGAAGTAGTAGATACCGACCTGGGTGAACGTATCGTGCAACTGGCCGACGAACCACCCAGCCACATCGTGATGCCCTGCATCCACTGGAAAAAAGAAGAAATTGGAGAATTGTTTCACCAACACCTGGGCACCCCTAAAGGAAGTGCTGACCCACAATTGTTGACCGAAGCGGCCCGCCAACACTTGCGCGACAAATTCCTTAGTCGCCGGGTAGCCCTGACAGGGGTCAATTTTGCCGTCGCCGAAACCGGAGAATTTGTGGTGTGCACCAACGAGGGCAATGCCGACATGGGCGTCCATCTTGCCGATGTCCACATTGCTTGTATGGGCATCGAAAAAATCATCCCTCGCCGCGAACACCTGGGAGTATTTTTGCGCCTTTTGGCCCGCAGTGCTACCGGGCAACCCATCACTACTTATTCCAGTCATTTCAAAAGCCCACGTGCCGGAGCTCAGTTGCACATCGTACTGGTAGACAATGGCCGCAGCCGACAACTGGGTCGTGAAGCCTTCCGCAATTCACTCAAATGTATCCGTTGTGGGGCTTGTATGAATACTTGCCCTGTGTATCGCCGGAGTGGTGGGCATTCGTACCACAACGCGGTAGCAGGGCCAATTGGGGCAATTTTGGCGCCCAATTTGGACATGACTAAAAACGCGGATTTACCTTTTGCTTCTACTCTTTGTGGTTCCTGCTCCAACGTTTGCCCGGTAAAGATCAATATCCATGAGCAGTTGTACGAATGGCGACAAGAATTGACGCGTCAAGGCAAAGTTGATTTTGGTAAAAAAATGGGCCTCAAAATGATGTCTACTGTATTGTCCAATCCAAGGGTGTACCGAAGTATGGGCAAAATGGGGCGTTGGACCATGCGGGCCATTCCAGGGATGGTCAGTAATTCCTTCAATCCCTGGTTCAAACAAAGGGAAATGCCCGCGGCACCCAAAGAATCATTCCGGGAATGGTACCTCAAAAATAGAAGTTAAACGGCTAACGTATGTCAGTAAGAGATCAAATATTGGCCCAAGTACGGGCCAATCAACCTGTAAATGAACGCCCTTTGCCGGATTTGACTTCCTTCCCGGTGCGGACAAGTGAGGTATTGGATCAGTTTATGACGGTATTGAGTAGCATCGGTGGTAAACCCGTGCAGGTAAAGGATTATTCAGGGATAGAGACTTATTTGCAAGAAAATCCGTATCCAGGACGCATCATCAGCTCCATTCCTGCCTTGCAACATTTGGCCGATCCTATTCCCGAAAATACAGATCCGCACGAACTGGCGAATGTAGAACTGGCCATCATTACCGGAACCTTTGGTGTGGCGGAAAACTCAGCCATCTGGGTGACCGAAGCCAATTTTCAACAACGGGCAGTGCCTTTTATTTGCCAACACCTGGCTGTTGTCTTGCCCGCAGACGCCCTCGTTGCCAACATGCATCAGGCTTATGAACGTTTGCAAGGCCAGGAGTATGGTTTCGGGGTGTTTATTGCCGGGCCTTCTAAAACTGCGGATATTGAACAATCACTGGTATTGGGGGCGCATGGCGCAAGGACGATGACGGTGTTTTTGATGGGGTGAGAGGGTGGGCGACGACGCTTCCGACCAATCTTCAACCTGAAAATCATCTCATTACCAGTTGAAAAGTCATTGCCCTGGCCTAACCCATCTGGCTAACTTGTTGGAATTTCAACAAGCTCCTCCGATGATGCAAAAACCAGGCATAGACCATTCAAATCACCAATACCAACTTCTCCAACAGCGCTTTGCAGAGCAGTATCCGCATATCTTTTCCAACGACCTGGCCGAAAAAACCGTGGTGGTTATTCCTAGTTTGACGCTGGATCAAAAAATCCTGAAAGCCTTACAAGGTGTCCAATTTTACGAAGAAAGGCTCCTCTGTTTGCTGATGCTATTGCGTATGCCCCGCACCCGGGTAGTTTACGTGACCAGCATGCCCATCGACGAGATCATAATTGATTATTACCTGCATTTATTGCCTGGTATTACTGGTTTTCATGCCCGGCAGCGGCTTACTCTACTGAGTTGTTACGACGCCAGCAAAATTTCCTTGACTGAAAAAATCCTCGCCCGACCTCGGCTGATTCAGCGCATCAAATCGAACATTAAAGGCCCGGAATTGGCTCATTTGGTTTGTTTTAATGAGACGTATTACGAGCAACAACTGGCACTGGCTTTGGATATTCCGGTTTACGGCTGTGATCCTGCTTTGTTGTATTTGGGAACCAAAACGGGGAGCCGACGAATTTTTAAAAAACTGAACCTGAACTTACCCTTCGGGATTGAAAATATCCATTCTGAAACAGAAATCGCCAGTGCTTTGCTGCAACTCAAACGCAATCAGCCACAATTGCAAAAAGCCGTCATCAAAATGAATGATGGTTTTTCGGGAGATGGGAATGCCATTTTTCGTTTCCCTAAATCATTGTTGGAGGAAACAAACCCGTTGGCGGTAATTCAAGAACGATTGGCTCAACAAACAACCATAGTAGCTGAAGGCCTGGATTACAGCAGTTTTATGCAGAAATTCAATAGCATGGGAGGGATCGTGGAGGAATTCATCGAAGGTCAAATCAAAGAATCTCCCTCGGTTCAATTGCGCATCAATCCTTTGGGCGAAAGTGAAGTCATTTCTACTCACGATCAGGTACTGGGTGGGGAAAGTGGGCAGGTTTTTCTGGGCGCTACCTTCCCCGCAAACCCGGAATACACTTATGAGATCGCGACCATTGGCAAAAAAGTTGCAGACGAATTGCAGCAACAGGGCGTATTGGGCCGTTTTGGTATTGATTTTATTTCGGTAAAAGAGGACAATACCTGGAAACACTATGCGATAGAAATCAACTTGCGCAAAGGAGGTACAACTCACCCTTTTTTGATGCTCCAATTTTTGACTGATGGGATGTTTGATTGGCAACAAGGGAGTTATCAAATGCCAAATGGCCAAACCCGCTGTTATTTTGCCTCAGATAATGTGGTCAACGAAAAATACAAGGGGTTAAGCCCTCAAGACCTGATTGATATCGCTCATTGTAACCGCATTCAATATGATGGGGTGACCCAATGCGGAGTTACTTTTCACATGATTGGGGCCCTGTCGCAATACGGAAAATTGGGCATGGTCTGTATCGGGAGAAACATTGCCGAAGCCCAGGCTTATTTTGCCAAAACCATTGAGGTTCTGGATAAAGAGAGTACTCGATTTTAAGCTCTGGTAATCGCTTTTGGGCTACTTTTCCGCAAATTCCCTTTCACCCATTTTTCCAATTCCACCGCGTGAAATACCACGGCTGCTAATCCCAAACAAATCCCCAACTCCCGCAAGGACAAAGGCTGAGTGCGAAAAACGCTATTTAAAAAGGGTACATAAATTACGGCCAATTGCAGTAAAAAAGTAAAAAAAACAGACCCAACCAAAGGCAAATTGCTGAACAAACCTTGCTGAAACAAAAAACTGCGCTCACCCCGTACCGCCAAGGCGTGGCCCAACTGGGCAAGAGAAAGCACTGTAAAAACCATCGTTTGCCAATGTCCTCCCTCCTTTAAACTCCAGGCCTGAACCCCCAGGGTAACCCCCGCCATCAACAAGCCCACCCAAATGATGTGGTAACCAAGCCCTTCCGCAAAAATGTTTTCATTGACTCCCCTAGGAGGGCGTTTCATCACATCTTTTTCCGCTTTTTCGCCCGCCAGCGCCAAACCAGGTAAGCCATCGGTAACCAGGTTGATCCACAGGATATGGATGGGCAAAAGGGGCATGGGTAAACCAATCAGAGGGGCTAAAAAGATGGTCCATAACTCTGCACTGTTGCAAGTCATGATGTACTTGACAAATTTTCGGATATTGTCGTAGATCCGGCGACCTTCTTTGACGGCTTTAATGATGGTCGCAAAATTGTCGTCCAACAAAATCATGTGTGCCGCCTCCTTGCTGACATCGGTGCCGTTGATGCCCATGGCAATACCAATGTTAGCGGCTTTGAGAGAAGGGGCATCATTTACGCCATCCCCGGTCATGGCAGTGTAGTGTCCTTTAGCTTGTAAAGCTTTGACGATGCGCAGTTTCTGATCAGGAGAAACCCGGGCATACACCGTGGTGTTTTCAACCTGATCCAGAAAGGCTTCTTCCGAAAGTTGGGCTAGAGTTCCTCCGGTTAGGGTTTGGTCACCGGCTTGTAAAATCCCGATTTCTCGGGCAATGGCTGCCGCGGTGGCGGGATGGTCCCCGGTAATCATCACCGGGTGGATACCTGCGGCTCTGGATTCAGCGATGGCACTTTTGACCTCTTCCCGAGGCGGATCAATGATGCCAACCACGCCAGCAAAGTCTATCTGGGTTTCTACGGTTTCATACGAAAAGGGCTGGGGCAATGCAGGCAAAATTTTGTAGGCAAAGGCAAGCACTCTTTGGCCTTCTTTAGCCCAGGAATCGGACATGTTTTCCAGATGTTGCTGGTGGAGTGATGAATTCAGCACAGGCATTAAGGACTCGCTTGCCCCTTTACTTAGCACCAAAAACTGCTCTCCAAACTGATGTACCGTAGTCATACATTTGCGGTCGGAATCAAAGGGCAATTCAGCTACTCTTGGAAATTGTTGGACTAGATTTTGGAAGGTTTCAAAACCCAATTGTGCTATGGCCTCTTCCACGATGGCCACCTCAGTGGAATCGCCATGCAGTTCCGTGGCCGATTTTACATTGACGTCCTGGTTGAGCGACATAACCAGTAGAAGTGGGGTGACTTCAATGCCATCAATAAATGGTTCTGTTGCAAAACTGCTGACCACCTTCATTTTGTTTTGGGTCAAAGTCCCCGTTTTGTCACTACAGATGTAGGAAACTGAGCCCAGGGTTTCGACTGAGGGCAATTTACGCACCAAGGCCTTCTTTTTAGCCATCCGATTGGCCCCACGAGCCAGCGCGATAGTCATCAGGGCAGGCAAAGCCTCTGGAATGGCCGCAACAGCTAGGCTTATGGAAATCAACAACATCTTCAACTCGTCTTCACCGCGCAACCAACCCGCCACGAAGATGATGACACAGATAAAGAGAATGATGTAGGTAAGGTTTTTTCCAAAAGCCGTCATGCGCCGTTTTAAGGGCGTATCTACTTCTTCGCCTTGAAGAAGTTGGGCAATTTTCCCAAGTTCTGTTTGCATACCCGTGGCCGTAACGACGCCCAGTCCTCGCCCGTTGGTGAGCAAGGTGCCTTTGAAAGCCAGATTGAAGCGATCCCCCAATGGGCTATCGGCCAGTTCTAAAACTTCAGTCAGTTTATCCACCGGTACGGACTCTCCGGTGAGGGTAGATTCATCGATGCGCAGGTTGTTGGCTTCCAATAAGCGCAAATCAGCAGGGATAACATTACCAGCTTCCAATAGCACCACATCGCCAGGTACGAGCTCAGTAGAGGAAAGAGTCTGTACCACCCCATCTCTGCGGACATTGGTCATGGTGATGCTCATTTTTTTGAGGGCATCAATGGCTTTTTCTGCCCGGTACTCCTGGATAAAACCGATGACTGCATTCAACAAAACTATGATCAAAATGATGATGGAGTCGGTGGTTTCTCCCACAATGCCTGAAATAATGGCGGCAACCATCAGGATCAGGATCATAAAATCTTTGAATTGTAGCAAAAACATCAACCAAGGTGGCTTGGGCTTTTTTTGGACCAGTTCATTGGGACCATACAGGTTTTGGCGATTGACCATTTCGGTAGTAGGTAAGCCCCCAGGCTCAGTTTTGAGCAATTCGAGGCTTTGCACAATGGTTTTGGTATGGAAATTGGCCATTCGTTTGAAGTTTTCTCAACTGATTTTTTGCCAACAATAATGCGCCACTGCAATGTCTTCAATGGCCAAACCCAGGGATTTAAAGAGGGTCTTGTGCGATTTATCAACTAACCCCGGTTGGCTCAAAACTGCATGAATATCCCCTTTTATCAAAGGCCTGACTTTGGTTTTGCCACCCACCGCCAAAATCAAATCACCCGCTTCATTAACAGCGGATTCATAATTGTCCACAAATACATCTGCATCAAAAATGATCTCGGGTGCCAATTCCCGGTAATTGGGTGTACTGGCGCCAACCGCATTGATGTGTACCCCCGGTTTTAACCATGGATTAAAAACCAAAGGTTCAGCAGAGGATGTGAGCGTACAAACAATGTCAGCCCCTCGTACTGCATTTTCTGCATCTGAGCAAGCAAGAATCTCTACATCGTGATGAGCAGACTGTTCTTGCACAAAACGTACAACATTTGCCTGGTTTTTACTCCAAACCTGTACTCGTTTTATCGGCCGCACCAATCTAATGGCTTCCAGATGGGTGATCGCCTGTGTTCCTGTACCAATCAGACACAGCGTTTCGGCCCCATTTTCAGCAAGGAGATCCGTCATCAAAGCGCTAACTGCTGCGGTGCGGATGGCTGTTACTTCATCTGCATCCATACTCAATAAAAGCATTCCGTTTTCCGCATCAAAAAGATGAATGATGCCCTGATGGGAACTCAGTCCTTTTTCGTAATTCTGTAAATAGACGCTGATAATCTTGATGCCCATCACACCATAAGGCAGAATAGAAGCAGGCATCATGCCAAGAATTCCACCGTTGGGCAACATCATTTTGGGGCGTAAAGGATTGATCAGGTCTTTTTCAGGGTCTAGGCTGAATAAATTGCGCATGACCGCTATACAATCGGTCATAGGCAGGAGGTCTTTTATCTGCTGTTGATCTAGGTACTTCATGTTCTAAATTTAAAGATTAATCTTGAAGAAAGGCTTTGGAACCTGTTCTAAATGCCGAAAAATGTTATCTTGTTTCAAACTTTAAACGCCATGTACCCTAGAATTGATCATCAAACCATCTCCACCATAGTTGGGCACCCAGAGCCCGTACTCCGCAATCTGCAAATTACCCAAACCTACAGCGAAATCAATTTGGCATTAAGTCAGCTTTTAGGAAAAAACAATGTTAGTTGGTGTGCTTATGCCACCTGGGCCTCCAAAACGGCTGGAAAATTCATTCGATTGGAAAATGTGGACGCGGCAATTGAAGAGTTTTTGCGTGGGAAGGACTGGGTAAGGGAATTGGTGCGCGTTATCCCCGGGGCCATGACCTGGTTTGGCTGGAAAGTCAAAATCAACAATTCATTTTTACTCAAAATCCTGAACGAAACAGCCAAGGCTTCAGCGAAGGAAGTAGCAAAGGGGAATCTTTTGGTTTTTGCTGAATTGGCTCCTTTGTACACGCAATTCCTGCAAAGCATTGCCTCAAATCCCGATCAAAAGGAATCGAATCTGAAGGCATTTTTGGATTATTTGTGGCAAAACCAAAGCAAAGAAAATGCTTACGATAAACTGGAAAAGGCTTACACTGCTTATCAGGAAGCAATTTTTGAAACTGACCCCAAAGCAAAAGCGGAGTTGATTTTTTACGCCAATGTGTTGATTGGGTACCACGAACAAATCCGACTTGACCCAGCCATCAACAATTCCCTCAATGCGCCCATTGAGCAAATTTTAAAAAAGAAATTGCTAGGTGAAATGGAACAACTCATTGAAGCAAGTATTCCGAGGTTCCTCTTTCAACTTCTCTCGCCATTTCTCAAAAGTTACCTGGGACCTGTAGTCCAGCACATGGCAACAGAGTGGCGCAAAATTTCAACCAAAATGCTGATGCGGATTGAAGTACCAGATGGTCATTTGGACTTGTCGGAAGACATTCCCTTGATTGCTTACGAGCCAGCTAAAATGTTTCCCGAAGAATTGCTTGTGATCCGAAATCCCGAATTGTTGAAGGTTCTTGAAGATTTGGATTGCAGCCCTGATTCCAGTGCTGGTAGCGCGGCAAAAGATTGGGGAAATTTGGGCGAAAGAATGAATTTTATTGCCGATTTTTTCCGCTCGGCGCAGCAGGATGAACATATGTTTTGGCCACCTTTTAATGCTGAACAAACGGCATTGATCAAGCAAGGCAAAGTCCCTCCCGGGAAATTGTGATGACTTTTTTGAAAAACAATCCATAGGCCATTTTTCTTTTCCACCTGAGGCAATTAATGAGCCTGATTGGTGGCAAAAGTGAATGGAAAAGCGGCATTTTTACAAAAAACTGAGCATCCCGAATTTTGCAGCGGCTGGGGTAAATCCTAGAGTGCCTTGGGTTTCCTAGATGGTAAAAAACTTCACAGCAGTGTTCTTCACTACTGAAAAAACCCAAGGCACTTTAGAAATCACCCAGTGGGCTGGATCGTATTAGTGCCCAGCTTTCACTGCCACATCGCGGTCGAAATCCAAGCCCTGATTTTTCAGGATGGCTTGTACACGAATGCCAAAGAACAAGAGGTATGCAAAACAAAGCAATGGAATGGCATAGGATAACTTAATGCCAATGGAAGGCACATCCGCCAGCGCACCTTGAGTAACCGGAACTACTGCACCACCCAAAATCATCATGATCAGGTAAGCCGAACCCTGGTTGGTGTATTTGCCCAAGCCAGCTGTAGCCAATGAAAAGATGCAGGGCCAAAGCACCGAGCAGAACAAACCGCCGCTAATAAAGGCAAACAAGGCCACTTGTCCTGAGGTCAGCATCCCAATAATCATGGCTACGCCACCCAAAAGAGAGAATAGCACCATAGTACGGATGGGCTTTTCTTGCGCTGCAAAAAACGCTCCAATGATGATCAATACACAGAATGCATAAGTGTAAAGCGGTGAAACATCCGATCCACGGAGGGAGTTGACAAACAAAACCACCCCAAAGGCTACAAATGGAGTAACGATGGTTAAGAGGGTTTTTACTGCAGGTCTAAAGTTAAAATTGCTCAAAGCAGCAGTCCAACGCCCCATCATCATACTGCCCCAAAACAGGGAAATGTATTCAGAAATTTGGGAGGAATCCAGGTTTTGGGTCTTGCTCAAATATTCCCCCAGGTTACTACCGATGGTTACCTCTGCACCTACATAGCAAAAAATGGCAATCATCCCCAATACCAATTGCGGGTATTTCAACACCCCGGTGCCAATCTGAACGTCTTCGTCATTGGTGATGGTTGGCAGTTTGGAAAAACGGAAAAACAGCGCGAAGAGGATAAAAATCAAACCAATCACCAGGAAAGGCATTTTTACGGCTTCAATCCCAACTCCTTTTGGGGCAGCATCTCCAACCGAGCCAAAGATCACAAAGCTGATCAAAACTGGTCCGATGGTAGTACCCAAATTATTGACTGCGCCGCCCAGGTTGATGCGGTGTGCACCGGTCGCTGGATCGCCCAACGCAATCATAAATGGTTGGGTAGAAGTTTGTTGCAAAGAGAACCCAAGGCCTACCACAAACAAACCAGCCAAAAGCAGCGGAAAGGATTGCAGTGAAGCAGCAGGAATAAACAACAAGGTGCCTACTGCTGAAATGATAAAACCGTACATAATCCCTTGACGGTAACCAATGCGGTTAAGGATATCACCCTTGAGTGCGGCTGAAACCAGAAAATAGAGGATTGACCCTACGAAATAGGCAGCATAAAAAGCAAAATCCACCAATTGGGATTGCCATTGCTGCAAATTAAACTGCTCTTTGAACATCGGAATCAGGATGCCATTTGACGCAGCGATAAAACCCCAAAAGAACCACACGCTCATCAGGGTGTACAACGCAGTACGGTTGTTCATTGTGTTGCTATTTTTTTGACCAATAATCCAATACCAAAACTTTGTCCAAATGAGGCTTCAAGACCTCAACAAAAGCTTTGTGCGCAGGGTGGGGGAGATAGACTTCCCGATCTGCTTCCGAAACAAAAGTGACGAAAAAACAGTGGGTAAACCCTTGGTTGAGGTTCTCCGGACTGTTGTTCGTGCCCCATTCAAAGCTTTTGATTTCTTTGATCTGCTTGGGCAGGGCCCGAAAAGCGTCCTCTACTTGTTTCACTTCGGCTGGACTACTGCTGTCCTTGAACTTGAACAATACTGCGTGACGTAGGAGCATCTTTTTTCCTGCATTAGGTGATTGGGCCTGCACGTTGGCAGTGAGCCCGAAAAGTAGTAAGGCGATCGTTATTAAGGTAGGTTTCATACGAAAAAATTGATTTAAAGCATTGAGATTGGACTCGGGACTACCCGGTAATCCTCGTTAAAGGTAGCCAAATATGCCATATCTGTATCGGTAATGGAAAAATCAAAAAGATCAAAATTTTCTTGCAACCGTTTTGGATTGGCTGACTTGGGAATAGTTGAAACGCCCAGTTGGAGGGCCCAACGCAGGATGATTTGGGCAGGCGTTTTGTCGTATTTTTTTGCCATGCTCAGTAATTTCGGATCATTAAATCGTTCGCCACGCACCAAAGGAGTGTAGGCCTGTAGCACAATTTTTTCATGTTGACAACGCTGTAGCAAACCTTCTAAAAACAGATAAGGACTGAATTCAACTTGATTGACTGTTGGAACAACTGCGGCACTGGGCAACAGTTCATCCAAAAAAGGCTCTAAATAATTGGCAACGCCAATGGCCCGGACCAGCCCTTCCTGGTACAAACGCTCCAGCGCGCGCCAGGTATCCTGTCTTTTGTTTTTGATGGGCCAGTGGATCAGGTAAAGGTCGATGTATTCACAATTCAATTTCTGCTGACTCGCTTCAAAAGCCCGCAAAGCCTGGTCATACCCATGGTCCGAATCATTGACTTTGGTCGTCAGGAAAATTGCTTCTCGCGGAAGCCCGGAATGGCGGATGGCATTGCCAACTTCAACTTCATTGTTGTACATGCTGGCGGTATCAATCAGGCGGTAGCCTATTTCCAGAGCTTGAAGAATGGCATTTTCGGCTTCCTGATTGTACATATCATAAACACCCAAGCCCAGCAAGGGCATCGGAACGCCGTTGTTGAGCTCGGTGTAAAAATCGGGATAAGAAGCTAGTTGCATAAGAACGGGTTAAAATGGAGGTGTAAATTTACCATTTTTCCAATCCCAGCAACTTTTTGCCCAATGAACTTAATTCGGCAGTTTGGTAAAGAGTCTGTTCCCATTTGCGTGGGTCGCCTGGGAAAGCGTATCCCTCAGGTGAAATGCGATTCCACCAGGAATTGAGGCGCCAGTTCAACAGTGCCTGATCTTCTTCCTGGGCAGGCATCATGGAGATGTATTGAGCGATTCGGACCTTGTCTTTACTCATATTTGGGCGGATGCCGTGGGCCAGGCAGGAGTTGAAAATCAATAAATCGCCAGCTTCCATTTTTACTTTCACCAATTCAAAACCTGTAATATCTGGCTTGAAGTGATCACGATCGGCAGGCTGAGTGAGTTTCCAGGTATCATAGGTGCGGAACAGCTCCGGTACACACTGAAATCCGCCCATGTTCTCATCGATTTGGTCGGCCAGTGCCAAAACACCTTGAACGTTTTGAGGCTTGGTTTCAGGGTCGTAATCCCAGTGGATAAATCCTTTGAACTCGTGCCCGGGGCGAGAGGGGAAATTAAGATTGGCCCTGTCGATCGTCACCCAAAGTTTTTCGGTGCCCCAGATGTCTACAAAAGCATTGTACAAACGCTCAGATTGGCGGTTATCCCAGAGGTATTGGTGGTTGTAAATTTCTACCATCCCGCTGTTGGTCAACTCCTTCATCCGCATTTCGGCGCGGGCGGGGGTGTACCAGGTATCCTGATCTGCAGGGTCTTTTTCTTCAAATTCCCAGAGGAGGGCCGCCAGTCTTGCACAGTTTTCCTTGGGTACTGCACCTTTGACCACGATGTAGCCATTGTGTTGCCAAAACTGCCAGTCTTCTTCCGATAATACGCGCAATGGCTGGCCATTCGAACGGTCACTCAATTTGGCCTGGCTGCTTTTTGCAGTGGAGGGATTACCGGGGATATCTTCATGATTGTGGTCAAAGGCCATGGTTGGCGTCATTGTGGGAGCCATGGTGGGTGTTTCAGGTTGCATGGTATTGAATTTGAAGGTAAAAAAGGAACTTTTAATGAATAAAGCAAAATTATCCACGCGACGCAGCCTTTTCCACCCCGTAGATTGCATTTTTTTGTTCTCCATTGACCTGCTTGGACTAAAAATCAGTTTGCTTGGTTATTTTTGAACAAAAAAGCATGAAAATCCAGTTTGAAGACATTCGACCTGATACGGATCGTTCTTTCCGGATTTTGCTCACACCACGTTTGCACAACACTTTTTTATGGCATTATCATCCGGAATACGAACTGGTTTACATTGAAGGCGCCAATGGGACCCGGCACATCGGGGATCATATCTCGCGTTACGAAGGCAGCGATTTGGTTTTTATTGGCCCGAATGTACCTCACCTAAACTTTGATTATGGGGTAGAGCATGAACACTACAAAATAGTCATTCAACTCAAGGAGGATTTTTTGGGCAAAAACTTCTTTCAAGCACCAGAGCTGAGTGATATGCGACGTTTGTTTGAACAGGGTAGGGAAGGGGTCTCTTTTTTTGGGGAAACCAAAACCACCATTGGGCAACGCCTCAAGCGCTTAGTCAATCTTAGCCATTTTCAGCAGCTGATGGAATTATTGGATATTTTTCAAACATTGGCCTTGAGTAATGAGGCGCAAAAATTGGGCGCAACGCCCATTCAAAACGAGCAGTATTTTCAGGATCAGCAACGTTTGCAGAGAATTTATCATTTTGTAGAAAAACACCACCAGGGAAAAATTGTCATGGAGGAAATAGTCGCATTGACTAATCTATCAAATGCAGCTTTTTGCCGTTATTTCAAAAAAATGACGGGGATGACCTTCACGGAATTTTTGAACCAATACCGGATCAATACGGCCAAACGCCTGTTGTTAAAGCAATACAATGTATCGGAAGCCTGTTACGAAAGTGGATTTGAAAACCTGTCTCATTTTAATAAGACCTTTAAAAAGTTGAATGGAGAAAACCCGAAGGATTTTCGCAAGCGGCATCTTGCCACCTTCTAAATTGCATTTTTGCCCTAAATCACCACATTTATCTGGCTTTGACTGTTAGAATTGAGTACCTTTAAAGCTGTTTTACACCCAAAATTCATCACAATGGCTGTTTATAACCTAAATGTCAATGGGAAAAAAGTAACGGTGGATGTTGAGCCAGACATGCCTTTGCTATGGGTTCTGCGCGATTTTGCAGGCCTAAAAGGGACAAAATTTGGTTGCGGTATGGCGCTTTGTGGCGCATGTACGGTCCACCTGAATGGTCAACCCATTCGCTCCTGTCAAACGCCCGTTTCCTCTTTGGCCAAAAGTGCCAAATTGACTACTATTGAAGGTATTTCTGATGGTGCTACCCTCCACGCCGTACAACAGGCCTGGATCGAAGAGCAAGTGCCCCAATGTGGCTATTGCCAATCCGGCCAGATTATGTCAGCTGTCGCCTTGCTCAAAACCAATCCAGATCCTAGCGACGAAGACATCAACACGGCCATGAGTGGCAACCTTTGCCGCTGTGGCACTTACGACCGCATCCGCAAAGCCATTCACCGTGCCGCTGATTTGTCCAAAACCAGTGGTGGCGGCAGTCAGAAAGTTGGCAAAGCTGGTGGTAAATAATCCCTCATCCTCAATTGTTAAAAGCTTATGACACCAAATTCCAATAGTCGTCGCGAATTTTTGAGGCTAAGCAGTTTGTCCGGCTTGGGACTGATGCTGGGGGTCTCGTCTTTCGCAAAAAATGCTTCAATCGTCAAATTGACAGAGGAAGCCCTACAACTCGAAATTAACCCTTTTATCATCATCGATAATCTGGGCAATATTACCTTGGTCAACCCACGCCCAGATATGGGACAGGGCTCAACCCAGGCGGTACCTTCGCTATTGGCGGAAGAACTGGAAGTGAGTTTGGAAAAAGTCAAACTCATCCAGTCGGATGGAAAATCCAAATACGGTAGCCAAACCTCCGGCGGTAGCAGCAGTGTGCGTGAATTGTGGGAGCCTTTACGCAAAGCTGGCGCGGCTGCCAAAGAAATGTTGACAGAAACTGCGGCCAAACGCTGGGGAATCTCTATCGATAAATGTTACGCTGAGGACGGCCGCATACACCAAAAAGGCAGCGACAAGAGTTTTTCCTACGGAGACTTGGCCGACGAAGCATCCAAATTGCCCATTCCTAAGAATCCTAAGCTGAAGGATCCGAAGGATTTTAAAATCATTGGCAAAACCAAACCACGCCTGGATGTACCCGATCGGGTAACAGGAAAGGCCGTTTTCGGGATGGATGTTGATGTGCCGGGAATGGTTTATGCTGCCATACTCCACGCTCCAGCAATCCATGGCAAGATCGTCTCTATCGATGATGCTGCAGCCAAAAAAATTCCTGGCGTCATCAAGGTCATGAAGGCCGAACGACCAATGCCACACCGTAAATCGGAAGCGGTGGCAGTCATTGCAACCAACTGGTGGGCCGCCCTCAAAGCCAAAAAAGCCCTGAACGTGACTTGGGACAATAGCGGGCTGGATAAAATGACCACCGATAGCTATTTCGCCAAAAGTTATGAAGCCGCCAAAGCGGAAGGCATCAACTATGAAGAAAAGGGTGACATCGATCAAGCACTGGCGCACGCTGAAAAGACCCTAGAAGCGGTGTATGAAACCCCCTTCCTGGCGCATGCTCCAATCGAGCCTGAAAATGCCATCGCCCACGTCAAAGACAATGGCGAGGTAGAAATCTGGGCTCCAATTCAAGGGCCAGACTGGGCGTTGAGAGATGTAGCGGGTTACCTCAAAGTGAAACCCGAGCAAATTAAAATCAATGTCTTTTTGCTCGGTGGTGCCTTTGGTCGCAAAGCCTACCACGACTTTTTGCTGGAAGCCTGCTTCTTATCCAAAGAATTGAAAAAGCCGGTCAAAGTCATCTGGACCCGTGAAGACGACATCAGCCAGGGTCCTTATCGGCCGGGGATGTTGAGCGCCATGCGCGGCGCAGTGAACGGCAAAAGAATCGCGGCATTCCACCACCACGCCATTGGGGAATCCATCAACCGTCAGGTTTTCAACGGCTTGAAAGACCACGAAGTGGATGACTGGATCGCAGGTGAATTGAGCGCCGAAAACCACAAGTACAACCTACCCGTGTGGAAACTGAGCTGGAGCAATGTCAAAACCGACATCCCCATCGTTTGGTGGCGTTCGGTGTATGCTTCCAACTTTGCTTTTGGTCAGGAGTGTTTTATGGACGAATTGGCGCATGCAGCGGGTCAGGATCCAATTGAAGCCCGTTTGGGATTACTTCAGGATGCCCGCTTCAAAAAAGTGTTGGAAGTCATTGCTGAAAAATCCAACTGGAAGGAAAAACTGCCAACAGGACAAGGCCGGGGTGTGGCCGTGTTCAAAAGTTTTGGCAGCATCAGCGCTTGTTGTGTGACCGTTTCCAAACAAGGCGACGGCAGCGTCAAAATTGATAAAGTGGTTTCGGTCATCGACTGTGGCTGGCACGTAAACCCAGACAACGTCAAGGCACAAACTGAGGGCAACATCGTGATGGGGCTTACTGCTGCCATCAAGCCTGGCATCACCTATGCTGGTGGCGTGGCGCAGCAGTCTAACTTCCACGACTATCCGATCATGCGCATCAACGAGGCGCCGGAGATGGACATCCACATTGTCAACAGTGGAGAGGTACCCGGTGGGGTAGGCGAGCCTGGTTTGCCGCCAGTGGCACCAGCGTTGGCGAATGCCATTTTTGCAGCTACGGGCAAACGTTTGCGCAAGTTGCCGATTGATTTGAATGAGGTATGAATTGTACGAAAGAATTGATTTGAAAATCAAGGATTTGTGCAAAAATCTAGAACCCCTCCCCGAAGGTTTCAGACCTTCGGGGAGGTAAAGCAGCGAAACAGCACTTTGCGAAAGCCTTCTTGTCCATGAAAAAACGTTATCCACGTACTTTATCTGCCGGAGCGAACAACACCGTCATTGCTATTTCAGAAACGGAAGCAGGGAAATTGTTTAAAGAAGACACTCGCTCAGACATTGGTTCTGAGGCGGAAAAAATGAAATTTGCCAACAGCATCAATGATTTGGTAGTAAAATTCTTACGATTGGAAGTTTTTGGTGAGGATGCGGAGATGTTGGTTATGGAAAGGCTTTTCCCATACGATTTTCGGGCCTTTGAATACGAAAAACGGGAGTTATTCTTTGATGTTTTTGAAAGCGAATTGGAACAATTGCACAAAGCTGGTTTTGTTCACCGCGATTTGCGTCGACCCTCGGATATGCCAGGTCTTACCTTCGACAATATCTTCTTAACCAATACCGGAATCCGCCTTATTGATGTAGGTATTTCTGCCCTAAAAACCCAGGTTGGCCCTAAACTCTTTGACCGTTTTGTAGAACAAGAACGGAAAGAGTTAGAAGGTTTCCGTTCTTTCTTTTTATCACGATAGGCACTAATTTTGCCCCGTTTTCTTCTTACCCGTCGGATTGCTCCGATCGTAAATGACATTCTTTTTGCCGTTCAGTGGTGTTGGCGTTGGTGCTTCATCCAGAATTTGTGTTTCCAGTTTATCAAAATACACCAACTTTCCCAGCTCAATTTTAAAACCCTCGTAAGTACCATCGGGTACATTAACTGGTCCGGATTTGGCGGTACCATTGAAAGGAATGAGGTGGTCGTAAATGATCATGCCCATGGCTTCATCCCAGTTCATTTTCACGCTGGTTTCAGCGCTGTATTCCAGCATAAGACGATTGACTGGCCCATCGTTGTTGATGGTTTTGGGGAAAACGGGCGCACCTAAGACCACTTGATCGTCTTTGAAGGTCAAAACATCAATGACTTTGCGGCGCTTGAAAAAGGAATAAGTATCCAAACCAAAGAGCAAATATTTAGGTCCAGCCGGATCTTTGAGTTTCAGGATGTTGTAATAAATCACCCCGTACCAGTTGTCTGGCCCACTGATGGACTGTTGTACATCTTCTATTTTAGCCGAGCGATCTACCAAAGGATACATCTTTAATTCGGGGCTGTTCATTTGAATCACTCCGTAATAATGGTAGGTATTGTCGTCGACAAAAAGCTGCCAGGTAAAAATCCGGAAGGTGCTGTCGGGCGCATATTGGATGGAAATGGGCTTGAGGCGTTCAAATTTGTAATGGTAGGAATTGGTGACCTTTAGTGCTTTTTTAAGTGTGAGGATCATCTTGCGAGTGGCCGCAAAACGACTTTCAGGCAGAGAGTCATTGATTACCAAAAAAGAGAGCACACCCAATGTGTCTTCGTAGAGCTTGAGCTCCTTTTGAGCAGCACCGCTCAGCTTAACTTTGTTTTGGGCTTGGCCAAATACTGGAATCAACAGGCTGAAAACGAGCAAGAAAAACAGATTACGCATGGCTTGAATTGATGGTTCTTTTGCCTCATTAACGACAGAAGTATGTTTTATTATTGCAAAAATTAAGTTAAAAAAAAGCGCTTCAGCCGAATGGACTGAAGCGCGCTCAACAAACACTTAGTAACTTATGAATACAAATGCTAGGTCAGTAAACAACTAGACCGTTATTAGTTAGGCTACAATGCAAATTCGTTTGCGTCAATCAATACGTCAGCGACCAATCTGCGCAAGGTTTTGACGTTTTGGGCAGGATACTTCGTGAAGCGCTTCAAGCCCATCAACATCGTGCGCAACAGGTCTCCTTCAGCAAAAGAAGCCAGTGCATCGGTACCATTTTTGTTCATGCGCAAGGTCGCGTCGTGGATGAATACCCTTAAGATGGCATCGTATACTTCCTGTTTTACCTTACCGGTCATCCCTGCCAGTTTTTCAACGCGTAGCAAGAGTGATTCCGCCAGGAACAAATCCGACAACATATCGGCTACATTCATGATGATTTCCTGCTCGTTTTTGAGGTCGAGTTTGCCTTCCATCTGCAATTTTGCAGCGGCACCAGCAACCATCAAAACGGCCTTTTTGAAATCTTTGACTGCTTTACGCTCTTCGGCGTAAGGACCTTCTTCCTTCTCAAAACCAGGCATGGAGGCCAACTCTTTTTGAACCTGCCAGGCTGGCCCTACGATGTCGAGGGCACCTTTCATGGCGCGTTTGAGCAACATGTCGATGCTCAAAAGGCGGTTGATCTCATTGGTGCCTTCGTAAATGCGGTTGATGCGGGCGTCGCGATAGGCTCGGGCAGCAGTGCCTTCTTCGGAGAAGCCCATTCCGCCGTGTACTTGAAGGGTTTCATCCACCACAAAGTCCAGCGCTTCAGAACCAGTTACTTTCAGAATGGAACATTCAATGGCGTATTCTTCGGCAGCTTTTAATTTGGATTGGGCAAAATCCAGACCTTGGGCTTCGTACTCCTGCTTTTTCAGTTCCAGCAAATTGGAAACCCGATAGAGGGCAGATTCGGTGGAAAAAATGCGGATGGTTTGTTCAGCCAGTTTATGTTGGATGGCTCCGAAGCTAGAGATTGGCACACCAAACTGGATGCGTTCGTTGGCGTAACGAATCGCAGTGGTAACACTGTATTTTGCACCACCTAAACTGAGGGAGCACAATTTGAAACGGCCAATGTTCAGCGCATTGAAGGCGATCAGGTGACCTTTGCCGATTTGACCCAAAACATTGTCGGCGGGTACCGGCGCATTTTCAAAAAACACCTGACGGGTAGAGGATCCCTTGATGCCCAATTTCTTTTCTTCGGCGCCCAAAGTCAAACCGGGGGTATCCCGCTCTACAATGAACCCGGTGAATTTATCGCCGTCAATTTTGGCAAAAACGATGAACAGGTCAGCGAATCCGGCATTGGAAATCCACATCTTTTGCCCATTAAGCAAATAGTTTTTGCCGTCGGCGCTTAAGTCGGCCCGGGTTTTAGCCGCCAGTGCATCCGAACCAGAACCTGGCTCAGTAAGGCAATATGCAGCTTTGAGTTCGCCGTTGATCAGGCGGGGCAGGTATTTCTGTTTTTGTTCTTCTGTACCAAAATACAGGATCGGCAACATGCCGATGCCGATATGCGCCGCAAAAGAAACGGTGAATGCTCCAGCCGGGCCGAGTGCATCACCAATCAGCGTATTGGTATTGGTATCCAATTCCATTCCGCCGTAAACTTCGGGCATATGGGTACCCAGGAGCCCTAATTCCGCCATTTTTTCCAACAAACGTGGGGCGATATTGTCCTCCTGGTTTTCAATTTTTTCAATGTTGGGGAAAATTTCATTGTGCAGGAAATCCCGAACGGTTTCGTGGATCATCCTTTGCTCTTCATTCAATTCCTCGGGGATAAAAACATCTTCGGACAGGGAGTCCTTGATTAAAAATTCACCTCCCTGAAGTGCGGTTTTGCTCATCACAGCTTCCATAAGTATAATGTGTTTGTTCGTTCAATGAAAGAATTAGCGAAAATTCGCTACAAAAATAAGCGCAAGTTTTGAATTTGTAAAGCCTTGATTGAATTTTTTAGCGAATTTTCGCTAAAAATATTTTTTTTAGCAAAAAAATTAATGGAACTCAGGATGCGTTACCTTCTGGTTAATTGATTCAAAACAATCCAGTCATGAGAAAACACCTTATCCCATTGGTCATTAGCAGCTGCTTTTTTGCATCCCTTCATGCTCAGGTGATGGGCAACTATGCCGAACAAAAAAAGCAAAGCAATGAATACCAGCAAATCCAGTCAAATGCCAATTTGAATGCTCAGTACCGCTCTATTCCCCGCAGTGCCAAATTGCAGGACGACAACAGCATTGAAATCACGATTAATACCATGTCCAACCAACGGGCCAGTTCTTACACTGCTGTATTCACTATGTTACAAGTTGCCAGAACTGCTGATGAAACCAACACCTTACTCAACAATCGTTTGAATAATTTCCTGAACGACCTGAAGGGGCTGGGCATCCCGGAAACGGATATCTATGTTGATATGGTTAACTTCTTGCCCAAATACGAGTACGATGTGAGCAAAAAGATTTTTTCCAAAAAGACCCTCACCGAAATCCCTAAAGGCTTTGAGCTGCAAAAAAACATCCACATTCGTTACACAAAACCTACCATTTTGGATCAGATTGTCACTGCCGCGGCCAAACAGGAAATTTACGACATTGTGAAAGTAGATTACTTTATCAAGGACCAGCAGAAAGTGTATCAGGAACTACGCGCACTTTCTTTTGAATACCTCGAAAACATCAAGGATTCCTATGCAAAAATGGGGATTAAGCTGGATTCAGCCTATACCATCACTGCCGAAAATGCTTGGGTGGCTTACCCAACGAATCGTTACGAGAGCTACCAGGCCTTTAGCACCCAGTCATTGGATGCTTCAGAAAAGAACAACTCGGTGGTTCAACCTGCGGATAAACCTACGCTACGCTTTTACAACGCAGTAGCAGCAAATGATTATGACATTGTGATCAATCCGGAAATATTAGAGCCGGCGGTGCAGTTTTCATACAACCTGGCGGTAAGGTTTAAAATGCCGGATGCCAAGCCGAAGGTGAAAACTGAGGTGAAGAAGGAATTTATTTTGGTGACTCCGACAGGCGAGGTGAAGAGTTTGAAAATCGAGTGATAATAACTGCCTTAGGAGTGCCTAAGTGCCTTAGGTTTCTTAGGTGGTGAAATAATTTTTTTTACCACCTAAGAAACCTAAGGCACTTAAGATACTCTTAAGGTTAGAAGTTCATTTTGCTCAAATTCGCGAATGAATTTTTCAAAGTTGCCTCTGGTGTTGGTGTTAAATCCCTTTCTAGGAAAAAATGCTCAACCCCGGATTTTTGACCAGCCTGTAGCATCCGTTGGATGTCAAATACCCCCGTCCCAGGGTCCGCCATTTTGGAGAATACCGCCATCCACTGATCTGGAGTACCTCCATCGCCCGTAAAACGCACTTTTTCAGCAGCATCTTTAATGTGCATCAATTTAAAACGGCCAGGGTAACGGTTCAGGTAATCCACCGGATCGGCACCAGCCGCACTCATCCAGAAGATATCCAATTCAAATTTGACGTTTTTGTTGTCCGTATTTTGCAGGAGGTAATCCATGGGGACCACTCCGTCCATTTTGGCATGTTCAAAGCCGTGGTTGTGGTACACGAAAGCCATGCCATAGGTTGCCATCTGTTGACCAAAACCATTAAATTCCTCAGCCAGGCGTTTGTAATGATCCAAAGTACGCCGATCATTGATATCGCTGAGAGCAGGAAGCGCCAGGTATTTTACCCCAAGTGGTGCAACTGCATCCAAGGTAGTCTTGAGGTTTTTGCGGAAGGTGATCAGGTCCAGGTGCATGGAGGGCGTTTTGAGCTTAAAATCGCTCAACATGCTTTTGATTTCCGGGATGCTGTAGCCATAAAAGGCATTGCGTTTGATGCCCAATTGGGCAGCCAGGCCTTTCCAACCTTCAATGGTTTCTGGTGCGCTGAAAGGGTAGGGGCCAAAGAATTCTACTTCTTTGTAGCCAATTTCGCTCAGCAGATGGAGGGTGCCTTTTAGGTCTTTGTCAACCATTTGAGGGATGGAAAACAATTGTACACCCAGTTTTTTCTTCTTTTTAGTCATGTCGTCTATTAAGTTTTGAGCGAAAGGACTCAGTGCGAAAGCCGTTGCCCAGCCTGTGCTTTTGATGAATTGTCGACGATGCAGCATGATTCAGGATTTTGCAGGTTGAAACGTTTTGATGGAGAAAGATCGAAAAAAAAAGCGGCGAGACAATGCTTCAATGTGTATTTTTTACACAAAGATTTTCGTCGAGCAGATCGTTAAGCCTATCTTAAAGTGTTTGTGTTGAACCATCCTTTTCTCTTTTTTTGGGTTCTCTTTTGAAAACCTCATTGCGTATGCAGAAATTTACCCTCTTCCTCCTATTTACCCTTGCTTGTAATGGATTGTTTGCTCAGTTGTCGGGCAAGTTGACCGACATTGAAGGTAGTCCTTTGCCTTTTGCAAGCATATACCTCAAAGGCAGTACCAATGGGACTACCAGTAATGTCAATGGAGAATATAACCTCAGCCTGCTGCCAGGTACTCACGATGTGATCTTTCAATACATTGGATACGAAACCAAAACGATTCGGGTGACCATGACCCGCGAGCCACAAAAACTCGATGTATCCCTCAAGGAAGCGGCAATAGAACTCAGCGAGTTTGTGGTGCGCTCCAACGCCGAAGATCCTGCCTATCCCATCATTCGGGCAGCCATCAAAAAACGGGAGTTTTACCGCGATCAGGTGGAAGAATACCGCTGCGATGCTTATGTGAAAGGCAATATCGCTTTTGACAAAACGCCCAAAAAGATCATGGGCCAGGAGATTGGCACTATGGGAGGCGTTTTGGACAGCACAGGTAAAGGCATCATTTATCTGTCAGAATCCCGCTCAACCTTGTTTTTCCGCCAACCTGATCAATACCGGGAGGAGATGATTTTTTCAAAAGTGGCGGGCAATGACCGGGGTTTTGGCTTCAACCGGGCGCAGGATATGGATTTCAGCCCCTACGATCCTTATTCCAATTTGGGCCGCCGCATCGTTTCGCCCATTGCCGACAACGCCTTTTTTTACTATAAATACAAACTGATCGGCACCATCAGGGATGATCAGGGCCAGGTAATCTATAAAATCCAGGTCATCCCAAAACGCAGTGAAGACCCCGTTTACCGAGGTTTCATTTACATCGTTGATCAGGATTGGGCGGTGCAGTCAGTAGATTTTATACTGTTGCAATCGGCCATCAAACAACCTGGGCTGGATTCTTTATGGATCAAACAGCTTTTTTTCCCGATTCCCAACACCGAGGATGTATGGCGGACCTTTTCGGTCAATATTCGCTTCAAGGCGGGTGCATTGGGCTTTAAACTGGTGGGTAACTTCACCTCGATTTTAAGCAATTACAACATCAAACCAGCCCTGGACAAAAAGTTTTTTGGCAAAGATGTATTCATTGTTAAAGAAGGAGCAAACGAAAAAAATCAGGAATTTTGGGATACTCTTCGCCCTATTCCACTCACAGCGGAAGAAGCGCGCGACTACGTCAAAAAGGACAGCTTGCAAACCATCTGGAAATCCAAGCCTTACAAGGATTCCATCGATCGAAAAAACAACAAATTTACTGTAATGAAACTCCTGACGGGTTACAACTACAATCGCTCGTTTTATCGGGAGTATTTCAGTGTGGGTTCTCCCATCGGAACCATTCAGTACAATACTGTACAAGGTTACAATGCGGCGCTCAAACTTGGCTACACCAAGGATTACGACGAATACAACATGAAGTGGTATCGTTTGAATGGAGAGCTGAGTTATGGATTTTCAGAAAAAAAGCTGCGCGCTTGGGGGAGTTATGTACGCCAATTGGAAGGCCTACGGAGCACCCAGATTTCGCTCAGCGGAGGGCGCAGGGTTACACAATTCAATGCAGGAGATCCGATTACACCGACTGTCAATTCAGTTTATTCCTTATTGGCACGCCACAATTATATGAAGCTGTATGATAAGGTTTCGGCAAGATTGGGATTTGGTCGTGAACTGAGCAATGGCATTCGGATGAACACCGCACTGGAATGGGCCAATCGAAATAGCCTGGAGAACACGAGTGATCAAAGCTGGTACCAACGCGAGGATCCTGATCGGCGGGCCTTTACGCCGAACCTACCTGCCGCTGCACCGCGTAGTTTTGATCAAAGCCGGGCCCTCACTTTTGACCTGAATTTCAGCTTTCGCCCTGGCCAGAAATACTACGTATATCCTGGTCGCAAATATGCTGCTGAAAACAAGTCTCCCGAGTTTTTCCTCAATTATCGGCTTGGAGCTGGCGATGTCAATTACCAATTGCTGAGCGTAGCCATAGAAGAGGATGAACTTCCCCTGGGGGCCTGGGGCTTTTCACAATTAAGGGTTCAGGCAGGTACCTTTCTCCAACGCAAGGAGCTGGAATTTATGGACTTCAAGCATTTCAATGGCAATCAAACCATCTTGGGTGACCAAGACCGCTACATGAGCAGTTTTATGCTCTTGCCTTATTATGATTACTCCACCGACCGATCTTTTTTCCAGGCACATTGGCAACATCATTTTGAAGGAGCAATCCTGGATTGGATTCCCCTGGTTAAAAAACTAGGTTGGAAATTGGTCTTGAGTGGCCATTTGTTGACGGTAGAGCAAAAGAAAAACTATTTAGAACTAGCAGCTGGCATAGAGAACGTTGGCTTTGGGGTGTTCCGCTTGTTCCGTTTTGATATGGCGGTTTCCAGGCAGGCAGGAGGGAAGTGGAATGTGGGGCCAGTGTTTGGAATTAGCTTGTAGCAATTGTTTTTATTTTTTGATTTTAAAAATAATTGATGTAAATTTGAGCACACTACCCTCAACGGTCACTGAGCGAAGCCGAAGTGCCGTTGAGGGTAGTGTGCTCAAATTTACATCATGCCAGAAACGCCCTACTTCAAAGGCCGCGGAGCCCAAATCAATACACCCAATCCGTACCACAAACTTGTGTACGATAGCGCGCCTATTCCGGCTGAAGAGTGGGAAGAGAGCCTGCAATTGCCTACCGAGTACATCGAAGTTTATCCCAAAACCATCCTCAATAAGGTCGAAAGTGAAGATGTAGGTATGGGCTTTTCGCTCAATCCCTACCAGGGTTGCGAGCATGGCTGCATTTATTGTTATGCCCGCAACACCCACACTTATTGGGGTTACAGCGCCGGGATGGATTTTGAACAAAAAATCCTGGTCAAAAAAGATGTACCACGTTTGTTGACCGAAGCCATCCGCAAACCTACCTGGAAGGCGGTACCACTCATGTTGTCTGGCAATACCGATTGTTATCAACCCGCTGAACGAGAGTATAAAATCACCCGCCAAATCCTGGAGGTGCTATGGAAATACCGCCACCCGGTGGGTATGATTACCAAAAATAGCCTCATTTTGCGGGATTTGGATCTTTTGAAACAATTGGCTTCGGAAAACCTCGTACACGTTTGCCTGTCGATCACCAATTTGGATGAAGACCTGCGCAGGGTACTGGAACCACGAACTGCTTCGGTGAACAGCCGTTTCAAAACCCTAAAAACACTGGCTGACAACGGCATCCCGGTTATGGCACTTCTGGCTCCAATCATTCCCGGCCTGAACGACCATGAATTGATTCCAATGGCAGAAAAAGCGGCGGAAATGGGGGCTAGCGCGATGGGCTATCAAGTGGTGCGCCTCAATGGTGACATTGGCCCCATCTTTGAAGACTGGATTCACAAAGCCCTGCCTGATCGTGCCGAGCGGGTGCTCAACCGCATCCGCGACTGCCACAACGGCCAGCTCAACGACAATCGCCCGGGTATCCGCATGCGGGGCGAAGGAAAAATTGCAGACATCATCGCACAGCAGTACCAATTGGCGAAGAAGTTGTACTTCAAGGAGAACAAGCTGCCTGTTTACAATTTGGAGCTGCACCAACAATTCAAAAATGGACAGTTGAGTTTGTTTTAAAAATGCTTTAACTTGTGCTGATAAATTCCGAACCATGACGATTACGGCAAGTCAAATTTTTACCATCGAGGAATACCTGGAGTTAGAAGCACACAGCCTTTCTAAACACGAGTACCATAATGGAAAAATTATCGAGATGGCCGGAGGAACTACAACTCATAATGAACTTAGCGGTAAATTAATTACTCAGCTCAATATTGCCATAGATGCAAAAGATGCTGTTTTTAAGGTATACAGTAGCGACATGAAAATATGGATTGAAAAATTCAATCGCTTTTTATATCCCGATGCAGTTACAATTGCACTAAAACCTGAGCTGTACAACAATCGGCGAGACATCATAACCAATCCTTTACTTGTTGTAGAAGTGACCTCTCCAAGTAGCCAGGGTTATGACAACAATAGTAAATTTGGCTATTACCGCAGCATCCCCAGTTTTTCAGAATACTTATTGGTGAGCCAGGAGCAGCATCATGTGTCACGTTTCTTCCGTGAAGCACCAGACCTGTGGCGTACTTCTGATTATTACAACTTGGAAGACATGATTCCCTTACAATCTATGGGTCTGGAAATCCCGATGCTAGGCATTTACAAAGGAGTGGATTTAAATCCTTAATTACCGCTCAAGTTTGGACATCGCCTCCCCTGCAATCCATCCTCCCGTCCAGGCTGCCTGAAAGTTGAAACCGCCCGTTATGGCGTCAATATTCAGCACTTCGCCAGCAAAAAACAGCCCTGGAAACAACTTGCTTTCGAAAGTTTTAAAATCTACCTCTTTCAAATCTACACCGCCTGCCGTCACAAATTCTTCTTTGAAGGTGCTTTTGCCATTAACTTGAAAACGGCCTTGGGTCAATTCTTCTGCCAAGGCCTGGATTTCTTTTTTGCTCAGATCCGCCCAACGTTTGTCTTCTCGAATGCCTGCAGCTTGAACGAGGCGTTTCCACAAGCGGTTGGCCAGGCCGAATTGGGCATTGGCCATGACCATTTTGCGGCCATCCTCTTGTTTTAATTCCTCGAGATCCTCGCGTGTACTTTCCGTTTTAGACATGATCCAGTTGACCCGCACCACAAAACGGTAGTTCAAGGCGGCTAATTCGCGGGCGCCCCAGGCTGATAACTTCAGAATAGCAGGACCACTCAAACCCCAATGGGTGATCAACAAGGGGCCAGAACTGCGCAACTTTTGGCCCTCCACCTGCACTTCAGCCAGCGGAACAGATACACCTAGTAGATCACTCAAACGGGCATCTTTAATATTGAAAGTAAATAGGGACGGAACTGGCGGGACAATTTGATGACCCAATTTGGCCAACAAATCCCACATGCTCGGTGCACTGCCGGTAGCCATCATTACTTTATGGGCATGTAAGGTTTGGTTGCTGGTTTCGATGACCCAGGTTTTGCCAGCCTGAGTAGGCGCTTTGATGTTTTTAAGCGGAGTATTGGTGTATACTTTTACGCCAGCTTTGCGGGCAGCACTCCAGAGGCAATCGATAACAGTTTGGGAATCATCACTGGTGGGAAACATGCGGCCATCTTCCTCAATTTTGGTAGCGACCCCTCTTTTTTCAAACCAGTCGATGGTGTCACCGCAAGCAAAGCGATTGAAAGGCCCGAGCAATTCTTTTTCCCCACGAGGATAAAATTTACTGAGTTCGCGAGGAATAAAACAGGCGTGGGTCAGGTTGCACCGCCCACCGCCAGATACTTTGACCTTGCCCAATACATCCTTACTTTTTTCCAAAATAATGACCTGTGCACCGGGGGCACATTCGGCTGCCCGAATGGCGGTAAAAAAACCGGCAGCACCGCCACCTATGATGATGATTGTTTGATTCATGATGAAGGTTGAGTATTAAGCCTACACTGCCTTCTGCCACCACTTACTCAGCACCAAGTACAAGATCCCACAAGCCAACCAGGCCGGCAAGGTCAAAAAGGACAAAAAGATGCCCTGTGTCACCGAAAGCACATAACACAGTCCTGCGCTAAGCACCCATGCTGCCAGCACTGCAACATTGAAGGAAATCCCTGCCTTTTCGGCATAATTGCTGATAATGCCGTATTTGGCCCCAAAAAAATGTTCAAAAGCAATGATGGCACCGATGGGCGCGAGGATGAAGCCGTACAGTGCTACAAAATCCAGTAACTTCATGGCAAAAGCCGGGAAAATCCCAGCGACAGTAGCAATGCCGCCTGCCAGCATGGTCATCCAAAAGGTAGAAGATTTGGGAAAGATGGCCTGAAAAGCCAGACCTGCGCGATAAATGGTGGGATTGGCTGTAGTCCAACTGGCCAAAATAACGGCTAGGACGCCCAAATAGCCGATGGCCCCATATGCCAATGGGCCGGGAGCAACCGGAGGTGCAATGCCTTGAGCCAACATGGCCTGTGCTTCAGCACTTTTCAGGTACACCGCATACAGCAAAGCCGCAGCAATCCAGGCCATGTAATGCCCCACAAACATACCTGCGGCGGTGGTCCAACCTGCGCTGGCCTTGCGGGCGTAGCGCAACACCGAGAGGTCAGACATACCAATGTGCATGGCCGCATTGCAAAACCAGGACCAAAGCACTACATGCCAGAAAGTATATTTGATTTTACCGGGGAATGGTTCAGAGCCTTCACCCCAGATGTTCCAAAAGTCACTGAAATTTTTTACCCCCAGTTGCCCCAGAGCTACTACGGCTGCGGCGACAAATGCGAACAGGATAAAAGGCACCATCCAGTTGGCAGCCTTGGCCACCGAATCATAACCCCGGGCGGCAATAACGGAGGTCAGGGCTCCGGTAATCAGTACAATGACAACCCAGGGGACTCCATTGGGCATCGTATCGTTGAGGGCGGGCATTGGAAGATCAAAAGGGATTCCAACCGCGGTGGTGGAAACGGTGATCATGGAACCCGCCAAAAAACAAAACAGGACTCCATTGGCTACGTTGTAAAACTTGACCAGGTTTTTGCCGCAAATTTTTTCTAACTGATAATAAAGGGTCAAGCGGTGTTTGACAGCAATTTCAGCGGTCAAAAAACGCCAACACAAAACGGCCATGAGGTTGCCTATCAATAGCCCGACAATGAGGTCGAAAGCACTAACCCCGGTGGTGAGGAACAATGGGCCAATGATGAATTCGGTGCCGGCTACATGTTCACCAGCGTACATACCCAAAAAGCTTTTCCAACTTTTCCACTTTGATTGGGGCACTGGCTCGCGTTCAAATTCTTCACTTTGAGCGACGATTGTTTGCTCCATTTGGACTTCTGACATAGGTTTTTTGTTTTGTTCGGCTTAAAAGTAGGAATAATTTGGTCAGAAGTTTCCTGTACCCTTCTGCTTCGGGAGTGGAAATTTATTTCGTTTCCATTCACAAAGCTTTATTTCACCCAAAATTCTGTCAAACCAGCATGCCCTTTACCATCTCTGAGCAGTTTATCGCTGGGCGTGCTTGGGTCAGCAGTCCAATCTCCGTCCACGATGAACTTGTAGAGGTATTTGCCGGGTGGAAGCTCGAGGCGGCATTCCCAACCATCCGCAGTTTTAGCCAAAGGTGTGCCGAACATGTTCCAGTTGTTGAAATCGCTAACCAAACTAACTTGCTGGGCCTGCAAAAATCCTTTTACTTGAAAATGGGCATTGCCCACCAGGCTGGGGATCGGTGAGTTGAACTTTTTGCGTGGCAAAAGATCCGCCCGCTGTGCTACTTGATATGCCAGGTACGCCACCAATTCGGCGTTGGCCTGTTGGTCTTTGGCTGGGACGTATTCGTATAGGTCCAGATTGGTATGGTGCACTGCGCTCATGTAGTCGAGCGGGTCCTGAATGAACTGAAAGGCTGGAATGTTTTGAAAGTCGAACAACTCGTGATCGCTTTGATTGGCGTTTTGTAGGGTTAAGATGGTGTCGGGGGCAAAAGGGCGGAGCATCTCTGCAAAAATGGGTTTAAGCTCCGGGTTGGCCATCAGGTAAATGCCCCGGATTTTACCTGCTCCATTGTCCAGGTTGAAATAGGCCGAAATTTTGGATTGTTCTTTTTGTGCAGCTGCGGTGTTGAGGTCGCCCACTTTTTGTTCTACATAAGCCGCCGAACCCGCAAAAATCTGCTCTTCTCCACCCCATAAGGCCAGGCGGATGGTCCGTTTGGGCTTTTCCCCGCTGGCTTGCAGGAGGCGAAGCGCTTCTAACATGATCGCACAACCTGAAGCATTGTCGACTGCTCCGGTTCCAGCGTGCCAACTATCGAGGTGGGCGCCGATGATTACCAATTCATCTTTGAGAATAGGGTCGCTACCGGGTATTTCAGCGATGACATTGACGTTGTATTTGGGCTCCTGGTAAAATTGGGCCTTAAGTTCGACCTTTAATTTGGGCTTAATTCCCATTTTGATTAGCCGTAACAGCCTCCCAAAATGCTCATTGGCAATGACAAAGGAGGCAATGGGCTGAATGTCTCCTACCCGCATATAGGAAGGAATGGCCCGGTTGCCATCGGCGTGCAGAATCCCGTAAGGAAAGTCGCTGGGTTCGAGTAGTGCCAGTACTTTTTGGCTTTTGCAAAAATTCAAAAACTGTTCCCGGCGCTTGCGGATCAGGTTTTGCAATTGAAATACCTGAGGGGTGGAGCGCCGACTGTGGTAGCCGATGATCAGGTCGTTGGGATCGGGGTTTTGTTCGGCTTGTTGCAAAATACCAGGTGTTAAGCGTTGCGCAAATGGCTGGAAGATATTGCTCACAGGTTGGTAAAAGGAGCCAAGCAGCAGGATTTTGCCCTGTAGTTTGCCACTAAAGGCATAAACAGAATCAAGGCTCGGCAGGTAAATGACTTCGCCTTCTTTCACACCTTCCGTAGAAGCGGTATAAGCAAGCGGGTAGGCCGGGATATGGCTGTTTTGGGGCACAGTCATTTCCACTTGAAAATGCTGTACCGCCCAACCGCGATGCCCTCGATCGAAGGATTGTAAATCCACCTTGGCAATGCCCCAGGATTTGAGTTGTTGCTGGGCCCAGAGGGCCGCCTGGTAATAGTTCGGGGTGCCCATCAGGCGAGGGCCATGTACGTCGGATAACTGGCTCAAGGTGTGCATGACCTGGGAGTTGTGGGCGGATTCCTGGCGGATGGAGCTAAGGATGGTGGCGTCGGTTTGGGCGACTATTTGGTGGAGAACAAATAGGCAAAAGAAGAGGGTGATTTGGTGGTGTTGCATGTTTAGGTTCGTGATTATTGCATATTATACGCTTAAAGGCCCTATAATAATATGAATCCCGACAAAATTTGGAGCAATGCGCTGTTGGGACGCACGGCCGTGCGTCCCAACAATTACGGAGCCTTGGTCAGGGCTATGTGGCTCGTAGCCTTGCAGGGACTCGAACCCCGATCCTCAGATTCGTAATCTGATATCCTTCCATTGAACGACAAAGCTATTTGCGGTACCGACGGGACTCGAACCCGCAACTTGAGGATAGACAATCCCCTGCTCTACCATTGAACTACAGCACCCTATCGTATGTGATGTGTAAAATTGTAATTGAGCTGAAATTCTGCTCTGCGATGGTTCCCGCCAACCCACGGATTCACCCGTGGGAGGCCACACTACTGCTCAAGCCATGGCTTGAGCAGTGGGTTTATCCACGCTCTCGAACCTCAGCACCCTCCCGATCTCGGATCGGTTGCGCTGCCGGAGAAGCCTGGCGTCGGAGTACTGTGGTGAAAAATGATGAGCGTGTCATGTGTACAGGTTTTTGACCTTCTAATTGTTGAATTGTAGGTGTAAACCGAGGTGTGGGTGTATAAGTTCCCCGCAAGGGAATTTTTTTTGTAAATCTTTAAATACACTCCGCGCAAATTTTTTTTTATAAGAAAAAGATAGGGGTAGGTTTGTTTTTTCCCATCTAGTTTGATGAAAGGATTTAAAGAGAGTTGAGAAGTTGAGGGGATGAGGAGTTGTAGCTGTCGCAAGCGATTTTGAGAAGGTCTCTGTCTGAGTCGCTTGCGGTAGCCTCAACTTCTCAGCCTTCTCAACTCCTCAACCAAACCAACACCGACTGTTATTATGAAAACCATCGCCACTCTGGTCGTGCTGACCCTGAGTCTTGGGACTATTTTTGCCCAAAACGCAGGCACCGCCGCCAAAAAACAGTACACCCTAAGCGGGTACATCAAAGACGCTGCTTCGGCGGAAGAACTGCTCTACGTCAATGTATGGGTAGAGCCCCTCAAAAGTGGAGTAACCAGCAACACCTACGGTTTTTATTCCCTGACCCTGGCACCGGGTACTTATCGACTTACCTTTTCCTACCTCGGCTACCAAAGCATCAGCAAGGAGATCAATCTGGACCGCGATCTGGAATTGAACATCGAAATGTTATCCGATGCCCAGACCTTGCAAGAGGTCCAGATTTCGGATAAAAAAGCCGACGAAGCCGTGCGGGAAGTCGCCATGAGCCGCCTGGACGTACCCATCGCCCAGGTCAAAAAACTACCAGCCTTGCTGGGCGAACCCGACATCATCAAAACCATTCAAACCCTACCCGGCGTGACCAGTGCTGGCGAAGGAACCTCCAGCTTTTACGTGCGGGGTGGGGCAGCGGATCAAAACCTGGTGCTGATCGATGAGGCACCAGTGTACGATGTATCCCACTTGTTCGGCTTGTTTTCCGTGTTCAACGCCGATATTTTAAAAAGTGCCGAACTGTACAAAGGTGGAATTCCAACTAAGTATGGCGGACGTTTGTCCTCCCTGCTTGAAGTCAGCACCAAAGACGGCAATGCCCGGCAACTGGAAGCAGCAGGTAGTGTGAGCACCTTAGCGGCCAAAGCCAGTTTGGAGGGGCCAATTGTAAAAGACAAGGCCTCCTTTATCCTGGCTGCTCGCCGTTCTTACGTGGATTTGATCATGAAACAAATCCCGGATTTGAAGGGAACTGGCGTCCAGTTTTACGACCTGAACGGAAAACTCAACTGGAAAATCAACAACAACAACCGCTTCTTCTTGTCTGCTTACGCTGGGCGGGACATCTGGAAATTCAACGACGACTTTGAAATGGATTGGGGCAATAAAACCACCACTTTTCGTTGGAACCATTTGTTTAGCGAGCGTTTGTTTGCTAATACTACGCTGGTGTACAGCGATTTTGATTACACCCTGGAGCAGAATGACGCATTGGAAGGATTCCGCTGGGATGCCAACCAAAAGGAGTACTCTGTGAAGCAGGATTTTACCTGGTTCCCCAGTCCGAAGTTCACCTTGCAGTTTGGCTACCAGGGTACCTACCGCCAGTTTCAACCCGGCGATATCCAGCCCAATGGCGACAATACCATTTTTAAACCCACCAAATTGCAGCCTCGGCATGCCTTGGATCAGGCCTTGTACGTGGGAGCTGAACAAAAGCTTTCCGAGCGTTTATCCATGCAATATGGCCTTCGTTTCTCCCTTTTCCAACATTTGGGACCGGAAACCATCTACACTTACGCCAATGCTTCCGACAACGTAAATTACGCCATTACCGATTCAACCCATTACAAAAAAGGGCAGGTGATCGCTTCTTTTGCCAATCCTGAGCCCCGTTTTGCTGCCCGTTACCAGTTGAATGCCAGTAGTTCTTTGAAGTTTTCGTACAACCGCATGCTGCAGTATATCCACTTGTTGTCCAATTCCACGGTGCCGATTCCCTTCAACACCTGGTCGCCCAGTTCTCCTTATCTGAAACCGCAAAAAGCGGATCAGGTGGCGATTGGTTACTTCAAAAACCTGGATAAAAACACCTGGGAGTTTTCGGCGGAAGCCTACTACAAAGCTTCGGACAACATCACCGAATTTGCGGACAATGCCAACATCTTTTTCAACGAACACATCGCTACCGAATTCCGCCAGGGCAAGGCCACTTCCTACGGACTGGAATTGTTGTTGCGCCGCAACGTGGGCGACCTGCGGGGTTTTGCCAGTTATACCCTGAGCAAAACGGACGTAACAATCCCCACCGTAAACAATGGCCAGGCTTTTCCGGCCAATTACGACCGCCGTCACAGTTTCAATCTTTCTTTGACCTACGATTTGAGCCCTCGTTGGAGCATTGGTGGCAATTTCACTTATGCTACGGGCCGCCCGATCACCTTACCTACGGGTAAATACAGTTTTGGCAATTACGAGGCGAATTTGTATTCGGGCCGCAATGGTTACCGTTTGCCGGATTTCCATCGCCTGGACATCGCAGCGACCTTTGATCCTGCCAAAAATAAAGGTCGCCGTTGGCAAAACACCTGGGTTTTTGGCATCTACAACGTGTACAATCGGCAGAATCCTTTCACCATTTACACCCGCACCAAACAGGATGACGAAGGCAATGTCATTGGGGATGGTACGGAGAAAGAAGCGCGGCTCGTGTACTTGTTTTCGGTGTTGCCGTATGTGACCTGGAGTTTTAAATTTTAATTTTTTTTGAACCACCTAAGGCACCTAAGGGCATCTTAGAGAAGGATAGCCTGAAAGTGAAGCAATGAATCTTTGACTTAAAAGCAGAATCAATATGAAGAATATCCTATTTGCGCTTTTGGCGCTATTAAGCCTTTTGGCTTGTGAAAAAACCATCCAATTGGACCTCGAACAACTCGACGGCGTCCTGATTGTAGAGGGGAGTGTGAACAACCAGTACCAATCACAAGTAGTCAAATTGAGTAAAAGTCGGCCTTTTGGTTCGACGGGTAAAGCGCCGGTGGTCTCTGGCGCGATGGTACGGGTCAAAGATGACGCCAACCATGAATTTCGTTTTGTGGAAAAAGAACCTGGGTTGTATGTGTCGGAACAAGCCTTTGCCGGGGTGGCGGGGCGAACCTACACTTTGCTGATCGAAGCAGAGGGAAAAACATATAGTGCATCTGAGAAAATGAACCACATTGTGGACTACGATAGCTTGACCTATCGGCTCGACGAGCAGGAAATGAAAGATCCCAAAGATAGCGCCCGTTTTTATGAAGTATTGCTCTACGTCCGAGAACCGCAAGAAACGGAGGACTTCTACCTCTTTAATTTTTACCGCAATGGCAAACTGGAGAATGACGAAGGCCAAACCATCTATTTCAGTGAAGACAAATTGCTTAACGGCCGGGTGGATGGGTTGCCTTTTCCCATTTATTACGCTGCCCACGATGAGGCAAAAATTGAAATTTTGAACATCTCTCGCAATGCCTACAAATTTTACAGCGATCTGGCCGCCAACCTGGACAATGACGGCGGGATGTTTAGCGGTCAGCCGGCGAATGTGTACACCAATTTGAGTGGTGGAGCAAGAGGATATTTTTTGGTGGCGCCGGTGGCTACTGGAGTATTAAAGTTAAATGAATAAGTTTCATACATTTGGCCGGAGGGGAGATTTGAACCCCTCCGGTTTTTTATTTTATTTTCCGGTGTAGGGATAATACCGCACATAATCCACCTCCATCTGCGCCGGAAATGCCGCCTTGTCGATCCCTTTTTGTCCACCCCAGCCGCCGCCTACAGCAATGTTCAGGATCAGGTGATGAGGGTGGTCAAAGGGCCATTCTTTCCAAGTGGCATTGACAGGTTTGTCAAAACTGAAATACTCCTGATCGTCCACGAAAATTTTGATGTTGTTGGGGGTCCAGTCGCAACGGTAGGTGTGGTAGGCTTCTTCCAGTCCAGGAACAGCTTTTTTGGTTCCTTTTTGGGTGCCTTGCACATGGTTGAACGCTGCGCAATGAATGGTGCCATGGACGTGCTCCACGTCAAATCCCACGTGTTCCATAATGTCAATTTCGCCATTGTCGGGCCAGCCCTTGTTGCCATAAGGCGCATCGCTAAACAACAGCCAAATGGCAGGCCAGGTGCCTACCCCTTTGGGCAGTTTCGCCCGGGCTTCAAAACGCCCATAGGTGAAATCGCCTTTACCTTTGCTCACCAAGCGGGCTGAGGTGAACTCCCGGTGCTCCATTTTTTCGTTGTGGGCTTCAATGGTTAGATGCCCATTTTCTACCCTTACATTTGTAGGCCGATCGGTGTAGCATTGTACTTCATCGTTGTACCAATTGCACCCCAAATCGTAGCTCCAGTTTTTTTCTTCGGGTTTACCTGCTTTTTTGAACTCATCTTTCCAGGTCGCTTTTTTGGCGAAATTACTTTTTGGAGCTTGAGCAATAACAAGGCAAGGAGTTAACAAACAGAGTGTTGCAAACAAAGAATAAAATAAAAAGAAGGGACTGCGAAATGAGCTTTGCATTTGTATCGTTTTTTTATCCATTAGAAATCGTGACGAAATAACTAAATGAGTACAAGAAAGCCTATATTTGCAGCTAAATAAATATTGACATGTTAAGTCGTAGGAACGTCCGCATAAAAGTCATGCAGATGCTCTATTCCTTAGGGAGAGATAAGAGCCTGAAATTTGATGAAGCCCTATTGAGGTATCGCGATAAGGTGAACAAATCGTTCGAGCTTTATCTTTTCAATTTGTTGTATCTCATCAGAGTTGCCCAGTTTTCCATTCAAGATGCCGATTCCCGGCGAACCAAGCTCAGACCAAGCGAAGAAGATAAAAAATTTGAGGCCAAACTGGCCCACAACCCACTCATGGAGTCTCTGAGTAGAAATGAAGGATTGTATCGCTTGTTCAAGCAATACAAGACAGAAACTTTCCTCGACGAAGACCATATTCGCTCGTTTTACAATGAATTGGCCAAAAAAGAAGAATACAACCAATATGTTTACAACGAAGCAACAACCAACAAGGATCACGAAGAGATGCTTTTGTTGTTGTACCGCACCCTATGTGCCAATGAATTGTTTTTAGAATTAAATGACGATACTTTTGCCCAATGGGAAGATGATGAATCTTTAATCATTGGGTCCATTAAAAAAACCCTCAAGGCACTGCCTGCCGCTATGGATTTTTTTGAAGCCTACAAGCCCAATGCCGAAGCAACAGTGGATTTTGGAGAGTTGCTCATGCGCAAAGTGTATCACGAAGATGAACAATTGCTCAAAGTGATTGAACCTACCCTGCGCAACTGGGATGTAGAAAGGGTTGCAGTCATTGATATGATTTTGCTCAAAATGGCCTTGGTTGAGTTAATGACTTTTAAATCAATTCCTTCTAAAGTTACCCTTAACGAATTTGTTGAAATCGCTAAAAATTACAGTACGGATAAAAGTAAAGACTTCATCAACGGGATTTTGGACCGCCTGCTCAAACAATTGGGGGATGAAGGAAAAATTTCCAAGGAAGGTCGTGGTTTGATTGGTGACTAAAAGCAGTAGGTTTCGTCTACAATTGACTATAACAAATAACATTGGGAAAATAACTTCTTTCTGATGAGTTATGGTTATATTTGTTTACAAAACCTATTTGAAACCAATCTACTGCAACATGAGAACGCTTCTACTTACCTTGACGCTCGCATTTGCGCTGAGCTTACCACTTGTACAAGCACAACACGATTTGACGAAAGATTACATTGCCGTTCGTGCCTTGTTCCCCAACTACCAATACCAAATCGATAAAGACTGGAATTGGGATGATTTTACCTCCGGTTTTGAATTCGAGTATGGCCGCCATTTGACTGGCCCACTCAATCTGGCATTTCCATTGAAGATAGGACAGGTGAAATACCCCATCGACGCAACCGGACGTACCTTGAGCGAAGGCGGGCTTTTCAATTTGGACGCCTTACTACAATTGCGTCCCTTAAAACCCAATGTCTTTTTTAGCCCCAACCTATTTGCTGGTTTGGGTGCCAATTATGAAGATTTGCGCAAGGTGAATTTTGCTCTTCCAGTGGGAATTGGACTCGATTTTAAACTGGGTGGAGCGGTTTATTTCACTACCAAAGGGGAGTACCGCATTGGATTTGCTGATCTGCGTGACAACATTCAATTGGGCGCCGGCTTGAAATTTTATTTGGGCGGAGGAGAAGACAACACCGCTGGAAAAGACACAGACAAGGACGGTGTCGTTGATGCGGAAGATCAATGCCCAACGATTCCGGGTACTGCAAAAGCGATGGGTTGCCCCGATAACGATAACGATGGCATTGCCAATTCCAAAGATGCATGCCCGGAAGAAGCTGGACCTGCCTCCACCAACGGTTGCCCTGATACCGACAATGATGGTATCATCAATAGCAAAGACCAATGCCCTACTGAAGCTGGTACTGCCACCAACAATGGCTGCCCCGACTCCGACAACGACGGCATCATCAACAGCAAAGACCAGTGCCCTAATGAAGCTGGTCCAGCCACCAACAATGGTTGCCCAATTAAGGATGCTGATGGAGATGGTGTCCTTGATGCCAACGACGAATGTCCCAATCAAGCTGGTTCAGCCGCTACCAAAGGTTGCCCAGATCGGGACAGTGACGGCATTGCGGATAAAAACGACGCTTGTCCAGATGTGAAAGGCTCTTTGGCCAATCGTGGTTGCCCGGATACAGACGGTGATGGTGTGATTGATAGTGCGGACAAGTGCCCAAACCAGCCAGGTCCAGCAAGTAACAATGGCTGCCCGGAGATTACCCAAAAAGACAAAGAAACGTTGAGCTTTGCAGCGCGCAATGTACAGTTCGAAACAGGTAGCTCAGTACTGAAAGCCAGTTCCAATGCAATCCTGGATCAGGTAGTGGATATTTTGAAGCGCTATTCTGATTACAGTGTGCGCATTAGCGGTCACACCGATAGCTCAGGCAGTGATGATTTGAACCTCAAATTGTCTAAGGCCCGGGCAAAAGCGTGCAACGATTATTTGGTATCCAAAGGCATCAACGCCACCCGGATTACCCACGATGGTTTTGGCGAAACACGGCCAGTTGGCAACAATGCCACTCCACAAGGCCGGGCCCTAAACCGTAGAACAGAGTTTGAGTTGTATCAAAAATAGAATGGACTGAATAGTTGATGAAAAAGGTTCGTGGGTTGCCAATTAAGGAAATACCACGGACCTTTTTTTTAACCAACCTTCAACCACCCAGTAATGCTCATCCGAGGAGCTTGAGTCAACAAAACTTCGTGCTCTAAATCGCTACTTTTAAAAAAAACACATTGACCACTAAGTGGAGCGATGGTTTGTACCCGATCATGGTGATAAATGCACAATTCGCCGCCATCCTGAGGCACCCAGTGCTCATTGAGGTATAAAATCATGGAAAAAGCCCGGTTTTTGTCGCTGCGGAATTGATCGAGGTGGCGCTTATAAAAACTGCCTTTTTCATACAGGGCATAATGGAATTCATAGCCGGTAATACCCGTGTAACAACTTTGGTTCAGATATAGTACAAAGCGATCCAGCAGTTCAAAAAAGAGATTTTCTAGTGGATGCTGGTGTTAGGGATCCAACCAATAAATCTGGTCGCCCCGGGTGCTTTGGTCTTGATGATGTACATCCTGATTGCCGATTCCGGCAGCGTGGAATTGTTGGCTTGTATGTAGATCGATTAAATGTGCTTTCAATTGGGCAGCGAGCTGCTCCTCAAGAAAATTTTCACTTAAACCTACTTTGTCTGCGATAAAACTGTCGATGAGGCAATCAAACTGCGTTTGCAATGGCTTGAATTGAGCTCTGCATGGCGTAAAACCCTGGAGAGGGGTAAGGTAGGGCTTTAATGCATACAAACTGAAAATTCGGGTGCATTTCTAAAGCCACTGCAACTTTGTCCGTTTTAGTCTAAAAAACGTTACCCCTCCAACTCCATGGTAGCCTGTTCCCATTCCTCCATCGCCAATTCCAGTTCCTTTTTCTTGGCCTCATACGCCTGCATCAGCTTGGTCGCATCCGGCTTACTGAAAAAATCAGGATCGGACATTTGGGCCTGAAACTTGGTCAACTCTTCTTCCAGGCGTTCTACTTTTTTTTCGGCGTTGCTCACCGCCCGTTGCAGGCGTTTTCGTTCGTCGAAGCTCAATTCGCGGGCTGGGGTAGGAGTGGGGTGTACATTGGCCATTTGGGGTGCGGCAACTACTGTGGGAGGCGTATTTTTCGTGCTCATTTCCACTTGCCGCATGTTGTCCAATTGGCGTTTTTCGAGGAAGGCATTTACGTCACCGATGTGGTCGTAAAGATGACGGTCACGGAATTCGATGGTGCGATTGGTCAATCCTGCGAGGAATTCCCGGTCGTGTGACACTACGATCAGGGAACCATCGTATTCCATCAAGGCCGCTTTGAGTACGTCTTTGGAGATAATGTCCAAGTGGTTAGTAGGTTCGTCGAGTACCAGCAGGTTGAAAGGGTTGAGCAAGAGGCAAGCGAGAGCCAAACGTGCCCTTTCACCCCCGGAAAGCACCGATACTTTTTTCTCCGCATCTTCACCACTAAACATGAAGGCGCCCAAAATGTGGCGCACTCGGCTGCGCATTTCCGGTGGTGCAGCATTTTCCATGGTTTCCAGCAAGGTGTCGCTGGATTTCAGGGTCTCACTCTGGTTTTGGGCGTAGTAGCCAATTTTGACGTTGTGGCCAAGGTTGAGACTACCGCCGCTATACTGGATTTCATCCACGATGATTTTAGCCAGGGTGGTTTTGCCCTGGCCGTTTTGGCCGACAAAGGAAACTCGGTCGCCGCGGTCCATTTTGAAGTCTACTTTGTCCAGAATCAACAGTTCGCCGTAACGTTTTTCCAGTTGTTTTACTTCTACTACGATCTGTCCTGCGCGTGGTGCTGGTGGGAAGCGGATGTTCATGGCCGCGATGTCTTCATCATCGATTTCAATGCGGTCTATTTTGTCCAACTGCTTCTGCATGGACTGCGCCATCTTGGTTTTGGAGGCCTTGGCCATAAATCGGCTGATGGTGCGCTCCTTGTCGGCGATGACTTTTTGCTGGTTGTCGAAGGCCGCACGTTGTTTTTCACGGCGGTCGCGGCGCATTTCTACAAACTTGGTGTAGGCAGCTTTATAGTCAAACACATTGCCCAGCTCCACCTCTACAGTGCGGGTGGTCACATTGTCCAAAAATTCTTTATCGTGCGAAATCAGGATTACTGCGCCGGTGTAGTCTTTCAAAAAACTTTCCAGCCAAATGATGGATTCAATGTCCAAGTGGTTGGTAGGTTCGTCGAGCAAGAGAAAATCGGGGCGGCGCAAGAGCATCTTGGCCAATTCCACACGCATTTGCCAACCACCACTGAATTCGTCAGTGAGGCGGTTGAGGTCGCTTTGTTTAAAACCCAGCCCTTTGAGTACCCGCTCTGCTTCGCCTTGCACCGACTCGCCACCAAGATAATGGAAGCGGTCGTTGACGTGGGCAAATTCCTCTAAAAGTTCCATGTACGCGTCCGTCTCGTAATCCGTACGGGTCTCCATTTCCTTGTGCAACTCGGCGATTCGGATTTCAAGGTCTTTGGCTTCCGCAAAAGCGGTCATGGCTTCTTCTAGTACGGTACGGCCCTTGGGGATGTCCATTTCCTGATGCAAAAAGCCCAGGGAGGCACCATTGGGTCGGCTAACCTTACCCTCATGAGGACTCATCTCACCAGCGATTATCTTCAACAGGGTTGATTTCCCCGCACCATTTCTACCGACCAAACCCACCTTGTCTTTTTCGCCAATAGTGAGATTAATGCGATTGAGCAAAATCCGGTCGCCGTACTGTACGTAAACGTTGGTTATGTTGAGCATAAAAGATGAATCTTGATTTCGGGGTGCAAAAGTACGTAAAAAAAGGGTTGAGAAGGTTGAGAGTGGGTGAGAAAGTTTAGCACGGTTTTTCCTAAATTTTTTTAACTAGCTTTATCCAGGGTAAATCCAAAAGTAGAACCCAGATTTGGGGTCGACCTTACATTGATGGTTTGGGAGTGCGCCTCAATGATGTGTTTGACGATGGAAAGCCCCAGGCCAGACCCACCCTGGGTCCGCGAGCGGCTTTTGTCCACCCGGTAAAAACGGTCAAAGACATGGGCAAGGTGCTCTTTGGGGATGCCAATGCCATTGTCAGCCACCTCAATCAATACTCTTTTGTCCATGTCATAAAAGGCGATTTTGATGCGCCCATTGGGGATACCGTATTTGATAGAATTATGGATGAGGTTGATGAGTACCTGGCGGATTTTTTCCCGATCGGCTTTGACCCGGTAGCTTTGGCTGGCTCCTTCCTTGAACTCAAGGGAAATATTGCGTTCAGCAGCTTTGATTTCAAGGTCTTCAAATACCTCCCTACCCAACTCTTTAATGTCAAAACTAGTCAACTCAAGTAGCATATTGCCCGTTTCCAATTTAGATATGGTCTCCAAATCCTGGATGATGGTTTGGAGTCGGTCTACGTTTTTGGATGCTTTTTTCAAAAAAGACAAACTGAACACCGGGTCCTCAACTCCATTGTCAATGACGGATTCCAGGTAGCCCTGGATGTTAAAAATTGGCGTTTTGAGCTCATGGGAGATGTCACCCAAATAAGCCCTTCGGTATTCGCCCCAAGAGCGCAGCTGGTCAATTTCCTTTTGTTGGTTTGCTGCCCAGTCGGCCACTTGTTGACTTACTTCTTCGAATATTTTCGCATCAGCATTGATGGATTTGCTTTTTTCGGCCGGATTGATCTTTTCCTGGTGGATGGTTTTGTAAATGAGCTTGATTTTGCGGTAAATGTAGTTTTGCAAAAAATACAAAACTACCCGGTAGGTCAATACAAAAAACAAAAGTACCCAGGTCAGGTATTCCAGCCAGGGATATGCATCCCAACGCAAAAAACGAACCATCAAAAATATGGCAATGCCTACTGCGGTTATGAGTGCGGCAGAAGCAATGGCGATTTGCCGGGGCGTTGGGTTTTTAAGCATTAAAATTCAAATTTATACCCGATCCCTTTGATGGTTTTGATGTAATCTTCACCAATTTTTTCCCGCAACTTACGTATGTGTACATCGATGGTTCGGTTACCTACAATAACATCGGTACCCCAAACCTTGTTGAATATTTCTTCCCGGGAAAATACCTTGCCGGGCTTGGAAACCAGTAAAAACAATAATTCGAACTCTTTTTTTGCCAATTCAATCAATTCATCACCACGTTGTACACTTACCCGATCCCGGTCAATAGCCAGGTCGCCTACTTTAACCACATCCAAACCTTCTTCCTGGGGGAGACGATCAGAACGGCGCAATAAGGCTTTGATCCGACTGATGAACACCCGAGGACGAATAGGTTTGGTGATGTAATCGTCGCCACCAACATCCAGTGCCGCAATTTGGGAATAGTCTTCCTCACGGGCAGTTAAAAAGGCAATGGCGGTACGGTCAAAATCAGGTTTGCTCCGTAGAATTCTGCAGACTTCAACCCCGTCCATTTTAGGCATCATGATGTCCAAAATGATCAGGTTAGGCTGTTCACGTTCGGCCACAGCAATGGCTTCTTCACCGTCAGAGGCCGTTACGACCTGATAGCCTTCCTTTTCAAGGTTGTACTGGAGGATCTCCAGGATGTCTGGCTCATCATCAACGATGAGAATTTTTATATTATCCATGCACAAAGATTGGTTCGGCAATCTTAAAAAGATGTGCAAAGCTATAATTAATCCAAGATGACCTAGATGCTATGTAGTTTAAATAATTGTTAACCATTTAGATTGTCGACAATGAATTGGTAAATTTTGTCCAATCTTTCAGGATTCTGACGCAAGACATCCATGGTTTTGGTCAACTCTTCCTCCGATGTTTCGTACAACTGGTAAATTTCTTGGTAGTATATTTTTTTGAGGCTGTCCTTTTGAATTCCATAAACATCTTGCAAGGCAGCCTCCGCATAATGCACATCGGTGAGGATTTGGATTAATTTTTTTTCAGGAATAGGAAGTTTTTTCTGCGTTCTATTACAGGCAAAAAAGGAAAAAAACATTAGAAAAAAAATAATACGTAATTTCATTAAAGCAAAGATTGTTTAGGGTAATAAAAAGCAGTCAATCGACCGCTGTTTTCGCCAAATTCCTTCCAGGAGTTAATCCTGGCGTCTACTTTGAAGACCCCACAAGTAGGAATATTGTCGATGTAATCTTCCGTAAAAAGATTGGCGATGAAGGTAAAAGTGGGGTTGTGCCCAAAAATGGCTATAACCTTGTATTCATCCGACAACCCATTGATGACGCTGATCACATCTTCTGACATAGCTTCGTACAAACGGGGTTCCAGTACAATTTCATCAAGAGGTAAACCTAAGGCTGCTGCAAAAAAGGTTGCCGTTGTAAAAGCTCTTTTTGCAGGGCTGCTCACAATGAGCTCAATATTTGCATTGAGTTGTTTAAGCTTTAAACCCATTTGTGGTGCATCACGCAGGCCACGTGCATTGAGTGGGCGATCCCTATCACTAAGTGATGGATTGTCCCAACTTGACTTGGCATGACGAACAAAAAAAACGGTTTTCATAGAGCAGTAGCATTAAATTGTACAGTTAAGTTAACATTGTAGCACAGTGTTAACATTGTACACTTGTCATATTTCGAAATCAAGACCTCGATAGACCAGATCCTTGTACTTCATTTTTTGTAATTCTTCATAACGGGCCTTATCAAAACTGTATAGTTTGGCCGGACGATGTGAGACACCCTCTTGAATGCCCACCTCCTTTAGCACATCCATTTTTTGGATTCGGGTGCGGAAATTACGTTTGTTCAAAGGTTCGTTTTTTGGCAAACCCAAAATGGTCTCGTATAAATTTTGGAGCTGGGTCAGGGTGAATTTTTCGGGCAACAACTCAAAACCTATGGGCTGGTAACGTACCTTGGCCCGCAGGCGGTTCAAGGCCGTTTCCAAAATCAACTCATGGTCAAAGGCTAGTTGGGGAAGTTGGGTAATCGGAAACCATTCTGCAGATTGTGCATCAGTAGAGGGGTTTACCGGGTGTTCGGTAAGATTGACCAAGGCATAGTAAGCTACACTGATTACCCGCCCCCGGGGATCTCGACCCGGAGCCCCAAAAGTGAACAATTGCTCAATAAATACGTCTCGAACGCCTGTTTCCTCCTCAAGTTCCCGCAAGGCTGCAAACTCCAGGTCCTCCTGCAAATCAACAAAACCTCCTGGTAAGGCCCAATGCCCTTGAAAAGGATCATGTCCTCGTTGAATGAGGAGTACCTTAAGCACTTGAGATTCATCAAGGCCAAAAATGATACAGTCTACTGTAACGGATGGCCGAGGATATTCATAGCAATATTTCATCGTGCAAATTCCAGGTTCATAAGAACCCGCCATAATAAATGGTGAGCGGATCCTTAACTAAAATAAGAATGCAATTTAGCTCTTTAGGGCGATAAAAAAATAAGTGTTTCATTTTGCCCAAGGGTTTAACCAATAAACGATTCAATTTGAGTTTTTTACCTTGCCCTTGGGCTTAGAGAAAATGAACAATTATTTTTTTTGAGCCGCTACTTTTGTGCGAATCTTTGCTTCATATCGAACAAATAACGGTCCAAGCCATGGATAAAGTCTTTTTGGGTTCCCTTGAATAAAACTTGTTGTTGTAAGGATCTTTCTCGTACTTGGTGGATATCGGGCACGGTGTACACCAGTTTTCCAGACCTAAAAATGGGCACAAGTAGATCTTGGGAAGGTGCAGGGAAGGGTAGGGGGGCTACCTTGCCCGTTTGAATTTCAATGACCTCTACTTGAGGTTCAGTTTGGGTGGCATCATAGAGTACATCTACCAAAGGTTTACCGGATGGGTCAAAATAACGCCGCACCTGGTGAATACCTGGGTTAGACATCTTGTACAAATCTTCTGATTTTTTGATGCGGTATTCCCATTCTCCGTTTTTTCCCTGGGTTGCGGCTAGTTTATAGACACCACCCAATGCAGCCTGGGTTCCTCCTGTGATGAGCTCAGTTCCTACTCCCCAGATGTTGATTGCCGCGCCCTTGTCTTTAAGGCTGCTGATTGAGTTTTCGTCCAGACAATCACTGGCTAGAATGAGGGTTTCAGGAAAACCTGCATCGTCCAACATTTTGCGGGCTTTAATACTCAAAGCGCAAAGGTCGCCACTATCCAAGCGAATCCCGAGCAGGGTGTATCCTATGCTACGCAATTCTTTGCCAACCTCGATGGCGTTTTTAATCCCCTCGATGGTGTCATAGGTATCGACCAGGAAAATACAATTGTTGGGCATGGCATTAGCAAAACTGCGGTAAGCTTCTCTTTCATTGCCGTAACTCATCACCCAGCTGTGGGCATGGGTACCACGAACGGGAATGCGATAGTATTTGCCAGCCAGTAAATTACTGGTAGCATTGCACCCGCCGATGTAAGCTGCTCTGGAGGCGGTAAGTGCACCGTCCAGTCCCTGAGCGCGGCGCAATCCAAACTCCAGAATTTGATCGCCTTGAGCTGATTGCACAACACGGGCCGCTTTGGTAGCAATCAAAGTGGAAAAATTGATCAGGTTGAGTAAGGCTGACTCTACGATTTGGGCTTGCAGCAGCGGCCCCTCAATTCGTACCAATGGTTGGTTGGGAAACACTGCCGTGCCTTCGGGAATAGCGTCCACGTGGCATTTGAATTCAAGCCTTTGGAGATAATTTAAAAAGCTGATTTCGAACAGGGGCTGCCCATCTGAACCTTTCAATGAGCCAAGGTAGTGGATATCCTCCACTGTAAACCGGAACTGTTGAAGGTAATCGATGGCAAGGCCCAAACCCGTGGAAATGGCGTACTGATTGGAAAAAGGGTTGCGCCGGTAATACAACTGGAAAACAGCAGGTTGGTCCTGAACTCCGTTTTTCCAAAAACCATAAGCCATCGTCAGGTGATAAAGGTCCGCAACCAGGGCAAATCGCTCACGGTATACTGCGGATAAATGGGATGAATTTGTCACTTAGTTTGATTTTAAAACTAAGGTATGGCGCTTTATTGAATTTTGCAAAAAAAATGTCCTATGTTAACAAAAAAAAATTGGAGGGCACAACTTTTTGGCAGGAAATACGCTCATTTGAAGTAAATCAACGTGCAATGAAATTATTGAAAAATTTGGGTCTTGGGGCGATTTTGTGGATGATGTCGGCAAACATCAGTAATGCACAGGTATTACGGGATACGTTCATTCAAACATCGGCAGAAGATTGGCGAAGCTCCCCCTGGAAGGAGTACCAATCTTTAGAGGGAAAATTTCGGGTGCTTGTCCCTGGGGAGTTTGCCAAAGCTGTTGATTCGGTGCAAACCCCACTTGGAAAACTGGCCTATTACATCCTGGTGTACAATAACACTCAAAAAAATGCTGAAAACCTATTTTATATGATCACCTTTTGTGATTACCCTTCAGGGACGGTTCATTCGGATTCCACTGAATTGCTCAAGGATTTTTTTGACGCAAGCATTGATCAGGCCACGAGTAGTGTCAAAGGAGAATTGGCCTACCAAGCCGACATTGTCCAACAAGGTTTTCCAGGAAAAATATGGCGGATCAATTACTTGAGGGACCAAGCTGTAATCAAAACCAAAGCATTTATGGTCCGCAATCGTTTTTACACCATTCAAACGGTTACGCTCAAAGACATGGCCATCAACGCTGCCAGTGATCGCTTTTTTGATTCTTTTTTAATTTTATAAAAAAATTAAGAATAATGCTTTTATAAATCAATATTTTTATAATTTTACACCAGAAACAAGTTTGTATTCCTATTCTCTTCCAGCCATTCACATCCGCCTTAATTCCCACATTTCTACAATTTTCCCAAGCAAGTAAAATTATTATTGGCCTCCATCTAACACTGTGCTAGCAATAGAACATTTTTGCCCGAACTCTATCTAGCGTTACTGTATTCTGTCTTAAACATTGACAGGAAGGCCGAGGCCTAATCATGGAATCGGCTTACCTGTCTTTAGACCTTGCCTTTTAAAGATTTCACAATTATTCCTTTTTTCCTTGCCATTTTTTTGTTGCTTTACAATTTGACCAAAATAAATTTGCCAAATTGTAAAATCCACTTATCTTGCCTTTACTTAAACAGTTTAAAAATTTCCAGCCAAATCATTTTCTCAAGGTTCTTTTTCATTTGAAAGAGTCGTAGATTTTATCACTCTTAACTATAAACGGATTTTATGAAAAGACGCTTAATTGGAGCTACTGCTCTATTGTTATGGTTTACTACATGTTGTACGGTTTCAAGTTTTGCTCAACCTTGGGCAGATTTGATGACAAAAGGAGAAAAGGCTAGTTTTGAGGCAGCAAAGGCTGATTTTAAAGTGTTCTGGAAAGACAAAACACCAGAAAAAGGCAAAGGTTTTAAACCCTTTTTACGCTGGGAATATTACTGGGAAAACCGCCTGATGCCTGATGGCTCTCTGCCAAAAGCGGGTATCAACGAAGAAGAATTCAACAGTTACCAAAAAAGCCATGGATTTGCTCCTGACGTGGTGACGAGTGCCCTCACACCCGTTGGCAACTGGACTCCCCTGGGACCAACATCCTCTACGGGTGGTTACGCCGGGATTGGTCGGATCAACGCCATCGCGTTCGATCCTGGCAATTCAAGTGTCATTTACATTGGTAGCGCAGGTGGTGGAGTATGGAAAACTACCAATGGTGGTACTTCCTGGACAGCTCTTACCGATTTTAGCCCAAGTTTGGGCGTAAGCTCTATCCTGGTCGATCCGGCAAGCCCCAATACCATTTATGTATCTACAGGCGATGGTGATGGCCGCGACTCCCCATCAATAGGCATCTTAAAATCAACTGACGGGGGGGCTACCTGGTCTACCACTGGCTTGAATTGGGTTCGTTCCGATGTACGTTATACCCGCAAGTTGGTGAAAAACCCTACAGGTGGAAGAATCCTGGTGGCTACTTCTATCGGTATCTGGTATACTGATGACGCAGGGGCCAGCTGGACACAAGCCAATACAGGGGTGTTTTATGACCTGGAACAAATGCCAGGTTCTACCGGGACGTTTTATGCCACGGCTGTCAATGGCACTACAGGACAGATCCTTCGTTCTACCGACAATGGAGTAACCTGGACTCAGGTACACTCGCTCGCGAGCTCCAATCGTGCAGAATTAACCGTTTCTGCAGCCAATGCCAATTACGTGGGAGCGGTTTATTCCAAATCTTCGGATAGTGGTTTCAATGGTTTCTATTCCTCCACCAATGGTGGCACTTCCTGGACGCTCAAAGCCTCTACCCCTAACTTGTTGGGTTGGAATGCAACAGGGAATGATGCTGGTGGTCAGGGTTGGTATGACCTGACTCTGGTAACTGACCCAACCAACGCGAATACCATTTATTTAGGAGGTGTAAATACCTGGAAATCGACCAATGGAGGAACCAGCTGGACCATCAATACCATGTGGACTTCTTCAGGTTCTGTGCCGGTTGTGCATGCGGATAAACACGCATTGGAGTTCCAAAACAATACCACCCTTTTCCAAGGCAATGATGGTGGCATCTATCGGACAACCAATGGAGGCACCAGCTGGACTGACCTGACCAATACCATGGCCATTAGTCAATTGTATCGCCTGGGTGTATCCCAAACCAACAATGCCATCATAGGTGGTTTACAGGACAACGGTACAAAAATGCGCAGCACCACTGGAACCTGGACCGATGAGATTGGTGGTGATGGCATGGATTGCGCCATCAACCCAACGAATGCAGCTTACATGTATGGTGAATTGTATTATGGGGACATTTATCGTTCAACCAATTCTGGTTCTACCTGGGCTTCGATCAAACCTAATACGACCGAACAGGGTGGTTGGGTAACCCCATTTGCGCTTGCCCCAAGTGCTCCAGCAACAATGTATATTGGTTACAAGAGTATTTACAAATCTACTAATAGTGGTACCAAATGGACCAGAATGGGGGTTAACTCCTCAACTGGCCCGAGTGTGCGTTCCATTGCTGTTGCACCCAATAGCGCTTCTACCGTGTATTATGCTTTTGATGCCGATTTAAGCACAGGTAACATGCTTAGAAAGACTACCAATGGTGGTACCTCCTGGACGACCTTGACCAATCCAACAACTGCTGGTCGCGTCAACGCTTTTGCCATTGACAATACCAATGCCAACAATGTTTGGGTATGTATAAGTGGTTACAACACCGGCAGCAAAGTGTACAAATCCACTAATGGTGGCAGCTCTTGGACCAATGTAAGTGGTACCTTGCCTAACATTCCTGCCAATAGTGTGGTGTATTCCAACGGCAGCAATGGTGGTGTTTACCTTGGCATGGACGTGGGTGTTTATTACCGCGACAATACCATGAGTGATTGGGTACTGTTCAACGCACAATTGCCAAACGTGGAAATTGCGGATTTGGAAATCCAGTACAGCCTGGGTAAAGTGCGCGCAGCTACTTACGGCCGTGGGGTTTGGGAATCTGATTTGTACGGTACCACTCCGTTCGTTGCTCCTGAACTGGCTGGAAAACTCAGCGACAAAGAATTGCAAAAAACCAACTTCAAGGTGTACCCTAACCCTGCTCAGGATGTACTCAATGTTGAATTCTATGCTGCTGAGGGTGGCTCAAGCCGTTTGTACATCGTTGATTTGATGGGTAGAGTACAAACCAAGGATCAGGTGGTTGAAATGGTGCAAGGCTACAACAAAGTCAATATCCAAATCAACGATTTGCCCAATGGCGTGTATTACCTGACCAATGGAAAAGGTAAATCTGTACGCTTTGTAAAGACTACTTCTTCTTCCAACTAGTGGTGATAAACAATTGAATATCTGTTTTTGCTCGCCGCTAGCCATAAAAAGCTAAAGGAAGCATCAAACAAAAGGGGTGAGTCGTGTATCTTCGCGGCTCACTCTTTTTGTTTTTAGACTTTTTGAAAAATTGATACAAAAGCAGGCCATGAAAGTTCAGGAGATACGGATTGAGGAGTACCAATACGATTTACCAGAAGAACGGATTGCAAAATACCCACTTGCCCAACGGGATGCGTCAAAGTTATTGGTGTTTCACCAAGGCGAGTTGTCTGATGATGTTTACACCAACTTGGATCAGCATATTCCGAAAGGGGCTTTGATGCTGTTTAACAACACCAAAGTAATCCCTGCCAGGCTACACATGGCCAAACCTACGGGAGGCATTGTAGAAATTTTTTGCCTGGAGCCTCTCGGAGAACTCGGCGTCGAAATGGCCAAATATGGCGAATGTGAATGGAATTGCCTGGTAGGAGGGGCCAAAAAATGGAAAGAGGGACCTGTCAGCGCGACTTGGGGAACAGAACCGAATCAAATGCATCAACTTTCGGCCGAAATACTCGAACGTGGACCTAGTCATTTCAGTATCAGATTCCACTGGCAACCAGCTGCATACACCTTTGCTGAAGTTCTGAGTTCAATTGGTCAAATTCCATTACCTCCCTATCTTGATCGGGAGGCAGAGGAATTGGATCGGGAGCGCTACCAAACCATTTATGCAAACCTGGAGGGTTCTGTTGCTGCACCAACGGCGGGTTTGCATTTCACCCCGGCGGTTTTTTCTAAACTTGAAAACCAGGGCATCGATCTTGATTTCATTACCCTGCATGTTGGCGCAGGTACTTTTAAACCCGTAAGTGCCCCAACGATCGGGCACCATGATATGCATGCGGAATATTTTGATGCATCGCGTGGGTTGATCCAAAAATTGATCCAGGCTCACCAAACCCAGCGCCCGGTGGTGGCTGTTGGTACTACCACTTTACGTACTTTGGAAAGTCTGTACCTGATGGGTTGTAAATTACTGAAAAATCCAGACCTCGACCGGGAGGTCCTTGAAATTCGCCAGTGGGACGCTTATGAGCTGGAACGAGAAAACATCCCGGTAGAGAAAGCCCTTCAGGCTTTGCTGGGTTGGCTAAACTCCAATGATTATGACCGTTTGGTAGCCAAAACCCAGTTGTTGATTGCTCCGGGATATCCGGTCAAAATGATTAATGGGCTATGTACCAATTTTCACCAACCTGGCAGTACGCTCTTGTTGTTGGTTGCAGCATTGGTAGGAGAGGAGTGGAAAAAAATGTACCAATATGCCTTAGATCACGAGTATCGTTTTTTGAGTTATGGCGATGGATGTTACCTTTCCCTTACACCTTGAGTTATTTTAATCTCTTTTTCAAGTCCTTGATGACCATCAGCCAGTGGTCCAATTCGTCAACTTCCTCCCACAATTGCCGCAATTCCGAATCTTCGGACTCGCTGATTTTTTCAACGGCATGGATGGCTAAATTGATCAAATCGGCATCAATCCACTCCTGGATGGCTTCCAGGTCAATTTCGAAATCATCCAAGAGGGTTTCGTGAAATTCTTCTGGCTCATTGCCTTGGGAGATGGCCAACAATTCAGCTGCTGCCAACACGGAGGATCCCAGATGTTCATCGGGTTCATCTTCCTCAATGGCATCGCTGAAGAGCCGTTCAATTTTGTCGATGGATTGTTTTTCAGAAAATGCTTCTACCCACGCTACTGCGTCGTCATTTTCAAAATTATTAATACCCCAGGCTGCCATAACACTGTTGCTTATTCCTGAAAAAGTTGGATAAATACGAATGTCGAGTTGATTGGACCCCAATCGGAGGGAAAGTGGCCTTCGCTGCAAAAATAATTGTTTCTCTAAAGCTTTCTAAGAATTTTTTAGAAACTGGAAGGCTGCCCCAATTTGATCCACGATATCGCTGGCCAAAAGAGCTTCATGCCCTAGCTTATTCGCGGCAATATCCCCAGCCAAACCATGGAGGTAAACGCCTAATTTACAGGTTTGCGCAGCATCATAACCCTGGGCCAATAAACCTGTAAGGATACCCGTAAGTACATCGCCACTGCCCGCGGTGGCCATCCCGGGGTTGCCACTGGAATTGAACCAGATTTGGCCATCAGGTAGCGCTATCGCAGAATGTGCACCTTTGCGGATGATGTAAAGACCGTATTTTACAGCCATTTCACGCAGCAATTCCAATCGGGCAAAATCGTCGTTGGCATCTCCAAATAAACGGGAAAACTCCCTGGGGTGGGGGGACAAAATGGCCCCACGTGGAATTCGATGTTGCCATTTTTGTTCCGCAATGATGTTAAGTGCGTCCGCATCGATCACCAGCGGCTTTTGGCCAATGGCTCCCAGGAATTCATCCAGGCCCCTAATGGAAAAATCTTTGGTCCCAAGCCCACAGCCGATGCCTACAGCTGAGTATTTGTTAAGTCCTGGCATTTCGGAAAAATTGAACTGATGCCGATCCGAACTGACCATGGCTTCCGGTAAGCCCATTTGTAGGATGGGATAACCACAGGCAGGAGCGTGAATGGTCAACAAACCTGTGCCGCTCCGCAGAATAGCCCGCCCACTGAGCAAGGCTGCACCCATCATGCCCTGGCTACCCGCAATGAGCAGTGCGTGGCCGTACAAGCCCTTGTGGGCATAACGAGTACGTTTTTTCACCCAGGCTTGTACATCGGCTTGTTGGAGGTAATAGTTTTGGGTTTCAAGTTCCTGAATCTTCCCTGGGTGTAGTCCAATCGAAGCAAAAGCCCATTCGCCAACCCGGCTATCGTTTTCCGACAACAAAAAAGCCAGTTTGGGGAATTCAAAACTGAAGGTATGATCGGCACAAAATGTTTTATTTTTGGTGCAAGCATCGGCATTTAAACCAGTGGGTAAGTCTACGGATACTTTCGTGCCTTCAAAACGATTCAAATATTCTATAAAATCAGCCCAATAGCCCTCCAGAGGGCGTGAAATACCAGTTCCAAGCAAGGCATCAATCAAAATACCTGAGGGTGGGAGAGGGGGCAGTGGGGCGCCTCCCGAAATATTGGTAATTGGAATACTATTGAATTCAGGTAAATTCTTTAAATTTGTTTGAAAATCAGCACTTTGTTTTGGACTAATGGCACACAGATAGAGTTCAACTTCGTAAAAGGCATAGTTCAACAATCGGGCAATGGCTAGTCCATCTCCGCCATTGTTGCCTGGCCCACAAAAAATATAGATAGGGGAGTCCCTTTGCGGGAATTTTGCCATAAACCAATCCACAAAACTGGCTGCTGCGCGCTCCATCAAGTCGATGGAGGCAATGGGTTCGTGGGCAATGGTGTAGGCGTCTAGTTCACGAATCTGGGCTGAGCTAAGGATTTTCATACCTTTGGATTTGTTATCGATCAAAATAATGCTAAATTTGAATAATTTCAAGAAAATAAATTAAAATCAAATTGTTTTAAAATGAATTTCAAAAAATATTTCTCACTTATCATTTTAGCCGTTTTTATAGGTTCAATTGTGATTCTTTCGGCACAGATAATCAGCATCTTCCAAATCTCCCAAAAAAGAGACGCTGCCAAAGCGGAATACCACCAAAGCCAGGAAGAATACAAGAATGCCGAATCAACAATGTCTAAAACAGCCAGAACTGATCTGAGGATAAAATTGCAAGGTCAGAGATATACTTATAAATTTTTAAAGTACGAAAGATTGGCTCAGATTGCATGGATGAAAGTGGTGCTTGCCATAATGTTTCTGCTGGGGATGATTTCTTATAGCATGAGGTATAAGGTGATTTCTTTTTCTTTTATTTAACATAATATAAATTATGAGACAAACTTTAGCAAAAAAAGAGGAGAGCTGTTGAAATTCCAGCTCTCCTAAAAGTTTTAATACTTCATTACTTTTTTTGCCACATTGTGGAGTACATCCTTAACCACGTAAGTTCCGGTAGGTAATGACTGCATCGGAATCCGATTGCTGGCCTTTACACTCAGCATCAATCGGCCCATTACATCGTAAACCTGATAGTCAGAACTGATGTTGGAATACAGCTCCTGATTGACCGGATTGGGATATAACACCAAATTCACATTACTGGTGCGAGGCTCTTTGAGGTCCACCAGTCGATCATCCGTTGTATAGATGGTCACTGTTCCACTGATTTCGTTGGCAGTTACGACCAGCGCAATTCCATTTACAGGGCTCTGATCAGCCGAAATATACACGATCTCTTCCGGTCCAAGGTCACCAGCAGCGCGGGTATTGGCCGCTGCTGCAAAATTCCGGTTATTGAAATAGCCTACAAAACTAGGCTTGCTAGGATTGTCGATATTGTACACGGCAATACCTCCAATTCTCTCCAAACCAACCAAGGCATAACGAACACCACCATGCACAGCTATGGTAATTGCTTCGGGTTCGGGGCCTTTATCGTCACTACGGGTATCAAAAGTTGAAGTGGCATTGTCGTTGTGGCTGGCATTAAAATAGGCTTTGAAAGTTGGATTCTGGCTGAGCTGTAATTCCAGGTCGTTTCCGCTATCAAACACCAAATTACCCTGGTTGTCATAAACTGAAAATGAACGGCCCCCAAAAGTGTAAATCCGATCAAAATCACCATCGCCATCCAGGTCACCGCTAGCATTGGTTGATCGCAGGCGCCCAAGCAATGCATTGTTTTTCAAACTATCTCCTTTGGGGAAAGCTGCTGCATCCAATTTCATGGAAGCTACCCTGGTTTCCTCATTAAATCCACCATAGGCACGTGCGTCCCCTTCATTTGCTGTAATGTAAAACACTTCATTGTTGTGGGTAAATGTTTTGATTGCATCCGGCTGATACATCCCCAAAACCGGGAAATTGCGCAAAAAGATGCCATTGTCCCGATCACTTGCGTCCAGGGAATTGTTCTTGCTCAAGCGATACACGCCCAGTGAAATGGTATCGGTGAGTCCAGCTCCGGCCAGACCAAAATCATTGTCATTGATTACCGCAATTGTTCCATCAGGCAAAACACTTAATCCTTCAGGTTTATCACCAGCCTGGTAACCGGTGCTAGGTAAATTCAACACCAAACGTTTTTGAACGACATTGATTTTTGCGGCAGCCAGGTCATCAGCCGTCATCATTTCCAAGGTTTTGTCAGTCGCACCCGTAGAAGTTGATTTTGCAGACAATTTGGCTAAGATGGTATCACCCAAAAGATTGGTCGCGCCGTTGAAGTCCAGTTCAAACAAGAATTTTTTACCTGTAGACTGACCAGGAACACTGGAGTCCCGCTCAAGGGCCAACATTTTGTTCTTCCCAGTGTAAACGGCATCACCAATTTTATCCACCCGACTGATGGCCAGACCAGCTTCCTTGTTGCGATCCAGCAGGTAAACATACTCACTGACAGCTTTCCCCGTTGCTGCATCGATGCCCAAAATCCGGATAACATCAGTTTTGTTGCGAACTACCGTTGAATTTGGGTTGTCGATCGGCGATTGAATAAAGGCATAAATGACATTGGTTTCGGGGTTGTAGGCAATGGCTTCAAATCCCCGATTCGCCCAACGTTTGCTGTACACAGCTGGCAAGGTTTCTTCTCCATAGGCACCTTCTCCCAGTGGTGCGATACCAAGATCTCCTGAACCTTTGGGCACATAACGGGCCAGCATCAATCCATCCGGGCGGAATTTATAAACAGAGGGCCGATTTTCATCACAAACCCAAAAGTTTCCATCCTTATCCCGAACAACCCCTTCAAGGTCACCGCCAAATGGGTCATAAGGCAATTCTGTATATTGAACATTGGTGCTCTTGTCTACCCAATCCACAATTTTATAATCAGTAGCAGAATCCCGGTAGGTCACAGGCACTTCATCAACGCCCGGAATATTAGTTCTACCTGTAATCGGAACTTCGATATTGTTTTGCAAACGGCGCAATAAGATTTGGGTATCCAAACTTACCCGGCCACTCCGTGGATAAAATTTAAATTTTACAATTCTTCCCTGATAGTTTGGCAATTTGAATGGCCGAAGATCTATGTCAGAGGTAACGCCACCGGTACCTACTGCGTTGGCTTTCAAAACCGGTTCGTCATTTGGCCCCCGGTCTGGCAAGGTGTACAGGGTGTAGCTGGTGTCGGTTGATTCCGTTGGATCGAAATACAACCCGGAAAAACCGCTGAGTTTGATATCAGGTTGACCACCTCCGTATACTGGCTTACCAATGCTCGGCAAATTAACCTGAGTGTTGATGAAATACTGTTTTAGCTCAGGGGCACCATTGTTGTGGTCTTTATAACCCATTGGCGCAATGTCCAATACCTTTGCAGTAGCGATGTCAATAATGGCAACAGCGTTGTTTTCTTGTAGGGTAACATAGGCTCTTTTGCTATCCGGAGCAACACTGATGTATTCTGGTTCCAAATCTTGTGCTACAGTTGCATTTTTTCCAAAAATGCGCACTCCCCTATTGCGCAGATACGCCGCTTTAGTATTAAAATCAGAAAAACCAACTTTTTGTACGGCACCCGATGCAACATCAATTATACTTACAGAACCCTCAGGATCAATGGTATAATCATCAGATGGCTCGCCTTCATTGGCAGTCAGAATCTTTTTTCCATCTGGAGAAAAAGTAACCATGTCCGGCAAGGCTCCAACCGTATACTCCTTTTGCAATACACCATCCGTATTGAATAGCAAAACCTTGCCATTATCAGTGCTTACTTTCGCTTGTACGGCAACTGCAACTGTACCATTGAATACGGCTACACTGTTTACAAGGCCACCATAGGGATTCAGGTCGATGGTATCAACACTTTTTGGCGAACGGGGATCGCTAATGTCCAATACACCAATGGTATTGGCGAGTGCATTCGAAAAAAATAACTTTTTGCTCATTGCATCATAGGCAACGATTTCGGCTGAGCCCTGGTCGAAAGCGTCGGTATAATGGGTTGCTACAGGTCTCAAATTAAATGGTTTTTGAGCTTGTGCCAACACCATGGAAAATAGCATTACAGTGAATGCTCCAAACTTAAGTAATTGTTGCTTCATTTTTTTAAATTGGGTTATGAATTAGAACGGGTAAGATAATGCCGGCATATTAACTAAAGGTTAAGAACTACCCTTGGCCTCCTATAATTCACCCTATTTAATAATTAAATACTGAAAAACAATTAATTACAGAAAAAACAAAACCTAAAATATTATTTTTCAATGTTTTGGCAGGGCCAACTCCCCTACCCTCTTCACTGCCCTCCAAATTTTTTTTTGGTAATTCAGTAATGGGTTTTTACCTTTCAGGCAGTCTACAGTTTAAATTAATCCAAACTAACGCATGCAAAGCCCTTTTACCTCAAAAAGTGCCCTTCAGCACCTCATCAGTATTCCCGTAATTGTAGCCGCCTTGGGCTACTTTGTAGACATCTACGACTTGTTGCTGTTTAGTATTGTACGGATCCCAAGCTTAAAATCCCTGGGGCTCACTGAAGCCGAAGTTTCTTCGGTTGGTGCCAGCATCCTCAATTGGCAAATGTTGGGCTTGCTTGTCGGCGGCATTTTGTGGGGTGTTTTGGGCGATAAAAAAGGCCGGCTTTCGGTGCTTTTTGGCTCAATTTTGACTTATTCTCTGGCGAACATCGCCTGCGGATTTATTCAGGATCCCAGCGTTTACAAAATCCTACGCTTCATTGCCGGGATTGGCCTGGCGGGAGAATTAGGCGCAGGGATCACCCTAGTGTCCGAAATATTGCCCAAACATTTGCGGGCCATTGGCACTTCCTTGGTTGCGGGTATTGGTTTGCTCGGCGCAGTTGTAGCTTATTTCAGCGTAGAATGGTTTGACTGGCGCACAGCGTATTTTATCGGCGGCGGCATGGGTATTGCCCTGTTGTTGCTGCGTATTGGGGTTTTTGAATCCGGTATTTTTGTACAACTCAAAGCGCAACAACACCTGCAACGAGGGAATTTCTTTGCCCTATTCACGAATCGAGACCGTCTAATCCGCTACCTAAAATGTATTGGTATGGGCCTGCCGACCTGGTTTGTGATTGGAATTTTGGCTACCTTCAGCAATGAGTTTGGGGTAGCACTGAATATTGCTGAACCCATCAAACCTGGTTTGGCCATCATGTGGTGTTACATCGGTTTATCTACTGGCGACCTTAGCAGTGGCTTTTTAAGTCATTGGTTGCATTCCCGCAAAAAAGCGGTACTGGGCTTTATGCTTTTCACCTTGGTCTGTTCGGTCATCTATCTGTTTGGCGGCATCAATCAAGCTGGCACCCTTTACACCATGGCTTTATTGTTGGGGTTTGGCATTGGTTACTGGGCGATGTTCGTAACCATCGGAGCGGAACAATTTGGTACCAACTTGAGAGCAACGGCAGCAACTACTATTCCCAATATGGTACGCGGAACTGTAGTGCTTATGACTACCCTGTTTGGCTATTTTAAGCAGTCCTTTAGCGTAATTGAATCTGGAGCTTTTGTTGGCTTACTGTGTTTTGCCATTGGTTTGTATTCCATTTTGACCATTTCAGAAACCCATAACCGTGATCTGGATTTCTTGGAGGAATAATATGGTTTGTGAAAATATAATGGAAGGTTGAGCAATTTCCGCTAACCTTCCATTATTTTATTATTACTTACTCCCCTTCTCCACAACTTTAATCAACATTCCTGCGGTCACCTGATCCTTTTGCTGCATGCCATTCAGAATTGCATGCTCTTCAAGGCGTTTGTCGGTTACGCCGAAGCTTTTCAATGCATCTGCCAAAGTGCCAGTACGGTTCACCGTTTTGATGCTTACCCGTTCAGGGTACACGTTGATCCGGGCAGGATCGGTCAGTTCACGGAAATTTTTAAACGTATTTTGGAAGGTCAAAGCATAGGTATTGTAGTCCGCTGCAGTCGCCATGCCGTAGAAGCGGTAGATGTAGTTGTCATATTGGATGCAATAAATATTGATGCGAAGGGTTTGGGAGCCTTGCTGCGTTTTGGTCGTCTGTTCAGCCACCATCGCAATAGCAGGGAAACCATTGACCGTCAAGTTTTGAGAGTCAATCAACTTTAAAGAATCCTGGCTGATGGTTTTGGTTGCAGCTTCACGCAAGGTTTTTTCTGGAGCAAGGTTAAAAATTATGGCAGCTTTTCCATCTTTGGGCGCCATCACGACCTGCTGAGGCGAGTTTTGCAATTGCCAATCTACAGGGATCGGAAATTGGAACTTCAGCACTGGATGATAAAAAACATTATTGAGGGTATAGCCTTGCTTAGGATCCGGGCCATACACAATGCCGTCGATCATTCGCAGGTACTTATCCCGATTCACCGCCAAATTGTAGTTGTTGGTCTTTTTCTGCTCCGCATCAGCCAGCTCCCCTACCCTTTTGAAACGATCCAAAGGATTAGGGTGAGTGGATAAGAAGTTGGGCACCCGACCTTCCGGGCCGCCGCTCAAACGGTCAATTGTACTAAAAAAGCCAGCCATTTCCTTGGCATCGTAGCCAATTTTGGTGGAGTATTGTACCCCTAGTTCATCGGATTGACTTTCATGATCGCGGCTGTTTTTTAACAGCAACATTTGCATCCCCTGGGATAAGGGCTCCGCAAATTCGGCCGCACCGGGGACTGCTATCAGCACACCAATCAATCCAATCCCACTCAAAATCTGGCTTCTCTGTTGCAGTGCACCGTGACGGGCTGTAACGTGACCAATTTCGTGGCCCAAAACCCCCGCAAACTCTGCTTCATTGTTGAAGTGAGCCATGATGCCTCTGGTAAAATAAACATAACCACCGGGCAAGGCAAAAGCATTCACCACGTCAGAATCAACCACCTTGAATTGGAAAGGTAAATTAGGGCGGTGAGATACTTTGACCATCTCCTGACCTTTTTCATTGATGAAAGCCTGTAGTTTTGGATCATCGTAACTGCCGAATTCAGCAATAACCTGAGGGTCAGAGGATTTCCCCAGGGCAATTTCTTCCTGCTCAGACATAACAAGCAGTTGTTTTTTGCCAGAAACGGGGTTTACCACAGCACAGGAATTCAAAAAAAGTACCGATGCTAGCGTGAACACCGGAAGCATACGCAAGAATATCTTTTGCATTTTTAGCAAGTTTTGCATGGTTTTGATTTTTTGGGTAAAACAAATATATGCTTTAGACGTGAAACGTTTTGCAAGTTCACTTTTTAGGTGAAAAACGTACTATTTTTTTTTAATGGTACAAACAATTTGTTAATGTTTGAAACAAAGAAGCGGGTCAATAGTACCAACTATCGACCCGCTTCTTTGTTTCAAACACCTAATTTTTAATCACTTAAAAAACCCTTATTCCTCTTCCTCCTCCTCACCTTGAATCGGGATAACAAAAGCACTTCTACGGGGAGCAGGAACCTTGGAATTTCTACCGCGTACGGCCTTCCAGATCACCTCATTAAACGCCAAATCTGGTGCACGATCTTCTTTTTCCAGATCAAAAGAATACGAAAGTTTTGACCAATAATCATCAATGGTATTGCGCATGGTCAAGCTGATCTGATTGCTTTTGGCCTCATAAGGACTAAAATCCGGTTTTTTGCTAAAACACGCATACATGGGTCTGGCCGCTGCATCGTATTGGCTCATTGGGCTCAAACCCAGGATTAGTTCTATGGTACGTAGGACGCTTGAGGTGGAATACATGCTGCTCTCCACGTGTTTGCGCTTGGTGTATGGGCTAATGACCAGACAAGGAGAGCGGTGCGCATCAATGTGATCAGGACCGTTTTGAGCGTCGTCTTCCAGGACAAAAACGGCAGATTCTTTCCAGATTTTACTCTTGGACAAGTGTTCGACAAAACGTCCCACTGCTAAATCGTTGTCAGCCACCATCGCCGCCGGAGAAGGCACCCCTACCCTAGCGCCCGCAGTGTGGTCGTTGCCAAAACGCACAAAGTTCATCCGTGGCACCTGGTTGATGGCCAGGAGTGAGTCAAAATCTGCTTTCCAACGTTCAAAGCGCAGAATATCCTGGATAGAAAGGTTATAGCCTGGAAATTTGTTGCACAAATGCCCTTTGAGATTGGGCATGTAAGTTTGTCCATAATCGGCCCAAATGCCATAACTGCGGTAACTCAATCCGGCCGCTTTACATTTGTCCCACAAAAATCCCCCTTTCGACCAGGCGATTTCTTTGGATCCTTCGTATTCATAAGTTCCACCTCTTCCACCATAATTAGTAGGCCAGGTCTTTTCTACATAGTCATTGGCATAAGCCGAAGTGGACCAGTTGTGGCCATCGGCACTGACTTCGGCATCTACGTAAAAATTGTCGAGTAAGACAAATTCCCGGGCGAGTTTATGCATATTGGGGGAAACCGAATCAGGAAACAAACAAAGCGAAGGATCTCCGTTGCCCTCTTTGATGTCGCCAAAAACCTGGTCGTAAGTGCGATTCTCCTTGATGATGTAAAAGACATATTTGATGGGAGAAAGATCGCCTACCTTGCGGGGGATTGGGTTACCAGCTTCCCCATCTGCCAGCATTTCTTTGTTTTTTTGATAGGGAGTATTGCTGTACACCAATTTGGTAAAGGCAGGCAGTTCCTCCAGGGTAGGAACCGCAATAAAGGATAAGGTGCCTTTGAACAAGCCCCCGATGTATTCGGTTTCCTTGGTTCTCGCTTTATATGGATTTGGCCCATTTGGATTGGCTTTAGAAGTCAAACCTTTCCCATTGGTTACCAGAAGTTGATCGCCTACAAAACGGACCGCAGTGGGATACCAACCCGTAGGAACAAAGCCAAGGGACTTGGTTTTGCGTGCTTCACCGACATCAAACAGGGCCAAACAATTGTTGTCGGCATTGGCCACAGCAAGCATTTTCCCATCTTCAGACAAAGCAATTGAATTGGTTGTAGAGCCGGTTGGCGCATCAGGATATAAGGCTGCTACAATGTTTTCTACCACCTGCCCGGATTGCAAGTCAATCACGGAAACGGCATTGTCGTCGGCACAAGCGACATATAAATAACGGGAATCTTTGCTAAAAACCATTTCATTGGGGTGGGAACCTACGGCAATCTCAGCTTCGATTTTGGCCGTTTCAGGATTGTACACGGCAACTGCTGCTCCGCCCCAAATGGAGAGGTAGAGCTTTTTTCCATCCGGAGCCAAGATACAGGTGTAGGCAGCAGCTTTGAGTTTGGTCTTTTTTTCCAGCTGTTTATTTTGTGTATTAAAGGTGTACAAAGCGCTGTCCCCTTTGGTTACACAATACAAACGATCTTCCTGAGCAGAAAGGGTCATTCCGGCTGGTGAAGCGGCACCTCTCGGCCAGCGGTTACCCAAAACCAGGCTGTCACGCAACCTCAGCCGATCGTTTTCGAGGTTATAAATACGGATTTGGTTGTCGTAACCGCCGGAAGCATATAGTGTTTTGGCATCCTTGCTCAGAGCCAGGCCGTACCAGGCCTTGGGAATTTCAATTTCATGCAGGACTTTACGCGTTTTGGTGTCAATCCACATCAAACTGTGTTGAGATTGACCGTTGTTGCTGACTATCGCGCGACTTTTATCGCTGGAAAGTAGCATATTCAGGGGTAAATCGCCTAGTTCGAGCTGATCCCCGATTGGGGTGAGTGACCAGCCATTGGGAAGCATCAGTTTTTGAACCTGGCCATAACGCCCCAAACTCATGGAGCTTTGAGCAGGTTTATTGCAAGAATTGATGCCCAGCAGGCTGAATACAAATAGTGAATACAATAGTGCTTTGAATTTCATGATGGCGTGGATTGATTAAATTCCAATAAAAATCTTAACAATTCCGCATAGTTTCACGATTCTTGAGTTAAGAGTTTGTGAAACATCCTTTATTTTACGTCACTTTTTGCCAAAAACGAGTTATAAGTTCAAAGTGTCATCAAATTGTCAAGGATGGCCGTAAAGCTCCAAAAATATTGGTCATGAAAACTGAAATTAAAGAGTTGGTTGCCGAAGGAAAGGTGGATGAAGCATTGGATCAGTTGGTTGCTTTTTTGGAAAGCAAAATGGATGAGTATTCCCCACTCTACCGTGCTGCACAGGTTGCTCAAAGTGAATTCAACCAAATTAAGGAAAAAGAACTGCAAGGAGTGCTGACCGAAGATCAGATTCGTTTGGCCAACAATATTGCCATCAACAAAGTACTTGAAATCCTTGAACAACTTGAGAGAGGCAGTACAGCAAAACCATTGCCCAATCGCCAGATTTGGTGGTGGTATGCGGCTGGAGGCGCAGTTTTGACCCTGGTGATTGTGTTGCTGGTTCGTCAGTTGTCACCCAAACCAGATTTGACTGAACCATTATCCGATCCAGGTGATTCCACTCAGGTGGTGGATATTCCGGCATTTACCTGCCCCGCTTTTGTTAAAAAAGCGGAATATCCCATTGCTATTTTTCAATTTACCACCCTCAATCCCAAGGATTCTATCACCGACCAATTGTTGGTGGAAGAGATTGACGCCATTTTTGCCCGCAACCAATACAATGGAGACGCTGCCTTGGTAACCAAAATCAAAGGTTCGGTAGACTTGTCGGTGGCCAAAGCCATGATTGAAAAATGCCAGGCCAGAATGGTCATTTGGGGCAGAGTGTTTGACAACAACGAAATTGATCTCAATTTTTATGAACCACAACTCAATCCTGCTGAGCAGGCAAATCTCGATAGTTTATTGCAATTCAGAAACCAGGGAAGTTTTCAGGCCAGCATCAAACAAGCAGCTTTGATCATTGCTGCCAGGGTATTGGTGAACAACAATTCTCCAGGTGCAGTGGCGGTGTCAGAAGAAGCGTACGACGAAACAATGAAAGGAAGCAACATTGCGGCCAAAAACGCCAAAAAAAGCAATGCAGAATCCATGGCAACCATGACCTTAGCCAATGCACACGCCAAGAAAAAGGATTTCCAAAAGTCGATCAAACTGTATGATCAAATTTTGGACAAAAAGCCCCATGATACCGTTGCCTTGAGAAATCGGGCCATTGCCCAAATTAAAGTGAATAAAATCGATGATGCAGTGAAAAGTATTGACACCCTAAAACGGTATCAAAAAGTAGACGATCCTGTTTTTTTAGACAAGGCCGGAGATGAGTTGAAGGAAAGAGGTTTTACTCGAAAAGGCATTGAGTTCAAGAAGGATGCCAAAGATGCCCAACTTCTATTAGATCAGCGCCTCGTAAAGAAAATACCCCAAGAACAATAATGCAAAGGGATGGTTTTGTAAATTGAGGTCGCTTTTGAGCAAAAATCAAATTACAAAACCTCGCATGCCATGAAATGGTCGCTAAAAATTGCCAGAATTGCTGGCATTGACGTGTTCTTGCATTGGACCTTTATCGTGCTCCTTCTTGGCGTTTTTGTGGCCGGCATCCGCACCATTGGACGTTCAGAAGGTAGTTTAAACGGTTTTATTTTTATTGTGCTACTTTTTTTGTTTGTTCTACTGCACGAATTTGGCCATGCCTTGATGGGCAAACGTTTTGGGGTCAAAACCAATCACATCACTCTACTTCCCATAGGCGGGGTCGCCGCCATGGAGCACATCCCTGAAAAACCCTGGCAGGAAATGCTCATTGCTTTGGCTGGCCCTGCGGTCAATTTTGTCCTGGCCATTGCCTTTTTAATCCTCCTGGCTGCAACTGGCCATGTACCAGCCATTTCTGATTGGTGGAGCCCAGTCAGCAATGACAACATGATCTATTCCTTGTTTACAACCAATGTAATGCTGTTTTCTTTTAACCTGATTCCTGCTTTCCCCATGGACGGAGGGCGGGTTTTGCGGGCCCTTTTGACCATGAAATACGGCCGTTACAAAGCTACAACCATCGCGGTCCGCATTGGCCAGTTGTTGGCGATTGGACTGGTTTTGTTTGGTTTAAGTGGCAATATTTGGTTGGTCTTCATCGGTGTGTTCATTTACTTGGGAGCAGGCGCCGAAGGCAATTACGAATCCACTCGTTCAGCCTTGTCTAAATACAAGGTACAAGACGCCATCATGCACCAATTTACTCCCCTACAAAGCACCGATACCATTGGTACCGCTGTACGCCTTTTATTGGATGGGCAGGAAAAAGAGTTCATTGTCATGCAAAATGAAGAGGTGGTTGGAACCCTTACCCGCAATGAAATGATCGAAGGGCTTGGTCATTTTGGCAAGGAGGCCAATATTAGCGAGGTGATGAATCGCACCCTTCTACGCCTGGAACCTCAAATGCCCCTGGATGACGTTTACGACCAAATGACGGATGAAAATGTGGAGATTGCCCCGATTTTTGAAGGAGGAAAATTGGTTGGAGTGCTGAACCGGGATAACATTATGGAGATTTTGGTGATTGACAATTCTCAGCCGCACCTTAGATTTAGTTAAGGAGTTGAGGCTCCGCAAGCGGCACAAACTCAACTCCTCAACTTTCTCAACCCTTAACGTACATCACTTCTTTAACTGCTTTAACCACCCGACTTGGGTTGGGCAGGTAAGCATCCACAAGTGTGGGTGCATAAGGCAAGGAAGTATCTGCTGAACTGACCCGAACTACCGGTGCATCCAGATAATCGAAAGCCAATTTTTGGACGGTATAAGCTACTTCCGAAGATACGCTGGCGAAAGGCCAGGCTTCATCCACGATCACGCAGCGGTTGGTTTTTTTAACAGAATTGATCAGGGTTTCTACATCCAATGGGCGAATGGTGCGCAAGTCGATCACTTCAGCTGAGATCCCCTCTTTAGCCAACTCAGTAGCCGCATCTAGCGCGACCAGGGTCATTTTATTGTAGGAAATCAGGGTAACATCAGTTCCTTCACGGCGAATGGCAGCTTTGCCAATTGGAACTAGGTACTCTCCTTCTGGTACAATGCCTTTGTGCCCATACAAAAGCTCCGATTCCATGATGCAAACTGGGTTATTGTCCCGAATGGCAGATTTCAGCAGACCTTTGGCATCAGCTGGATCAATGCAGGAAATGACCTTTAATCCAGGAACATTCGCCATCCAGCTTTCAAATGTTTGAGAGTGTTGTTGAGCCAACTGCCCGGCAGCCCCAGAAGGACCGCGAAAAACAATTGGGCAATTGAATTGACCGGCCGACTGCGAAAGGGTTTTGGCAGCGTTGTTGACGATTTGGTCAAAAGCCAGGATGGCAAAATTCCAGGTCATAAACTCAACTACGGGCCTCAAACCATTCATGGCTGCCCCCACACCAATGCCAGCAAAACCTAACTCGGCGATTGGGGTATCAATCACCCTTTTTGGACCAAATTCATCCAACAAACCTTTACTTACTTTATATGCACCATCGTATTGGGCTACTTCTTCTCCCATCAGGAAAACGGTTTCGTCCCGGCGCATCTCCTCTATCAATGCCTCTCTGAGTGCATCGCGAAGCGCAAGTTCTCTACTCATATGCAGTTTTTGTCAATTTAAAAGCTTAATTGTGGGGCAAAACGACATTAATTTTCTTATTGCCCCTTTTGTGCACTAGCCTGGTTGAATTTTAGGCGCAGCAAAAATAGAAAAAATCTCTACTTTTGCATCGAAAAGCCAAGTGCTAAAATAAAACCAAATACCTTGGCGTTTGTTTGGACGAATTGTACATTCATTTTTTTGCTAATAGACCGAACATATGAAAATCCAAATCAAAAAAGCTCAGAACATCTTGTTGGCTTGCACGGTGATTGCACTCACATTTTCTTGCAATCGGGGCTATGGATGTCCAACCAATTTTTCTTTCACGGACCTGATTACAGAAGCCATCAAAACCGCTGTTGCGCTGTTTTTTTAATCTGTCCCTGTAGCCAATATACCAATGAGCGATGACGCAGCTAATGATGAAATCTTCGTAACACAAGATGGTTCTCATTCCATTACTGCCTCTCGCTTTGGGGTAAGTTACCATTCCAAATACGGTGCCATCACTGAATCGCGGCACGTTTTTATTCAGGCTGGTCTTTATCCATTGTTGTTGAATGCTCCAGAAAAAATATCCATTCTGGAAATGGGTTTTGGTACGGGGCTTAATGCCTTGCTTACCTATCAAGAAACTGCTGGTCGATCGGTGGAAGTGTATTATGAAGCCATCGAAGAGTTCCCCATTCCAGTCCATGCTGCGCAGAACCTGAATTACCCTCGTTTGATTGGCGAAAAAGATACAGCCTTAAATGCGGTATTTTTGCAGATGCACGAAATGCCTTGGGACAAAGAAATAGTCCTTGGTCTCCATTTCAACTTGCAAAAAAGATGGGGAAATTTGGAGCAACTTCAATTTACTCCTCGCTTTGATCTGATCTATTTCGACGCCTTTGCCCCCAGTGCTCAACCCGAATTGTGGGCTACACCAATTATGCAGAAAATGTTCGATGCATTAAAGCCTGGTGGAGTAATGGTGACTTACTGCGCCAAAGGGGAATTTAAACGAACGCTAAAATCCGTAGGATTCTTGGTTGAACGTTTGCCTGGCCCACCAGGGAAGCGTGAAATGACAAAGGCCATAAAAGAGGGCGCCTGAAGTAACATGCAATCATCCAGGCGCCTTCCCCTTAGGGAACGTAGTTCTTTGGCTTGCGCCCCCTTTTGGACTTTACCCCTGTATTGGGTACTTCAATGACTTGGGAAAGATCAATTGGCGTTTCCTCTTCCCCTTTTCTTGATGATTTAATGGCATTCAGTTTGCCATCATCACCATATAGTTTTCGCGACATTTTGTTGTAGGCCAGGGCTGCTTCTTCGGCTGAAGCAAACATGCCGATGTGTACTGATTTTCGATTGACCGAAATAACCGCACGATAGCGGTTGTTCTCCTTATAGACTCCTGTGTAGCCTACCTTGCTGCTGGTTTTCCGTTTTCGACTTGCTACGGAACGAGATCTGTAAATGAGGTTCTCCATCCGGCAATCTAGTTTGTTGCCGTTTTTGGCACCAACAAGGTTCTTATCTCCACCTTTGGTATCTACCAAAAATTTTTCTGCAATGATTTTATGCAGATAAATGGTTTCGGTTTTGTACCCGCCATCTGCTTTTTTCCAGGTCTTTTGGAAAACAGCACAGCCGCTGGAGTGACGCCGGAGGTTGTTAATGAAATCTACCTTAACAAGATACGGGTCGGTGGTAAGAAACTCGTAGATTTTGTCGTCCAAAAGGACAGACTCTTCTGCGTTTTTCAATTTAACTTTGTAAAGCACGCTCTCAAAATTTTAGTTATTCAAAAAAAAGGCATGGAATATTAAACCATTCTGTTTCAAGGGATTGTACACGTACACGCTAAATGTAGTATGGTTTAGGTTCAGGGAAGTTATCAAGTTTTTTTCCACAAATAGTAGTTGCATTCGATCCAAGAGCTGGTTCTCTTTGTTCAATGGGCTGGATTTTACAGCTCTAAAGATAAACAAAATCAAAAAATGGGTAACATTTAATCAACAATATTTACCTAAATGCTATATTTTTCTTTGTCGTATGACAGCAAAAGCGCAAAAAAATATGGAAAAAGAACAAAATTTCTTTATAAAGAGGTGTTTCGACCTGGCCCGAATGGGGGCTGGATCAGTTTCGCCAAATCCGATGGTAGGAGCAGTTTTGGTTCACAATGGTAAAATCATTGGCGAAGGCTTCCACCAGCGCTATGGAGGAGCACATGCAGAGGTGAATGCAGTAGCATCGGTAGCTGAGCACGAACGTGCCCTCATCTCCCAATCTACGTTGTATGTTTCCCTTGAACCCTGTTGCATATACGGCAAAACGCCTCCTTGTACCAATTTGATCATTCAGGAAAAAATTCCAAAAGTGGTGATTTCTTGTTTGGATCTTACCCCGGAAGTTCGGGGACGAGGAGTTGAATTGTTGCGATCACAGGGGGTAGAGGTGATTAGTGGCGTGTTGGAAGAAGAAGGCAAGGAATTGGCTGCTACCCGAAATGTTGCAGTCAGTAAGCAAAGGCCATACATCATCTTAAAAATGGCGGTAAGCAGCAATGGCTTTTTTGCACCATTGAATCGAAGCCAGTTTTGGCTTACGCAGGCCACCACCCAACGATTGGTGCACCGATGGCGTAGTGAGACCGATGCCATACTGATCGGTTCTACCACCGCTTTAATGGATGATCCCCGTTTGGACAATCGGCATTATTTCGGGAAATCCCCATTGCGGATTGTATTGGATCGCAACTTAAGTTTGCCTAAGCGCCTGAATGTTTTTACAGATGGGCAAAGAACTTTGCTTGTCTCGGAGCGAATCCCTGACACGGGGAATTCAGCACAAGTTCAGAGTCTTCAATTGGCTTTTGATGAATCCTTTTGGGAAAAATTGATGCACATTTTATGGATGAAGTACAAATTAGGTGTAGTTTTAATTGAAGGTGGGGCCAAAATTTTTGAAAGTATAATTGCAGCCCAAATGTGGGATGAAGCAAGGGTCTTGGAAGGAAAAAACGCCATGGAAAATGGCATCCCTGCCCCAGAAATACCGGGCATTTTGACTAAAAAAAAGACCTTGGGCCTGGACGGATTAAAGGTATATAAGAATATTCACAGAAGTTAAACTTATTTTAAGGTTTGCTATTTTGACCATAAATCTGGTGACCAAAGTGTTTTACCTTTGTCTTTAATTTACAGTAGGTGATTGGCAAGCCAAACATTTACTAATTTTGCTGAGAAAACAAACATTGCTGAAATGAGCAGATTGGGTATGTGTTTCGCCGTGGTTTTGATGATTGGTATAAATATTACGCTTGCAAGTGCGCAGGAACAACTGCTTTTAAAGAAGGGAACAACACCAAAATCTGGTGTAACCGCAAAAGGCATTACTCCCCGCACTCCCGTACGTAGCCAATCTGTAACCCTAAATTGGGTGAGCTGGGAGGAAGCAGTCGAATTGAACAAGAAAGAAAAGAAAAAAATCTTGCTGGATGTTTTCACCTATTCGAGTAGCTGGTGCAAAAAAATGGACAATGAAACGTTTAGCAACACCTACCTAGCCAAATACCTCAATGACAATTATTACCTTGTCAAACTGGATGCGGAGTCGAAAGAACCGATGGAATACAAAGGAAAGGAGTTTCGTTTTGTACGTACTTCCAAAGGCGGCCATCACGAATTGGTAGAAGAGTTGTTGCGTGGTCATTTGAGTTTCCCATCACTGGTTTTTCTGGATGAAAATATGGAAATGATCCAACCAATTCCTGGGTATAGGGATGCAGAAGAGCTTTTGATGATTTCTTCCTATTTTGGGACTGGTAAATACAAAGAAGTTCCCTGGTCAATTTTTCAAAAAAGTTTTAAAGTGCCTGATGGATTTAAGCGATAGTATCTTAGTTGAAGGATTCTTTTGTCATGGCAAATGAATCCTTCAACTAGCCAAGGTTCAAATATCATACTGCTCCAGGTTCAAATTACGAATCAGTCTAATCAGTTTTTGCCCATAAGTTTTATCGGTAGCATATCCAGCTCTCCTCAAGCCATAGGCCCAACTTTTGTAATCTTTGCCAAATTTCTGTAGGTGCGCATAGCGAGGGCTGGTCAGTAATATGGAGTGTTCTTCATAACTTTCCCATGCAGAATCAAAGACCCGAAACATGTCGTAAACATCATCGTCCGTGTAATTGCGGCATGTACATCCTTTGCATTTTCGGCGGCATTTTATGCCAAAGTGGTTATTTGATTCAAGAGCCAGTTTACTTTCTCCAGCATTTGATTCTAACAATCCCTGAGCTAAGGTAATACTTGCTGGGATGCCATATTTGTTCATCGCTCGTATAGCAGCTGGAGCATACTTTTCAATATAAGCCCGCATGGCTTGGGCTTTTCCCCCTTCCGCTACTCCCCCACCCTTTTGTGGGCCTAAAGCTGGTGTCAAGTTAGATACACTAAAGGTAGGTTCTGTTTTTGTGGATTTTATACTTGTTTCGGGTGTACTCTTTTTAATCAGTTGACTGATGTTGATAGCAGGTACGAATACGGCCTGCTGGCTGTTAATGGGGGTTTCCAAACTGGTTTGGGTTGCTAGAGCCATTTTTTTTTCTACAGTTCCATCCATGTTTATTTGCAGGCTCATTTCTTTTTGAAACAAAAGGTGTGCAGCAAGGTACAATAAGATGCTGTTAAACCAATTGCGGCTTACCCATGCAAATAATTGATTTTCTTTTAGAAAGGATCCGTTTCCTGAAAATTGGGTGTGGGTATTGTATTGCTTCATGGCACGTAAAGTTTTTTGTGTCAGCAAAGTTAAAACAAAAATGTTTTTAAACAAACAATTAATAAAACTTTTTGTAGCTAAAAAAATCAGACTTCAATTTTACTTAGTGTAGCTTTTACACTACCTTTACCCATCAAATTTTCAAAAAACAGTCCAAAAACAGCGCTGAGACCTATGATCATTGTAGCCGACAGTGGATCGACCAAAACAGATTGGATGCTTTTAACCGATGAAGGAGCACTTTTGCTGCACACCATGGGTTTCAATCCTCTTTATCACAGTGAGGATTTGATTTATGACAAAAGCAAGGAAGAGTTGGACAAGCATCAAGTCGATTTATCCAAGGTAACAGCCATGTATTATTATGGCACTGCGGTGTGGGATCATGCCAAGGCTGAAAAAATTGCCAGGGCCTTACGGCGCCTGTTTCCTAATGCCCACGTAGAGGTAGAACATGACCTGTTGGCTGCTGCTCGCTCAACTTGTGGCCGCGACCCGGGCATTGCTTGCATCATCGGCACGGGTTCTAACACCTGTTTATTTGATGGCAAGGAGGTAACGGATAATGTCACCAATCTTGGATACTTTGTGGGTGACGAAGGAAGTGGCGCCCATTTAGGTAAAGCATTGATCAGGGCATACTTTTATCGTGAGCTTCCCCCCGACCTTGAAAAAGCCCTGGAAGATCATGTTCCAGGAGGAAAAGATGAAATTTTGGACAACATCTACAGTAAGCCACAACCAAACGTATATCTCGCTTCTTTCACCAAATTTTTGGGCGAGTTTCGAAACCACTTTTTTATCCAGAAACTCATTTATCAATCCTTTGCGGAATTCATTGATCGCAATGTGCGAAAATACCCTGGGCACCTCAATTTGCCAATCCATTTTATTGGTTCAGTAGCCTATTACTTCCAGGATATTGTAAAAATTATCCTAGAAGAGCGTGGAATGAAGCCGGGAGTGTTTATCTTGAAGCCCATTGATACATTGGTGCAATTCCACCGTGCTCATGAACTGAGCCGTAATGCTTAGGACAAACGGATAATCCAACAAGTAGTTACAAGTGATGAAAACAGACATTAAACGCATTGCCGTTTTCACGTCAGGAGGAGATGCTCCGGGGATGAACGCGGCTATTCGTGCAGTGGTACGTACAGCCTCCTTCCACGACCTACATGTTTATGGTATTTCTCGCGGTTATGAAGGCATGATTGATGGCGATTTTAAACGTTTGGAACGCAAAGACGTAGCAAACATTATCCATCGGGGAGGAACCATCCTCAAAACTGCCAGGAGCAAACGTTTTATGACTCCAGAAGGCCGTAAAGCTGCTTACGAATCGCTACGGGCATTTGACATTGATGCTTGTATTGCCATTGGCGGCAACGGTACTTTTACTGGAGCCAACATTTTTGCACAGGAACACAATATTCCTATCATTGGTTTGCCGGGCACCATCGACAATGATTTATATGGAACCGATTACACCATCGGTTTTGATACTGCGGTAAATACCGCCATTGAGGCAGTTGATAAAATTCGCGATACCGCCGATTCCCACGACCGGGTTTTTTTCGTGGAAGTGATGGGGCGCCACGCTGGCTACATTGCCCTTCATACTGGTATCGGTAGTGGAGCTGAAAGTGTGGTAACACCAGAAATCAGTGTTAGCATCGAAGACGTGGTTGGAGTACTCCAACGCAGCGCCAAACGCAAAAAACTCTTTAGCCTGATCATTGTTGCCGAAGGCAGCACTTTGGGAAGTGCCAATGAGATCGCCGCCAAAGTCAACGAAAAAATGCCCGGCGCATTTGATATCCGTGTAGCAGTTATCGGCCACTTGCAACGGGGCGGAGCACCTAGTCACCTCGATCGGATGCTGGCCAGCAGAATGGGCCATGCCGCGGTAGAAGGACTGGTGCAAGGCAAAGCCGATGTAATGGCTGGGATTGTCAATGACGAAATAGTGTATACTCCCTTTTATGACGCCATTTATTCTGAAAAAGCCATTAACAATCAGTTGATACAAATGGCAGGCATCTTGGCGATGTAAAACGGTAGAAAAAGGCCCTCAAAACTGCTAAGTTTTGAGGGCCTTTTTATCTCACTTTACTCCGTTTTGGTTACAATCAGTTTTTTACTTAGCATTTTTGCATTAGGCAAAAGCATACTGAATGTATACATACCATTCGATAAGTTAGTTAAAGAAATTTTGGTAGAAACCCCATTCACTTTTTGCTTGATAACTTCTCTACCATAAGCATCTATAACTACCAATTGAACCTCCTGCTGTTCTACATCTACGGCATCAAGTACAATATTAACCATATCCTGTGCGGGGTTGGGGAACAAATCCATCTTGGGTATCGTGGAGGCAGATTGTATGCTAGACTGAAGATTCTGAGGAACAAAGGCTAGTTCAGATTCAATCAGGCTTGCCGCAGCTGCCTGATTGATGACTACGGTTTGTATGCCATCATTTCCGTCAATGTTTACAGTTGCACTTCGGGCCACCCCGCTGTTTGCCTGGATGAAAAGCGACAGGCTAGCATTACCCACCCCCTCAGTAGCTCCAGGCAATACCCAACTTGCATTATCCGAAACCGTCCAACAGCCATTGGATGTAATATTGACCAACACGCTCGATGCTGCTACAGTTGTATTGATGGTGCTAGGAGAAACGTCCAAACTGCTGCCGGTACCTGCATTTTGCCTTACCACTACCTTTTGAACAATCCCGGACCCGCTATAAGTCAGGGTGTCAACTCGTGAAACCGTATTCGGGTTCTGTTGGTAATAAATGACGCTAGTTGTATTGCCATTGCCATTGGTTCCAGCAGGCATCATCCATGTTCCAGAGGAAACCAAGCTCCACGCTACGTTAGAACTGACGATAACCTGGAAAGTATCAGCCCCTGCTGCCAAGGTTTTGCTTCCTGGACTTACGGTTAGGAAGTTGGCCGTAGGTGCAGCTTGGGACACTGTTACCGTTCTCGTAATTCCAGCTCCGCTGAATGTCAAGGTTCCAGTTCTGGCTACCCCCGTGTTGGCCGAATAATTAGCAGTTGCTGTACCATTGTTGCTTCCTGATCCTGGGTTGGCGGTAAGCCAATTCGCGTTAGAGCTCACCGTCCAACCAATATTAGCAGTTACCGTGATGCTAAAACTGCCGGCATTCGCAGGTACGGATTGGCTCGTTGGGTTTACAGTTAAACTTGCCACAGCAGCCTGGGTTACCGTGATGCTCGTCGTAGCACCTCCTCCACTCAAGGTAACCACACCAACCCGCTCCGCTCCACTATTGGCAGTGTGGGTTAAGTTGACAGATGCATTACCTGTTCCAGAACTTGGGGCAATACTCAACCAACTCGCGTTGGAGCTTGCAGTCCAGGGAACATTAGCCGTTACCGAGGCCACGAAGCTACCTGCTGCATTGGCAACTGATCTTGTGCTTGGACTAATGCTCAATACAGGAGCTGTGTTGCCAGCTTGGGTAATGGTAACAGTTCTTGACTCTATGCCAGAAATAATGGTGATGACACCTGTACGACTTGAACTCGTATTAGCCGAATGGGTAACAGTGATGCTGGCATTGCCAGTACCTGAACTCCGATTTAAAGAAAGCCAGTTTGAATTATTGCTAATTCCCCAAGTTGAAACGGAAGACAAATTAATATTGAAGGAAAAACTACCTGCAGTAGCCGGTGCAGCATAAGTTTCGGGGCTTACCCAAAAATTTCGCCCATCAGCCTGATTTACCGTAACGGTTTGGGTAATTCCAGCACCCGAAAACGTAAGGGTACCAGTTCTTGCGGCACCACTATTGCTAGCATAATTTGCAGTAATCGTTCGGTTATTGTTTCCAGAGCTGGCGCTGGTTTTCAACCATGCTGCATTAGAACTTACTGTCCAAGAAACATTGGAACTAACTGTAATACTGAAACTGCCTGATGTCTTGGCAACTGATTGGGTTGTTGGTGTTACACTCAACGAGGCAGATGCTGCCTGGGCGATTGTAGCGGTACGCGTAATGCCCCCGCCGGTAAACGTCAAAGTTCCAGTGCGGGCCGCGCCTGTGTTAGCAGAAAAATTCGCTACAACCGTCCCATTATTGCTTCCAGAATTTGGGCTAATGGTAAGCCAAGCTGCATTAGAACTTACACTCCAAGCCACATTGGAGGTAACGCTAATATTGGCACTTCCAGCCTGAGTAGAAACAGATTGGCTCGTAGGTGTTACGCTAAGGCTAGGTGCTGTTGCCTGAGTTACCGTGATTGTCTGAGAAAGCCCGGAACTCGTAAACGTAAGGATTCCAGTTCGTTGTGCTCCTGTATTGGCTGTATGGCTTACGGTAACACTCGCATTGCCTGAACCTGCATTTGAGCTAGCTGTTAGCCAACTAGCATTTGAGCTAACACTCCAAGCCGCACTTGAAGTTACTGTCGCAGCAAAGTTCCCAGCTGTGGAGGCGACACTTTGTGTTGCTGGCGACACGGTCAACAATGGACCCTGAACAGAATACAATGGAGATTCCCATAACCCACGGCCATAAGTTGCAGCCAGGATTTTGTTGGTATTGTATTTGATCTCCAATTCAAAAATTTCCACATTGGGAAGGTCTGAATTAAACAAAGACCAATCGCTCATCGAATTGTCCCGGTAAAAAATCCCGGCATCCATTCCAAGGTAAAGTGCACCATTGCTGCCAGTTTGATAGACGATACAGTTGGCGGGCAAATTGGGTAAGGTCCCACTTATATTGGTCCAGGTGCTGCCCCCATCGCTGGAACGAAAAACCTTATTACCAGAAGAATAATTAGCAAAAGTGATGTAAATAAGGTTCGGATCCGTAGGGTTGACACTCAACCAGGAAACGCGGTCACTAATTGGAGTTGTCATTTTGGTCCAACTCGTTCCACCATTTGTCGTTCGGTAAATTTCTTTCACATTGTTTGTACCGGTGACAAAATAGATGTAGTTGGAATTCGAGGCGGCCACTGCAATGTGATTAACGTCATTGGCCAGGGTCAAGGTATTGGTGATCTTGGTCCAAGCTGTACCTTGGTTGGTAGATTTATAAACCGCCCGATTGGTGCCAAAGTAAAGGGTTTGATTGTTATTTGGATCAATTACTATTGGTGAGATCCAGGCTCCAATTGCACTGCCATTCTCAGGAATAATTTCAGTCCAGCTGGTTCCACCGTTAGTAGAGCGCTGAAGGCCACCCGATTGGTATTCTCCGTACAAAACGTTTGCATTGCTGGGGTTAATAGCACAATCCATTCCATCACCTCCAATCACGTCCGTCCAAGTTCCAGTTGTACTGCGCAATTTGGTGCCATTGTCCTGCAATCCAGCAATAATTTTGGCATCAGCTTGGGAAACTCCAATGCGGTACATTTGACTGATGGTCATCCCATTTGAAAGATCAGTCCAGCTTGACCCACCGTTGGTGGTTTTATAAATTCCGCCGTCGTTGCACTGAAACAAACTGCTGTTGTTTTGAAAAGCCAAATCGTGTTTATCCGCATGTACGGTTGGCACAGACTGGCTTTCGGGATACCACATAGTGTTGATTGTCCAGTTAGTACCTCCATTGGTGGATTTCCAGGTATTGATTCCCCCAACATAGATGGTGTTGGCATTGGTAGGATCAATAGCTAATGACAAGTCGTACCATCCTTGACCTGAACCACCACTTCCGTTGCTTTCCCAACCTAAGATGTTTGGAGTACTGGAACGCAAAGTATAGTTCAATCCACCATCACTCGATGAATAAAAGCCTAAAAAAGAATCATCGGAGTACTTTTCTGCCAAAACACCTACAAAATTAGGGTTTGCGGGGGTTACAGCGATGGCAGTACGCCAGGCATTGGTAATGGTCGACCGCACGGTCCAGGTAGAACCTTCGTCTGTAGAAATGTATATCCTAGCTTGGGTGTCATAGCCACCAGCAAAATAAGTGGTAGGTGCGCCTGGTTTTTGCTCCAAATCAAAAATCCAACTACTACTCAAAGTTAAGTTCCAACTTTGGCCTGCATTGGTCGTTCTATAGATTCCCTGGCTGGTTGCCGCAAGTAGAATGTTTGCATTACTCGAATGGCGAATAAGGCGATAAATGTAAACGTATTGACCATCGTTGAAAGTTAGACCAGTAGGATTCCAGCTCGCGCCCCCATCGGTAGATTTAAGTACACCAATAGAGGGGGTATCGCCAGCATCACAATCCCCAGTGGCCAAATAAAGAATATTGGGATTACTGGCATCCACTACTAAGTCACTGGTTCCCAAACGGCTCAAGCTATTCGTGAGATTGGCCCAGGAACTTCCACCATTGCTGGTTTTCCACAAACCTCCTCCTGCGGTACAGGCAAAAAAGGTATTAACATCAGTGGGGTGAAACGCAACCCGGTTGATTCTTCCGATCCCTGCGTACCCGCCAGTTGAAGAATTTGGGCCTAAACTAGTCCAGCTTGACCCCCCAATTCCAGGTGCTATGGCAGCCTGAGCGATGTACCTGTTCCACTCATCCTGACGAACATTCGCTGGAGGGAATGCTCCTTCGGCATTTGTTCTTGAGCCCCAGTAATTGTCCCAACGCTTGTAGGGTTTATAACCCGACCCCTTTGAAGTTCCTTTGGTTTTAAAGTATTGCTCGGCATTGTTGCGCAATACCCCATACCTTTGGGGGGTAGAAATAAGCATTCCTTTCGACCAGGGTTGTGCAAGCATTGGAGCACTTAGCCCTGATAACAAAAAAACAACCAAAAACCCAATAAAATTCATGGGTAAACCAGTAGTACCGTACAGTTTCATATTATTGAGGTATTTATTACAATAATAGATCGGGAGGAAAAAGCACAAGCAATTCCAAATAATGATAAGTGATTAAGTTTTGTGAATTTTCAAGGAATGGAGTAATACCGAAAAAAAAAACTATAACGCTGCTTAAAAGTCATTTCAGTTTTTACGCTTTGAAGTGCTCCAAAAGTAAAAAAAAAAAATAATATCAGTCTACAAGTTTAACATTTTTCTCATTTTATTTTTTCTCTTCCAGCCATAAAAACCAGGGAACCATAAAATGAGGGAAGCGAATAAACAGCTCATACAACCACATTTGCAGCCAGTTTTCAATAAATTCTAAGCTGAAATAACCCCATACACGCGCCAAGGAAGTCAACAAACCCCAGGCAATCAGGTAAGCAAAAATAGCGGTTTTCAATCTTTTAGGTCTAAGCACTCCCAACGCTGCCAATACATCCAATACACCAATCAGCAACAAAAATTGCCGGGCTGGGTATTCTCCAATACTCAAGGAACGCATGGTCATTTCCAAAAAATTGCCAGGTATCGGGTAATAACCCAGGGCATACATACCATGTCCGATAAAAGTGCATGAAATGATTACTCTTGCCCCCAAAAGAACCCATTGCTTCGGAATTGTGCTCTTATTGTTTGCCACCAACAATAAAGGCGTAGCCCACTGCAAACTTTGCTCCAGCAATTGCCCGATTTGCCAACCTTGCTCTTTCCAGACAATCAATGCCAATATCAATAATGTCCCACTTGCAGCACTTAAGATAGTTCGAGCTAGGCGGGGAAACCATTTGATGCCTACTGCCGCCCCTGCAGCCAACAAATAAAAATATCCCAATCCTTTTGAAAAAAGCTGGATTCGTTCATCATAGAGCGGATTGCCTACGTATTCAGACCAACTCAACCCCAAAATCAGCGAGACAAAGTCTTTCATCCAATATTCATCCCACAAAAATTCACGGTAAGGAGCGTCCCAAAAAAGGTGTTGCCAGGCTCGTCCCAACAACAGGCCGCAGGCTGCAGTTTGTAACAGCACCGTAGAGGTGAAATATTTTGGGTTAAACCATTGAATTGATGGGTAGCGCAAGATTAGTTTTTTGAGCAGCAAAGCTAAAAAAAGTTTAATAATCTACGCTACGGCTACGCCCAGCGGTTGGTCACTATGCGTAGTCGAAGCGCCGGTTGCTGAGCGTAGTCGAAGCGCAACTTTCCATTCACCTACTTTCCCACGCCTTTGACCGACTATTCCAATTCGAGAATTTTTTTCCCAGTAACCTTGTATCAGAAATCAGCCGCCTGCGCGGATAAAAACCAAGAACACCATGAAAAAGATTTTGTTTGTAGCCTTGCTTTTATTACTGATGCAATCCTGTATCACCTCATTGTATCCTTTGTACACCAATGAGACGCTGGTTCAGAAGAAGGAATTGCTCGCCACTTGGAAGGACAAAGAGGGCATGTACTGGAAATTCAGTAAAGTAGACGATTCAAAAATGTACGAGTTGCGTTGCCGATCGGGGAATTATCATGCAATTTATGCAACGGGCATGGTCAAAATTGGAGCGCATTATTTCCTGGATGTGCAATTGAGCAAAGAAGCTGTCAGCGACGAGGAGGAGGCCAGAGTAAAAAAAGAGGAGGACAATAATAAAAAGAAAGGAATAAATCTGTTCAACAATAAGGATAACGTTGCGCACCTTTCCCACAACATTCCTGGACACAATTTTTACAAGCTTGTTTTCAAGGGAGAAAAAATCTATGTTTATCCTTTCAACGATGAGTACATGGAAGAGTTGTTCAAACAACGTAAAATCCGTATCAAACACGAGAAAGTAGAAGATTCTTTTACCGTTTTGACAGCCTCAAGCAATGAGTTGCAAGCTTTTTTAAAAAAATACGGTGGTGATCCCCAACTATTTAAAGACGACGAGCCCAAAGTGCTGAGCAAATATGTTAAAAAATGAAAAAAACAATCCTGGCCATTGCCCAAAATCAGTTCTTCCAACACCTCTTGTTTTGGGCAGTGGCCGGATTTGTCATTTACCGCCTCACCGCATACAACAACATTCCAAGCCGCACCGATTTTTACTACACCTTTCTGTTTTTGTGCCCAGCAACCTGGGTAGTGTATTGGAACATTTTTTTGATTGACCGCCTACTCCCCAATGGTCAATATTGGAGATTCCTCCTGTTTACCCTTTTGGTATTGTGTAGTGGAGTCGCCGGGTATTTTTTGATCATGGAGTACCTGGTTGACTTTATTTTTCCAGGTTATTACTTCATTTCCTATTATCAGCCCCTCCAGATTTTGCTCTTTCTCAGCGTTTTTTGGCTTCTCAGCACCTTGCTGAATTTGTCCAGTGGTTGGTTTCGGGAGCAAGAACAAAAGCAAAAAATCCAGCAGCTCGAAAAGCAAAAAACGCAGGCCGAACTCGATGCGCTCAAGGCACAGCTTGACCCTCATTTTCTATTTAACAACCTCAATAGCCTCTATAGCCTGGCCCTGGAGGAAAACCCCAAAACTTCGGAAGCCATCCTCAAACTGTCCGAAAATTTGCGCTATGTGCTCTATGAAGGGATTGGCCCAGCCGTGAGTTTGCAAAAAGAACTCCAACACCTAAACAACTATTTCCAACTCCAACAATGGCGCTTTGGCGAAGAAATGGACATCTCTCTACAATTGGACATGCCTGACGCCAATTTGACCATTGCCCCCTTGTTGCTACTGCCATTGCTGGAAAACAGCTTTAAACACGTGGGCCGCAACCGCAGCGGGCACTATGCTGTGCATGGAAAAATTAAAGTCCAAAACGGAAAGTTGCTGGTATCTTTGCAGAATACCATTGGTACGGCTACTACCCTGCCAAGCGAGCCATCTATCGCCAGTGGAATTGGTTTGGTCAATTTGCAAAAAAGGCTGGATTTGTTGTATGCGGGTAAGTTCTATTTTAATACGATTAGTACTGGAGATGAGTTTGTGGCGAAGTTGGAATTGGAGTTGGAGTAAGGTTCAGCTTTTTTTCCCAAATCAAATTTATCCCCTATCTTACCACCAATATCAGGACACCTTATTCAACCACAACCTACCGCAAGCATGAAACACGCACTCCTTGCCCTCTTCATCTTAGTAAGCATAGGGGCAACCGCCCAGGTCACTTTGACCAACCTCAAAACCAACTACCGCACCACCCCACTGGGAACAGACATCACCACGCCTCAGTTTTCCTGGCAAATGACAGCCCCTGGCACCAGCCGTGGGGTGTCCCAAAACGCTTACCAAATTGCGGTCAAAAATGAAAAAGGTCTGAAGATTTGGGATTCCGGCAAAGTCAATTCAGATCAAGCCCATGCGATCCAATACGCTGGAGAAGCCTTACAACCCAGTACTCGCTACACCTGGGAGCTTACCGTTTGGGACAACCTGGGGAAACAGAGCAAGTCCTCTTCCTGGTTTGAAACGGGTCTGATGGACCCCTCCGAAAATGCCTGGTCGGGTGCCCAATGGATTGGCGGAGGTGCAGCAGATGACGTCTTTTACCCCCACTACTTATCCGTTTTTAAATTCAGTTTTGCCATTCAATTGGATAAAAATACGGGCTCAAACAAAGGAGCCTTCGTCTTTGGCGCCAATGATACCCGCCTGGCCAACCGCTACCTCAATTTGATGGGGGTCGAAAAGGGCAAAAACGAGAGCTATGTCGCCCTTGAACTGGACATCTCCAGCCTCAATGACAGCCCCGAATCGAAAGCCAAACTCAATATTTTTCGGGTAGGTTATACCAATAACGACAAGGCCGATGTGCCTTTTCAATCCCTCGACATCCCACAAAACATCATCAACCAGCAAAACAAGTACAACAAACACCAGATTTATGCAGAGTGCAACTTTGGTTTGTTTGAGTTTTTTGTCGATGGAATCGACAATGCCCACAAATTGGCGCTGCCCGGGCCAGCTCCAACATCAGCCTTTGCTTCTCGTGGCCTGAATTTGAATCCAGTTGGTTCTGGCAACAACTTCATCAGCTTCCCCATGCTGGCCGATATGGGTTTTAAAACGGAAGCCGGTCAAACTGCCTATTTCTCGGATTTAAGCGTAAAAAACTTCCGCTTCCCCAGCAATGTGGTTTTTGAAGACAGCAACAATCAACTGCTAAAAAATGTCCCAAAAGAGAACGGAGCCTATCGATTTTCAGGGCAACAATTGATCACTGCCGATGCTTCCCGTAACGCTACCCCGATGTTGAGAACGGCTTTTCAAACCAAAAGCAACATCAAAAAAGCCCGTTTGTACGTCACCGCCCGGGGCATTTACGAAGTTTACCTCAATGGAAAAAGAGTCAGTGAGGAGTACTTCAATCCAGGATTGACCCAATACAACAAACACCACCAGTACCAAACCTATGATGTGACCCCAAACCTGATCGCAGGTAAAGCGAACGCGCTGGGTGCATGGCTGAGCGAAGGCTGGTGGAGTGGCAACATCACCTACAGCGGCGAAAGTTGGAACTTCTTCGGCGACCGCCAATCCCTGCTGGCCAAAATGGTGATCACCTATGTTGATGGCAGCGAACAAATCATCACCTCCAATTCCAAAGACTGGAAACTGTTTACCGATGGCCCCATCCGTTACGGCTCCTATTTCCAGGGTGAAGTGTACGATGCGGGAAAAGAGGCAGCAATTCAAGGTTGGACTAGCCCAGGTTTTAATGACGTGGCCTGGAAAACAGCCAGTGTAGTCCCACTGGATGGCAATGCCTACCTCGGCACCTTCACTGAACGGGGCAGAACAAGCACCTTTGACTACAAGGATTTCCAGCTGATCGGCAATATGGACGAAAATGTGAAAATCGTCAGAACCTTAACTGCCCGTTCGGTAAAAGAAGTTAGGCCCAAAGTGTATGTCTACGACATGGGCCAAAACATGGTGGGTATCCCCAAAATTTTGATCAAAAATGGCCGCAAAGGCCAGGTGATCAACCTGCGTTTTGCCGAGATTGCCTATCCCACATTGCCCGATTATAAAGGCAATGAAGGCATGATCATGTTGGAAAACATCCGTGCCGCTTTGACCCAGGACCGCTACATCCTCAAGGGAGGCGATGAAGTGATTCAACCGCGTTTCACCTTTCACGGTTACCAATACCTGGAAATTACCGGAATCGATGCAGCCATCCCGGTAGAAAATGTAAAGGGCCTGGTGCTGAGTTCGGTGCATAAATTGTCCTCTCTTTACGAAACCAACAACCGACTGGTCAATAAACTTTGGGAAAACATCACCTGGTCGCTGCGCAGCAATTTCTTATCCATCCCCACCGATTGCCCGCAGCGCAATGAGCGGATGGGCTGGAGCGGCGATATTTCTGTTTTTTCAAAAGCAGCTACCTATCTGGCCGATGCGCCCATGTTTTTGCGCAGGCACATGTTGGCCATGCGGGACATTCAAGCAGAAAATGGCCGTTTTACCGATGTAGCACCCGTAGGCGGTGGCTTTGGTGGTACCCTTTGGGGCAGTGCAGGCATCACCGTAGCCTGGGAAACCTACCGACAGTATGGCGACATTCAACTTTTACAGGAGCACTACCCTGCGATGAAGCGATACGTGGATTTTTTGGAAACAAAAATTGAGCCCCAAACGGGCATCCTCAACGAAGGCCCCTTGGGAGACTGGTTGAGCCCGGAAGGCAACAAGAATGACAATACCCTCTTTTGGATGGCTTATTATGCCTACGATCTTTACATTCTCGCTAAAATGGCGCGAGAATTAGGGAACAACGTCGATTATGTAGCATTGAACGAGCGTAGCCTTAAAATCAAAGAAAAATTCAATAAAACTTATCTGAACGAAGAGGGTAAAACCGTAAAATCGGGCATAAAGACTGGATTTATGGGTGCACCCAATGAAAGCGATACCCGCACCCAGTCTGAAAAAGGCAACCTCATGGATACCCAGGCTTCTTATGCTATTCCGCTTGCCTTAAATACTTTCAGTATTGACATTAGACCCAAAATTATCGAACATTTTAAAGCAAGTATTGTGCGGAAAAATGTGGACGATAGTGGGGTAACCCGACCAGCGTACTCCTTAATGACAGGTTTTATCGGCACCGCAGCCATCAGCGAGGCGCTTTCTCAATATGGAGCCCATGATTTGGCCTACAAACTTTTGACCAATAAAGAATACCCCTCCTGGCTCTATTCTGTGGTCAACGGCTCTTCTACCATTTGGGAGCGCTTGAACAGCTACACTGTGGAGAACGGGTTTGGTGGCAACAATAGCATGAACTCATTCAACCACTATTCCTTCGGAGCGGTAGCCGCCTGGATGTACCATTATTCGCTGGGCATTCAGCGTGACCTCAATGTGCCTGCATTTAAATCTTTCATCCTGCAGCCTACACTTGATCCTAACGGTGAAATAACTTCGGCCAGCGGTTATTTTGATTCCATGTATGGACGCATCAAAAGTGAATGGAAGATAGAAAATGGAACCTTGGTTTATAACTGCACTGTTCCGGCTAATACTTCGGCGACCTTGTATCTCCCAGCAAAGCAAATCAATCAAGTTAAGGAGTCGGGTCGGAGCCTTGTTGGGTGGAAAGACGTGGGGGTAAGCAATGATAAAGTGGTTATTCCTTTGGGTTCTGGGACTTACAAGTTTGTAGTGCAGTAATGCTCGCTGGTTTAAGTATGTGATTGCAATGCAATAAAAGTCAATGACTTACATGTAAATCCAAAACCTCTCCTCGAAAGTTTTAGGCTTTCGAGGAGCTCAAGTAGCGTAACATCGTTTTACCTAAATCAGACAAAAGCATGAAAAAAGCACTTATCCTCCTCTCCTTATGCACACTAGCCAATATTAGTTTGAACGCCCAAAAAGTCATTCAACTCTACCAAGGCAAACCAAAGGGCTCTGAAAACTGGACCTGGAGCGAACAAACGAGCAGTAAAAACATGTTCAACTCCGAGGTCGTGTACAACGTGGTGCAACCCTCCATCACCGCCTATCTCCCCTCTCCACAAAATGCCAATGGCACTGCCATTATCGTTGCACCTGGTGGAGCTTTTCATACTTTGAGCATCAATAGTGAAGGTGTTGATGTAGCCAAGTGGCTCAACAGCAAGGGGATTGCTGCTTTTGTACTAAAATACCGGGTAGCCCGCAGTTTCACGGATGATCCGGTCCGGGAATTGATGGGAAAAATGGGCGATTTTAAAAAATTGGATGAAGAAAATGCCCCAATTATCCCTTTGGCTACTGCTGATGGGCAAGCTGCTGTCAAGTATGTTCGGGAGCATGCCAAAGAAATGAACATCAACCCCGAACGCATTGGGTTCATGGGCTTTTCAGCAGGAGGCACCTTGACCATGTCGGTAGTATATACAGCTACAGATGAAACTCGCCCCAACTTCGTTGCCCCCATTTACGCCTACGAAAATGCGATTCTGGGTTCGGAAGTTCCCAAAGCCAAAACACCAATTTTTGTAGCCGTTGCGGCTGACGACCAATTGGGTTTTATGCCCCATTCCATCAACATTTTCAAAAAATGGTTCGACGCCAAACAACCTGCTGAGTTGCACATCTACGAAAAAGGAGGGCACGGATTTGGAATGCGCAAACAAGGCATTCCTACCGATACCTGGTACGAGCGGTTCGGAGATTGGCTAAAATTACAGGGTTTGCTGCCGTAACTAAATTCATTTTTCATCCAAACATCCATACAAATCGCCAGTTGGACTAATCTTTTTTTATGTTCAATCGAAAAAAACTTAACTTTACAAGCATTGAATTATTCTAGTTTAGACTGGCTACTTTGGTCTTAGCCTTCACCCGTTTGGTATGAAAAATAAAATTGTAGCTGCATTTTTGGCCTTGTTTGCAGGCATGTTTGGCGTCCACCGCTTTTATTTGCAACGCTGGTGGCAAGGTGTGATGTATATGGCGCTCTCCTTTATCACCATCATGATCACTGCTGACGGCGAAGGGCCTGCTTTCCTCATCCCCATGGTTTTGGGTTTTGTTGACGCTCTCCTTTTCTTCGTAATGCCCAAGGAGGATTTTGATGAAAAATACAACAAAAAGCGCCTGCAACAAACCCAGCGGGAAACCTATTACGATGAAACAGAAAGTGAGGCCGATCCTTCAGCTTTGATTGAAAAACCGCTCCGTAGCAGTAAGGTGCCCCCCGGTGCCAGGTCTGGAAGGAAGGAAATGAAAAAGGAGGATTTTTTCAAGCGCAGTGGAATTGAGCAATTCCGCAGGATGGATTTTGAGGGAGCAATTGACTCTTTTTTGAAAGCCCTGGAAGACAACATCACCTCTCCTAGTGTACATTTTAATCTGGCTTGTTGTTATTCCATGATTGAAAACACGGAAAAAGCGCTGCAAAACTTGGAAAAAGCCATTGAAAACGGGTTCAGCGATATCTCCAAAATACAATCGCATAAGGCTTTGGCCTACCTACGCAAACAACCTGAATTTGAGGCTTTTGTAGCCAATGGTTACCGCATCATCAAACAATTGCCTGAACCACAACCCAATTTGCTGGAGACTCAAAGCACGGCAGCACCGAAAGATGTATTGGACGAAGTACTCCATCTTGGCGATTTGCGAGAAAAGGGATTGATAACTGAAGAGGAGTTTGTAGCGCAAAAACGAAAGTTGCTATCCTAAGGTGTGTTGTCTTTGGTGCCTTAGGTTTCTTAGGTGGTGAAAAAGTTAAAACCTGCGTAGCAGGTCAATATTTCACCACCTAAGAAACCTAAGGCACCAAAGAGGCACTTTAGAAAAGATATTATTGCTGAACCAACTTCACCTCCATCACAGGCTCGTGCTCACCGGAAATACCCTCAGCAAGGAAGCGCTTCCGTACCGCCTCTTTGGCATAGGCTTCGGCCTCCAGGTAAACATCAGGTACTACACTATAACGAAAAGCCAGAGTAGTTGCTGTGGGTGACAATGCTACCACCGGAGCGGTGATGGGCAATTCCGCCAAATAACCTGGCGATTGTTTAGCCACTTCTTCAAAAATCTGCCGCACTTTAGCCATGTCTTCATGGGGATCAATGGGAACCAAGGTTTCCAAAACCCGGGTGCCTGCAGAACTCAGGTTTTCAATTGCTCCGCTGGTGATGGCTGAATTGGGAATGATGATGGTCCGATTGTCGGGAGTCATCAATATTGTGGTGAAAATTTGAATTTCTTTAACTACTCCGTTGAAGCCTTGGGCGGTGATCAAATCCCCCACCCGGTATGGCCGAAACAGCAAAATCAACACTCCGGAAGCAAAATTGCTCAAACTCCCCTGCAAAGCCAAACCTACCGCCAATCCCGCGGCGCCCAAAACGGCAACGAAAGACGTGGTTTGAATGCCCACAATCCCGGCGGCACTAAACACCACCATCACCTTGAGTAAAACGCTCACCAGGCTGAGCAAAAAGGGACGTAAACTTTGGTCAACCTTGGTCTTTTCCATCCGGCGGCTCATGATCGCGACAATCCAGTTGCAAATCCAGAGTCCGATTAGCAAAACGAGGAGGGCACCGGCTAATTTGGGGGCAAAATTCATGGTGAATTCCATAAATTTGCTCGCCTTTTCCGTAACTTGTGTAGGTTCCATTTTTAAATTTTGATGTTAAAGCTTAATCTTTAGCTTTGGCTAAAATAAGGCAGATATTCCGTGCCTGAAAATTTACACTTTAAAAAACCTTTAATTTTGCAAAAACCTTTTCCTGGCAAAGACGTAGCGCTCCAAAAAATGCAAAGGTATTGCGCTTTTCAGGAACGCTGCCACAGTGAAGTACGCCAAAAACTCCTGGAAATTTCCGTGTATGGGGATACCCTGGAAGAAATCATTGCCGAGCTGATTGCCGACAACTACCTGAACGAGGAACGCTTCGCCAGATCTTATGCCCGAGGCAAATTCCGCACCAAATCCTGGGGGCGCAATCGCATAAAGCAGGAACTCCAGATGCGCCGTGTCTCTGACTATTGTATTCGCAAAGGTTTGGAAGAAATTGAGGAGGAGGACTATCTGGCCACCCTTGAAAAAGTCATCACCAAAAAATTGGAAGAACTGCGCGGAGAGGATCATTTTACTGCTCAACAAAAAACGGCTCAGTACGCCATGCGGAAGGGGTACGAGTCGGAATTGATTTGGCGCATAATAAAAGCATGAACCTACACGAAAACCTATACCAACTCCTGGAAGCTGCCGTCGAACAATACAATCACCCCGATTTTATTGAATCCGATCCCATTTCCATTCCCCATCAATTCAGCCTCAAACAAGACCGCGAAATCATGGGCTTTTGGACGGCCATGTTGGCCTGGGGCCAGCGCAAAACCATCATCAACAATGCCAATAAACTGGTGGAACTGATGGATGGCGCACCCTATGATTTTGTGCTCCACCACCAGGAAGAAGATCGGAAGGTTTTTCTGGACTTCAAACACCGCACCTTCCAGGCTACCGATACGCTCTATTTCCTGGAATTTTTTCAGCACTACTACCGACAGCACGATTCACTGGAGGACGCTTTTGCCCGCCACCTCTCCCCTACTTCACTGCATACCGAATCCGCACTGGCCGGCTTTCAACAACTGTTTTTCTCCCTGCCCGACGCGCCCGAGCGTACCCGCAAACACATCCCCAGTCCCCTGCGCGGCTCTACCTGCAAGCGTTTGAACATGTTTCTGCGCTGGATGGTCCGCAAGGACAAAAAGGGGGTAGATTTTGGGATTTGGGACCGGATTTCTCCGAGCCAGTTACTGATTCCCCTGGATGTACATGTGGATCGGGTAGCACGGAACATGGGGCTTTTGGAGCGGAAACAAACGGATTGGCAGGCGGTGCTGGAGTTGAGTGAGGTCTTGCGGAGTTTTGACCCTACGGATCCGGTGAAATATGATTTTGCTTTGTTTGGAATGGGGGTATTGGGGAAGGAATGGAGTTGAGGCACACGCAGCATTTAAGCACCCTTATCGAAAGTTTCAGACTTTCGATAAGGTTAAATATGCACCATATTTGTAAGATAAGCCACAACCATACTACCGGACATTTCTGAATTTTAGAAGCGGAGGACATGAATTGCCACGTGCTTTAGCGCGTGGTCTGTAGGACTTTTAAAAATGGGCTTTAGCCCTTAAAAACCCATTTAAGAAAAGAGGTGCATTCAGCGCGACATTGTGCCGATGTCTGCCAACCCCCGACCCCTAAAAGGGAGTACATTTTTCGTATGTTTAAAATTTTGATCTTCAGTTAAAAAAAATAAACCACAAACTTACGTAGGCTGTACTCCCCTGTAGGGGTCGGGGGTTCTGAAACAAAAGCACAATCTCGCATTCAATGCTCCCCCCACATTTCCATTTTCCCCTCCTATCCCCTATCTTCACCACAAGACCAAAACCCAAAGCCATGGCCTTGCAGACCTACCTCGACCATATCCGCACCCACATCCAAAAGGACGAACTCTCCGCCGCCCTCCAGCAACTGCGTGACCTACTCGAAAACAGCCCGAAACTCGACGAGGTCATCCAACAAACCGGCCGTTTCGCCCACATTCGCAAGCAAATCCGCCTCGGAACTGTCCATTTCGAAGACGCAACCGTGACCAGGAATCAAATCAGTGCAGCTTTACTGGAATTGGTGAGTGAAATTGAAAAAGAAGGGGTAAAACCGGAACTGGCCGGGGAAGTAGAAAATGCAATCTCGGTCGTGAACAGCAAAAATGTAGCCTCCGGCTCTTTTTCAGCGGGCGGCGACATCAAAATTGGTGACACCACCACCCACGTCCACAATTACAGCGGAGTAGAAATTCCCCGCCTCCTCACTCCCCCACCCTTTCTGCCCGAAATCTTTCTCGGCAGAACCGAAGACCTCCTCCACATCCACGATTTACTGTTTGCCCCCAATGGCAACCTGCTCCTGCTTGTCAACGGTGAAGGTGGCGTAGGCAAAACCTCAATTGCTTCCAAATACTACCATACCTATCAGGAAGCGTACGCCCACGTCGCCTGGGTGTTTAAAGAAAACAGCATTGCCGATGCACTCTTGTTGCTGGCCATGCCTTTGGGCGTAAAGTTTGATGAAAAATGGGACAGCAAGCAACGCCTCGAAGTGCTGCTCCAGGCCATGGCCAACCTCAAAAAGCCTTGTTTGCTGATCATCGACAACGCCAATGAGCTCAATGACTTGAGTGCCTATTTGCCCCAATTGCAGCGTTGCAGCAATTTTCATGTCTTGCTAACCACCCGCATCAGTAAATACCGCCAAGCTGCTTTTTACAAAATAAATCCGCTCCCCCAAGAACAGGCTCTCCAAGCCTTCAAATCCCATTACACGGCCTTTGAGCCCGCTGAAGAAGCACTTTTTTTCGACATCTACGCGGCAGTACAAGGCAATACCCTCGTATTGGAGTTGCTGGCCAAAAACCTCAACCACTTTAACAATGAGCTAAAAAAACACTATCTCCTGGCGGATTTAAAGCGCGATCTGGAGCAGAGTTTGTTGGGCTTGAGCAAAAGTACCAGCGTACAAACGATCTACCAGGGCCTGCGCGAAGAGACGCCGGAATCCATCATCGCGGCCATGTACGACCTCGGTGCCTTGCCCACTGAAGAAAGCAGCCTACTTTCCGTCTTTGCCGTGCTGCCCGCCGAAAGTATCCCCTTTGAGCGCCTGGAAACACTCTTGCCTGACCATGCCGATCTTGATACTTACTTGTTTGCGCTGGAACAAAAAGGCTGGATAGAATACAATGCTGCTGGAAAAGCTTTTAAATGTAGCCCGGTAGTGCAGGAGGTGGTGCGAAGCAAACAAGTTGATCTATTGGAAAACTGCCAGCCTTTAATTGATGGGTTGATTCTACAACTGAACAGGGAGAATTTGCACCTCGATAATTATAAACATTCAAGCATATTTGTACGCTATGCCGAAGCTCTTACAACTGCATTTGCTCAAACCAATAATACCATAGCGATTCTGAATCAAAATATTGGGCACTATTATACCGACACAGGTGAGTTACTCAAAGCATTACTTGTTTATGAAAAAATGCAAAACACTTATCTCGAATTGAGTAGACAAGAACCGAATGAGGTTCATTACAAAGAAGCCTTATCCCTTTCGTATGGAAAACTCGGTGAAACCCACAGCTCCCTGGGCAATTTGCAACAGGCTTTGACTTTTTTTGAAGAAGACATTGAATTATCGAAAGAACTGTACGCGGCCTATCCGCAAAATGTGTCCTTCAAAAACGGTTTGGCCATTTCGTATGAAAAACTCGGGCAAACCCACAGCGACCTGGGCAATTTGCAACAGGCTTTGACTTTTTTTGAAGAAGACATTGAATTATCGAAAGAACTGTACGCGGCCTATCCGCAAAATGTGTCCTTCAAAAACGGTTTGGCTGTATCCTATTCCAAACTTGGCGTTTTGTACCGAGACAAACTGGGAGACCTACAAAAAGCAAAAGAATATTTTCAACACTGCTACGCGCTCTGGAAGGAATTATCCGAGGCGTATCCTGCCTATGTGGAATTCAGGAAGAATTTTGATTGGGCGAAAGGGGCGTTGGGAAAGGAATAATGAATGTCATTTAGTCCCCATTCCTGAATAAAGCAGGTCAACTTGCGCTGCCGCTGGTCCTTACGCATGATTCAGGGTTGTGTGGCAAGGGCAGGGTGCTTGTTTGAATTCAAGCAAAAGCGGCACAATAGCAGCGCGGAGTACGCGGATTGGGCGGATCTACGCGGATTTTGCTTTGCCTGCGGCAAAGTTTTTTCGGCCACGACTTGCACGAATTTTCACGAATTGGTCATTCACTTCGTTCCTGTCAACGCGCTTTCGCGCAAACGAAGTTTGTGCCTAAATTCGTGAAAATTCGTGGCTAATCCCATCCCATCGCGCCGAAGGCGTGATCAAAATCCGCGTAAATCCGCCCAATCCGCGTACTCCGCGCTGCTATCATGTCGCTTTGGTTCAGAATAAAAATTTACTTCTTCCCCCCCTTCACCGGCTCCGTCGTCCGCAAAAATTGCACCAAATCCAGCACCTCCGCCTCCGAAAGCGGATCAAACAAACCCACTGGCATCAGCGAAGTCGGCATCACCTCCCGGGATTGAATCGCCGATTTATCCAGCACCACCGCCTCCAGCCCTACGGTACGGAAAGTCAATTGCCGTTCATTCTCGGAAACCACATTGCCCGAATACGTCCGCCCATCACGGGTAGTCAGCACCACCAGTTTGTAATCCTCCTGGATTTCCCCGCTGGGATTCAGGACATTGAACAAGAGGTAATCCAGGTTGGCACGGTTGGAGCCCGTCAAATCCGGACCGATGTTGCCCCCTTTGCCGTACATTTTATGGCAGGATCCACAAACTGCTTGAAAAACCAGTTCCCCCTTGGCCGCATTGGCCGAAAGCAGGGCTTTTTCGGTGATCATGCGTTGGTATTTCGAATAGGCCTTTTCCAGCGAAGGTTCCTGTTCAATCGGGCCCCATACCTCAATGAAGCCAGAACCCACCACCCGCAACAGTTGTCGGGCAGCATAAGGCGGCACATCCCGCTTGGGAATGGTCTCACTTTTTAAGGCTTGCGTCAATTGCCAGCCGTAGCGGGGCCGCGACGAGAGGGTTTGAATGGCTTGTTGCTTTTCAGCAGCATTGAACTCCGGGTATTTGCTGATCAGCAATTTCGCCAGCGATTCCTGGTCATAATCGGCAATGGCTTGAATCACATCCAGCCGCAAGCCTGCTTCATTGAGCAGCGTGGGGATTTCCGGCAACAATTCAGGCCGTTTGCGCGCAGCGATGAGTTGTAAGGCCTGCTGCCGTTGTGCCAGCGGCGCATTTTTGTTTTTGAGGGTAACCAGGGCCTTTTGGCTGGCCTCGGTATCCCCGAAGCGTTGGGCAATTTGAGTGGCCAGGTCTTGGGTAGGGCCTTTGGCCTGGCGCAATTTGGCGTACAGTGCCGCCCAATTGCCGGGCGCTTTCAGGTCGGTTCTACCTTCCAGACCGTCGCGCATGCCTTCCAGCAGATTCAATTTCTGTTTGGGGTTCTTTTCCAGGGCACTGACCAGCAGCTCGGGTGCATTGGCATCCACGATGCGCCGGGCTACGTAGCGGGAGATCAAGGGAATTTCAGATTGGGCCGCCAGTGCCAACGCCCGATTGGGATTGGCTTTCACCAGTGGTTCGAGGCCAAACCAGATCATTTTGGGCAAGTTGTGGTCGGCCTGGTCTTCACCGTGTTTGACCAATTGTTCGGCAATTTTCCAGGCAGATTCCTTGTCGAGGCGCTGCATGGCCGAAGCCAGGTAGAGCCTCACTACGGGCGAAGGGTCTGCTATGGCCAGGGCTACAAATTTATCCAGGGCCGCAGTGGAAGGCACTTGGTCTTCACACAAGAGCTGAATGGCCCAGGCGCGAATATGGGGATCAGCGTCGCTGAGGGAGTTGAGCAGTAGCGCAGCACTCAGGTTGCCCGTTGTATGCAAACTCCACAGGGCGCGGAGTCGGTAGTCTGCATTCGCATGGCTTTGAAAAATGTTTTGCAGGTTGGCGACAGCCGTTTTGTCCAGTGCCATTTTGCTTGCCCTTCCTTGTAAAATCAATCTGGCCCGGCGGGAATGCCAATCGCTGGGGCTTTTTTGCAATTCCACCAATTGTACATCCGACAATTTGCTCAAATCCCCGTAACGTCCTTCCCAGTTTTGGGCCAATGAAGCAGTCGGCATGATTCGGAACACCCGCCCGGTTTCGCCATTCAGCACCTCTTTGCCACAAATATCGGCATCGTGCCAATCCAGCACGTACAAGCCGCCATCGGGGCCAACTTCCATGCTGAAGCCCACCCATTGGGCATTGTTGGCCATCAGTAGATCGTCGCCGTGTTTGCCCACAAAACCTGAGCCTTTGGGTTCCAAAATATCCGACAAAACCGCATGTTCATGGATATTGGCCATAAAAATTCGCCCCCGATGTTCCTCCGGAAAGGCGTCGGATTGGTACACCCTGGCGCCCCCATGCGCGGAACGGTGACTGTGCTCGGCAATGGTGCGAATGTCGCTGTACAAATAAGGGTTAAAATGTTGTCCGCCCTGGCGATGGTAAACACCCCCAGGGATGATGTGCCACAGGTGCGGGATGACGCAGGCACTGATGAACAACTGCCCCTTGGCGTCGTAATCGATGCCCCAGGGATTGCTGAAGCCGTGAGCCACTACTTCAAATTTATCCTTAGTCGGATGGTAGCGCCACACGCCGCCGTTGATGTCCACACCTTCTGCGTTGAGGATGTCTTCGGGAAAAGGATCGTTGTGTTTGTAAATGCGGCCTTTGCCCACAGGTTTACGCACTTTGGAGGGCGTTGCAAAACCCTGACAACCGTACAACCAACCATCCGGTCCCCAATGCAAACTGTTCAAGGTCTCGTGCCGATCGCGGATGCCCCAGCCAGTTAGGCGCACTTCGATGTTGTCCATATCGGCCTGGTCGTCGTGGTTTTTGTCGGGTACAAAAAGCAGGTTGGGTGGTGCGCCCAAAAACAGGCCATCGAAGCCTACGGCGATGGCCGCTGGAAAGGCAATGCCTTCTAAAAATACTTTTTTGGAATCGGCCACCCCATCGTGATCGGTGTCTTCCAGGATCAAAATGCGGCTATTGCCTGCTTTGGAAAAGCCATAACCACGCGATTCGTAATCCCGGTTTTCGGCCACCCAGAGTCGGCCACGGTCGTCCCAACAAAAGGCCATGGGTTGGGTGATCATGGGTTCGGAAGCCCAGGTGTTTGCTTTAAAACCTTCCTTGAGGGTCATCGCCTTAACGGCTTCATCAGGGCTTAAAAACTTGGCGTCGCGGCCTTCCGCTTGTGCAATACCCCATAATGAATACATCATATCCTGGCCGCTGAATGCACTCCAGATGCTGTTCATTGTCACATCGTTGAGCGTACCCGTATAGACAACCAATTGGTATTTGATGACTTCCACTTTGCCTTTGGGGATTTGCCAATCGGCGGTACGTGCCCGGGCCGGGCCAATGCCCAATTGCCCATCTACCCGCCAGTGTTGAGGGAAACCTTTGTTTTCGGGATGATCCAAAATGGCAATATGCGCCCAATCGTTCCGCCCTTCGATTTGCATGCCTACATCGACCCAGCCAGCGCGTTGGCCTTCGGCTTTTTCATTGCGTTGGCGGGCGGCATTGATCACTTCACCTTTGATGCCTTCTTTCCAGGGCATGCGCACAAACAAGCCGCCGTAATCGTACTTGCCAATCGTGATGTCGGTTTGGGCTTCACCCGCCCATTCCAAGTCCAGGAGGTATTTGCCGTCTTGCTCCCGCATGGTCCAGGTTTGGGTTTCGGTCAGCACGGTATTGCCTTTTTCATCCAAAAGGTCGTACTCGGTTTCCCATTTTACCTCCGGCCCCTTGGCTTTGATGACCGTAGCCGAAACGCGCCGCCAATAATCTCCTTCGGGGTGGTGAAAATAATCCCGCCCATTGACCCGGGTGAAACCCCAATAAATGCCGGTTTGGTGCTTGTGGTGGCCGGGGCTGTATTCCGTCAAAACACCATTGCCATCTGGAGCGATGATGGGGTGTAAAAAAGGGCGGAAATCGGCTTTGGCATTTTGGGTCAAAACAGGGGTTTTGCCTTTGGCGGTAAAAACGGATATGGTGCCGAGGGCTTCGTCTTGGACGAGGCGAAATTCGGTCGTAGTAGTTGGTGTGACCTTTGGTTTAAGTGCTTTAGGCATCAAGGCAAACCAGGCCAAACCGAGCAGGGCAAGGGAAAAAGTGTAGAGTTTGGATGTCATATTTGGCAGATTTTGGCAAAGACATGATTTAGGGCATTTGTTTAAGTATAGTACTCCACCTCCGGCGGAGTGTTTTTTAAAGATTTAGCCACAAATGACACAAATTTTCACAAATTGGGTCACAAACTTCGTTTGTATCCTTTGTGCTAATAAAATGTCGCTTTGGCTATCATAATTTGTGAAAATTTGTGTCATTTGTGGCTAAAAAGATGTAGTACTTCGCCAAAGGCGAGGTGCTATAATATCATCGGTATTTCTTCAAAATCCTCCTCGCCAGCGAAGCCTTATGGGTCTCATCCGTCCCATCGTAAATCCTTGCCGCCCGTTCCTCCCGGTAATAAAAGGCCAAAATGGTATCGTCAGTAATCCCCAATCCGCCATGCACCTGAATCGCCCGATCCAGCACATCGCTCAGCACCTTGGCTGTAAAAAACTTGATGGCAGACACTTGTTCCGCCGCTGCCTTTTGGCCCGCCTTTTCCATCAGCAAGGCGGTGCTGAGCACCATCAATTTAGCCGCGTCAATTTCCGCACGGCTTTCCGCGATCATCTGTTGCACCATTTGTTTTTCACCCAACATCACCCCGTCTTCAATTTCGCGGGTGGCAGCGTAGCGGCACATTTGCGCAAAAGCGCGTTCACAAATGCCCATCCAGCGCATGCAATGGTGGATGCGGCCAGGGCCCAGGCGTGCTTGGGCGAGCGTGAAGCCACTGCCTTCGGTGCCGATCAGGTTTTCGACTGACACCCTTACGTTTTCAAAACGAATCTCCGAGTGGCTCATCCAGCCCGAACCAGAGTGTCCCATGATGGAGATGTTGCGGATGAATTGCAGGCCGGGGGTATTGGTTGGCACCAGAATCATACTAGCCCTTTGGTGGGGCGCAGCCTCGGGATCAGTTACCGCCATCACGATGGTAAAGGTTGAGCCGTCAAAGGCTGTGGTGAACCACTTGTGCCCATTGATCAGGTATTCATCGCCTTCACGTACGGCAGTGGTGCCCATGCGCACGGGATTGCTTCCTGCAAATTCCGGCTCGGTCATGGCAAAACAGCTGCGGGTTTCACCAGCCGCAAGGGGCGTCAAAAACTGTTCTTTCTGGGCAGCAGTACCCGCTAAGTGTAGCAGCTCCATGTTGCCAATATCGGGTGCCTGGCAGTTGAAGAGGTAATAGCCAAAGGGAGAGCCACCTACTGCTTCGGCAATAAAAGCGTGCTCCAACAGACTCAGTCCCAGGCCACCGTAATGGGGGGCGAAGCAGGGCAACCACCAGCCATTGGCTTTGACTTTGTCGCGCAGGGCATTCAGGGTAGGTTGAAGATCTGCCCAGGACAATTTGAGCCATTGCAAGTCATGGGGAAAAACCTCCTCGGCCATGAAGGTGTGGATGGCGGGGAGAAGTTTTTTGATGCGATCGGTTTTGATGAGTTCGGTTAGCATAATGTAGGGCAGCTGCTTCCCTGAGGTGTTTCTTCAGTGCCTTGGGATTCTTAGGTGGTAAAATATTGACCTGCTCCGCAGGTTTTGTTTTTTCACCACCTAAGAATCCCAAGACACTGAAGAGGCACCTCAGCATTTTATCAATTATTGTTTACAATTTTCCTTTTCCTATAGCAATGATTGCTTTCTTCGCCAGTTCCTGCACTCCCCAAATCAGCATAGCAAACCGTTCATCCTTCGTATATCCCTTCTTGTAGCGACTATAGATTTGCTGCATGATTACGGCGTTTTTGAACAAGCCAAAAACGTAGAAGTACAGGATATTTGAAGTATCCAGGCCACTTTTGTACTCGTAATAGGCGGCGATTTCTTGTCGAGTCAGGTTTCCGGGCAGCCAGGAAACATTGAAGGATTTTTCAAAGTCGCTATCATTCGCCTCACACCAGTAAGAAAGGCAGGTACCCAGGTCCATCAGTGGATCACCCACGGTGCTCATTTCCCAATCCAGCAGGGCAATGATCTCCAGGGTATCTGGATGCAGAATGGCGTTGTCGTATTTGAAGTCATTGTGGATGAGGCTGGGGCGGCCTTCAGCGGGTAAGTGCTGTTGCAACCAGTTGGCCAATTCCAACATCTGTGGAATCTCGTCGGTTTGCGCGGCTTCGTAACGTTTGCTCCAGCCTTCCACCTGGCGTTGTATGTACCCTTCCGGTTTGCCAATTTGCACCAAACCCGTTTCTTGAATGTCAATCTGGTGCAATTCCACCAAGGCGTCGATCAGGGAGTAGGACAATTGCCGCATTTGTTCGGCGGGAATGTCCAGCTTATGCCCCATTTTTCCCCGCAAAATCACCCCTTCCACCTTTTCCATCAGGTAAAAAGGGCAGCCGAGGATATTTTCATCTTCACAACAAAGGATGGTTTGTGGTACTTTGGTGTAACCGGCCTGGCTCAAAGTGCTCAGGATGTGGTATTCCCGGGCCATGTCGTGCCCTTTTTTGATGTCTTTGGCACCAAAGGGTGGACGGCGAAGGACAAAGGATTGATTTTCCGTTTTTAGCAAATAGGTTAAATTGGAATACCCGCCACCGAATTGACCTACTTCTTGAATCGCTCCAAAATAGGGAATTTGTGCCTGCAAATAGGCATTGAGCGCATCCAAAGGGAGCTCCTCTCCTACTCTGGGTTCGCCGGCTGCGTCCAGTCTGATGTTGGTCATTGCTTAGCGGATTTTCGCTAACAAAGTAGGAAGATTTCTTCAGTGCCTAATGAAAAATTTCTGCTAAAGTCAGGGTTAAGGGAACATTTTTAGCTTGGATGGAGTCCTCGAGTTGAACTTTTTCGCGAAAACGATAGTCCACTCCAGTTGTTTCCCAATACACTTGAATTTCTTGTTTGGCCAAATTGATGATCCAACATTCTGGGATACCACTGGCGGCATAAATAGGTAATTTTACCTTGCTGTCATAACTTAGAGTGGTGTCTGCCACTTCGATGGCCAACAAAACATCCTCTCCTTTTGGCAATTCATTCTCATAAAAATCGCTGCGGTATTTGAGCACAGCAACATCAGGTTCCGGCTCAGACAAATCGCTGGCAACAATCGGGTCCTGCACACTGATAATGAAGTGATCACCCAATAATTTGTTCAGCAGATTGTTTAATTTCTTGACAATTTTGGCATGTTTACTCCCAATCGGACTCATTTCAATAATTTCACCATTGATTAATTCTACACCTCGCTCAGGCAAGATACCAACCTCCGCCATCTTGTGGTATTCCTCCACCGTAAACAAGCGCTTTTGAACCTGGACTGCCATGCAATTTTTTATTTTCTATGCTTCTTTTGACAAAAATAAGCATTTTTGAGGAAGTTTACAAAAGCTTGCCAACAAGCAAACGCATTATTTGTTCTGCAAATAAAAACGCCAACTCGTGAAAGCACTTGTCCTTATTGAAGCCAACTCGCTCCCTGTTTATCAAGCAACTGCCGATCCCATCCCTGCCGAAGGAGAAGTCATTGTGGACCTCAAAGCTGCCGCACTCAACCACCGTGATGTATTTGTCACTCAAGGCAAATATTCGAACATCCGTTTTCCAATCATCCTAGGTTCAGATGGTGCTGGTACTTGTGAAGGAAAAGAAGTTGTCATTTATCCGGCGCTGAATTGGGGCAATGATCCACGTTTTCAAGGCAAAAGTTTCGAAATTCTGGGCTTGCCACGCAATGGAACCCTGGCAGAAAAAATTGCTGTGCCTGCCAGTCATGTGTTCCCAAAACCAGCGCACTTGAGTTGGGCGGAAGCGGCGGCTTTGCCATTGGCTGGCTTAACGGCTTACCGGGCATTGTTTACCAAAGGGCACTGCCAGGCGCGAGACAAGGTTTTGATTACGGGTATTGGCGGAGGAGTTGCCCTGTTCGCACTTCAATTTGCGAAAGCAGTAGGTGCCGAAGTGTGGGTCAATTCCAGTTCGGATGAAAAAATTGCCCAGGCCATTGCCTTGGGTGCTAAGGGTGGGGCAAACTACAAAACGCCCGATTGGAACAAACAACTGGAAGCTGCGGGCGGCTTTGACATCGTGATTGATGGCGCAGGTGGTGAAGGTTTTGGCACCTTGCTCAAATTGTGCAAGTCGGGTGCCCGGGTAGTTTCGTATGGGGGCACGATTGGTGTGGTGCCCAATTTTAGTCCGCAGATTTTGTTCTGGAAACAGTTGGAGGTACTGGGCACGACCATGGGCACCGCTGATGAGTTTGGACAAATGTTGGATTTTGTCAGTCAGCATCAGTTGATTTCCATTGTAGATCAGGTGCTGCCATTGGAAGAAGGGGCGCAGGCATTTAAACGAATGGAAGTGGGTGGGCAATTTGGGAAGCTCGTGGTAATGACTTATTAGTAACGATTAGCCTACCAAACCTCAAAGAAGCACTAAACCTAGCGCCACAACCGCCATTCTGGCCACCCTTTTTTATTTTTTTCTTTCCTTTAGGGAAGAAAAAACAGCACTTTTCGATGTACTGTTATTTTTAACAATAGTGCTCCAATATTATCATCAAACCATAGGTTTCTGTACTGTTTTTCATTTATGTATTCAAATTTTTTAATATACAAGGAGTCATCTGGATAAAGCAGTTTTGCGTTTTTTTCTTTCGAATTAGGGGCTCCAGCTGAGCCTATAAAGATTTCAACAGGAATCCAATCATCGTTAATTGTGAACCACAAATCGCCACTCTCAATCGCATTAATATTTATGACTTTTTCGTCATTTGTTGAACTTATTATGTTTTTTTCATTGTATTTCCATTCTTCGCCTTTGAAGCGGAAATCAAGATGCGGGTCTTTTTTTGATATTGATATTAAAAGTTGGGCTTCTTTGTTTCTTCTGTGAAGTTTAAAAACCTCCCTAGAATTATCCCTGCTAATTGCACCATTGCCATCATATCCTTGAAAGCCATGCCAAGGGGTTCTAGGCAAAACATCGTCCTCAGCAGCTTCGATTAGTCTATGCACTGCCGTATTTATTAGCCCAGAAGATTCAATAATTATTTGATCGTGTTTTTTTACGTGAATACTACTGTTAACCCAAGGCGTTTCGTTAGTTCCTGAGCCATTTGCACTTACTAAAACATAATCAACAGTTTTATATGAATTAAAATAAAAAATCATTAAAAAGATGGCAATCGATATAAAAATGAGTAAATAATAAACAATTTGCTTTCTTTTTTTAGACTTACGTTTGTTCTTTTTATCAAGTTTTTTTTTCGCTTCATCTAAAAAAGCATCAACGTCTTCTTGTTTAATTAATTCAACAATGTTATTATTATTTAAAAATTCATTTAAAAGTTGTTGAAACCTCCCTGTGTATTTAGATTTTGTTATTCTGAACTCTTCATCGCTAATTGTAGAAAGGCGATGCCCTCTGTCATTTGAATTTAAAGATGATTGATGCAATATTAATTCGTCTATAAAATCCTGGAGAATTCCTGAGGTTTTATCACCAAGATCATTTGATTTGTTAAGATATATCAAAGTAGTAGTTAAGTCTTGCATAGCTTGATTAACTTTATCCTTCCTAATTAAATCATCAAAGTGGGAGCGAAAATGAGGCTTCTGCATAATGTTGAATTAGTATTGGAAACATTAATTTTCTTTTTTTAACACTTAGCAAAGAATCAAGTTCTAAGTCACTATTAGCTATACAAAGATGTTGGTTATTTTTTATTTTACAAATTTTTTTCTTTATCAAACAAACAATTTTCTCATGCTCCGCATCGGCCTACTCTCCGACACCCATAGTTTCCTTGACGAAACCATTTTCGATTACTTCGAAGAATGCGACGAAATCTGGCACGCTGGCGACATTGGTGATCCCCGCATCGCCGATCGGCTCGAAGCCTTTCGTCCCTTCCGCGCAGTGTTTGGCAACATCGACGACAAAGACATTCGCCTGCGTTATCCCGAAGATTTGCGCTTTACTTGTGAAGGTCTGGACGTGCTGATGACCCACATCGGCGGCTATCCGAGCAAGTACAACCAGAGAGTGCGGGAAATTTTGCGTGCAGACCCTCCCGGTCTTTTCATCTGTGGCCATTCCCATATCCTGAAGGTGATGCCCGACCCAACTTTGGGCCTGTTGCACATCAATCCAGGTGCCTGCGGCCAGGAAGGCTTTCACAAAATGCGCACCATCATTCGTTTTTCGATCGAAAAGGGCAAACCTAAGGATTTGCAGGTAGTGGAATTGGGAAAAAGAGGAGCACTTTGAGTGATGAATGATAAGTGATAAATTCATCACTTATCATTCATCATTTATCACTTATCACTTAATCTTTTGATCCACCGTCACCTTCATATCCCCTGCAATATCCAGTCCAATGTTGAAGCCCGTAGAGCTAAGGCGGAGTTTGCCAATTTCGAGGCGGTGTACGTTGCCGGCAATGCGCAAACCTGAACCAATGCGATAGTTGTTGAGCTCAGCCTGGAGCATATTTTTCATTTCTTCCAGGTTGTATTTGAGCAGGAAATTCATGTTGTCCTGGATGCGGTTTTTGACCGTGGTACGCAGTAGCCAGGCGCCTCCTTTCATGAGTACGTTGCGGGTTTCCAGGGTAAAATCCAGGTCTTTGATCTTGATTTTATTGCTGTTCTGGTCCAGCTCGGGCGTACCAGTGAGGTAGATATTGCCATTGTAGCTACCCGTTAGTCGAGTGCTGACCACCACTTTGTTGTCTTTACTGCCGTAAAGTTTGAGGTCCTGCACCGTTACTTTTCGTTTGCCAGAGGAGTAAGTTTCGCCCACGACCTGTTCCTTAGCGATGCGTTCGGCTTCTTCCCAGGCCACATTGGTGTTGAGGAACATTTCGATACCGGGGGCGAGGGCTGTGTACATGGTTAGAGGTGGCAATTTTTCAGCCTCTTTGTCTTCGGGACGTGGGCCAACGCTTACCAAGGGTCTTGCTTCAATCACAATAGTGGTGCTAAGAGCGTTGTTGACGATGCCCACTGGGGTCATGCCAATGCCAGTGGGGTTGACCTGCAACCAGGCGCTGTATTCAGGTGACACGAGTAGGGGTTGATAAAACATGTCCCAGGTGTCCTGAATCACCCTACTGAGGCCTAGATAATCCTTGACCACATCGTCGATTTCACGACCAATGGATTTACGGGTTTTGTTCAGCACCAGGTCTACCAACGAGCCGATGGGTACGTTGATGCTGCCCATTTGCAGTGTTGGCCGTTTGAGCCACTTGTAGCCAGAGATTTCCGTTTTGGTTACAATGGCCCAATCGGGTTGAATGCTGTACTCCGTTTTAAGATCGAGAGAAATGTCGCCCAAGGCATTCAAGGTACCCAAAATCCCCGCATTGTACTGAATGTCCAGGGCCAGAGGCAGCGAAAAGGAAATGGATTTGTTGTCGGCTTTAAAGCCAATATTGCCAAGCTTGGTGGCTTTGAGTTTCATGTTGTCTCCATCGTCAAAACTGTTGTCGTTGAATAGTACGCCCTGGAGTTCTTCGTTGAGGGTGCGTTCCAGATCGGCAATTTTTAACTCGATGGGAATGTGCAAAACCGAGCGTTTTTCTTCCGGCTCAGATGCATAAAGCTCCATAGGTGGTTCTATTTTGCGTTGGGTTTGACAGGCCAGTGTTGCGGCCAAAAAAATGAGCAATCCAAGTCGTTCAAGGGATTTCATAATCATTCCTTTTGGTGTAAGTAACGTAAAAGGGGTATTGAGGTTACGTTTGGGGGGTAATTTTGGCAAAAATAATTGAAATGGTGTAAAATTCTAAACTGGGGTGGATCTATGGTGCCTGTGATTTCTTAGGTGGTAAAATTATATCCTGCTACGCAGGTTTTTTCTTTTTCACCACCTAAGAAACCTAAGAGACTAAAGATTCACCACAGGAAAGTATGATCATTTAGTAAAAAATATTCATATTGTGTTGAGCAATCTAAACGCTGCCAACACCATGAAACACCTGTTTTACCTATACCTTTTCTTGAACGCTTGTATTGGTTTCAGCCAAAATCCCACCCAAACCATTCGCGGCATCGTCCGCGATAAAGCCAGCAAACAACTGCTTATCGGTGCCAGTGTGGAAGTTTTGAGCACAAAACAACTCTCAATTACCGATAATGACGGTGCATTCATCCTGGAAAAAGTCCCCGTAGGCCGCGTCAACCTGCGCGTGCAATACCTGGGCTACGAACCCCTCACCCTGGAAGACATCATCCTGCAATCTACCAAAGAAACCTACCTCGAATTTGAACTCAACGAAGGCCAAATCGCCCTCGATCAAGTGGTGGTCAATGCCTCCAAAAACGCCTTTGAAGCCGTCAACGCCTCCTCCACGGTGAGTACCCGCTCCTTTACCGCAGAAGAAACCGAACGTATCCCCGCGGGCGCCAACGACCCCGGGCGGGTTGCCCTCTCCTACCCTGGCGTGCAACGCGGGGAAAACGATACCGAAAACCAAATCGTCGTACGCGGCAATTCCCCGGCAGGCATCCTCTGGAGATTGGAGGGCATCGACATTCCAAACCCCAACCATTTTGCCATCGTTGGTTCTTCGGGGGGCGGCATCACCGTTTTTTCGGCGCAATTGCTGGCCCGTTCCGATTTTTCCACGGGAGGCTTTGCGGCGGAGTACGGCAATGCCTTTTCCGGGGTGTTTGACATCCATTTTCGGCAGGGCAACTTTTTTAAGTCTTCCAACCGTTTTCGTTTGAGTTTGTTGGGCATCGACTTGTCGAAAGAAGGGCCCATCCAAAAAGGCCGCTCCTCCTATCTGGTCAATTACCGCTACTCTACCCTCGGTTTGTTGAGCAGCATGGGGATTTATTTGGTAGGTGAAAGGGTGACCAATAATTTTCAGGACCTGTCTTTTAATTTGGTTTTTAAGTCCAAAAACAGCAAAAGTGTCCATACCTTTTTTGGCATCGGTGGTCTGAGTGAAGAGCATTATATCCCCATCGAAAATCCGGCTGAACGGGTCGTTGGCATTTCCAACCATTGGGAAGACCGCGTGCGCCCCGCCAATATGGGCACCTTAGGTTGGACCTGGACCTATTTGCCCGACGACAAGTCTTTCTTCAAAACCGTTGTAGCCCTCGTCGGCAGCCGAATCGAGCGCCTGAACGATACCCTCAACCGCGAGGATGAGCGCTACCGCTACGATACCCAAAAGTACCTGGACACCCGTCTGGTGAGCTCGTTGACCTACAACCGCAAGCTCAATCCCAACACCATATTTAAAACCGGGATCATTTTCAACCAAATCTGGTTCGACTTTTTTAAATCGACCCGCGCCCGGACCAACACCTCGAACATCAATCAAACTGAATTCAACACCTCCGTCCAAGGCAGCGGCAATACCCAGCAATTCCAGCACTACGGCCAGCTCCAGTACAAAATCTCCGACAAATTGGCCCTCAATGGTGGCTACCACTTCCTGCACCTTTTTGCGAATAACACCAGCTCCCTGGAGCCCCGCCTATCCCTGGAGTTCAAACCCAGCGGCAACCAGCGCCTCAGCCTCTCGCAAGGCTGGTACTCCCGCGCCCTGCCCCTGATGGCCTACTTCTTCAGCGACAGCCTCGGCAATTACCTCAACAAAGACCTGAAACTGCTCAAAGCTCAACATACCATCCTGGCCTACCACCTCTACAACCAGCAAAAAATGCGCATCATCCTAGAGGCCTACTGGCAACGCCTTTACAATGTGCCCATCCGCCCCCAAACGAGCGCGACATACTGGATGCTGAACGAAAGCGACGCCTTCCCCGAACAGGATGTGGTGAGCCAGGGAAAAGGCACCAACATTGGCATCGATGCGGCGATAGAAAAACTCTTCTCCAATTCCTACTACTTCCTGCTCAATGGCTCGCTAATGAAAGGTACTTTCCAAACCCTGGACGGGCGCAAGTACAATACCCGCTTCAATACGGTGTTTTCTACCAGCCTGAGTTTGGGCAAGGAATTCCCGGTGGGCAAGGGCAATATCCTGCAAATTGGGGGCCGCTTTTTGTTGAACGGGGGCTTTCGCTATACGCCATACGACCCAGTAAAGTCGGCGGCCAGTGGGCGCTACGTAGCCTTGGCGGGCGCGGATTTTGCAGAGCAGGTACCGAGCTACCAACGCCTGGATGCCCGCATCGCCTACCGCTTCAACAAGCAGAAATTGGCTGGGAATGTGAGTTTGGATTTACAAAATGGGCTGAACCGGATCAATCCGAGTCGGGTGGGTTATGATGGGGTGCGGAATGCAACGTATGTGGTGTACGATGGTAGTGGGGTGGTACCGGTGCTGGGGGTGCAGTTGGATTTTTGAGGAAGTTATTAAATTTGGGGAAAGTTGATTTTACAACTTACTTCCGCCAAATGATTTTCCAATCCTCTTCAGCACCATACTTTTTCATACATTCTGGTGGTAGGCACTCTGTACAAATGAAACAGACCGTATCACAAGAAGCATTCACAATGTATTCAGCTCCGTCGAGATGGCGGGCATCCGTATTTAACCAATACTGTTTTTCTCCTTTAATTTTTTGAAACCTGATCGTTTGTAATCCAGCTGACTGCTGTTTATCCGCAACCAGGTTTTGGAGGCAAGCAGGCAAGTTAGACAAAGCTTCCTCATGTTTTTTACAGGCGCAGCTGGTAAATAGTAAAAGGAGCAGGAGGAGTTTATTCATGGTAAGGTGATTTAAGAAAAGTGAAGTAGCTGCTGAAAAAGACGGGGGTTTCGATTAAGGCGTTGGCGATTAGGGGTATTTGGTGAAAAACTTCAATAAGGCTGAGGTACAGTTGAATTTTTGAATTGGGAAGAAAAGGATATATTTAGGGGTAGAATAAAACTTGATCCTATGTCGAAGGAAGCTAAAGAACTGATCAAAGAGGCTTTAAAGAATCAGGCTAAAAGTTTGGATTTAAGCAATTGTGATTTGGAAGAATTGCCCAAAGAGATAGGGGCATTGATTCAATTGGAGGATTTGAGACTTTCTGGCAACCAAAAAGTCAGCGATTTAAGCCCCTTGGCGAACTTGCAAAACTTGAATACGCTTGACGTTTCCAACACCTAGGTCAGCGATTTAAGCCCTCTGGCAAACTTGCAAAACTTGAATTCGCTTGACGTTTCCAATACCCAAGTAACTGATTTAAGCCCCCTGGCGAACTTGCAGAACTTGACTTCGCTTTCCGTTTCCAACACCCAAGTAACCGATTTAAGCCCTCTAGCAAACTTGCAAAACTTGAATACGCTTTACGTTTACAACAACCAAATCAGCGATTTAAGCCCCCTGGCAAACTTGCAGAAATTGACTTCGCTTTCCGTTTACAACACCCCACTCAGCGATTTAAGCCCCCTGGCCAATTTGCAGAACTTGACTTCGCTTTACATTTCCAACGCCCAAGTCAGCGATTTAAGCCCCCTGGCAAACTTGCAGAAATTGACTACGCTTTACGTTTCCAACACCCCACTCAGCGATTTAAGCCCCCTGGCCAATTTGCAGAACTTGACCTCGCTTGACGTTTCCTACACTCTCGTTTCAAATTTAATGCCCCTAGAGACCATTATTAAAAAAAAGGTGGGCATTAAATGGAAGAATTCTGATCATGTGAAGGGAATTTATGTTTTGAATTGTCCTTTAGAAAATCCGCCCAGAGAAATTGTAAAACAAGGCGTAAAAGCAACTTTGCGCTATTTAGAAGAAGTTTCCCGGCTAAAACAGGAAAACAAAGACATTTATATCAACCTCCGCGAAGCCAAAGTCCTCCTCGTTGGCCAAGGCAAATCCGGCAAAACCAGCCTCCGCAAAAAACTAGAAAACCCCGCCGCCGAAATGCCCGCCCCTGGCGATACCACCCGGGGCATCGAAATCACCCGCCTCGACGAAAAAATGCCCCATACTGGTGAAGACTTGCGTTTAAACCTCTGGGATTTTGGCGGCCAAGACATACAACACTACGCCCATCAGTTCTTCCTCACCGGCAGTTCCTTGTACGCCTTGATCACCAACGAACGCATCCAGGACAGTGTACACTTGCCCTACTGGCTCAACATCGTGGAAATGTTGGGCAAAAAAAGCCCGGTGATTTTGATCCAGAACAAGGATGGTGGCCATTGTCAGCCCTTGAAAGACGAAGCCGCCATCCGCGCCCGTTTTGGCAATGTACACAACAAGGTCTACCAATCGGATTTTTCGCAGGCCGCCACCGAGCGGGAATTTGCGGAATTGCGCCAAACCATCGTCGAGCAAGCCTCCAAACTCCCCCACGTGGAGCGGGAATACCTGCGCTCCTTCAAAGAGCTGCGCGAAAAATTGGAAGCTGAGGCACTCAGTGAAAAACACTACCTGCGTTGGGAGGCCTATCTGGCGCTCATGCCCGAGCTGGGCGAAGATTTGCTGCGCGACTACGCCAATGCCCTCACCTTTTTGGGCGTTTGCCAGTATTTTCCCGACGATGCCCTGCTGGCCGATTACGTATTTTTGCGGCCCAAATGGTTGATCGATGCCTTGTTTGAGTTGTTGTTGCACCCCAGTTTGGAGGCTACGCGAGGGCATTTCTCCGAGAGAGACACCCGCAAAATCTGGCTGCGTCCCGAGTACCAGGGCATGCACGGCCTGTTGGTGCGCATGATGAAGGAATTTGAACTCTGCTACCGGGTGGAAGGTGATGGGGAAAATTACATCATCCCGCAGCGTTTGCCGGGGAAAAACAAAACTTATGGTTGGGATACCACGTGCAATGTCCCGGTGCAATACCGCTACAAGTTTATGCCCAAAGGGGTGCTCACCCGCCTGATCTGTCGCCTGCATACCCGTATTGAGGAAGACAAGGAACTGGGGCAAAGGGTCTGGAATGACGCGGTCATTTTTACGCTGCCCGATGGCAAAGGCCGGTTTTTTGCCCGCGAGGTCTATAGTGAAAACACCATCGAGCTGCGTGCCACTGGCCCCAAACACGCCGAAATGCTCAACGAGGTAATCCGCAAAATGGACGACATCAATCGGGATGCCAAGTATGAGAACATGCAGGTGGAGAAGATGGTGCCTTGTCCTTGTGGGGAATGTGGGAAATTGCCGGACAATGAGCGGCATTATTTCAAGTTTTCGGTCTTGGAAAAGGCATTGGAAAAAGGGATTCCCGATTTGCGTTGTGATGTAAGTCTGGATTCGATCAAAGTGGACAGCATTTTTGGTCAGTCTGGGGTGACGAAGCCGAGGCTGAAATACAAAGGGGAGCATCCTTTTGAAAGCCGAATGCGATATGATAGTGATGAAGAAGAGTCCAGCCCACGCAGAATTTTTATCTCCTATTCCAAAGCAGACCAACAGCACAAAGACCGCTTGTTGGTGCATCTGGCCAGCCTGCGTGACAAAGCCCTTACCTGGCATGACCAGGACATCCTCCCCGGCGAAGATTGGGACGAGTCCATCCGCGACGCCATCGCCGAAGCGGATGTGGTGCTCTATCTCGTCAGTGCTCATAGCCTGGCGGCAGAGTACATCCAAAAAGTGGAATTGCCCTTGATTGAAGAACGGGACGATTGTGTTCTGGTGCCCGTGATTGTGGATTTTTGCAATTGGCAGGAGTATGACTTTGCACGGCGGAATGCGCTGCCGGGTAAAGGCGTAGAGGTAGTGAATAAGCAATGGACGAATGAGGACGAGGCCTGGCTGGAGGTGGTAAGGGGGGTGAAAAGGGTTTTGGGTGAGCTTTGATTCTTTTGATGCGCGCTCTGGAAGGATGCTATATGTGAGGGGAGGGGGGCTTAAATCCACCCGTTGAAACGGGGGGGTACAAGATGTTAGATGCGATTGGAGCGTTGATCTCTCGACCTCAGAATCACGGAGGTCGCGGCCACTTGGCATTTGCATTTCAGCCACCAAGGCACCAAGGCACAAAGCGAAAATCTTCAGAAATACGGCTTAGTATTTTTGTGCCTTTGTGGCTGATAAATGGCAACCCACCTCCTGAATCAGTCTTGATTTTGAAGTTAAGTTCTACAAAATTTTGTGGAAAGCGAAGCTGCTTTTCTTAATCGCGAAAATCTTGGACATAACGTCATAGCGACATCTAACATCTTGTAACCGCCCGTTTCAACGGGTGGATTTAAGCCCCCCTCCCCTCACATCTAACATCCTTCCAGAGCGCACATCAAAAAAACTTCAACTCTATTTGAACCCCAAAGAAAAAACACTTATTTTTGGTTCATTCAAATGCCTGCCTTACAACTATTCAGCTCTAAACTAGCCAAATGTACTTGGCAGCTTGTGCTTTCACGACCTTTCGATGGATATTGTTTTCAAACGGTATTGCCACCTTTTAATGGTACTACTTTAAACTCAATCGAAATGGCTCAAGTACGAATCTGGATTCACGGTGTATGGGGTACCAAAAGCCGCATTCCTTACATGCAAAACAAAAGCCGACGGACTAGCCTGTTCAAACACATGAAATCCTACGCCAAAGAAAAGGATATTTACCTCGACTTTGTCAACGGTGCAAGCGACCATGTACATTGTCTCATTTCAATGGCCTGTGATCAGAACATTGCGCGGATCATGAAATTACTAAAGGGAGAAAGCTCTACTTTTGCGGTTAAGCAGCGATTGTTTACACCAGATTTTGATTGGGCTGATGATTATTATGCCGTTTCGGTTTCACAATCGCATGTAGAGGCGGTGCGAGACTACCTGAAAAAGCAGGAGGAGCACCACCGGAAAAAGACATTTGAAGAGGAATGTCGGGTTTTTATAGAGAAGTATGGATTCATTCGGGTGCTTGGATAATTTGGATTTGATGCGCGCTCTGGAAGGATGCTAGATGTGAGAGGTGGGTTGCGCCTAAGCCCCCCGATAAAGCGGGGGGGTACAAGATGTTAGATGTAGTGAGTGCTTTGCTTTTAGGCATCTAGCAAGGTATTGAACTAAATCTTTTACGGTTCGAAACATGTATTCGTTTCAATTCACAATACCTTTTTTGATAAAACACCGATTTAAAAAAAACGTAAAAAGGCACAAAGAACCCAAGCAAAGCGCCGTCAACGCCTAACTTTGTGCCCCTTGTGCCCTCTTTATTTTTCTCTATGATAAAAAAATGCCGCTTTAGGAAACATTGAGGTACTCCTACCCCACCCGATGTCCCCGCATCGCGAAGTACAACACATACAAGTAACAAGGAACCATCGTCACCATAAAGGCCAACTGGAAGTCCATACTCTTCGACAACTCCCCATAAATCAAAGGAATGATCGCTCCACCGGCAATGCCCATGATCATAATGGCCGAACCAATTTTGGTAAACTTACCCAGGCCATTGATGCCCAATGGGAAAATAGCTGGCCACATCGGTGCGTTGGCTAAGCCCAGCAGGGCAATAAAGGTTACCGAAGTTTGGCCCTTGGTCAAAAAAGCAGCAACGGTAAAAATGACCCCCAAAATAGCCGCGTATTTCAAACTACTTTCCTGAGAAATGTATTTTGGAATGGCTACGATACCAATAACATAGCCAATCAGCATCGAAATGAGGGTGAAGGAGGTAAAGTATTTGGCCTGATCCAGAGAGAAACCCAGGTTTTTGCCATAAGTACCAATCACGTCCCCAGCCATTACTTCGGCGCCTACATAAGTGAAGATACAGAGTGCGCCAAGGAGCAAGTGCGGGTATTGGAATACACTACTTTTGCTGCTGCTTTTGGTATCGGTCGTTTCTTCGCTGTCCATGTCAATATCGGGCAAGGCCGATCTGCGGATCCAGAGCGCCAAAAGCACCAGAATCACCGCCATGACCGCATAGGGCATGATCACCCGTTGGGCCAATTCGTCGAGCAAAGCGGCTTTTTGGAGGGGATCCGTAGCGGCCACTACGTCGGCTTCCAATTTCGAGGCGTTTTTCAAAACTATTGCACCCAAAATCAGTGGGCTAAGTGCCCCGGCAATCTTGTTACAAATCCCCATAAAGCTGATGCGCTGCGCCGCACTTTCAATAGGGCCAATGATGCTGATGTAGGGATTGGAAGCAGTTTGTAGGAGCGACAAACCCGCTCCTTGCACAAATAAGCCCGTTAGAAACAAGGCAAAGTTACGCGCAGTAGCCGCAGGAATAAAAATCAGCGATCCCACTGCCATGACCAGGAGTCCAAGCGCCATCCCGTTTTTAAACCCCGTGCGTTGCAAAATGCCGGAGGAAGGAATAGCCAGAAAAAAGTAAGCCATGTAAAAGGCCGAGGTGACAAAAAAGGCCTGGGTATCCGTCTTTAATTCACAAGCTAGCTTGAGAAATGGAATCAAGGTTCCATTGAGCCAGGTGACAAAACCAAAGATGAAAAACAGAACCCCAATGATCAGCATTGACGTGAAGTAATTGCCTGCTTTCTGCGTAGTGCTTGAACTCATACGTTTTAAAGGTTAGGTGATGAATAGCTTCGAAGGTAGTAAAAAAAAATTCACAGTAGGATAAATCCACTATGGTCCGCCGCAGTTTTTCACAATTTTATCATCTCTAAGGGGTGACAAAAATCAGTCCCCTCTATTTTCGGCACTGGTACTTTTACACGGAGTTTATCATCTGAAAACAGTCATTCATGACGGCGAATACCACCCTAAGATCAAATAACGGAAAAGTACGTGTAGACAATCACACCCAATGTTACCATTGCAGCGAGCCATTGCCTAGCACCCCGATTCCATTTGATGAAAAGAATTTTTGTTGCGAGGGGTGTCGCACTGTGTATGAGATTTTGAACACCAATGGCTTGTGCCAATACTATAGCATTGATGAAACCGCGGGTATCAGTCTGCGCGGCAAACGCAAGGAAGAATACGCTTTTTTGGAGGATCCCGAAGTACTCAAACGATTGGTCCAGTTCAGCGATGGCAAAACGACCCGGATTACCCTCTTTTTGCCCCAAATCCATTGTGCTTCCTGCATATGGTTGTTGGAAAACCTGTATAAACTCACCGATGGCATCCACACCTCACAAGTCAACTTTTTAAAACGGGAGTTGCATCTGGTTTTTTCAGAGGAACAAACCAGTCTGCGCAAAATTGCCGAAACTCTGGCCAGCATTGGTTATGCACCTGCCATCAACCTGGGCAGTTTGGACGAAAAATCCCGTCCGGTCATCAACCGCAGTTTTGCCTATAAGATCGGTGTAGCTGGCTTTGCTTTTGGCAACATCATGCTGCTGAGTTTTCCTGAATACCTGGGCTTGAATCAATTAACGGAGTCTGGTTTTGCTAAGTATTTTGGTTTGCTCAATATCCTCTTGTCGCTGCCCGTAATCTTTTTCAGCGCCCAGGATTATTTCCGCTCGGCCTATCAAAGTTTAAAACGGGCACAACTCAACATCGATGTGCCCTTGGCCTTAGGTGCAGCCGTGCTTTTTTTACGCAGTGTCTACGAAATTTTGAGTCATACCGGGGCGGGTTACATGGATAGCCTGGCGGGTTTGATCTTCTTTTTGTTGATTGGCAAATGGTTTCAGCAGCGCACTTACCACCACATCTCTTTTGAGCGCGACTACAAATCTTATTTCCCCATCTCTGCCCGCAAAAAGGTAGACCAAACAGAACAATCCGTCGCCCTCGACAAACTGGACACTGGGGACATCATCTACGTGCGCAACGGAGAATTGATCCCCGCCGATGCCATCATCCTGCGCGGGGAAGCCAACGTCGACTACAGTTTTGTGACCGGTGAAGCCGAACCCGTGCGTATTCCCGCAGGCGAAAAAGTATTCGCCGGGGGCCGTCAAATGGGAGGTGTCCTTGAATTGAGTTTGAGCAAAAAAGTCAGTCAGAGTTACCTCACCCAACTCTGGAACGAGGATGCTTTTAACAAAAAACAGGAAAGTCAGGCCAGTGTATTGGCCAACAAAGTAAGCCGGTATTTTACCACCGCCATTTTATTGGTAGGCTTTGGCACTTTGATCTATTGGCTGCCTCGCGACATGGTAATAGCCATCAATGCTTTTACGGCGGTGTTGATCGTGGCTTGTCCTTGTGCTGGTGCGTTGGCGGTGCCTTTTACACTGGGTAATGCCCTGCGCATTTTGGGGCGCTACAATTTTTTCCTCAAAAACACCAACGCCATCGAAGCGCTCTACCGCATTGATACCATTGTGGTGGACAAAACGGGAACCATCACCGCCGGGCAATCCAGTACCGTACAATTTGTAGGAGAGCCCTTGACTGCTACAGAAAAACAATTGATCGTAGCGCTGAGCGGTCAGAGCAATCACCCAGCCAGTAAACTCATCCACGCTGAGTTGTCCAAAGAAATTGATGAAGCGATGGATTATCCAATTCTTAATTTTGAGGAAACAGTTGGAAAAGGTGTTGAGGCTTCGGTTGGACACCGTAACATCAAACTGGGTTCTCGAAAATTTATGGATCAAATACTCCTTAATCCAAATATGGACGGCGAAGGTGTTTATGTTCAAATCAACAATGAAATAAAGGGATACTTCGTATTGGAGCACTTTTTGCGGCCTCAAGCCCTTGAAACCTTACAATATTTCCAAAGTTTGGGCGAAGTCTACCTCTTGAGTGGCGACAATGACCGGGAGGCTGAACTTTTGGCACCCATTTTTAAAGAACGCGGTAACATGCATTTCCGCCAAAGCCCCAAGGACAAACTTCAATTCATTCAAGAACTCCAAAATGAAGGCCATCGGGTGCTTATGCTGGGCGACGGACTCAACGACGCGGGGGCGCTCCGCCAGGCGGATGCAGGGATCGCGGTCACCGAGGATACCGCCAATTTCACCCCTGCTTCAGACGCCATTCTGAGTGCCGATCGTTTTCACCGTTTGCCCGCATTTATTCATTACGCCCGCAAAAGTGTGGTTTTGGTATTTGGCGCATATAGTCTCGCTTTGTTGTACAATATCGTTGGATTGAGCTTTGCGGTGCAGGGTGCATTATCCCCTGTGGTTGCCGCTATTTTGATGCCTTTGAGCTCGATTACCATCGTTATTTTTGGGACGATTGCGAGCAATTGGTTGGCGGCGAGAGTTTTGAAAAAATAGTTAAAGGAGGTTGAGAAGGTTGAGTCTACCGCAGCCACCCGGTCACTTCGACTACGCTCAGTGACCGGGTGGCTGCGGTAGACTCAACCTTCTCAACTTTTTTTCCCACCCACTACCTCCTTTCCAAGAAATATTACTATTTTTGGACAATCTTTAATTTTAGGGGCAATCATCTACATATCATTCCATTTATTTTACTGGATTCTACAGATTCCGGCGTGTTGAACGACCTGGAAAATCATAATTCATTGTCCCATGAACAACCGATTGAAGTACGGAAAGCCCCTACTTTCCACCATTTTACAATTGCCATTTTTGGTACTGCTGCTGCTCTTGTCGAGTGGTACCTCCCCTGTTTTTGCGCATGAAGCTCCGGTAAAAAAAGGCTTGATTCGCTTCCGCGAATGGCAGTACGCACTGGGTGCAAGCCTAGGCACCAAAGGAGCCGGAGCAGACATGGCCTTTCGGGTGCGGCCCTCCTGGCACTTACGGGCAGGTTTGAATTATTTACAAGGCAGTTTTGGCCAACAACAATTTGATCTGGGCAGTTTCGGATTGAGCGACAATACCTGGCTGTTTACTGGAAAAATCCGTCAGCATTCCGTAGAAATCATGGTTGATTATGCTGTGCTGCATGAGCAGGTACGTGCTGTGGTAGGTATAGCCGTTCATCCAGGAAATCGCATTACCGGAACTTTTGTATTGCGCGACTCGGTGCAATTCAATGAAATAAAAATTGCGGCAGAAGAAATGGGGCAGATTGATGCCAGTTTGCGTTATAGTCGTTTTGCATCCCCCTACCTGGGAGTTGGTTTGGGCCGCATGGTGCCCTGGAGGCGTTTGAGTGTTTGCCTGGATGCCGGAGCTTATTTTCGGGGCAAACCCAGTACCGACCTTCAGGCGACTGGCTTGTTAAAGACGAATGAAAACAACCGCCAACAGCTCCAGGACAACCTGCAAAACAAGCGCATTTGGCCAGCTTTGAACCTCCGCGTTGGCTTGCGATTTTTATAAAAAAGAACATCCCTCCCATGAAATACGGCAAACTTTATTTCTTATTGGCTAGCTTATTGTGCTGCAGCGCTTGTGAAAAGGCGCTGGATCAGCTCAAAGAAAATGCGCTGGACGGCCTTCAGTTCGAGGTCAGTACTGGAGTATTGCACCAACCTTTGACCCTGCAAGTCTTGGATGAATTGACTGGTGCGCCCGCAGAGGGCGTCAATCTGGAGTTGATCAGTAGCGACTTTTCGAAATTGTACAACAACAGCGGAGGCAAAAACCTGCAGATCCAAGGTGGCCTCCTGACTTTAGGCACCCTAAAACGGGAAGCTCCCAGCGAAAGCGCCCCCCGCAAAGTGCGTTTCCGCTTTCAGGGATCAGGTTATTTTATGGTAGAGGAGGAATACCTGCTCAATGATACACTCGGTCAATTGGCAACCGTGTGGATGCGTCCTATGCGTGCTTCGACCCATATAGATGTATTGAATAAAACCTTATCCTCAGAACGGGCCGCCAGCCTTACTTTGAGCACAGCCAATCTTCAAGCCAGCCTCCGCATCGACCCTTATGTTGAATTTCGGGAGGGTCAGTCCAGCATTACGGGCAATCTGGACCTCAAATTGATGGTAATGCCGGGTACTCCAGCGAATAAAAACTACCTGGAGTCAACTTTGATTCGGGCACCATTCCGCAAAGCGGACGGCAGTATTGGTAAGTTGAACCTCAATCCGGTCAGTTTGATTGATTTTCAGGTAAAATCCGGGACTGAGTCGGCGGATCATTTGAGTTTCCCCGCTCAAATCAGTATTCCCATTAACGCCGATTTATACAATCCATTGACCAAGGCTAAAATAAAAACGGGTGATTTGATCCCAGCCTTTTGGCAAAACCCGGATGAAGGAATCTGGCAAGCCAAATCCTTCGCTACGGTCAGCAACCGCAATGGCAAACTGGAAGCCAACATGCCTACGGCCTCTACTGGTCGTTGGGCATTTGGTTTTATGGAACTATGGCCGGAAGAAAATATATCGGAGCTTTGCCAGGTTTTTATTCAGGTCCAAGGCGACATGCCTGACACCCTGGAAGGTGTGTATTACCGGGGCACCACACCTGTTCGGTACCACTACACCAGCAAAGCTCAGTTGAATTTTATGCAGGTGTTTCCCAGTTGCCGTTCGGGGCAAGGTTTTGACATGGACGCTCTGGTGCGCAAGGTGCGTGAACAAACACGAGATTTTTTCCTGCGCCAAGACAGTACGGTTTTTGACAATGTTAACTTCCAACCTCAGGTAAGTGTATTTGTCATTCAGCCCTTGCCCATTTGCTCGGAATACAGTTTTCAGGAAAAAAACAATATTCCCATTTCGGTCAATGCTGATGAAGCGACAGAAGGTTGGTTGTACTACCAAATTGGTAGCAGCAGCGGGTATCGGTTTATGCGTTTGAACAAAGGCATCAACAATTTACAGGTCGCTTATCCACGTAATCCGCTGTTCACACCGGGAGGTTTTTATGGCACTCAGGCCCAGTTTATTTTTTATTACGAGGAGGGTTGTCAGTTGCGCAGCAGCACCCGCAATTTCCCAGTTTGTGAGGTATTGAACCAGGGAGCTTTGTTGCGAGTACGTCCCAGTAATGCCAGTGTTTTATCGAGTGTTGACCTGAGCATCAATGCATCCTGCGGGGGCAGTTACCAGCCTGCTATCCGCCCTACTCTTCCTATTTTTTATCGAAGCGCTTGCAATTCAGGTATGGAGATGCCCTATAAAAAACTCGGTGACATCAGTGCGGGCACCCTATTGGCCAATTTGCCCTTGCGCCTGGGTGAGCGTTACGACTTCAAGATCCAGTACGGCCGCGAGTTACAGGAATTCCAAAGCATTCGACTAAGTGCGGACTCTCTCGGTTTTGGAAAATTTTATACCATGAGCAAAAATGGGCGGATCCGGGTACATTTTGGGGAGTTGGCCTTGCCGGAGGGCATCTGCAATTTAGTGAAGTGAATTTTTGATAGAAATAAAGTATTGAGATTTTTTTAACTGAGTAAAATATTTTTCAAGCATTTTAATTCAAGTGCAATATCTTGCGCTGAGTTAGCGAAAATTCGCTGTGGTTTAAATTATCGCACCATGCTTGAACAATACATCAGTTCGCGCAACCTCCGCTTCATGCTCTACGAGGTTCTAGATGTCACTCAACTCCAACAAATTGAACACTTTGAAGCGTACGATCGGGAAGCAATCGACATGGCGCTTGATGCTGCCAAACAAATTGGAGATCAATACCTTTTCCCTTTTTACCGCGTGATGGACAAGGAAAAAGCGCGTTACGAAGACGGCGTAGTACACGTTCATCCCTGTATGAGGCCAGCTATTCAGGCCATGGCCGAAGGTGGCTGGATCAATGCACACGAAGATTTTGATGCAGGCGGGCAACAAATGCCTTATACCGTACTCAATGCAGCCACGCTCATTTTCCATGCAGCAAACGCCAACATTGCCTGCAATGCTTTTTTGACCACTGGGGCAGCCAACTTGATCCGCACCTTTGGCTCAGCTGCTTTGAACGAAGCTTATATTCCCCAACTCTACGGCGGCCAATGGCAAGGCACCATGGCTATGACAGAACCTCAGGCGGGGAGTTCCTTATCCGACCTTAGTTCAAGTGCGGAACCCGTCAACGATGGTGAATACTATAGAATCAAAGGTCAAAAAATCTACATTTCGGGTGGCGATCACAACGCAGTGGACAATGTAGTACACCTACTTCTGGCCCGAATCAAGGGAGCTCCGGCGGGTACCAAGGGCATTTCCCTGTTTGTAGTACCCAAATACCGACCAGAAAATGGGCAATTGGTCTTCAATGACGTGACCACCGCAGGTATTTATGGCAAAATGGGCCAAAAAGGCTACGTTGCAGCCCATTTGATGCTGGGTGAACAACAAGATGATTGCCGGGGGTACCTAGTAGGCCAGCCCAACCAGGGATTGCGCTACATGTTTCAAATGATGAATGAAGCCCGCATCGGCACCGGGATGGTAGCTGCGGCCACTGCTTCAGCAGCTTATTACGCGTCTTTGAAATACGCTCATGAGCGTCCCCAAGGCCGGCATCCTTCCAACAAGGACATCAGCCAGCCACCAGTGCTGATCATTGAGCATGCAGACGTACGCCGAATGCTCTTGTTTCAAAAGGCCATTACCGAAGGGAGCATTGCGCTACTTTTACAGTGCAGCTTATACGGTGACCTTGCCCACCGTGCCCAGGGTGAAGAAGCAAGTAATGCCCATTTGCTGCTGGAATTGTTGACGCCCATTGCCAAATCCTACCCTTCCGAGATGGGCGTTCAATCGGTTAGCCAAGGTATGCAGGTGTTGGGCGGCGCTGGTTACACCGACGATTTCCCTCTGGAGCAGCATTATCGGGATATCCGGGTCAATGCCATTTACGAGGGGACCACGACTATCCACGGCATGGACCTCTTGGGTCGCAAACTAACCATGAAAAATGGCAAAGGGCTCCAGTTGTTGAGCAAAGAAATGCAGAGTGTCATCGAAGCAGCACTACCTACCCCAAGGTTGAAGCCTTACGCTGAACAGCTGATGAAAACCGGGGCAGGTTTGCAGGAAACCACCCTGAATCTGTTTCAATTGGCCAGCACAGAAAGCCCTGAAGTTTTCCTGGCTGACGCCACTTTGTACTTGGAGTATTTCAGCACCATGATCATCGCCTGGATGTGGTTGAAGCAGGCTGTCGCTGCAGAAAAAGGGCTGGCACAAAATCCAGCTGAGGCAGACAAAAATTTCTACGAAGGCAAATTGCAGGCCTTCAGCTTCTTTTTTGAGTATGAATTGCCGAAAATGGTAGGTATGAAAATCAGGTTAAACAGCAGGGTACGGGTGACCATAGATACCCGCCCAGATATGTTGGTGTAGGGCCTTGCGGTTACGCTATGGCGTGTGGGCAGCCTCAGTGGCTGCCCACACGATTTTCACCAATGCATACTCAGCGCCAAAATTACATTCCGCCCCGGCGCCACCATCCCCGAGCTGTAAGGCCTATAGCGTTGATCGGTCAGATTTTCCACCCCTGCTGTCAATGTAAATCGTTCTGAAACTGGATACAATGCCTTAAAATTGAAGGTATACCAACTCGGTGAATAGGGTTTTCCATTCGAGTCGATGGCAAAAAGGTAATCAGTAGCCCTACCTTCTTCCGAGAGCTTTTCATAACTCACTTCGCCACTGTATTGGGCATAAAACTGCATATTGAGTCCATTGGTAGTGAAATTCAATCGCGAGATACCAAACCAGGGCGCGGCATGTCGGGAAGGACTTTTTTCACCATTGTCCAACTCCTCTTCACCTTCTTGTAGGTTAAACTGCGAAGAAAAGGACAATCCTTTCGCAATCTTCAGTTCGAGGCCGGCCTGGAAGCCGATCACATTGGCCTCTGCTGCATTTTGGATGGCTTGCACCTGGCTCAGGGTTCCATTGAAGTCGATTTGACTTTGTCCATTAAGGGTGAAGTTTCGCCGAACCATAGCATGCTCAAGGGTTGTATAAAATCCGGTGAGGTCTATTTTTAATACTTCTCCAAATATTTTGGCCAGGCCCAATTCAACATTATACGCATATTCAGCCTTTAGCTCAGGATTGGGAATAACCACTGATCCAGGTGTAGAGTCAAAAACTTTTCCCACATCATCCACATTGGGTGAACGAAATCCGGTGGAAGCATTGGCCCGAATGCTCAGGTCTTCATTGGGGTTGATCACAAAACCGAGGCTACCCGTCAAAGCAGCATTGTCCAGTTTTGCAGTGGAAAAGGGAAAGGGAAAAAAAGCCAAGTTGTTGCTAAAATCGGCATCCAAGGCAAAATTGTTGTAGCGTAGCCCGCCCTGGATAATAAATTTCTCACCCATTTTCCGCTGATAATTCAGGTAAGCGGCATAAGAAGCCCAGGTGGACTGAGGGTACCGCGAAGGGCCGACAACTGATTTGTTGGTAGAGACATCTACATTGGTTCCAGTTGATTCTACTTCGTCAATCACCCCTTCCAGGCCATAGTACAATTGACCACGGATACCTAGCGTTTTGGTGAAATCCAGATTTAAGGAAGAGGCACTCACTTTTTCTACCCGAATGCGCCGTTCCGTGCGGTTCAAATCCCGGTCTACCCTACTCTCTTCAAAAAATTGCTGCGCGAGGCGAATGGTCATTTGGTCGAACATACCCGCATGAGCCGAATGGCTGATATTGAGGTGATTCATGGCCCAAACCTGCGGGCCATAATAAAACTCCCCACTGCGGGGCAGGCCATTGCGCAGGCGAATGTGCCGATCATAGCGAGAATAATCCGATGTTGCAGAATAGTGGAATGCGTATTGGAAATCCCAATTTTCGGAGGGTTTGAATCGCACTTTTTGCATCAGATTGATTTGGGTATAGCCCGTCGGGCGCTGTAGGAGTGGGTCATCATTGGTCACGACAACATCCGTAGTTCCTTGTCTTTGTACATAAAATGGCCGCAGGTATTCATCAGGACCAAAACGCCCCATGCGCAGGTCGCTGTAGTCGAAACTGGAAAAACTTGTTACCAGTGCCCATTTTTTCCAGCCAACATTTACGTCAAAATGAGCGGTTTTTTCCTTGTTTGCTGAAGCAAAGCGACTGGTAGCTTTCCCTGTAATAAACGGGCTTTCATCGGTGGCAAGTTTAGGGCTTAGTGTTTCAAAACTCATTACCCCCCCAATGGCATCACTGCCATAAATGATCGAGCCAGGACCAAAAAACACTTCGGTGCGCTCGGTAGCAAACGGGTCCAATGAAATCACGTTTTGTAAATTGCCACTGCGGAAAATGGCTGTATTCATCCTAACTCCATCCACTGCATACAACAAACGATTGGTAGAAAAGCCACGAATCATCGGGCTACCCCCGCCCTGTTGGCTTTTTTGAATAAAAACCTCGCCAGAGGCCCCCAGTAAATCGGCAGCAGTTTGAGGGTTTTGTAAAGCTACTTCCCGGCTAGTGATGGTGCTCACTTTGGAGGGGATATCACGCTGGTTTTGGTTCCAGCGACTAGCGGAAATAACTACCTGATCCAGTGAAACCCGAGTAGGACTTAGGGCAAGCGTGAAGTTTTCCTGCGCTAATTCCGCAAAACTTTTAATCAGCGTTTTGTAGCCAAAATAACGAATTTCAATCCTTTCAGATCCAGCTAAGGCTGCAATTTCACACTGCCCTTTAGCATTGGTAGTCAACAACATTTTTGGGTTGTTGCTCGAAAGGGTGGCATTTTCCAAAGGAAGTTTACTTTCGGCATCCTGAATGCTGATCACTTGGGCAGAAACAAAAGATAGTGTCCAAAACGCTATACAAGTAAAGAATAGTCTTTCCATGTTGATTGGTGTAAACAGTCCATCAAATAAAATGCAATTCAGGGACAGCGCGGTGCCTGAACTACATCCAAACAGAAATTAAAATGGGTTTACACCAATTGAGGAGGCGGGGAAGAAGGCCCTTGTTTCCAGGAATAATGCTCATTTTTTTCTCCCCATATTAAACTTTGAGAAGACTCAGCCGAAACAACAAGCGGTAATGGGCTCAAAGCATCTGGAATGCTGCAATAAATGGATTTATAGAACTGAAGCAGTTGATCCTGTGCTTTTTGTTGTTGGGGATCACCAGCGAAAGCCTTTTTTGTAAGATCGTCCAAGTATCGGTTCAAGAAGGTTTCTTCCTGGTCCCACCAACACCAATAAACGATGGAATCCCCCTGGATTTTTTGTTCTAGCACATCGTACATTTGGTCTTGGAACTCAAACTCCCTGGCATGTTCCCAACGGAGTAAAGTATCCATCTGATCTTGCGCAAAAGCCAAACGCACCAAACGTTCTTTGCTCATTCCCGCCTTCATGGCTTGTTTAACCTCCTGCTTGACCATTAGCTTTTTATACTGCAACCAGGTGTACGTACCCAGTGCAGGCAGGCTCAAACAAGCCAAAAGTAATATGCCAGACAGTTTTTTCAAGCTCGTATTTTAGTCCAATTCAATCAACCAGCAGTGTAAAACAAATTTAGGTTTAGTTTTTAAACTTAATTCATCATTCATAACTTATCACTCATAACTTTTCTGGAATCCGATTGGGATAATCCGTAATGATTCCATCAACACCCATTTCAATCATTTTTTGCATGACATTGGTTTCATTAACCGTCCAGGGAATAACCTTCATCCCCATTGCGTGTGCCTTCTGAACAACTTCCGCCGAAAGTAAACCAAAGTACGGACTATATATGCTGGGGGTAAAGCCCAATTCTTGCACATTGGCTTCCATTCCACGGCGATTTTCAACCAACAAGGCAAGGGTTATCTGAGGGGCCAGCTCCCTTACTTCGCGGAGTACCCGAGGGTCGAAAGATTGAATACAACAAGATTTTGTGATGCCAAGATTTTGAATTTCATGTATAACCAATTTGGCAAATTCAGCAGGAGGAGGCGTTCTTTTACCATCCCAGGCAGGTTGGCTTTTGATTTCAATATTGTAATGTGGCAGGATACGTTTGGTTTTTGCGCAATAAGCTTGTACTGCTTGTACTACCTCTTTCAAGAGGGGTTTGTGGGCGGCCATTGCCCCTTGTTCGGGAAAACGTTCATTTCCCCTTCGTCCACAATCGTATTTGGCTATTTCTACATAGGGCAACTGATACAGCAGCAATTTGTTTTCTTCCTCAGCTTTGACTGCATCACCGGCAGGGGTAGAACAAATAGCGGCCGACATCCAGGGCTCATGCGAGATCAACACCTGGTTGTCAGCCGACACAGCAAGATCTAGTTCCAAAGTACGAATCCTGGGAAATTCCAATGCCTTTAAAAATGCTGGCAAAGTATTTTCAGGGGCCAAACCACGTGCACCGCGGTGACCTTGCCAATCAAAAGTATTTTGCATTTTTGTGTCGCCCATTGTACTTTTTGAGGAATGACAGGCTGAGCAACAAAATAGGAAGATTGAGAATAGGAAAGGAAATGGAAGGGAGAAACTTTGTTCTAGTTTGTTTTTCATAACTCGCAATTTTTCTGCAAGGTTATGAAAAATTTAAAGGGAGCGGTAATCAAGGTAATAAAACAATTCAAGCATTCGGTACATCAAGTAACGTGTGATCAGCATACAGTGTAAAGGGGACCGGTTTTTAAAAAGGCAGATTAGAGTTGTGGAGCAATAATATCCACCACTACAATCCCCCTTTTGCACCATTGGTAAGGGTGTTTGTTAATTGCAAAGACTTTCATAGAACTAAATTGTAATCCAGTGTTCAATGCCAAATATTCGGCATGTTCTTCAGTGTTCAAAGTGCGACATAAAGATAGAACTAGTTTAAATTTTAATGCTAACAATTTTAAGAAAAATTAACGTTCAAAAATCAAAGAAAAAATCAGGAATTTTTTATTATAAAAATATGATTATCAATATTTTAAACAAATCCAATTTTAATGAAAAAGTTAAAATTCTTTCAATTGAAAGTCAAAATGAATTATCATAAAAGAGTCATATGTTTCAAAAACCCTTCAATCTTGTCTTTTAAGAGACTTTTTTGATCTCTACCATGATCTCGAGAATGGCATTTCCAGTCAAACCCGAGGTGCCACATACTGATCCATCCTGCCCATATGCGATAGTGCTTTTACCTTGCAGTTTGGCTGAATACAATACTTTATACAAATTAGCTTGTGGCCCCAAAAGGGTAATTTGAAAACCAATGACCTTTCGCCTGGCGTCTTTTGTACCTGCAAATCCTCCATTTTGTACAAAAGGAGTTGCTCCCTGGCTTTGAATAAACAGTCGGTATTGGATGCCAAAGTTTTGGCTTTCAGGCTCCACCTTTAATTCTAGGCCCAATAAACGATTGTTTGTAAAAGCATCTTTGGTCCACTTCCCTTCTTCCAATACCACGCTGGAATCTCGGTTAAAATAAGCCTTCCCACTTACATTCAAGTCCACCAATGGTGTACTTCCACTGTTTTTCGCCAATTGGACTGCCTTTAGCGCGTTGATCCGACCATATCCATAAAGTTGACTATGCCCTCCTGCATCATACCTACCCCCTTGGGGGTCAATTCGGTCACATGCAGACTTGATGAGGTTTTTCACCTGATTTACAGTTAATTCTGGGTTAGCTGCCAGCATCAAGGCTGCTACACCTGCCACTCCCGGGCAAGCGCTAGAGGTACCACCAAATGTAGCAGTGTAGTTTCCCTCCTTGTCCCCAATGGTGTTTTCGGCATTGCTAACTCCCACATTGTACCCTCTTCCCCCCATCCGGTCGGTTGTCCAGATCCCAGGAGTCAGGGGACGGGTAGGTTCCAGGTTCGGTGCAAAAATGTCATTGCTAGGGAAGGCGCACCAAATGGCTTTCCCAAAATCGCTGTATACACTCCGTTTGCCCCGGTCGTTACACGCTGCAACGGCAATAATAGGTGCATAGGCCGCATACCCATCCAGGTCGACACTTTCGTTGCCGTTGCCCGCTGCCCAAACTATGACACAACCTTTTCCTTTACGTCCATTCTTCAGGGCATAGTCAATGGCCAAACGGGCACTATCTGGAAGAGGAGCGTTCACCTTATGGATGGGATCATTGGGATTGCTCCAATCACCATCCGCAGGCCCCCAGCTACAGGAAATCACATCAGCGCCGTTGTCAGCAGCCCAGGCGAAAGCTTTGGCCTCCGCCATAGAACCCAGGCCGCCCGACCGTATGGGCATCAATTTTGCGTCCGGTGCTACTCCACTCGCTTTACCAACACCCGCGGCACAAGCTACTCCTGCACAGGCGGTGCCATGGTTGTCCCCAAAGCCACGGGGGCGAGGGTCATCCGTATTGCGTATGGTGTCTCGGGGGGCAACAATTTTCCCTGCTTGATTGAATTCAAGATGGTCAATGTCTACCCCATCATCTATTACGGCAATGGTAGCTCCAAGTCCGCGGCTTATTTTCCACGCAGCTTCCGCCTGAACGTTTTGTTCTATGGTTGTTCCATTGATCTTGGTGTTGATCAGGTGCCATTGCATGGGGTGAATGGCTTTATAGCGTTTTTCTTGGACCAATTCGGGATGACAGTACTCCATCTCGGGTAGGCCAATCAAAGATTCAGCGATTCTAAAGATATCCAAACCCGTTCCCTCGGGAGCTTTGGCAAAATAGGCATTGGTTGCAAAAGTAAGTTTTTCGGCAATTTCCAGTTTGTGCTCCTTTAAGATGGTTTCACAAAGTTCCTGGGATGTTTCGTCCTTGAATTTGACAAAAAAGTTTTCTGTATAGACATAAATACTGCCCGTTTGGGCATCTTTCAACACCCGCCCGGCAAATCGGATACTCGGTTCTTTCTTAAAAAGCCTACGAATGGTATTGCGCAGGGTTTTGGCCAGAGAGCGTTTGGCTTCCAAAATCTTGTACACCACCACATCAGCCTCAGGGAATGCAGCTACCGGGGATAAGGTGGAGGCAGCTTCACGGGAAGCATCCGAAAGGTTGAGGTCCGACAGAGATTTGCCAGTTTGGGTACGTACAACCACAAGATCAGGGGCTTCAACCAGTTGAATGAGCTGGCCATCCCGGCCACCGTAGCGGATAGAATACATAGTTTTTGGGTTTTAGGGGAAAGTTACAATTCTTTTTTAAAAAATATACGGGTCTTGTCCGATTCTTTCTCCGCTGTTCGTCAACAGGGCATGTTCATTAATTTTTTAACTTTAAACCAAAAAAAATGGAAAAGTATTTGCTCCTGTTTCGCAACACTACGGAAACTGAATCTGCTTATCAGGGAATGTCGCCCGAAGACATGCAGGCTGAATTGGACAAATGGAACAGCTGGATTGGTGGGATTGCCGCTCAAGGCAAGTTGGTAGGTGCTGAGGCTTTGGAACAAGAAGGCAAGGTTGTTACGGGTTCCAAACATGTGGTAACCGACGGCCCTTTTGTAGAAAGTAAGGAGTTGGTCAGCGGGTACCTCGTTTTGCAAGCTGCCAGCATCGAGGAAGCCATCGAATTGTCGAAGGGTTGCCCTATTTACGAGATTGAAGGACGAGTGGAAGTTCGGCCCATTCAGGTTTTTAATTAAGCCTGCTATGGCTGAGCAGCCAGTTCATCATACGGTAGAGCATCTTTTCCGACACGAGTCGGGAAAGATGCTCGCGGTATTGACCAAGTTATTTGGCTTGAGCCAGGTCGAAATTGCGGAAGACATTGTACAAGAGACCCTGATCGCCGCGCTGGAAAGTTGGAAGCTAAAGGGTTTGCCGGACGATCCCAGAGCCTGGCTTTACCGTGCAGCCAAAAACCGCACCATCGATTATTTGCGCCGCGAACGCAATTTTCGGTTACGCATTGCTCCAGTCATTCGCCAAGAGGAGTCCGACCCTGAGGCTAGCCATTGGCTCGATGCCTATTTTTTGGATACCGAAATTGAAGATGCACAGTTGCGGATGTTGTTTGCGACTTGCCATCCGGCCATTCCACTGGAATCTCAATTGGCATTGATGTTGCGCACCCTTTGTGGTTTGAGTACGGAAGAGATAGCCGCGGCTTTTTTGTTGCCCACAGATTCCATTGGTAAACGTTTGTACCGGGCCAAAGAAAAAATTCGTCAGGAAAAGTTATCGTTGGAAGTCCCCAGTGGAGTGGAGATACTCCCCCGTTTGGACGCCGTACTACACGCAATATATTTGTTGTTCAATGAAGGATACAAGTCCGCTTCCAATGACACTGTAGTACGCCATGAACTATGTGCCGAAGCCATTCGCCTGGGGGCTTTACTAGCACGTCATCCGTTGAGTAATTTGCCCAAAACTCATGCCTTATTGGCCTTGCTCTGTTTTCACTCAGCTCGCCTGGATACACGGCTCAATGCCGAGGGAGAGATTGTGCTACTGGAGTACCAGGACCGTAGTCGTTGGAATCGCCAGCTGATCGCACTGGCTTATGAACACTTTAAACAATCCAGCCAGGGAGAAACAATCAGTGCCTACCACCTGGAAGCCGCCATTGCCTCTTACCATGCAGTTGCCCCCAGTTTTGCTCAAACCAATTGGCAGGCCATTTATTATTGTTACAACTTATTGATGAAAGTACAGCCCTCTCCCATTGTTGAACTTAATCGGGCCATTGCTATGGGTTACGCTGATGGGCCCAAAGCGGGTATTGAAGCTTTGTCAAAAATTGAGGGAATGGTCAAACATTATTTATGGCATACGGCATTGGGTGATTTTTACCACAAGGCCGGAAACAGAACTGATGCATTGGCAGCATACCAACAGGCCTTGCAAATGGTCACCTTGCAGGCTGAGTATAAGGTTATTCAGGGGAAGATTGAGGGATGTGAGGGTGGGTGAGCGGCTACTTCACCACCATCACATCCACCCGTGAAGCATACCCCCCACTCCGATACACCCGATGTTCCGCCTTCACATAATCACTTTCTTTGGCCAAAAAGATATTTGGCACAAACTTTTGCGGATTGCGGTCGATCAGCGGGAACCAGGTACTTTGCACCTGCACCATGATTTTGTGCCCTTTTTTAAAGACGTGATCCGCTTGTAGCAAGTCCACTGTGTAGGCATTGACCTCATTGGGTTTAACTGGCAGGGGCGTTTCAAATCCTTTGCGGAAACGGCCACGCAGCACATCAGCAGCTACCATTTGTTGATAACCACTCATTTGGCGATTTTCTTTCACCATATCTGGATGAACATCAATGAGTTTAACAATCCAGTCAGCGTCGGAAGCCGAGGTAGAAGCGTAAAGTTGAGCCAGGACTTTCCCGGAAATGGTCACGTCATTTTCCAGAACATTGGTTTCCCAACTCAGCACATCAGGGCGATGGTGCACAAATCGTTGATCTTCGGTCATCCAGGTCCGCCAGCGCGAGCCAGGGCCATAGGTTTGTTCAATTGGGCGACTGCGGTAGGGAACCGGGTTAGCAGGATCGGAGATGAAAGCATCGAAAAGGTTAGTGGTCGAAGGCACAGGTTTTTCAAAGGATAATTTCCCGTTGGGATGGAAGTACAAGGCCTGCTGCACTGCTTGTTTGGGTGTCCAGGAATTGTAGTTTTTCCACTTGTTGGCTCCGGTTTGAAAAATGGTCGCCTCAGCAAATTGGCCATCCCCTTTGCCTTTCAAATGGTAATTGAACCAGGTCAATTGCAGGTTTTCCCGGTAGTTTTTGGCAGTAGGTACACCAAATTGCAAATTGCCCAGGGAGCTCCCTTCTCCTCGCGACCAGCCGCCGTGGTTCCAGGGGCCGATTACGATGTAATTCAGCTTATTTCGATCTTTTTTTTCCAACAACTCGTACATGAACAGAGGGCCAGCAAAATCTTCCTGATCGTACCACCCTGCCACGTGTTGGGTGGGAACCGTCAGTGGGCGGTTTTCAAAGCGATGCAGCAAGGATTGTTTTTTCCAAAAAGCGTCATAGTTTGGGTGGTTGACGAAGTTGTTCCAGGTCGGAATGGTATTTTTAAAGTACTTGGCATTTACATTGGAAAGAGGACCCAAGCGTAGGTACCACTCGTAATTGTCGTAAGTATCAAAAGGAAAAAGGGTGTCAGTTTTACCCGCCTCCTCCATAAAAGCGTAGTCAAATCCATAACTGAGGCGAAAGGCCCCGTTGTGGTGCATGTCGTCGTTGATGAACCAATCCGCGGGAGTGGCTTGCTCAGAAACCGCCTTAAGGGCAGGGTGCGGATCAATGAGGGCCATCATACTGGTCCAGCCATCATAAGAAACACCAAAGATTCCTGCCTTACCGTTGTTGTTGGCGATATTTTTCAACAACCAATCGATGGTGTCGTATGTATCTGTGCTCTCATCAATACTGTTGGGAACAATGGGATCGCGGGTCATGCGCAACATTTCAAATTTACCTTCTGACAAATAACGCCCACGAATGTCTTGTTTGACAAAAATGAACCCTTCCCTGGCCAGTTCGGGTTGACTGCGTTCGGGAAAAGCGGCATCGGCAACACCGTACGGGGTTCGGCTGAGCAAAAAAGGCAGGGGCTCCTGGCTTTCTTTGGGCAAAAATATGACCGTATGCAGCTTAATGCCGTCACGCATGGGAATCATGACGGATTTTTTTTCGTAGCGCGATTCAGGGATTGATTCCTGAGCCCATGTATTCAAACCTACTGTTAAGCTGAGCAGAAGGAAAAAATAAGGTTTCATTGGTGGTGGATTTGAGCTCAAAATAAAAAAATCTATCCACAACCTATGCCTTCAATGAGTCAATAGTCAAAAGCGGCCTCCCATTCTTTTTTCAACAAATTTTGCAGTTTTGACATTTCATTGCAGGCGTTTTCATAGCCCAGATTGAAAGCTTTATCAATGGCTTTGCGATCAAGCATCCCGATTGCCTCAATTCCTGGAGGCGCAAACAAGAAATGGCAGGATGCCAATTTCGGTTGTACAATGGCGAAGCGCGACAAATCCATCGCCCGCATGGCTACCTGCATGGAACTTTTGACATCACTTCCCTTGATTGGCGAAATGGGGTGTACGTAACTACCCATCAAAAAATTACAACTCGATTGCAGGGGCTCCAGTGGGAAGTTGTTCATGATGCCGCCATCGGCGTGCATGGCACCATCGATCAGCATGGGTGAAAAAACAGGAGGCAAAGAAGCCGAAGCCAACAACACATTGATCAGTTCTCCACTGTTGTGCACCTCCCAGTCCCCTTTTTCCAAATTGGTGGTCGTGACAAAAAGAGGCTTCTGCAATATTTCAAAAGCATCTTCTGGGAAATATTTTTCAAAAATGGGTCGGAATTTTTCCGTATCAAGCAGGCCTGGTTTGGATGTAGAGTAGTAATAAATGCTAAACAATGGGGTTGATTTAAAAAACTCCAAGCTCTCTTCAGGGCTATGACCTGCGGCAATCAAAGCTCCCGTTAAGGCGCCAGCGCTGGATCCGGCAATACAATCAAAATCAATTTCATGTTCTCTCAGGGCTTTGACCAGCCCCAAATGGGCCATTCCTTTGATGCCGCCCCCGGATAAAACAAGGCCAGTGTTTAACATAGTGGGCAAGTTTTGGGTGATAGAATTCTGAGAGAAGTTAAACGATTTTGAGCTGGGATGCAAGTATGTGTGGAACTCAAAGAATGAATTTTTTTTCAAAAACCAAAGCGACATATAAGCACAAAAAAATGTCGCTTTGGTAAAAAGGGAAAGTGAAGGAAAACACTTATTTTATCCGATACCGCAGTCCCAAATCCACCCAATTCGGCTTCAACAACAAATCACTGGTTTTGGTAAAGTGCTGCAAGGACTGTCGATAACCTAAGGTAGCACTCCAGCGCGTAGCGATGCGATAAGATAAAGTGCCATGAGCTGAAAGCCCAAAAGCCTTGAATTTGTTTTTGGACAAATTATTTGCTTCGGCTTGAAGGGAGTTACCGGCAGAATTGCTGAGGGTTAAACTGCTTTCAGCATTGTCAAAAAGGGTACTGCGCAAATATTGCCTCCCAAGTTTGATCCCCCCGAGATACTGGAGATCTCCGCCTAAAGCAAGGCCAAAACGTTTGCCGATGGGATGGTACAAAGACAGGTTTATGTTGATGAACTGCAATTGAATGTTGGACACATCCTGGGTGCTGTTTCTGCCCACCAAAATCCCCGTCATAGGTGGATCCTGGCTGGCCAATTTAACATCTGAATAGTTGGATCTGCCCGTAGTAGAATCCAACTGAATGCTTTGAAAACCTACTTTTGTGAGTTCATAACCCAGCCCTGCGTGCAAGCGCATCCGTCCAATCGGAATTCCGGTCAATACGCCTGCCTTGTAACCACTCAAACCTCTTACGCCCGAAGCCAACTGGGTGCCCGCTTCAGCCCACCACTCCAGTTTTTGCCTGGCTCGTTGGGGTTTAATGCTGACTTTTTCAGATTCTGCTAAGGGTAGATTCAAGTCCGATTGTCTGGTGGTTAAAACTTCAGCGGCACTCCATGTTTCAACAGCAGTTTCATCTTTTGAAAAATGATTTGGCTCCTCTGAATTGGGGCTGAGGATACTCACTCTATCTTCAGCTTGGGTAAACGGAGTAGTAGTTTCATTTTTGAACACATTGACAGCCTGCAAATCACCCGGTGAAGCTGGTTGTTTAGCAAGTCCGTGGCGATATTGGAGCATCTGCTTGTCTGTGATCAATGTGTTCTTGGCCGTTTTTTGCGATTTTTCTGCTCCACTGGCAGGTTCCAATGCAGCAATAACCTCAATTTTTCTATCGGCTTGCTGCACAGGCGCTGATGTTGGCTCTTCGGGGCTGGTTTTGCTGTGTTTGTCAGCATGCTGTACAGTGTGCTTTTCCCCCTGTGCTATAACAGCTTGGTTTTGCTGTGGCTTTTCTTCAGCAACGGGAATTTTGCCATCCAATAAGGTATCACGGCCCAACAACACACACAAGCCGAGGGCAGGCAGGAACCACAACCAAAAAGCTCCCCGGCGCTTGCGCTGCGGCATTTCCCGATCCAATAGCTTGTGCATTTCCTGCCAGGCGTGATCGGCGAACAAATCCTCATGTAAATTATCCCGCATAGTTCCGTTGGTTATTGAGTTGACGATTGATCATCTCTTTCAGTTCTTTTCGTGCAATGGACAGGTACCATTTGGAAGTACCTTCACTCATGTTCAGTAAGTCGCCAATTTCAGCATGGGTATATCCTTCAATCGCATACATCCGGAATACCCGCTGGCTAACATCAGGCAATCGATCTACCAGGCTTAAAATGTCTTCAAGGTACAAATTGGACAAAGCGGATGAACGGGTTGGCGCATCCCGGCCATCCAATTCCAAAAAGTCGAATTTGCGGGTGTTGTTTTGGCGAAAATAATCCGACAAACAGTGAAATACTACCCGGCGGATCCAACCTTCCAGTGATCCACTAAAAGTAAAGGTGTCAATTTTTTGAAAGACTTTCAGGAAGCCATTGTTGATGATTTCAAGTGCCACGTCGCGGTCTTCCGTATAGCGCATACACATCCTCAACATCACCGGGAAGTACTTCCGGTAAAGGAGTTCTTGATAGTAGCGACTATTGGCTGCGCAGCCTGCTACTATCTCTTTTTCGGTGTGTGGTTGTTGCGGGTTTTGCGCCATGTTATCAGTCCTTGGTGTACTGTTTTGATGCCTCGGCTTCAAAATAGTAGACCCATTTTTAACACCCAACGATTCAATTTGTAGTCATTTTCTCTGCGCCACCGGCTGGTTTCCCACCAATCTTCGACCAGGGTTGCCCGTTGGTGCCAGTAGCCTAGCTCTGTAGTGAAGCGGGTAGTTTTGGCGTTGTGCCAAACAATTCCTAGGGCCGGATGAATCCGCCAACCGCCTTTAAAGGAATAAGCTTCCGTTTGTTTGTCAGCCGACCAACCTACACTGTAGCCGCTGTCCAGTAGTGCATAGGCACGATGGCGTCGCTCAGGTTTGTTGTAATACCTGATTTCGGCAACAATTGGAATGAGTCGATCGGAAATTCCCCCAAACATAAAGTTCATCCCGGTACCCAGGCCAAGTCCCACGCGGGGCGTCATTTGCATGCCAAAACTGTATTCAAAACCCAGGCCTGATCTGCTGTTTGCGGTCGTTTTAACCCCAAAAGGCATAAACAAAGCGAAGTTATTGTAAAAAGTTTCCGTTTCCAAAAAAGGCTTTTCAGGCTTTTCTGGTTTCAAAAAGTATTCCACGTTCGTAGTGTGCGCTCCGGCCACAAACTTATCCAGCAATTCAAAAGGAATTTTCATCAGAACCCCTTCATCTGTGCGGAATAACATGGCTTTGCCCAGTTCGTAAAACTGAATTTCGCCCCAAATTCTTTTCCCTGTTTTTAAGACGACCAAATCCTGCTTTGGTATCTTGCTTTTGCCTTCAAGCTGGGTTTTGTTTTGCCCATCAACATGAAAAAGGGTTAAAAAAAACAGCGCAAATAGGTAGATGTACTTCATTGGCTTTGTTTTTGACTCCAACGCGATAATCTTGAACCTAACTCCCCGAAAGTTTTCCTCTTTCGGGGAGTTCTGAGCAAAGATCAAATCCTATTTCAATCAATCTATTTCACATTGCAAATAGAGCACCCAATCATTTTGAAACCTTCAACACACTCAAGCGTACTGGTTTCTTCGGATTGGAATAATCATACTGATAAATTCCGTTTTTACCCGTGATGATGGCCAGACCTTTTTTCTCCAGCGCAATGACGTCAAAGGCATCAAAGTCATTCAAGTGTGACAATTGGTTCTTGTCTATCGCTAAGTCGTCTTTGGCGTCAAACACCTTCAAACCCTGGTCGCTTTCACAAATCATCAGCACATCACCTGTGATTGACAAACCAACTGGTCTGTGCAAGGGATAAGTTTTGATCAACTTGGGTTGGGTGATTTCTGTAATGTCCAATACATCCAGCTGATTGTTAAAGCCCTGACAAACGGTTCCTTCCCGCAAAGTCACGTAAGCCCGATTTCCCTGGGCCACAACTGGGTCACAAGCTCTGGCGTGTTGAAAGTTGGACAAAAACTTGGGTGACTCGGGGTCAGTTGCATCGAATATTTGCATACCCGACATCCCGCCAATAAAAAGTTTGTCATCGTAGGGATAAATGGTTTCAATGTCCCAACCAATGCCAACGTTACTGGCCATTTTGGGTTCGGTTGCATTCAGCAAACTGAACACCCGCAAGTTAGAACGATCTACAGTGTACAAATGGTTTTCAGTGATGGTGAATCTTGCGGTGGAGCCACCGATACCCACGGTAGTTCCTCCAGGTGCACCTACTTTGGAGCCACTGTTAGATGCATTTGCAAAGGTTCTGACTGCCACATCAGCTTCCAACCAGAGTCCTCCTCCACGGAAAAAAACGATCCCACTCTGGTCACAAGAAGGAACACTTTCAGTAGTTTCCGTTTCTTTATAAGTTACCAGATAACCTTTTTCCGGGTCAATTCCATAATTGGGAAATGCATCTTTGACCCGGCCTGCAAATTTGGGGTTTGCTGGATCTTCAATGTTGATCATGACCAAATCGACCCAGCTGTCGGCATAAAGGATGTTATTCCTTACCGACATATCAATGTTCCCCGGGATAGGTACAAATGCTACAGATACGGGTGCTTTGGGGTTGCGATTGTCAACGATATGGAAGCCTTCCTCCGGTTCGTTGATAAAAAGGTATTCCTCATACACATATATTTTACCCGCATCCTTAATGTCTCTGGGGGCTTCCGGTAAAATATCTTTGCGCAGCTCCTTCCCGTTGATGTATTGCGGATCATACCGAATGTAAGTTGTAGAGGTTTCACAGGAATCCTTCAAACAACTGGTCAGCCCTGTCATCAACAACAGTCCCAATAATCCAGTGAGAAAATGTTTACGTAGCATCATGTCAGGTTTTTTGTTCGGCTTTGAATTCATTAAGTAAAAATTCAAAGTCAAGCAGTTATCAGGAATAATAAAGGCAAAGTAGCTACTTCAATTTCGGAAGACGGTCCAGGCTGGAAATAGGTTGGTAAATTGTAGATTTTTTTCAGCAATCAACTTGTTTATCTCTTTTAGAAAGGGGCAGGACTCTCATTAAAACAAAAAAAGGCTTAATTGATTCCAACCAAGCCTTTTGATTTAGTATTAATCGTCTTTTTACTTCGCTTTGGGAAGAAAGTGCTGAAGTTATTAATGTACGATCAACTTTCTGGAAATCGCGCCCCGTTCTCCCTTCAACCACAAATGGTATATACCCGCAGGAAGCGAATGGGGATTAAACAAATATTCGTTGTTTCCGACGCTGGTTTGAATTTTTTGCTGATGAACTACTTCGCCCAAGGCATTTGCCAAAACAGCATTCAAGGCCATATTTTCATCCGCCTCGAATCGCAGGCGAATTTGGTCACCTGACTGAATTGGATTGGGATAGAGTTCCAATTTGTGAATCGTTTCCAACAACGGAACAGCTGTTGTAGATTGGTTGATCGTAAAAGAACGAGCAGTGGAATAAGATTTGCAAGCGTACATGGCATTAAAAGGCCGGATCCGCCAATAATAGGGTCGGGAACTACTTAAATTAGCTATTTCGATTGCTGTATCCCGGGTAATTCCGCGGTACACCACATTTCCAAAATTGGCCAACAAACTCACTTCCAGCAAATAACCACTGGCATTTTCTGCGTGGTTCCACTGAAACATAATTTTGCGGTTGTAAGAACTCACTACCACTTTATTTCCAGGGAATTGAAGGATGTCTCCAATTGGTTCGATGCCGCTACAGGGGGCGATGGGCATAAAATGTTTCTGCAAAGCTTCACCCAAATAACTGTGCATGGCCCCAACCTGGCTGGGAGAAAATCGGTTGGCGCAATTGCCCAAAGAATAAGACATGATCAGGGAGCCGTCCGAGCAGAAATAATTTCCATTGGGGTCCATTTGTTTGATGATACTGATTCCCTTGCTGTCACATTCCCAGCGGCCTGACAAATAATCGGGTGGGGTATCACAAAAACCATCACCCGCTAAGTTACAGTTACTGCCATTCGCCATTTCAACTTCAATTCCCATTTTAGTTGAATGTGGTGCAGGTTTTGAAGGATCGACATTCTCCATTTCCCACCCGTAAAAAGTGTGTGGCAAAGACAAATAATGTCCCATTTCATGAGCCCAGTTGGCATCCTTTCCATTGGTACAATCATTGTTTAGGACGATGGCCATACTTTGTCCACCAGGCATGTAATTGTAGCCACATGCGTCCATTGGATCGCCAACAAAGTATACGTTTACCGTTTCGGGTACATTGTAGCGTGAAAAAAGATTGGGTATTTGAGGAAAAGTGGTCTTATCGTGGTCAAAGAGAACACTGTTGTTGATGTATTGGAAATCTCCTTTTATAAAAAATTGTAGCCCTGTAGATGCATATTTTTCATTGAGTGAACACAAGGCATCCAGTATTAAATGCCCCCCGATGTATTCTTTGCCTTCATCCGTACCAACAACGTGAATGGTCATGGCAATGTACTTGTTTTCGTCAGAACGCAATTGTGGACCTCGCTGCCGTTTTTGAAACTCGGTCAGCCAACTTGATTTAATAGCAGGAGTGGCACAAGGAATAAGCGGTTGGGCTTGCAAGAACAAGCAACCTATGGCCAGAAAACAAAGCAATAACGTATGGCGTACAAAACGCATACAGGGGGTGTTAAGTGGTGATGTAAACTAGTGTCTCTCAAAAAAGCTCATAAAATCGAGGGTGAAACTAATAATAATCATGCGAATTTGAAAGTTTTGCAAAAATTCAGTAAATCTTTTGTCTCCACCCGAACATTGCAGAAATAATTCCCTAATATTGCGGGGAATCCTCAAAGGGCAGTCTAATTGGGCTTTTCTGACTTTTTGAACTGCACTTTATATCTTCAAATTTGTCAATTTTAACTTTCATAAAAGAATATAAAATGAGCAAAGTAACCGTTGTTGGCGCTGGTAACGTAGGAGCTACCGTAGCCAACGTACTGGCACACCGGGACATTGTTAAAGAAATCGTATTGTTGGACATTCAGGGCAATATGGCCAAAGGCAAAGCCCTGGACACTTGGCAACAAGCCCCTATCGATTATTACAGCACACATCTGAGGGGTACCGATAATTACGCTGATACCGCAGATTCTGACATCGTGGTGATCACTGCTGGCGTGCCCCGCAAACCGGGGATGAGCCGTGATGATTTGATTTCGACCAACGCCAAAATTGTCAACAGCGTTACCCGCTCCATCCTCGAGCATACCAAAGCACCAATCATCATTGTCGTTTCTAACCCTCTGGACGTAATGACTTATGCCGCCTACAAAACGGCGGGTTTGCCTGCGACCAAAGTATTTGGTATGGCGGGTATTCTGGATACTGCACGTTATCGTGCATTTTTGGCAGAAGCATTACAGGTTTCTCCTAAAGACATCCAGGCCGTATTGATGGGAGGACATGGAGACACCATGGTGCCGCTGCCTCGTTATACCACGGTTGCTGGGATTCCGGTCACTGAACTGATCGATGCCGAGCAGCTCAACGCAATTGTAGAACGCACCAAAGTAGGTGGTGGTGAGTTGGTCAACCTGATGGGTACTTCTGCCTGGTATGCTCCAGGTGCAGCTGCAGCTCAAATGGTTGAGGCTATCCTGAAGGATGAAAACCGCATCTTCCCTTGTTGCGTAAACCTGAGTGGCCAATACGGCTTGAAGGATACTTTTGTAGGTATTCCCGTAAAATTGGGTAAATCTGGTATCACCGAAATGATCGAGTTGAAGCTGGATGCCGATGAAATGAAGTTGTTGCACGATTCTTCAACCGCTGTAAAGTCGGTGATGGACGTTTACGACAATATGGGATTATAGCCCTCATCTGCCAGCAATGAGCCGTCAGCTGATGGCTCATTGCTGACAGATGATAGCTTCTGAACCTTTTCCACTCTCCTTTGTTACCTAGTAAAAATCTGTTTTATGCTTTCTGCCGAAACGCAAGGAGAGGTTCTCGATCAAATGATCACCAACACGGGAGATAGCCTGCGCATGGCGGCTGCCAAATCCCCGGTTTTGCTCGTCTTTCTGCGTCATTTTGGTTGTGTATTTTGTCGTGAAGCATTGTCTGATATTTCAAAGCGCCGCAAGGAGATAGAATCTACGGGTACCAGGATTGTTTTTGTCCATATGACGGACAATGACATCGCAGAGCGTTATTTTTCCCGCTATGATTTGGAAAACGTCATTCATATTAGTGACCCGGACTGCACTTTTTATCGTGCCTTTGGTTTGCTTAAAGGCAATTTCAATCAACTTTTTGGTTTACATTCCTGGATTAGAGGATTTTCTGTAATGGCGGCAGGTCACAGCGCTGGACCTCAACTAGGCGATGGTTTCCAAATGCCTGGGGTTTTTGTGATCCAAAATGGCGAAATCCGGGAAAGCTTCATCCACAAACTATCTTCTGACCGACCCGACTATGAGGAGTTACTCAAATGTTGTGTCCTGGATTAATTCAGTCCCTTTCCATTTTTTTTTATCTTCGATAAACCGAACACCCCTGCTTTGGTGTTCCAATTACTTTAGAATCTGTTTAAGGCTATTCTGCCTACAATTTTCACAACCCAGTGCCCAATGATTGGATGGAAATTTGGTGAATATCAACCCGGCGAACAAGGAGGAACTCCCTTCGAAAAGCTGCTCAAAATATTTCAGGAGTTGTTGCTGTACACCTCCGGTGATGTCAATGAAGCCATGTCCTGGTTGACAGAACTGGACAAAGAATACAAACTAACCGATGAAAATTATGGCATTGCTGACTTTTTTCAAGACTTGATTGACAAAGGTTACCTGCGCCAACCCGATGAACGACAAAGCGGTTTCAGCATTGCCGCCAAAATGGAAATCGCCCTGCGACAAAAAGCTTTGGACGACATTTTTGGCAACATCAAAAAAGCAAAACAAGGCAACCACAGCACCAAATCGGAAGGCCGCGGGGACGAACTCACCGCCGAACTCAGGCCCTATGAGTTTGGAGACCAACTGGACAAGCTGGCCATCTCGGAATCGCTGCGCAATGCCCAAATCAATCACGGCATTGAAGAATTCAAACTGGCCCACGAAGACCTGGAGGTACATGAAACCTTCTACCAAAGTCAGACCAGTACCGTGTTGATGATCGATATTTCCCATTCGATGATTCTATATGGTGAGGACCGCATTACCCCTGCCAAACGAGTAGCTATGGCCTTATCGGAATTTATCACTACCCGGTATCCCAAAGATACGCTGGACATCATTGTATTTGGTGACGATGCCTGGCAAATCGAAATCAAAGACCTCCCCTACTTACAAGTGGGCCCATACCATACCAATACTGTAGCTGGACTGGAGTTGGCGATGGACATTCTCCGCCGCCGTAGAAATCCCAACAAACAGATTTTTATGATTACGGATGGGAAACCAACTTGTATCAAAAAGGGAAAAAAATACTATAAGAACAGCTTTGGGATTGATCGAAAAATCCTGACCCGCACCCTGAATCTGGCACAAAGTTGCCGCAAATTGAGCATTCCGATCACCACGTTTATGATTGCACGAGATCCTTATCTGGTGAAATTTGTGGATTCTTTCACCCGAGCGAACAATGGCAAGGCTTTTTACAGTAGTCTGGAAGGCCTGGGAGAGTTTGTTTTCCGGGATTACAAAACGAATAAATCAAAGCGTGCCCGCTAACTTAGGTTTCTCTTTGGTGCCTTAGGTTTCTTAGGTGGTGAAAAATAAAAGCCTTGCGAAGCGAGGCAAATTTAACCACCTAAGGCACCAAAGAGAAACCTATTTTAATTATACGTTGAAACGGAAGTGCATGATGTCTCCATCAGTCACCACGTATTCCTTCCCTTCCACACCCATTTTGCCTACTTCTTTCACTGCAGGTTCTGACCCATATTTAATGTAATCATCGTATTTTATTACTTCGGCGCGAATGAAGCCCTTTTCAAAGTCCGAGTGAATAACACCCGCCGCTCCTGGGGCTTTCGTGCCTTTGCGAATGGTCCAGGCCCGCACTTCTTTTTCTCCGGCAGTAAAGTATGTAATCAGGTCAAGTAACTTGTACGCTGCATGGATCAACACATTGACGCCTGGCTCTTCCAGACCCATGTCTGCCAAAAACTCCAACCGCTCCTCATAACTCTCCAACTCGGCAATATCTGCTTCGATGGCCGCACTAATGAGAATAACTTCTGCAGGTTCGGCAACTACTGCTTTTTTAAAAGCCTCTGAGTGTGCGTTGCCACTGATTACAGAGGCTTCATCGACGTTGCACACGTAAAGGATTGGTTTGCCCGTAAGCAACATCATGTCTTTCAGAATGGCCTGCCCTTCATCATCCAGGTCACAGGAACGAGCGGGTTTGGCGTCTTGCAGGTGGGCTAGAATTTTTTCGACCTGATCTACTATGCGCAACTCTTCCTTGCCACCACTTTTTGCCGCTTTTTTGGCTTTGTCAAGGCGCTTTTCAGCGGTATCGATGTCTTTAAGGATCAATTCAGTATCAATCACTTCCTTGTCGCGCACTGGATCTACATTCCCATCCACGTGTACAACATTGCCATCCTCAAAACAGCGCACCACGTGAATGATGGCGTCCACCTCCCGGATATTGCCCAGGAACTGATTGCCCAAACCTTCACCCTTGCTTGCCCCTTTGATCAACCCAGCGATGTCCACAATTTCTACGGTGGTTGGCACCACAGAGCGCGGACCGATGAGTTCCACCAACTTGTCCATTCGGCGGTCAGGCACGGTGATCATTCCTACGTTAGGCTCCTTGGTAGCAAAAGGATAATTGGCCGCCAGCGCCTTGGCATTGGTCAACGCATTAAAAAGGGTAGATTTTCCTACGTTGGGTAAACCAACAATTCCACATTTTAGTGCCATATTGCGAGAAAGTTGTGAAAGGTTGAAAAGTTCAAAAGTTGAGCAGTTGAGGCTACCGCGAGTAATTTTGACAAAGTCCTTGCCTAAGCTTCTCGCGGTAGTCTCAACTGCTCAGCCCTTCAACTCCTCAACTATTTTTTAAAAGGCGCGGCAAAGATAAACTTTACGATGAATTTTTTGGCTCATTTTTTCTTATCAGGCGACGATCCTGCATTGATGGCAGGAAATTTTCTGGCGGATTTCATCAGCAACCGGGAAGTGAACGAGTTACCGGCAGAAGTACAACAAGGCATTGTGCTGCATCGCCAGATTGACCAATACACAGATAGCCATGCTGCAGTGCGTCAGAGCATTCAACGCCTTTACCCGCGTCACCGCAAGTACGCACCTGTGCTGGTAGATGTGTATTACGATTATTTTTTGGTGCACAATTGGGCAGTGTATACCACTGAAGAGTTTGGCGCTTTCCGACAGAAGGCTTACGCGGCTTTGTACCAGTACCTTCCAAGTATGTCAGCAGTGATGCAAAAAAGAGTTCAGGGAATGGTCGAAGCGGATTGGTTGCGCAGTTACGGGCAGTTTGAAGGGCTGGAATACACTTTTATGCGCATGAAAAGTCGAACTTCTATGCCAGAGCATTTGGAGGGAGCCGTGGAGACGCTAAAGGTTTTTCAGGAGGAGATGGACGAGGAGTTTCGGTGGTTTTTTCCAGAAGTATTGGGGTTTGTGCAGGATGTTTTCCCGACCTACATCAAAAACCCATGATTAGCACTGTTGAATCACCTCAGGCAGAATAGTATAAGTAGATTGGTTGTTAAAAACTGTTAAACCTCCAACCCTCCTTCGCCTCTGCCAGTCTTATCCCTTCTGACAAAGCATTTTTATTTTACCCAACTGTTTTACACCATGAAGATTTCCAAAATGATTTTGGGGTTATTGGCCCTGGCTTTCATCGCATTCGCCTGTGAAGACGATGACAATGGCAGTCCCGACAAAAACACCTTCACCTTTGATTTCACAACTGCCACCGAGGGCTGGGTGGGCGCCTTTGCCGATTTGCCCAAATTGGACAACCAGCAGGACTCTTCCATTTACGAGTTGAGTTACAAATGGGCCGCCTTGCCAGCTGAAGTAGGAGGCAACCGGGTAGGTTCCTTACAAATCATCGGCCACAACCGCAGTGATGATTTGTTTATGTACCTGAAACGCAAAGTGACGGGTTTATTGCCCAACACCACTTATCAGGTAGAATTTGACATTGACTTAGCAAGCGAAGCACCATCGGGTGCTGTGGGCATTGGTGGTGCGCCTGGCGAAAGTGTTTATTTCAAGGCCGGGGTGGTCGATAAAGAACCCGTAGCGGTGCTCGACCCGCTTGACAATCATTACCGCATGAACATCGACAAGGGGCAACAATCCCAAAGTGGTCGGGATATGAAGGTACTAGGCGACATTGCCCATGGGAAACCCGCCAGTGGTATGGGCTCATCCCCTTTCACGATCATCAATCGCAAGAACAGCAACCAGCCAATTAGTGTCAAAACCGACGCCCAGGGGGCCTGCTGGATTGTACTCGGAACCGACTCTGCTTACGAGGGTTTGACCCGCTTGTATTACGACAGAGTGGGCGTAGTCTTTACACCACAAGCAAAATAGGCAGGGCTCCTTGCTGGGTTTTTCTGAATTTTTGCTTACTTTGCATGTCAATGTTCGCATACACGTTGTAGGGAGGATGAAAAAACCTCCCTACAACGTTGTTTTTATAGAAAACCACTACTTCGACACATGAATGCAGAAAGCTTTGCAAATCTGCTCAAGGAATACGCGCAACTCTATCAATTGCCGATGGAGGAACTGCGCACCATGGTGATGCAATACCCCTATTGCCACAACCTGCAAGTATTGCTTCAGGAAAAAGCGGAACTCGATCAACATCCCGACCGAGAAAAGAACTTGGCTAAGGCTGCTACTTACGCCATAGATCGCAAACATTTGTATAAGCGGCTAAAATTGATGCGTGAGAAAAAGACTGAGCCCAAGGTTGAAGTCTCATATCACGCGGGTGAAGACTTTCTGGAGCTCAAAGACCTCACCGCTGTACAGGCCGACCTTGAAAAGATTGCACTGGGAACTTATGAGGATCCGTCGGCAACACAAACTATGGCCATTGAACCGGAACCTCCTTCCATTATGAATGTTCCCGCCAGTACAGAGCCAAGCCTTAATTCTTCTTGGAACGGCGCTTGGGATGGGGGCAACGACGACCTGTACGAAGACATCAGCCTGGAAACAGATTCCCTCGATTTTACCCGAAATACCATTTCCAATCCAATTCCAATTATTACTTCGGATATTTCTGTTGAAACTGAAGCACCTGTAGAGGATGCCTCTGACTCGTCTACGCTTTCTCCAATTGCAGACGAGGAGTCGCTCACATCCACACCTTCTACCCCACACCCAATAATTCCAACTCCAAAAAAATCATTTAGCAGTTGGAGCAAAGCCGCTCAAAGTGCTTATTTGCAGAACTCCATCCAACAATTGTTGCAGGATCAACACCTCGATGCTAAAAAAAACAAACACATCGATAGTGTCGACAGCAAAAACGAGGTTAGCAAAAAAGCCTGGCAAAGCATAGTAGATGGCGACAGTATGGCTTCCGAAACCTGGGCCCAATTGTTGGTCAATCAAAAACAATACCACAAAGCGATTGAAGTATATGAACGTTTGATGTTGTTAATTCCAGAAAAAAGTTCTTTCTTTGCAGCTCAAATTGAATCGATCAAAAATAGTTTATCATGACCTTTATTACCATAGTCATCGCACTGGTCAGTTTCGCGTTGATGTTTTTCATTTTGATCCAAAACCCTAAGGGTGGTGGTATCGACTCAACCTTTGGCGGTAGCCAGGCCAATCAATTGTTTGGCGCATCTGGGTCGACTGAAATTGTGGAAAAGATTACCTGGGGCCTAGCTGCTGCCTTGTTTATCTTGTGCATCGTTGCATCTTTGATGGTAAGCAACATCGGTACTGCTGGCGAACAACTGCTTTCGCAATAATTTTTTCGCAATACATTTACACCAAAACGGGCAATAGTGAAAACTGTTGCCCGTTTTTTGTTGACAAAAAAATTGAAACATGCACAATCCCTGGCAAACCCTGTCCATTCAGGAAGTTTACGACAATCGTTGGATCTCAATTACCCATCGCGAAGTACTTACCCCCGCTGGCACTCCTGGTATTTATGGAGTAGTTCATTTTAAGAACCTGGCCATTGGGATCGTACCCATCGATGAGGAAGGCAATACCTGGTTGGTCGGCCAATACCGCTATACACTGAATCAGTATAGTTGGGAAATTCCCGAAGGGGGCTGCCCCAAGGGTACGGACCCTCTCGAAACCGCCAAACGTGAACTCAAAGAAGAGACCGGGATGCAGGCCGAGCACTGGGAACAAATCATCGATTTTCATACTTCCAACTCTGTTACGGATGAATACGGGATCGCTTATCTCGCCACTGGACTGAGTTTTGGCGAAGCCGAACCGGAGGAAACCGAAGAATTGCAGGTCAAAAAAGTGCCTCTACAGGAAGCAATTGATATGGTTCTGAGGGGGGAAATTACCGATGCTTTGTCTGTGATGGCCTTGATGAAGGTCCACATCATGAACCTGGAGAAAAAAAATTGAGCAGGTCTTTTCAAGAATAACGCATTTCCCTTTCATTTCAAGCTTTGAAGCACTCAACTCTTCAAGTTTGTTTTTACTTTTAAGCCCATGATTGCATGGCAAAAAATACGTGGTTACTTGCGGGGCACCTTGCAGCACCTGTTCATTGGGGGCATTATTGTCTTCATCAGTATATTGTTTCCTACCCACACACGATTTAAGTACAGCTATGAGCAAGGCCAGATTTGGAATTACGAAGATTTGTCGGCCCCTTTTGATTTTGCCATCAAAAAACCAGATCGTCTGCTCAAGGCTGAAATGGATTCCATTCTCGCCGATTTTTCACCCTTTTACCGCCTGGACGATAGTGTAGGTGTCCGTTGTTTGCGAAAATTTGAGGCCCGTTTTGACGATCAACTCAAAAATCTTGAAAAAAGCCAATTCCTTGATGTGCGGCGCAATCCGGAGCTTTACCGCAATTTGGGTGAAAAATTCCTGCAAAACAAACACCGGGAAGGAGTAGTCAATTTGGATCCCAGCCACCAGCGGGAAAATAAAAACTTTGTAATCCATTTGCTCCGAGGTGGAACTTTTGAGGAGCGAACCTTGGGTAACTTGTTCACTCTGGACAAAACCAACCAAGCCATTTCGGATAGCTTACAGAACTGTGGCCTCCCCAACGCCGATTTTTTATATGCCCTATTGGTCGAATGTTTGGAACCCAATGTCACCTACGACAAACTGAATTCAGAATTGGCCCGCAAAGAGATGTTGAGTGGGGTGGCCAAACACAGCGGCATGGTGCGGAAAGGAGAATTAATCGTTCCCCGCTTTGGGGTGATCAGTGAGCCAGTTCAGCTGAAACTGGAGAGTTTAAAGGAACATTTTGAAATAGAAATCGCCCAGCGCAGTTGGGGAATTTATTTGGGGTATTTTTTATTGACCGCACTGGTTATTGGCCTCTTTGCCGCTTTCCTGTATTTGTACTGCCGCCCCTTGTTCGACAACTGGTACGAACTTACCTTTTTACTGGCCTGGTTTCCGGTATTTGCCTATTTGGTATTCATCATTACCCGCATCGATGCTTTGAGCGTTTACATCATTCCATTTGGCATTGTACCCATTTTGGTCAAAACCTTTTACGACAAATGGTTGGCCTTGTTTACCCATTCAATGATCATCTTGTTGGCTACATTTTTGTCTTCTTCGGGTTTTGAATTTGCTTTTTTGCAAACCCTGATTGGAGTAGTTATTTTATTGACCAACGTGGATACCCGCGATTGGAACCAGTATTTTTTCACCATCTTTTACATCTTTTTGGCCTTTTGCTTAGGGTATTTAGGGCTGAGTCTGGTACAACAAGGGAGTTTCAAGGGCATCGATCTGGCCATGTTCAACTGGATTTTTTTAAGCACATTTTTAACCCTTTTGGCCAATCCCCTGATTCCACTGCTCGAACGGATGTTTGGCTATACCTCATCGATGGGCTTGGCAGAATTATCTGACCTCAATCGACCATTGTTGCAGGAATTGGCCATCAAGGCACCTGGAACTTTACAACACTCCTTACAAGTAGCCAATTTGGCCGAAGCTGCCGCCCGCCGTATCGGCGCCAACCACCTATTGGTGCGGGTAGCGGCTTTGTACCACGACATTGGCAAAATAATTCAGCCAGAGTATTTTATCGAAAATCAGGGCGGCCACAATCCACATGATCAATTGCCCTACCGTGAAAGCGCCCGGGTAATCATTGCCCATGTTACCCAGGGTGTTGAACTGGCCAAACAATACCGCCTGCCCAAACTCCTGAACGAATTTATCCTGACCCATCATGGAACCACCATGGTGGAGTATTTTTACCGCAAAGAACAAGATGCCTTTCCTGGTGAAGTGATCAATGAATCGGATTTTTGTTACCCTGGCCCTAAGCCAAGGACTAAAGAAGAAAGTATCCTTATGCTGGCCGACTCAATCGAAGCGGCTGCTAAAGCCAGTTTAAAAAACCCTGCGCCAGGAGATATTCAGGCTTTGGTGGAGCGCATCGTTGCGAACAAACTGAGCAAAAAACAACTGGAAGATTCCGCTCTGACTTTTAACGATCTGGAAAAATGCAAGACTGTTTTTTTGCAAATTTTACGCTCAGTTTACCATGCCCGAATTGAATACCCAAGCGAAAAATAAGGCAGGTGTCACCGTTTAAAAAAAGCTGGATTTATTCCCTGTAGAATATTACCTTTGCGCGACATTTCTGAAAGGGTATGGAGCAAGTGATTTTTAAGGACTTGGGGTGCATGAGTTATCAGAAAGCTTGGGACTTTCAAACCCAGTTGCACCAGGAAATTGTGGAGCAAAAATTGGCGCTACGCAAAGCCAATCAAACGCTTCCAGCAACCAGTTCTGGCTTGCATTACCTCCTCTTTTGTGAACACCCTCCCGTGTATACCCTGGGCAAAAGTGGTTCCATCGACAATTTATTACTAGACAATGAGGCCCTGGCTCAAGCGGGTTTTGAGTTTTTCAAAATCAACCGAGGTGGTGACATTACCTATCACGGCCCCGGTCAGATTGTCGGTTATCCCATTTTTGATCTCGATCGTTTTTTTACGGATGTACACCGCTATGTGCGTTTTTTGGAGGAGGCGGTCATCCTGACCTTGGCTGATTATGGCATCCAGGGAACCCGGGTAGAAAAATATACCGGGGTTTGGTTGGAAGCAACTGAGGATACCCCCCTGCGCAAAATATGCGCCATTGGAGTGCACTTGAGTCGTTGGGTCACCATGCATGGTTTTGCTTTCAACATCAACACCAACCTGGGCCATTTCAACAACATCATTGCCTGCGGCATTACCGATGAGGACAAAACGGTGACCTCCCTGGCAAAAGAATTGGGCCGGGAAATGGACATTGAGGAAGTTAAAGAACGCCTCAAAAATCATTTTGCCCAATTGTTTGGTTTTACATTTGCTATTCCCGGATAGGGCGACAAAAAATAAATTGTTCATTTTGCCAAAGAATTTGATAAGTAAACGTTTCATTTCAAGTGTCTTATCTAATTCTTTGGCTCAAGAAAATGAACATTTATTTTTGCCCCACTGCTAAACACGACTGAATGAAAAAAGACATTGTAATTCCTAAAGTAGAGGACCTGGCCATTGCCATCATCCCGGGCGAAGAGGATGACCTTTGGGACGTATACTTATTGAATTTCAAACCATCTCCCTTATCCACTGTTTTGATCAATTCAACTGGTTATGGTGAGATTGAAGGCGAAAAGGTCAAAACCACTACACTGCGCCATTTTTTTGAAGAAATCCCCCCTCAATCCTATACGCTAATCGAACCCATTCAGGACAAGTTGTTTTCCCTAGCCAATGAATATTGGGTTAGTTTTGTCCTTGATGAACTGATGTACGACAAAAAGTACGTTTTTGTTCATGGGAGTATTTCCAAAGACCATTTTACTACCGTACCTTTTCTGGATAAAAAAGGGGTGATGATTCGGTGATCGAATCGTTCTATCGGCACTTCGACTTCGCTCAGTGGCCGATAGAACGATTCGACCACCCATCCCAAATGCCAAAAATAATGCAAACCATAGAACCCAAACGAGTTACTGAATCCCGTTCGGTAATGACCGAAATGGTTATGCCCAACGATGCCAACCCCATGGGTAACCTTATGGGAGGCAACCTATTGCGTTGGATGGACATTGTCAGTGCCATCTGTGCAGGAAAACACTGTGAAAGACACGTGGTTACGGCCTCTGTTGACCATGTTTCTTTCCAGCGCCCAATTAAGGTTGGCGATGTGGTTACGCTTGAAGCAACGGTTACCCGGGCTTTCAATAGTTCACTTGAAGTGTATGTAGAAGTGTTTGCTGCTGACATCAAAGGTCAAAATGCCCGCCGCTGCAACCACGCCTATTATACCTTTGTGGCACTTGATGATGCCAACGGTAGCCCCATCAGTATTCCAGCCGTGATCCCCCTTACCGAAATTGAACAACAACGCTATGATAGTGCTCCACGCCGTCGCGAAGTTCGCCTGATCCTCAGTGGCAGGATGAAACCAGAAGATGCAACTGATTTGAAAGATTATTTCAAGCAGTTTTCATCGAAATAGTATGGTTGAGAAATTGGAAAGGTTGAGGGAGTTTGAGGCTACCGCTAGCAATTTTGACAAAGTCCTTGTCTAAGATTCTTGCGGTAGCCTCAAACTCCCTCAACCTTCTCAATTTCTCAACCCCAAAATCCCACACCCATGACGTACCGCTACCACTTTTTCACTAAAGTTTTGGCATTTGCTGTTTTTTACCTCCTTTGCGCTTGTAACAAATCACCCCGAAATGAACAAAATACCCAACCGAAAGAATCTGCCGTGCTGGGTGTGAAACACGCTCCGGCCGATTATTTCTATTTGCAAAGGGCCTTTCCTGAAGCCTATTTTTCCGATAGGGCTTATGCTGCCGCCCTGGAGGAAGCAAGAACCCAATTGAACTTACGCAGAGTGCCACCAGCAGGTTTTAGTGAAGCCTGGAATGCCAAAGGACCTGGAAATATTGGCGCAAGAGTCAACGCCATAGCCGTTCACCCCGGCAACGAAAAGATTATTTATGTAGGGTTTTCAGGCGGTGGCTTGTACAAAACTACCAACGGCGGTCGCTCCTGGTTTCCCATTTTTGACGATCGCGCCTACCTGGCCATTGGTGCCATAGCCATCGATCCCAGTAATCCAGAAACCATCTATGTAGGTACCGGTGACCCCAATATTACGGGGTATCCTTTTTTGGGTGATGGATTGTACCGGTCCACCAATGGCGGACAAAGTTGGACCAGAATCGGCCTGGAAGAAACCCGCATCATATCCAAGATCGTTATCGACCCTAGCAATCCTCAACGCATCCATGTGGGCACGATGGGATTGCCTTTTGAACGCAACCGTCAACGGGGCTTGTACACCAGTAACGATGCCGGTAAAACCTGGCAACAAAGCTTATTTGTCAGTGAACAAGCGGGCATCATTGACCTTGTGATCGATCCCCAAAAACCCAATGTGTTGTATGCAGCTTCCTGGAACCGCATCCGCAACAACCAGGAGTCGATGATAGCAGGCCCGGATTCGGGTATTTTTAAAAGCACCGACAGTGGTAAAACCTGGAACAAACTCTCCGGCGGAGGTTTGCCTTCAGGTGTAATGGGCCGAATTGGTTTGTGCTTTTTTTCGGGCGATAGCGATCTCGTTTTTGCCGTTTACATAGATGTTAATTCCAATTTGAAAAACATCTACCGCAGTGCGGATTCAGGCAAAACCTGGGAATCTTTGATTGTAAGTGGGCAATCTAATTTACCAAACTCCATAATGGGGGGCATGGGATGGTATTTTGGCAAAATTGAGGTAAACCCCAAGAACCCTGCTGAGCTTTATTTGTTGAGCGTTTCCCTTTGGAAAAGTAGCGATGGCGGAAAAATGTGGGAATCCATTGGAGAAAGTGAAATTCATTCAGACAAACACGATTTGGTATTTACACCTTCTGGAAATATTATTGTAGGTAGTGATGGTGGCCTGAATCAAAGCAACGATGGCGGAAAAACCTGGTTCGACATCGAATCCATTCCCACTACCCAATTTTACCGCATCGATTACAATCCACATTATCCCAATCGTTACTATGGTGGGGCTCAGGACCACGGTACGGTACAAGGTAGTGCATTGAATCAAGATTGGCAACGCATCGAAGGTGGGGATGGTTTCCAGATGCGTTTTCACCCTTTTGATCCGCAGATCGTTTGGGCCCAAACCCAAAATGGCACCCTTCGGGTCAGCAACAATGGCGGAAGTTACTTCCAATTGGCCTTACAGGGCATCAATCGAAGCGATCGGGTCAACTGGGATGCGCCGCTTATCCTGAGTAGCCACGATCCCGAAATATTGTATACGGGGACCCAGAAAGTATACCAAAACAGCACTGGTTTAGCGGTTTTTTGGCAAGCCATCAGTCCTGATTTGACGGATGGAGAGATTTTTGGGCGCAATTTTCACACCATTTCTTGTTTGGCGGAATCTCCACTCAATCCTGACTTGATTATGGCGGGGACCAGCGATGGCAATGTTTGGTATACCTCGAACACTGGGGCATCCTGGAATCGAATCGATCCGGGGCTACCCGAACGCTACGTCACTGCTGTTAAAGCTTCTCCGAGCGATAAAAACACACTGTATGTGAGCCACTCCGGGTACAAGAGCAATGACAATCGATCACATTTGCATGTCAGTCGAAATTTGGGAAAGACCTGGTCCTCTGCGGCAGGTGATCTTCCTCCCCTTGCCATCAATGATTTTATTGTACTTCCAGGTTATCAGGACAATGTCTTGTTTGTAGCTACCGATGGCGGGGTGTATGCCAGCGTCAATGCAGGCAAAAACTGGTATCGTTTGGGTACCAATTTGCCCATCATCGCAGCTTACAGCTTGGCCTGGAATGTAGCACGGAACGAATTGGTGGTGGGAACCCATGGTAAATCCATTTTGGCTTATCCCTTACAACTCTTGCTTAGTAATTTAGTGACCAGTGCGCCACAGGTCAATTTGCCCCAACATACGCTCAAAGCTTATCCCCTACCCTTTGGCAATAGCCTGAACCTGGATTGGGAAGCGCCAGAGCAACAATCGAGCTGGAACCTCAAGGTGTTTGATGCAAATGGGAAAATTGTGTTGGCCCAAAACCTGGGCAATAAGGCTTTCAACAATTTGCGATTAAAAACAGAGTACTGGCAAAAGGGGTTGTATTTTATTCAAATCAGCAATGGACGGGCGCAAATTTCCCGCAAAGTGGTCAAAAGCTAATTTTTCCTTTTTCAGCAGGTGAGTTCAGGGTGGAAGCAGGGTTTGGAGTCTTTACCTTTGAAAATAGACTTTCTGTTCATAAAGTCTAAAACATTTGTGTAAACGAATAGACTGCATCACAATCATGAAGCAAGTTACGCTATCTTTGGTACTCATGTTGGGCCTCAGCCTGAGTGCTTCAGCCCAAAAAGAAAAATGGACCTCTCTGTTTGATGGCAAAACGCTCACTGGCTGGAGCAAAAAAGGAGGCAACGCAACTTACACGGTTACCAATGGGGAAATTGTGGGTACCACTATGGAAAATACCCCTAACACCTTCTTGTGTTCGGATAAATTGTACGACAACTTTGTGCTGGAACTGGAATTGTCGCTTGGTGGCGAGATGAATTCAGGCATCCAATTCCGCAGCAATGTGCGCAAAAACAATGACGGCAAAGAGGTAGTATATGGCCCACAATGCGAAGTGGACCCCTCTGCTCGCGCCTGGTCCGGTGGTGTGTACGACGAACAACGCCGCCAATGGTTGTACAACCTCAACTTTAACCCCGAAGGCCAAAAAGCATTCAAAGGCAATGGTGCTTGGAACAAATACCGCATCGAAGCCATCGATGGCCAAATCCGTACCTGGATCAACGACGTTCCAACCGCCAATCTGGTGGATACTTTGGTGGAAAAGGGTTTCATCGCCCTACAAGTCCACTCCATTGGCAACGATCAAAAACTGGCGGGTAAAACCATCCGCTGGCGCAACATCCGCATCCAAACCGGTGCCGACATCGTGGCCAAACCCATCAACAATTGCCCGATCATCAACCTCAAGCCCAACTCCCTGACCGAAGCGGAGAAAAAACAAGGCTGGCGTTTGTTGTTCAATGGCCAAAACATGGAGGGCTGGCGCTCTGCGTTTAAAACTACGGCTCCCGAAGCAGGCTGGGCTGTAAAAGATGGCGTGTTGAGCATCCAGGGTAGCGATGGCTCGGAATCGCGCAGTTTTGGTGATATTGTGAGCAAGGAAGAATTCAGTGCCTTTGAATTAACTTTTGATTTCAAACTCACTCCCGGAGCCAATTCAGGCGTGAAGTATTTTGTGAGTGAAAAATTTGACAGCAAAGGTGGCTCCGCCATTGGTTTGGAATACCAGCTGCTGGACGATGAAAAACACCCGGATGCCAAAATGGGCGCAGCGGGCAACCGAACGTTGGCCAGTTTGTACGACCTGATTCCATCCTATAAGTTGGACAACCGCTTCAAACGCAAAATTGGCGAATGGTGCCAGGCCCGCATCGTGGTCATGCCCAACAACATCGTCCAGCACTGGTTGAACGGTTTTAAGGTGCTGGAATACGAGCGTAAAAGCAATATCTTTGCCGCCTTGGTCGCCCGCAGCAAATACAATACTTTTGAAGGTTTTGGCCTGAATGACAAGGGGCATATTCTCCTACAGGATCACGGCAATACCGTGTACTACCGGAGTATAAAAATCCGTACTTTGTAGGCTTGTACACAAGTACCGATCAGAAGATAAAAAGCGATGAAAGTTGGTTTATTTATTCCTTGCTACGTTGACCAATTCTACCCGAAGGTAGGCATTGCAACCTTGCAATTGTTGGAAAAATTAGGCTGCACCGTCGGCTTTCCATTGAATCAAACCTGCTGTGGGCAACCGATGGCCAACAGCGGGTTTGAGCATTTGAGCCTGGATTGTAACCGCCTGTTCATCGAGAATTTTGCGGAATACGATTACGTGGTGGGGCCCTCGGGGAGTTGTGTGCTGCACCTCAAGGAACATTTGCACGATGAAAAACGGGAAGCCGAAGCTACTGCCCTGCGTGGTAAAGTATTCGAGCTTTGTGAATTTCTGACGGATATCCTTCAGGTAAAAAACCTGCAAGCCAGTTTCCCGCATCGGGTCGGTTTTCACCAGAGTTGCCACGGCCAAAGGGGGCTAGGGCTTTCCCAAATGTCGGAATTGATGGCCGAACCTTTTTCCAAACCTGCGCAGCTTCTCGCCCAGGTGCAAGGCCTGGAATTGATCCCACTGACCCGTAACGATGAATGTTGTGGCTTCGGCGGTACCTTCAGTGTAATGGAGGAAGCTGTGTCTGTCAAAATGGGTAAAGACCGGGTGGCGGATCATTTACACAATGGTGCAGAATTCATCACGGGCGCGGACATGTCTTGTTTGATGCATATGGAGGGCATTTTGCGGCGAAGCGGGAGTAAGGTGCAGGTGGTGCATGTGGCGGAGATTTTGAATGGGATTTGAGGGGACATAAATCTCCTTTTATTAAGTGACTAGAAGAAAATTAGCGCAAAGAAAAAAGCCACTAAACAGCTGTGGATAAGTCTAAAATAAAAATTTTCATACTCTTGAGTTTTGATTTATCGGAGGATGCAGAAAAATTAAGCAATACACAAACGGAGTTCTAAAATTTTTCGTCTTTTGTTGTAAAGACAACCCTTATATTCAAACCCGAAAAGAAGATCCACAATATCCCGGCAAAATAAGCTCATTCAACTTGCGTTGTAATCCTATACACCCACAATTCATATCCCATGAACCGTTTATGCGCCGCAATGACGACCCTTCTTTTTTTTGCAGGCTCCACTCCCACCCTGCTTGCTCAAAGTCAAACCTATTTAGGATTCAACGGTTCTGGATGGCCTAGTAATTTGCAGGTCCGCGGGGTACTTCAATGCTCGTGGGAGCGAAAATTTGTAGCCAAACAACTTGAATTTGGTTATGTGCGCCGCGAAAACATCACCATTAGCAAGGCACTTCCCGATGGAAGCCACTATTTCCAACCCCTAATGGGTGCGATAGAAGGTAGTGCCCTGGTGAAATTCGGTTTTAAGTTTGAACAATTGCGCATTTTTGCCCTATTTGGCCCATCCTTATCCCGCGGTGTGGAAGCAGAAGCATTGGTGTCTTATGAAAATGGCGATGCTCTTCAGATGGTGGTTCCCTGGAAACAATTGGGAATCCGCCGTTGGGAATTCGGCACCTATCAAGGTTTAGGCATCGAAAGCATTGGGCGCAATGGGGTCAAAATCCAGATCGATTTTCGCTACTATCTAGGGTTAACCGATTTATTGCCCGAGGAAAAAACCGCCTACAACCAGGGTCCTTTGTTGGGCATCGGAATTGCGCTACCACTTAAACATTCAGCTGAAGAATCAAGTCATTGAGCGATTTTATACATTTGTCTAAATCCATTTCTGAAAATAATCCGCAGTTTTTTTCATCTTAGAGCTTGTTAACATTCCTACCTATCAAAAGACAAGCGATGAAAAAAATAGCACGTAGAAGGTTTATCCAGCAAATGGCCGCTGTGGCGCCTGTAGCTGCGATCCAACCTTTTCACCTGATTAATGACATGAAAGTCAGTCCTGCTGACAAAATTCGGATTGCCACCATTGGTATGGGCATCCAGGGGCATTACGATACCCGTGCAGCCTTAAAAAACCCGGATGTGGAACTGGTTGCCGTGGCGGATTTGTACAAAGGCCGTTTGGAGCGAGCCAAGGCGGATTTTGGACAACAACTCTTTACTACCCGTGATTACCGCGAAATTTTACAACGCCCGGATGTCGATGCCGTGTTGGTTGTAACTTCTGACCATTGGCACGCCAAAATTGCCATTGATGCCCTGGCTGCGGGCAAACACGTGTACTGCGAAAAGCCCATGGTCAAACAGATTTCTGAAGGACTAGGCGTAATTGATGCCTGGAAAAAATCGGGGAAAACCATGCAGGTAGGCAGCCAGCGCATTAGTGGATCAGACGCTGCTGAAGCCCGCCGGATGATTGCTGCTGGCGAAATTGGGGCCATCAATTACATGGAGTCCAACAGCGACCGATTCAATGCCATCGGCGCCTGGAATTACTCCATTCCCCCCGATGCTTCTGCGGAAACTGTAGATTGGGATACCTTCCTGGGCAATGCGCCCAAACGCCCATTTGATGCGACCCGCTTTTTCCGCTGGCGGAACTACCGCGATTATGGCACTGGGGTAGCTGGAGATTTGTTTGTACACCTGCTGACCAGCACCCACTACATCACCAATTCATTTGGCCCGACGCGGATTTATTCTTCTGGTGGCTTGTATCACTGGAAAGATGGTCGTGATGTGCCCGATGTGTTGGTTTCGGTAATGGATTACCCCCAAACCGCACAACATGGCGCCTTCCAGGCCGTGTACCGCGTCAATTTTGCCAATGCAGGTTCCATCAACAACAGCACCCGCATCATTGGGGATGAGGGGGAAATCCTCTTTGGTAGTGGTCGATTGACTTTAACCAAGAAGAAATTGCCTGTAGCTCCTGGTTATGGCAATTACGATAGCTTCTTCACTTTCCCCGAGGGCACTCAAAAGGAGTTTGTGAAGCAGTACGATGCCAAATACCCGGAAGATAGCCGCAAAGCCGAACCTGTCAAAGAAATCAAGTTTGAAGCACCAAAGGGTGAAGACGGCCACGCCATGCACTTTGGCAATTTCTTTGACAACATCCGTAAAGGAAGTCAGGGCACGATTGAAGATCCCATTGTTGGCTTCCGAGCTGCCGGGCCTGCACTGGCTTGTAATGAAAGCTATTTTTCACAAAAAGTGATCAATTGGGATCCGGTGGCGATGAAGGTGAAGAAAAAATAATACCAGCGCCGGAGGCGCATACTTTCTAAGGTGAATCCCTAAGGTAAACTCAGGTGTCTTAGGTGGTGAATATTTGCCCTGCTCCGCAGGGCTTTTTTTTCTTTTCACCACCTAAGACACCTAGGTTCACCTCAGGGGGTCACCTTAGATTATTCCTTGATGCTCCCTTTGGAAAACCACAAACCATTGCCACCACCTTTACCGTAGTTGATTTGATAATTGGCTTCCTTGATGTATTTGGCCTTGTATTTGGCGTGTAATTCCGCCGATTGTTTGACCCCATTCAGCCAAAATTCGTCGTTGGTCAGCCTGAACATATTGATGGCATCTTTGTCCTTGACCAATTTGTCGGTGATCATATCTTGCACCATACTGAGCACCATTTTCCGATCTTCTTCCGCTTGTTTGCGGTCTTTTTCGGCCTGGATGCGATCTTTTACCGCTTGTTGGCGATCCAGTTCTGCCTGTTGGCGGTCTTTTTCAGCCTGCAAACGGTCCCGATCCGCTTGAGCGCGATCTTTTACAGCCTGTTCGCGATCGCGTTGGGCTCGCGCCTCATCCCGAATGGCTTGCTCGCGATCCAAATTGGCTTGAAGCCGGTCTTTTTCAGCCTGAGCACGATCACGTATGGACTGTTCCCGGTCCCGATCCGCTTGTTGGCGATCTAGCTCAGCCTTGGCCCGGTCGCGTTTGGCCTGTTCCTGATCGCGCATGGCTTGCTCGCGGTCTCTTTCTGCCTGTTCGCGGTCACGCAATGCTTGTTCCCGATCCCGTTCCGCTTGCTGTCGATCCAATTCAGCCTGGGCTCGGTCGCGTTCAATCTGCTCATCTATTTCTTTGAGCACGGGTTCGTACTCGGCGTATTTGTCTTCACTCAGTTTTTCGCCATTCACGTACATTTCCTGGATTTTTTTATCCACTCTTTTGATGCTGTAGGTTTTGCCGTTCACATCCTGCAGGAACATGATTTGTGGATTGCTGGCAGTGCCGCTACCACTTACATTGATGTTGCTGAAAGAACCAATACGGTTTTCACGGGTTGTTTGAGCCTGGGTGTAGTGCAAAGACAAAAATGTAACTGCACTGATCAATAAGACTGTTGCCAGTAAAGAGATCTTCTCCATAATACTTAATGTTTTGTAGTTGTGGTGATTGATGATGCGCTTTACCCGATCAAGTAAAGGCGCTTTTTGCCCTGCAAAGGCCAAGGCATATTTAGCTCCATGAAGTTTATATTCTTGAAAAGCAACCAGGGCGTTGATGTACAGGGTTTTGTCTTTCATGGCAGCAACGGCCAGGTCGTCACAGCAATTTTCTCGTTCCTGGCGGATGAGTTTAGACACCCAAAGCAGGCCGGGGTTGAAAAAGAAGACGTTTTCCAGCAAACATTGAATAAAATTGACCAGGTAATCACTCCTGCGTATATGAGCCAACTCGTGCAGCAAGATGGCTTCTACTTGCTCGGCGGGCAAATTGTTCATCAAACCTATGGGCACCAGAATCAATGGTTTTAAAAAACCCAGGGTGGCCGGACCTGTTACCAACGCCGATTCCAGTAACTTTACTTGGCGATTTACCTTGCTTTGGGCAGCCAAAGTTTCCAGGCGGTTCCGCCATAAAAGTGAGGCCTGATAGGTCTTGTACCAACGAATGCGGTAAGCACACCAAATATCCAGTCCCATTTTGATGCTTTTTAGGCCCAAAATCAGAATCCAGAAACTGACGAGGATTAATTGATTTTGCTCAAACAAACTACTCAACCTGTCTACATTGGTTTTGAACCAGCTTTGGGCTTGGGCAATTTGGGTTGAATCAAGAATACCCAATGGAATTTCCAAGGCCCCCAAATATTTAATTTTAGGAATCAGTTCCACGTATTCAAAAAACTCCCACTCAATGATTGCCGTAGTAATGGCTACGGCTACAAATGTGAGCGTCAAAGCAGACAATAGATTGTAGCGTATCAATGCCTTCCGACCTGGAGTTGCAAGCAAAATAAGTGCTGCGAGTAGAGCCATCGCAAGTCCTTGCCACAAAGAATGGACCAGGGTCCAGCTGATGGTTTTTAACAACCTTTCCGAAATAAAACTAGCCGCGAATAGGGTATTCATGTCAAATTGGATTGATAAAGTGCATCAACGCTTAATTCCCAAAAAACCACCAACGGTGTGAGTCATCGAAGTAGTATGGTTTCCATTTGGCTGTCGGGACAAGTATTTTTCCTGATATCTTTTGGTTATCTCGGGGGATTGTTTTTGCCCATTCACCCTAAAAACTTCCAGGTCAAGATGATAAGACCGCAAAGCAGATTCGTTTTTGATCAATTTATCCTGAATCAAATCAGCTCTGAGCTCCGCAGATTTTTCACCACAGCAATTCTGGTTGGGTTGAAGCATGGCTGACCAATACTCCTGGCTCTCTCCTTCAATTGTACCAGTTTTTGCTTTTACCAGGGCTTCCAGGCTATCCGCTTTCGCTTTAATTGAGGCACAACGCTCCTGAATTTGCAGTAGTTCTGCACGCAACTGGGTTACTTGTGCTTGATTCTTCAAGGTATCCGTTGTTTGGCCACAAAGTGGGAAAACTAGAGTAGCAGTTAAGCTGATAAAGCCCCCCAGAACAGCTTGAGCAATGTACTTTTTCATATACAAAGGGTTTGAAGAATGGATTATTGATTGGGTTGAGAATTGTCTATCCGTTGCACATACGTTTGTTGGTTCGACTTTGTGATGCGGAGGTAATTGCCTTTCAATGGATTTCGAATGTAGTTTTTTTGGTACTTTTCTATGATCGCCCGGGGTTGTTTTCGGCCATTCACCTTAAAAATGCCTGCATCCAGTCGAAAAGAGCGCAGGGCTTTTGCATCTTTGATAATACCATCAGCCATCAGGTCAACGACAAGTGAGCTGATTACATGGTCTTGAAACATACTGTTCTTTGAACTTGGTGTAACCTGAGCGGCCACCTTGTCTATCGTTTTTTCAACCAAGGCCTTGATGCTATCGTACCTGTTTTTTTCGCGTTCGTATTGTTTTGTGGCAAAAGTTAGCTCTGCTTGCAGTTGGGCAAATTCTCTGGCTGCTGTAGTTGGGATGCTGTCTTCCAATGGTAGTTCTGCTTGTATCGCGTTGGAATAAGCCACCGTTCCTGCCTTTAATTGTTGTGCAATTGAGTTTGAATTGGCTTGCCCAGAATAAAGGCTTTCCTGCTTTGTGGGAGCTAAAATCACTGGCCTATCCGTAAGCTCTTCCGTAAGCGATGGACTTGAACTTTGAGCTTCTAGCAGGTCATTAACGAAAGTTTCAATTGGTGGCGTAGGCTTAGCCCACATCAAAAAAACGCCGATGCACAGCAGGCCAAAGATCAAAGCTACTTTTTCATAAACCTGTAAAGCACGATAGTCCCGGCGGTTCAGGATGCGTTTGATGCGGGTCAACAATGGCGTTTTGTCCCCACCAAAAGCCTGGGCATATTGAGGTTCACGCCATTGGTACTCTTGAAAACGCAGAAGGGTTTGTGCATAAAGCTGCTTGTCCTGCAGCACTTGCAGCGCCAAATCATCACAGCAATTTTCACGTTCCTCTCTGATTCGATGTGAGAGCCAAAGCAGGGCTGGATTGAAGAAAAAGACATTTTCGAGCACGCATTGCAGCACATTGACCAAATAATCTCTTCGGCGAATGTGGGCCAACTCGTGGAGCAAAATGGCTTCAACCTGCGCAACAGTTAAATGATTGACCAAGCCAATCGGCAGCAAAATCAAAGGTTTATAAATTCCCAAGCTGGCTGGCCCCTGAATGATCCCTGACTCAAGCAAACGTACCTTTTGATTGATCCCCAACTGCTTGGACAAGGCTTGCAAACGCGAGTTCCAAACTGCTGCAATTGGCCTGGTTTTAACTAGCCTTATTCTGTAGATGTAGGCCAGGTCCAAAGACATTTTGATACTTTTGAATAGCAAAACCAAACCCCAGGCAAAAAGCAACAGCCCCTTGTAACGTTCAAACAACTGAATCCAAGGCTGTTTTTTGTCTAAATGAATGGTCGCAGGCTCCGCAAATATGCTTGTTACAGTGGTGCCTTTATACTGGAATTCAGCAAGCAGCTCAGGTTTTTCATTGCTCTTTTTTTCGTGCTCGCCCCATTGTGCCCCAAAAGTCAAACTTACCATTCCAACGAATAAGACCATTAGCCCGAACAAAAGATTGTAGCGGATGCGTGCACTCAAATAGGCAGTTCCAAAAAATAAAATCCCTGCACACGAGGCTACAATCGCACCCTGCCAAAGTGAATGGAGCAGAGTCCAACTCAGGGCATGCAGCACCCTCTCCGAAACGATAAACGTTGCGAATAACCAATCCATAAGACTTTTTCTTTTAAGGGTTTACAACTTGTTCTCTTCTTCTTTTAGTAGCTTCCGTATCTCATCCAGTTCGGCTTTGCTTGCCTTTTTGTTACCCAAAAAGTATTGCAACAATTTACTTACCGACCCTTTATAATGGGTATCGACAAAATTTTCCAGCAAACTTCCTTTGGTACTGGTTTCGTCCACTGCTGCCGTGTACACATGTTTCATGCTACTTTCATCGCGCAGCAAAAGGCCCCTATCCGTCATCACCTGCATTTGTTTCAAGGTAGAAGTATACTGTACGGCTTTCTTTTGTGCATTCAAGGTGTCATTGACAAAACGAACCGTACTTGGGCCATGATCCCACAGGATTTGCAGAATGTCCATTTCTGCCCGGGTAGGCCCCCCTGTTTGTGCTGATTCTGGTTTGTTTGTTTTCATAACCCAAAGGTACGATAAAAATCGTACGTTGCAAGTAGTAGCTTTATTTTTTTCAAAAAAGTTTAAAAATATAGGCTTCTCGGGCGCTTTCATCCAAGTTCTATCCAGAAAAATCGAAAATTCCAGCTTTTTTGTGCATAAAAACTATTAATTTGCACCAATATAATGGGGCAAAAACAAGTGCTCATTTTTCCTGCGCCAGAGGATTAGATAAGGCACTTGAAATGAAACGTTTTTTTATCTAATCCTCTGGCAAAATGATCACTTGTTTTTTATCGCCCCATAGAAATGTAAAGACACATGCAGAAAAGTTTAAAAGCGCTATTTGGTGTTCACCACGGTTTGGACGAAAAGAGCGTCAATTTTTTAACCCAGGCCTTAGAGAAGAACAACCTACCCGGTTTCGACTACATTGAGTTCAAACAATCCATTGGTAACCTGGGGAATTTAGGGATGGATGAACCCACCATGTTCAAATCAGCATATGCTACTGCTGCGACAGTTGGGTTGACCAAGGAAAAATTGTTAAAAACCGCCGAGCACTACAAAAACATCCTGACTACAGAAAAAACCCAGTTTGATGCTGCAGTGCAAAAGCAGGTGGAACAAAAGGTTCGATCCAAGCAGGTAGAGGTAGAAAAGCTCCGCAAAATGATTGAAGAGCATCAAGCCAAGATCAAGGAATTGGAGGCTAAAATTGCATCAGCCCAGTCAACCGTTGAACAGGCTGATGACTTGATCGAAGCAGAATTGGCGAAAATCGAAAACACCAAAAATGGTTTCGATACCACCCTACGCGCCTTGATGAACGAAATCGATCGCGATATTCTGAACATTCAACAATATTTGTAATTTTGGGCGGACTCAAGAATTGAGTGCCACCAAAAACTCACCATTATGGCATTAGAAAATCCCGAATTTAAACCAAAATCATTCTGGTCTCGTCCGGAAGGCACAACTGGTGCCATTTTTGGAGTGGCCATTTTAGCAGGATTAGGTTATTTGATCGTTGCGAATCTGGACAAGATCCTGATATTGGCTAGCCAAACCCTTTACCTGGCTTTGATGATAGTGGCGCTGGTTGCCATTCTTTATATGGTGCTTGATCCCAAAATGCGCACCCTCATTTGGTACATGTACAAAAGTGTGATGCGCTGGGTAACGGGTATGTTTGTGACCATCGACCCCATCGGTATCCTCAAGAATTACATTGAAGACCTAGAGGACAACCTGGCCAAGATGCGCAAACAAATTGGGGTTCTGCGTGGCCAGATGCGTCAAATGACCACCTTGATCGAAGACAACAACAAAGAGATTGAGGCCAATATGCGCCTTGCCGCAGTTGCCCGCGATCAGGACAAAGATCAACAAATGTTGCTGGCTTCCCGTAAGGCTGCCCGTTTGAAGGAAAGCAACGAAAAATACGCTGCGCTGCACCAAAAAATGGAGATCCTGTACCGCATCCTGTCTAAGATGCACAGCAACTCTGAAGTTTTGCTGGAAGACACCAAGGATCAGGTAAAAGTGAAGGAAATTGAACGCAAAGCGATTCGTACCTCTCACTCTGCCATGCGGTCTGCGATGAGTGTCATCAGCGGTGATCCCGACAAGCGCGCGATGTTTGATGCGGCCATGGATGCCATCACCGAAGATGTAGCCAACAAGGTAGGTGAAATGGAAAACTTCATGGACATGTCCTCCAAGTTGATGGACTCCATCGACCTGCAAAATGGCATGTTTGAAGAGCAAGGCATGCAAATGCTGGAAGAATGGGAAAAGAAAAGTACCCTAATGCTGATGGAAGGCACGGGCAAAACTTCTTCTGCGGAGTCACTAGATTTGGATAGCTTCAAAAGTCGTCCAGAAAAGGAAACGCGGAACGATGGAAATGATTATAGCAACTTGTTTAACAACTAGTTAATTCACCGTTAGTTGTTTTGACTGCAAGAAAAAGGGGAAAACGTATTCAACGCTCTTCCCCTTTTTCTTTTTACTCCTCAAAAAAACAAATATTCCCCCCTACCCAGTCAAAATCCTTATTGAACCTCACCCCAATCATTTCACCTTTACTCATCCGCGAAAGGTTGGTGATCAGTTTAGGTCGAGCCTCGCCAGGATGCCACACGTACATCAAACGAATTTCTACTTTTACGCCGCCGGTAGGTGATTCCACCACGGGTTCGTAATTGACTTTGCGTTGGAGCAGGAAGTTTTCTTTGTCCTGAATTTCGTCCAAATCCGCTTTGGTAATGTGCAGTTTTACACCCGATCCGGCAAAGGAAAAAAGCGGCTTCAACACATAGTTTTCCAAATCCGCCGGATATTCACTTAACTCGTGCAAAAAATAACTTTTCGGCACGTAAGGGCTATTCAAGAGCGGCAAGGTGAACTTGCTGGCGCGGAAAAACCAGTTGGGGTGCGCGATCCACTGCACGTCTACATCATCGGTGAGTTTAAACTCAGTAACCAAATCCGGGTATTTTTCCAGATCATCTACAATTACACGGTTGTAGATGCGATGAATGTCGATGCGGCGCCCCTCTTTTTCGTAGTAGAGTTTACGGCCATCCTTGCGGACTTTGGTTAAACAAACCGGCTCTATCCCCAAAATATCCTTGGTAACGGCAAAATCAATGCGGGTTTTTTGGATTTCGGGGTAAATCTCCAGCAGGATGGTATTTTCGGGTTTGCCATCACCGATAAAAAGTTGG
>NZ_JANRKL010000034.1:0-32029 GCF_033763495.1 Haliscomenobacter sp. | reverse complement strand
TGTCCAGAGAGTCCGCACCCAAATCGGTTGTGAAGCTCGCTTCAGGGGTAACTTCTGAATCCGTAATTCCCAGCTTCTCAACGATGATTTTGGTTACTTTTTCTGCAATGCTTGACATGTTAGAAAGCTTTATTGATTTATTAATGCACCCGCAAAGTAACGTAGAACTATATTGATAAACAAAGTTTTTCAGGTAATTTTTTAAATACCCATCCTACGCATTGCGGCTAATGCCTGCGTTCAAAAGCTTGATTTTGTTGAATTCAGCGGAACTCTTGCACAATCCAAGCCAATTCCTCACCTTTGTTGGAAGATAAGCTTTTGGCCTAAAGTTCGAATTCTTTTCAAGCTTTGCACCTTTGGACTGCATCACCTTCTTAAAGTAACAGCTATGCGCTCCTTATTTATTACCTTGTTTTTTTGTGGCTCAGTGGGCATCATCCTGGCTCAGGGCTCGGCCTTTGGCATCAAGGGCGGTATAACTGCCAGCCGCCAGCGTTGGGACAATAATTTTGACCGCGACATGTTGCTGCGCTACCACGGCATCGCTTTTATTGAGTCGCTGGCTGAAGACACCCGTTTTTCTTTGTTCGCTCAGGCGGGCTATCACATCAAAGGCAGCGCCATTCGTACCCCCCGCAGTGCAGTCACGGGTTCTGGAGGCACTATTTTTACGGTTCCTGCACAACAAATTTCCTTTGAATACCGTAATGCTTCCTTGACAGTGGGTGCCAAACAGCACCTTGATCTGGATTTAGGGGATAAAAAGTTGTACTACCTTTTTGGATTGCGGGGTGAATACACCATCAATACTTTGCTGGGTCCACGGATTCCCAATGAGTACGATATTTTTACCATCTACTACCCGATTCCTGAATTTGTACGCAAGATCAACTATGGCATTACCGTAGGTGGCGGTATCCATGTTCCTTTTGATGACCTGGTTGGGGTATTGCTTGAATTTACGGTCAATCCCGATTTTTCCTATCAATACGACCAGCCACCACTGGAAAACATCATCAACCCAAACCCCTGGGCCCCCCGAGGCAACATCACCTTACCCCAGCGTAGAAGCACCAACCTGGCTTTTGAGCTTTCTCTTGGTTTCCGCTTTTTGCGCAAGGTAATTTATGTTGATTAGGCACAAATCAGGCCTTTAGAGGGTCTATGAACCAAAAGCAATTATGATTCTTCGCAGCGATAATCTCATTAAAGTATACGGTCGACGCCATGTGGTAAAAGGTGTTTCGGTCAACGTCAATCAGGGTGAAATAGTAGGATTGCTGGGGCCAAATGGTGCCGGAAAAACCACAACCTTCTACATGGTAGTTGGTTTTATTCAGCCAAATGAAGGCAAGGTATTTCTCAATGACGAGGAAATTACCACCTTGCCCATGTACAAACGCGCCCAAAAAGGGATTGGTTATTTGCCGCAGGAGCCTTCCGTATTCCGCAAACTTACGGTGGAGGACAACGTTAAAGCTGTTTTGGAAATGACTTCACTCTCCAAAGCTGAGCAAAAAAACAAACTGGAAGAACTCATCGACGAGTTCAACCTGCATAAGGTGCGCAAAAGCCGTGGGGATACTCTTTCGGGTGGAGAGCGCCGCCGGACTGAAATTGCCCGAGCTCTGGCTACCGACCCTACTTTTATTCTGCTGGACGAACCTTTTGCCGGAATCGACCCCATTGCCGTGGAAGACATCCAATACATCGTAGCCAAGCTCAAAACCAAAAACATCGGCATCTTGATCACCGACCACAACGTGCAGGAAACCCTCTCGATCACCGATCGGGCTTACCTGATGTTTGAAGGCAACATCCTCAAAGCAGGTACTGCCGAAGAATTGGCGGCAGATGAAATGGTGCGCAAGGTATACCTGGGCCAAAACTTTGAATTGCGGAGAAAAGTGATCGATTTGTCGAGATAAAGTATTTACCTATCGAGACCTTAATTTGTTGATATTTTGTGCATTATGGATAAAAAAGGCTTAGTGCCAGCTTTGGTTTTTCTGCTATTGAGCTTTTGGGCTTTTTCCTGCGGGGAAAAGCCGCCCCTCCGATTGACCACCGCCCAACGTGATCAGGTGGACACTTTGTACCTGCGTGCCATCAACCAAGGTGGGTTGTCGGCTGAAATGGATAGTTTATGCAATTCTAACCAAAAGGCAAACATCCAGCATTTGGTGGATTCCATGCTTCAGGTGCGCCGCAAAGAAGAAGAAGACTTGAGAAAAAGGTATGCACGATGAAAAGGAATTCAGATAAAAAATATTACATCGGTAAACTTGGAATTTCGTTGGGCTTAGCGCTTCTTTTCTCAGCCTGCCTTTCCAAAAAGGAATACACTGACGACGAAATCCAGGCCTTGATGGATGGGGAGTTGCAACGCAAAATCGCAGCCTACCGCAAGAGTAAAATTGATGCCTGCCGGGAAGAAGCTTTCCGACAGGCTACCAAAATTGTGGATTCACTGGTCATTGCCGAAGCCTATTTTGATCGGGACACCCTCGCTCGTCCCCCCAAACCCATCAAGCCAGATGAAAAGGCACCGGAAATCCAAGGACCGGATACCATTCAACTCAAGCCTTTGTTTGAGGGCAAGCGGAAGAATGTGAAGCTGGATACTTTGCTGAAAAAGACAAAGAAAGATACGATTTCGCGGAAGAAGGGTTGATGTGAAAATCACCCTGTTGTGACTTTCAGAAATCACAGTTCTACGTTCTTGTAAATCAAGGCTAAAGGTAAATGTACATCAATAGATTTGAAATAAACGGAAGTACTTAAACCTGCAAACTCCTGTTCTTCCCAAATATGCGGCTCGCTGCGGAACAAGGTTAAAATTTCTGCGCTGTTTTGCTGAATAATGACGTATTCCTTAAAGGATTCCAGGGTACGGTATTTCATAAATTTATCCTTGCGGTCGTAATCTTCTGTAGAAGGGGAGAGTACTTCAACAACCAATAAGGGGTTTACAATTGCCTGTGCGATATTTTCAGCCATAATTGGTGTTTGAGTAACCACAATGGCATCAGGATACAGGTATACATTTAGCTTCGGAAGGTAAACCTTTTGATCGCTGCCAAACAATTCCAAACCTTCTTTTTTATCCAACTCATTGCCCAAGTACTGTACAATGTTTTTTGAAATACGGTTGTGATCCACACTACCTCCCGCCATACGAATTATTTTTCCATTGTAAAACTCATGACGCTCCCCACTGCTGCGCTCTATTTCCAAATACTCAGCAACGGTATAGGTGCCAATCAATAGATCAGGATGAGTAGCTTGATATTGCAAACTTGTTGCGGTCATGTTTTTAATTTGTGGAGTCAAGATAGAAACTAATCCCGAAAAAAGCAATTTTTATCTACTTAGTTTAATTTCTAAAATAAGTCTAAAACTTTTTTCGTTACCTTTGCGTTAGAATAACATCTAAAGACTACAAAATCCTTTTCAATTCGCGATTATGGACGCCATTGCAGTTGCCCAACAAAACCTAACGAAAAAAGGCTACCTCGACCTGGAGATAGACCCTACTTTGGATCTTTTTGAGGAAATCAACCGCCTCAAAAAAGAAAAAAATGCCATCATCCTGGCACATTATTACCAGGAGTCCGACATCCAGGACATTGCCGACTACATCGGAGACAGCCTGGGACTTTCGCGAGAGGCGGCCAATACCGATGCAGACATCATTGTCTTTGCCGGGGTACACTTCATGGCAGAAACCGCCAAAATGCTTTCACCACAAAAGAAAGTATTGTTGCCTGATCTAAAGGCGGGTTGCTCCCTGGCCGATTCGGCACCAGCCCCCTTGTTCAAGAAATTTTTGGAAAAATACCCCGACCACGTGGTGGTAAGTTACGTGAACTGTTCAGCCGAACTCAAAACCCTGACCGACATCTGCTGCACCTCCACCAATGCCATCGACATCATCAACAGCATCCCCAAGGATCAAAAAATCGTTTTTGCTCCCGACAAGAATCTGGGTGCCTACCTGATCAAAAAAACGGGCCGCGATATGGTGCTCTGGGATGGTGCCTGTATGGTGCACGAGATTTTTTCACAGGAAAAAATCAATAAGCTGATGCGTGAGTACCCCGAAGCGGAATTCATCGCCCACCCTGAATGTGAAGACCGACTGCTAAAGATGGCGGACTATATTGGCTCCACCACCGGCTTGTTGAAGTATACCATCAAAAGCCCCAGTAAAGTATTCATCGTAGCTACCGAGGCAGGGATTCTGCACCAGATGCAAAAGGCATCGCCAGACAAAATTTTTATCCCGGCACCACCCGAAAACAATTGCGCCTGCAACGAATGCCCACACATGCGCCTCAACACCCTGGAGAAACTCTACCTCTGTATGAAGCACGAAACGCCTGAAATTGTATTGCCGGATTGGGTAATCGAGCAAGGGCGGGTGTGTATCGACCGGATGCTGGAGATTTCGCAGCAGGCGGGGCATATCCACTAATACTAAGGTGCCTCTTCGGTGCCTTTAGTTTCTTAGGTGGTGAAAAAGAAAAAGCCTTGCGGAGCAAGGTATTTATTTCACCACCTAAGAAACTAAAGGCACTAAAGACACACCTTAGAAGCTAACCAGTGTATCCCGGATAATCCCCACACAATCCCACAACTGCTCCTCTGTGATCACCAAGGGTGGTGCCAAGCGAATTTTGTTGCCATGCGTTGGTTTAGCCAGCAAACCCCTATCCCGGAATTGCAAACAAATCTTCCAGGCCAAATCCGAATCTTCATCGGTATTGATCACAATCGCATTCAATAAACCCTTACCGCGCACGAGGGTGAGCAGATCCGTCTCTTTCCGTAGCTCATTCAGTGCTCCCCGAAACATTTCGCCGAGCTGTTGAGCGTTGTCGGCCAGCTTTTCATCCAACACTACTTGCAATGCTTCACGAGCCACTGCACATGCCAGGGGATTACCGCCATATGTGGAGCCATGCTCACCCGGGCGGATGCACAACATAACCTCATCGTTGGCCAATACTGCCGATACGGGCAATACCCCCCCCGAAAGCGCCTTGCCCAAAATCAGGATATCCGGCTTGATGCCGTAATGATCCAGTGCCAACATTTTCCCGGTGCGCGCAATCCCCGTTTGGATTTCATCACCAATGAATAAAACCTGTTTTTCCCGGCACATGCGGAAAGCTGAAGATAAATAACCTGGTTCAGGCACTACAACTCCCGCTTCCCCTTGAATGGGTTCAATCAGCAAGCCTGCTACATTGGGGTCTTCCAGTGCAGCCTCCAAGGCAGCCAGGTCATTGTACTCCACCATTTCCCAGCCGGGCATGTAAGGACCAAAACCACCGCGGCTGGAGGGGTCGGTCGAGCCAGAAATCACCGAAAGGGTTCTACCGTGGAAGTTCCCGGTGGCAAAGAGGATTTTGGCCTGGTTGGCGGGTACACCTTTTACCTGGTAAGCCCATTTGCGGCAGAGTTTGAGTGCGGTTTCCACCGCCTCCACCCCGGTGTTCATGGGCAGCACCTTATCGTAGCCAAACAATTGGGTGATGTATTCTTCGTAAGGGCCCAATTCGGAATTGTAAAAAGCCCGCGAGATCAGCGTAAGTTTTTGCGCCTGGGTGGTCAGGGCCTCGATGATCCGTGGGTGGCAATGCCCCTGGTTGACCGCCGAATATGCCGAAAGAAAATCGTAATACTGTTTGCCTTCAACATCCCACACGTGTACACCCCGGCCCCGTTCGATGACGGCCTCCAGTGGGTGATAATTGTGTGCACCATATTGTTCTTCCTTGGCAATGAGGAATTCACTGCGGGTTGCGGTCATTGTTGCCATTGTTGAAATGCTTTGTAGGTTGAGAGAATTAAACCAGAAATTACCATTAAAATTAAGGCATTGACTTTTTTTGATTTCAATTTAGGTCAAATTGACTATTAAATTCATTTTTTGGGTTAAAAAAACTTTTTCTCCTTTTGCAAAAGCTGGTTATTGGATAATTTGACATGAAGATTATTATTTATTCATAAAGAACAAGAAGACGCTCGCCGTGCGTCTCTACAATTCCGCTGCTTCCGCTTTCACCCGACATTCCCGGAAAACCCGCTTTTCACAAGTTCGGCAAGCCTCCTCCGGAATCAGGCTATAGATGTATTCAATGGCGTCTTTTTTGGCAATAAAAAAGTGATTTTCACCAATCAAAGCCTTAAATCCACTATGGATCAAAACATCCTGTGCTACCATTTTGAGGTTGGACAAATACAGCCCTCCCTCTCTCGCTTTCCAACGTTCGGCTTCTTCGTACAACCAATGCGCGCCCGATAAACCAATAAAATTCACTCCTTCGCACAAAATGAGGCAATATTTGTGTTTACCCTCCCGTACCTGATCAAAAAAATCCGAGATATGATCCACTGCGCCGTAAAAAAGGGCCCCATCCAGGCGGATAATTTTGATTTGGGAACACTCCCGCAATTCCGGTTTGCGCTTGATATAAGTAAGACTGTTGTCCGGTTTGGTAGGATCAGGGGCCATCGTAGCAATGTGTGGCGTAGACACCTTGTACAAAAAGAAGGCCAGCGACACCATGATGCCCAGGAATATGGCGTATTCCAGCGAAAATAAAAGAGTGGCAATAAAGGTGATCACAAAAACACTCGCTTCCAGGCTGCTGGCCCGAAAGATGCGTTTGATCTCATCTACCTCTATCAAATTAATCGATACCAATAGAATGATTCCGCCCATCCCGGCAATGGGCAAATAACTGGCCAAGGGCGAAATAAACAGCAAAATCACCAGCAAAATCAAGGATGCAAACACGGCTGAAAGGGGCGTACGAGCCCCCGCCTGGTAATTGACCCCCGAACGGGTAAAAGACCCGGAACTGGCGTAGGCTGAAAAAAAGCTCCCCACAATATTTGACAAACCCTGCCCCACAAACTCCCGGTTGCTGTCAATCCGTTGCCCAGACTGGCTCCCGATGTTCTTTCCAATGGCAATGGCCGAAATGAGTCCAATCATGGCTACTGCAAAGGCGCTGGGGAACAGGGTTGAAAATTCGGATACCGAAAAACTGGGCCAACTCAAAGGGGGAATTGCATGATCGATGCTCGCAACAAAACGAATACCTATTTTCTCCCCCCCAAACGCCACAGCGCACAAGCTCCCCATGACCAAGCCACCAATCAGATTGGGCCATTTGGGCTTCCACAATTTGAGCGCTACCGCACTACAAAAACTGATCACGGCCACCGAAAACACCTGAAAATTGAACTCGTGGATTTTTTCAAAAAAAACGTAAACGACTTCAAAAGCATTCAGGCCATTTTTAATGCTTACGCCCGAAATATTTTTCAACTGGCTGATCATGATCAACAGCGCCGCCCCCGTTGAAAAAGCAGTGATGACTGTACTAGAAACAAAGTTGACAAAAATACCCAGGCGGGCCAGTCCAAAACCCAATTGAATGATGCCTACAAAGAGGGTAATCGAAAAAGCCAGAGTCACATATTCATTGGTTCCCGGCACTGCAAGTTGGCTCAAAGCTGCAAAAACAACCAGTGAATTGGCCGTAGTAGGCCCCGATACCATGTGGAGGGAAGAACCAAAGAGCCCGGCAATAATTGGCGGAATAATCGCCGTATACAAGCCATAAACTGGAGGCAAACCCGCAATCATGGCAAAGGCCAAACCCTGTGGCAATACAATAATGGACCCCGTTAACCCAGCCATAAAATCGGCTCTCAGCGTCCGGCGGTTGACCTGTTTGAACCAGTTTGGGTAAGGATTGATCGTATTCCAGTAAGATTTTGCCATTATCTAGTGTAAAGCTGCGCCCCTGCGTTGGTGCCAATAGAGCCTTGTGTGCAAAATAAACAATTTTGGCATTGGGGCGCAGCTTCATGCTCGGCAAAATTATTTAAGCCTTACCTGTCAAGATTTGGTTCCAGTACAACCAAGGGAGTATACGCCTTTTGAGTTGATACATCGACCAACGCTCCTTAGACTGATCCACTGGAAAAGTCTCCATGGGTTGGTTGTTGTAGTCGAACTCGGCCAATACCAATTTACCATACCCTGTAACCAAGGGGCAGGAGGTATAACCAGTGTATTCAGCACTTAATGGCTGTTGAGCCATTGCCGCGATCAGGTTGGCGACCAGTACTGGTGCTTGTTTGCGGATGGCTGCTCCGGTTTTTGAGGTAGGCAAAGAAGAAGCATCACCAATGCCAAATATATTGCTGAAACGCAGGTGCTGCAAGGTGTTTTTGTCTACATCTACCCACCCAGCAGCACTAGCCAGAGGGCTTTGTTTGATGAAGTCTGGCGCAGATTGTGGGGGGGTAACATGGATCATGTCAAATTCCACCCAGTTTTCTACATCTTTGTTGCCTTCTCCAATACCGATGAACTTGGCACGTTTGTTTGGCCCATCAATCTCTACCAGTTTTTCCATAAAATGGAGTTTGATATCGGCTCTTTTGCACACTTCCAAAAGGGTGTTTTCGTATTTCGCTACGGCAAAAAGTTTGGCGGCCCCACTCCAGTAGTGAATATCGGCTTTGTCCAACATACTATGTTTGCGCCAGTAATCGGCAGCCATGTACATGATTTTGTGCGGGGCACCACCACATTTCACCGGAGTATGCGGGTTGTGAAAAATGGCCTTGCCTCCCTTGAAGTTTTTGATGCATTCAAAAGTGTAAGGCGCAGACTGGAAGCTGTAGTTGCTACAGACGTTGTTCTTTCCCAGGGTCTCCGGCAAACCTTTGACCTCACTCCAGTTGAGTTGGATACCCGGTGCGACCACCATATAGTCGTAGCTCAATTGGGTGCCATTGCCGAGGGTAACCGCATTTTGTTCAGGCTGAAAGGATAGCACTTTTTCCTTGATCCACTTGGCCTGGGAAGGAATCACATCCGCTTCGTTGCGCTCAGTGGCTTTGATGTCAAAAACACCTGAGCCCACCAATGTCCAGGCAGGCTGATAATAATGTTTGTCTGCCGGATCAACAATGGCAATGTCCAGTTTGCTGTTTTTTCTCAACAATTGAGCGGCAACTGAAATTCCGGCATTTCCGCCTCCGACGACGACGATCTGATGGTGTTGGTTTTCCATAACCCGAGTGTTAAAGGTTGATTGAGTTTGCACAAAAAGCAATAGAACCTATTCCAAACCTCCTTTCTTGCTTGTCTTTTATAGCTTGAAACAGGCTTTCGACAAATTTAATACTATTTTTTAAAAAACATGAATAAATGTTCATGTATTCATATAAAATTGGCCCAAAGACGAAAAACATCTTTGAGCCACACCTAAATCACAGAAAATACGAGTTTCTACAAAGCTCTTTTTGCCAGATAAAAGTCCATTTTCTCCAAATCACTATTTTCACGTTCAGCCAATTCTGCCAAGGTTTTTGGTGCTGGAACGATTACTTTATCGCCAGGTTCCCAATCTAGTGGCATTGCCACTTTGTGCTCGTCGGAGGTTTGAAGCGCTACCAATACCCGTTTGATTTCGGCCATGTTGCGACCTACATTGAGTGGGTAGTACATGATGAGGCGGATTTTCCCTTTTGGATCAATGAAAAAGACAGCGCGTACCGCTGCAGTTTCACTTTCACCGGGTTGCAACATGCCATACAATTTGGACACCGACATGTCTATGTCTGCAATGATGGGGAAGTCAAACAGTACTCCAGTATTTTGTTTGACGTTGTTCACCCAGCCCATGTGCGCATGGATGCTATCAATGCTCAAACCCAGAAGTTTCGCGTTGTGCTGGCGAAAAAAATCGTGCTCTTTGCTAAAGCCCATCATTTCCGTCGTACAAACCGGAGTGAAGTCGGCAGGGTGTGAAAAAAATACTACCCAGCTATCTTTGTTGAAATCCGAAAATTTCATTTTGCCCGTAGTCGTTACGGTTTCAAAATCGGGAGCGAGATCACCAATTCTAGGCATTGCGCTTTGCGTTTCCATTGCGAAAATATTTTATCGAGAGAATAATCAAAGAGATCAGCATGATTCCAACTTTTACATGCTCATTACGCCACCAGCCATATTGTATAGTTTGGTGAAGCCACGTCCCGCCATGATGTTGCAGGCTTGTCCGCTCCGGTTGCCACTGCGACAGTACAAGAGGTAGGTCTTGTCTTTGTCCAGTTTATCGATCTGGTTGAGGAAATCTTTGGAAAAGATGTCGATGTTTTTGGCACCAGGTAGTTTCCCTCCGTTGAACTCAGCAGGTGTACGTACATCGATGAGAACGGCATCGGGGGTGTTTTCAGCAATTTGCATAAACTCCCCGGCTTTTACATTTTGATATTTGCTGGTAGCCGTTCCAAATAAAGATTGAAAAAAGCTCATTGTGGTCAAATTTTGGTGTTGTTCAAATGATGATTCAAAGATAGCTGGGTGATGGGGAGGGAATCAGTAATGAAAATCACATAACTCCGTTTTTTTTTTGCACAAAAAAAGCAGCGATGCTACCGCACATCGCTGCCATTATTCACACACAGGTAAAGACCTATAGAATCACATCAAATGTGTAGAACCCAAACTAATGCGGTAGTTTTTCTCTCAAGTAACCATAAACCCATGTGCCCGCGATCGCGCTGAGCAGGGTAATTCCGACAACCAATGCACCCGTTCCTATTTGAGCAAAAAGTGGCCCAGGACAAGCACCCGTAAGTGCCCAGCCCAGCCCAAATATCGTACCGCCAATGATCTGGCCTTTGTTGAATTTTTTATCGTGAAATTCAATCGCTTCACCTGTCCAGGCTTTGATGTTGAAGCGTTTGATGATCCAAACCGAAATGGCACCCACCACTACCGCCGTGCCGATCACGCCATACATGTGGAAAGACTGTAACCGGAACATTTCCTGTATGCGAAACCAGGAAATGATCTCCGCTTTGACAAAAACAGCTCCAAAAATCATCCCCACCAAGGCATATTTGAGTAGCCCAAAGCTACTTTCCTGTTTTTCACTGTCATTGACACACATAGTGTCCAATGAACGCTTTTCGTAATCGCTCAAAGTGGCAGTGGCATCATTTTGTATTTTGACATTTTCCATGTTGTATACTATTTAGAGGTGGAGTAAAAAGGGAACCAACAAATTGGCAGAGATGAAGCCGCCTACCATAAAAAAAATGGTTGCAACCAGGGAAGGCCACTGCAAATTGCTTAAGCCACTGATGGCATGTCCGCTGGTGCAGCCGCCTGCATAGCGGGAGCCAAAACCGACCATAAAACCACCCAGCACCAGAAACAACACCCCTTTCAGGCTGAATAAGGTGCTAAAATTGAACAATTGGGTAGGTACCAATTGTGAATAGTCCGTGATCCCTGCCTCGGCAAGGCTTGCGGCCAGTTCGGGGTGAACCTTCACTTCATTCGGGTTTTGCAAAAATTGAGCGACCAAAAAGGCACCCAGTACGGTTCCGGCAATGAAGAAAAAATTCCAGCGCTCTTTGCGCCAATCGTACTTGAAAAAAGGAATATTGGCAGGCATACAAGCCGCGCAAGCATGGCGCAGATTGGCCGAAATGCCAAAGTGTTTGTTGCCCAGCAGCAAGAGTGCGGGAACAGTCAACCCCACGAGTACACCAGCAACCGACCAGTGCCAGGGAGATTTCAAGATATCCAAAATTTCGTTCATCGTTTGATTGATTGAGTGATTATCTAAGGTTTAGTGTTTATCGCCTTTACCAAGGCTTTCGAAATCGCAGTGTTCGCGGGGGCCTAAGCCGGACTCCGGGGTTAAAACCTTAATCTTTCCCGTCGAAAAATCATATACCCAACCATGCAAGCGGATGTTGCGCCCATTGCGCATGGCTTGGCGGTATACTGAGGTCTCCTCCAGATTTTCGATCTGGTTGAGCACGTTGATTTCCACCAGGCGATTCAGGCGTTCGTGCTCGTCAGTGATCCCCTCCATATCCTTGTGGTGCATGTGCATCACGTCTTTGATGTTGGCCAGCCAGTTGTCGATCAGGCCCAAGGTTTCATCTTCAATGGCCGCCTTGATGCCCCCACAGCCGTAGTGCCCATACACAATGATGTGATCCACTTTGAGCACTTCCACCGCGTACTGCATCACCGACAGGAAGTTCAAGTCGGAGTGGGATACCACATTGGCAATGTTGCGGTGTACGAATACATTGCCCAGGTCAGCGCCCAATACCACTGCGGGTGAAACCCGACTGTCCGAGCAGCCAATCAACAGAGCCACAGGGTGTTGCCCTTCGACCAAGTGATCAAAATAAAGGGAATCTTCGTGTTGCTTCGTAGCGGCCCATCGACAGTTGTTGGTTAAAAACTGATGAATGATCGAGTCGGGCGAAGCAGACTGAGCCAGGCTTTGACCAAAACTCAGCAGCATGAACAATAATCCTATGAATGTTTTCATGGCATTAAATGATGATTAGGGGCGATATAAAAATAAGTGCTCATTTTGCCCCTCTACTTAGGACAAAGCAGTACATTCTGGTTCTGTGGCCAATACATCTTCCCATACTCCAGGCTCATCGGTTTTGAGCACTTTGATCAAACCCGTTGAAAAATCGTAGACCCAACCGTGCAGGTAAAGTTTACGGCCTGCCTTGATGGCATTGCGGTACACCGAGGTGTGCTTGAGGTTTTCGATTTGCACCTCCACATTGATCTCGACCAGGCGGTTGAAACGTTCTTGTCCATCCAGGATTTGATCCAATTCGGACTGGTGCTGCTCGATTACATCCTTGATATTGACCAGCCAGTTGTCAATCAAACCATAGGCCTCATCTTGCATGGCGGCCTTGACGCCTCCACAACCGTAATGCCCCTTGACGATGATGTGCTGGATCTCCAGCACTTCTACCGCGTATTGCATCACGGAAAGAAAATTGAGGTCAGAATGCGAGATAACATTGGCAATGTTGCGGTGAATGAACAGTTCGCCCAAATCCCCTCCTAAAACGAGCGAGGGCGATACCCGGCTGTCGGAGCAACCAACCAACAGTGCAACCGGCTTTTGGCCTTCTGCCAACTTTTCGAAATAGGCTGGATCATCGTGCTGTTTTTCACAAGCCCAATGCCGGTTTTGTTGCAAAAATTTCTTAATCAGGGATTCCATCGTAAAGACTTTTAGTCCAGAGAGAAGGATTGCGGCAGCTAAATCCTTAGCTGCCGCGAAAGATCAACTATGCTAGTTCTGCGTCTTTTTGTCGACGAAGAGAATTTGGACACACATAATCACTCACTTCAAAGAGCCCAGTTTCCTGAATGGCTTTAAACCCACCTGCAACGTCAATGACATGTTCAAATCCACGTGACTTGAGGATCGAAGCCGCCATCATCGAGCGATATCCACCCGCACAGTGGAGGTAGTAAGTCTCATTCTTGGACAGCTCATTCATGAAGTCGCTGAGGTAGTCCAGAGGGAAGTTTTCCACATCTTTCACGTGTTCGGCTACATATTCACTAGGGCGACGTACGTCTAAGACCTTAAGATTTTCATCCGCCTGCATGATTGCTGCCAATTCAGTGGGGTCAATGGACTGAATATGATCATACTCCATCCCGGCTTTTTTCCAGGCATCTATACCTCCTTCCAAATAGCCTACCACATGGTCAAAACCTACCCGCGACAAACGGGTGATGGTTTCCAGTTCCATACCTTCTGGAGTAACCAGCAAAATGGGCTGCTCGACATCCATCACCAAAGCCCCCACCCAAGGTGCAAACTGGCCATTCAAACCAATGTTGATGGAGTTGGGTACAAAAGCTTGCGCAAAATCCTGTGCCTCGCGTACATCCAGCAAGAGTGCACCCGTAGCATTTGCCGCTTCTTCAAAAGCAGCGGGAGATAGTGGCTGTGCAGCCCGTTCCATGATCTCATCAAAACTCTCATAGCCTTGTTTGTTGAGTTTTACGTTGAGTGGAAAGTACTTCGGTGGCGTAGTCAGGCCATCCGTTACTTCGTAAACGAATTCAGCCTTACTCATGTCGGCGCGTAGGGCGTAATTAGTGGCTTTTTGGGCGCCAATGGTAGAAGTGGTTTCTTTGGACATGTTTTTGCCACAAGCCGAACCTGCCCCGTGGGCAGGATAAACCACCACCTCATCGGGCAGGGTCATTACCTTGTTGCGCAGGCTATCGTAAAGGTAACCCGCCAGGTCATTCATAGTCAGGTCGGATTTTTGCGCAAGGTCGGGACGGCCTACATCCCCAATAAAAAGGGTGTCACCACTGAACAGGGCAGTTTCTTTCCCCTGTTCATCCAGCAGCAAAAAACAGGTACTTTCCATGGTGTGACCTGGAGTATGCAGTACCCGAATTTTCAGCTTTCCAACCGAAAACTCCTCACCATCCTGAGCGATGTGTGCGTCAAAACCTGTTTGAGCATTAGGGCCATAAACTATAGAAGCGCCGGTTTTTTTTGATAAATCGAGGTGGCCAGATACAAAATCTGCATGGAAGTGTGTTTCCAATACATACTTGATTTTGGCACCACTTTTAGCGGCACGATCCAGGTAAGGTTGTACTTCGCGCAGTGGATCAATCACTACTGCTTCACCGTCACTTTCGATATAGTAGGCACCTTGAGCCAGGCAACCTGTATAGATTTGCTCAACTTGCATCACAAGAAATTTTTATTTGGTCAAAAAAATTGGTGTTCAACTGATGGGACAAAACTCGGCGCCTTTGACAAGCTGTTCTGTGAAACAGATCACTTTGCTGAAAAAAAATCACAATGAGTATTTGGCGCCTCAATGTTAATTCAAAATAAAATTTCAGCCTTTTGTGACAAGCGTCACATTCCTTTCAAGCCAGGCCAAATACTTTTAGCAAAATTTTTATTCGTCTCTTTTGACCCAAACGAACCTATTGCTTTAAGAAAAGCGCTGTACACACACGCAGCACCTACTGAATTTTTGATCGCACAAAATGGTTTTATGAAAAACGAAGGTAAAGATTCATTCGACCGGGGCATGTTACAAACCATCCAGCTTTTGACCAATGCTGTATCCATCCTATTTGTAGGCATGATTTTAATGACCCTGGTTTTTGCATTTAACGAGGATTTGCTGATTTTTTGGGATCGCATTACAACTCCAAACCCTAAAGTGGACGTGCCCGACGAAAAGCTTAAACTAGCCAGCGCGGCGAGTAGCCCTTTTTGGATCGCGCCCAAATTGAGTGAGATCAGTGACCCTAAGCAGCGTGAACAGGTCAACTATGGCCGACAACTGATTGCTCATACCGCCAAATACCTGGGCCCCAAAGGCTCAGTCAAAGCCATCAGCAATGGCATGAACTGTCAGAATTGCCACCTGGATGCAGGTACCAGGGTTTTTGGCAACAACTATGGTTCCGTTGCCTCTACCTACCCCAAAATGCGCGCTCGCAGTGGCAGCATTGAAAACGTTTACAAACGGGTCAACGACTGCTTTCAGCGCAGCCTCAATGGTATGGAACTCGACACCACCAGCAAGGAGATGCAAGCCATCAAAGCTTACATTGAATTTTTGGGCAAAGAAGTCCCCAAAGGTGAAAAAGCAGAAGGCTCGGGGCTCAAAGAACTTCCCTTCCTCGATCGGGCTGCGGACCCCGCCAAAGGCAAATTGGTTTATGTCGACAAATGTCAAAGCTGCCATCAGGCCAATGGTGGTGGTCTGAAAAATACTGCCCGCAACGAATACGTATACCCACCCTTGTGGGGCAAAAACAGCTACAACGATGGGGCAGGATTGTACCGCGTCAGCAATTTTGCCAAATACGCCAAGTACAACATGCCGCTTGGCGTGAGTCACACCAGCCCACAACTAAGCGACGAAGAAGCCTGGGATGTGGCAGCCTTTGTCAACTCCCAAAGTCGCCCCCACAAAGATGTACCTCAGGACTGGCCCGATATTTCCAAAAAGCCCATTGATCATCCTTTTGGCCCTTATGCTGATGGATTTTCAGAACAGCAACACAAGTTCGGGCCTTTTCAACCCATAGCAAAGCAGAAAAATTAAGTTCCCGATTTGGGTTTTGAATAGGAAGTCGAACGCTTCATTTCAAGTGAGCTTCCTATTCAAAACCCTCTAAAAAAAATCGGGAAGTAATTTTTTGCGTCATACAAAGTGACAGCTCAGCCTAAACCTGCCAAAACCAAGTGATCATTTTTTCAACACAAACCTAACTTACCGTCCCGTCGGGGCGCCTAGACAGGTTCTACAATCAACCGAGTTATGTTGGAGCAAAGCAGAAGAAAGTTTTTACGGCAAGTAGGCGCCTTGAGTGCAGGTGCTGGCTTGATTGGAGCCACTCCAATTGCTGCTCAGGCAGCAGAGCCTACAAAAAACGACTTGCCCGAAGCCGATAAACCCTTCACCATCAGCATCCTGCAAACCACCGATGTGCATTGTCAGGTACATCCTCACGATGAGTTGTTTTGGGAAAACAACCAGATTACCTTCCGTAAAACTGGCGGTTATGCTCAGTTGGCAACTTACCTAAAAAAGGAACGCAAGAAGAACCCTTATACTTTTGTGTTGGATACGGGGGATATGTTTCAGGGCAGTGAATTGTCCATCAAAACGACCGGAAAAGCAATGGTTCCCATTTTGAACCAGTTGAAATATGACCTGTATCTGCCGGGGAACTGGGAGGTGATTTACCATAAAAAAATGATGCAAACACTGCTGGGCTCGCTCAATGCACCCAAGGTTTGCGCCAATATGTACCACGACCTCGGCGACAAAAAAAAGGGAGAACTGATTTTTCAGCCCTACCACATCTGGAATGTAGCGGGGGTGAAAATTGGCTTTTTGGGGTATACCGATCCCCTCGTGCCCTTGCGCCAATCGCCGATTTACAGCAAAGGTATCATTTATACCCAACCTGAAGAAAACCTCGCCCATTACGTGGATGTGCTGCGCAATCAGGAACAATGCGCTTATGTGCTCATCATTGCGCATTTGGGTCTTTCACAACAGATTGCCCTGGCCAATAAGCCGGAATGTGAGGGTGTAGACTACATCCTGGGGGGCGACACCCACGAGCGGGTGCGCAAACCGATCCAGTGCAAGTATTCCAAAGTAGTGGAACCTGGCGCTTTTGGCTCCTTTGTTGGCCGCCTGGAACTCACCATCCAGAATGGAAAAGTAATTGCGGATCAGTACACCCTCGATGAGATTGATGCCAGCAAGCACAAGGCAGACAAAGAAATGAATGCCCTGGTGCAAGCCAATGAGCAGCCTTTTTCTGAAGACATTTACAAGGTGGTGGGATACAGCACCATCCCACTCTACCGGTATTTTGTGGTGGAAAACCCCATCGATACCATGGTGCTCGACTCCCTGAAGTGGAAATTGCCGGAAGTAGATGTGGTGTTGTCCAATGGATTCCGCTTTTGCCCCCCCCGGGCTACTCCCGACCAAACGGGCAATATCCCGATCACCAATGGCTACATTTATGACATGCTCCCCGTAGACAGTACCGTGCGTACCGCAAAGGTAACTGGGCAACAAATCGTCAATTGGTTGGAGAGTGAATTGAACAATGTTTTTGCCAAAGATGCCTCACAACGCTTTGGTGGCTGGTTGATCAAATTCAAGGGGATGGAAATCTCCTTCAATGCTTTTGCCGAGAAAGGCAAACGGGTTCAAACCGTTGAAATTGGCGACAAGCCACTGGATTTGAACAAGACCTACAGCATTTGTGCTTGTGAGCGGGAGGGTGACCCAATGGACATGCTCTGCCGCATCAGGAATGTGGTGGATGCCCAAAACACGCCTTACACCCTACATTCGGTCATGCGGGAGTACCTGGCCAAACATTCACCAGTAACGCCTACACCTCCACTGAATGCCAAAATATTGGATGCCCCCCAAACCCTGTTGACTCAGGTCAGTGGTGTAGATTATCAATTTACTTAAAGAAATAAATACCGTGTTGATGAAAAAAATATGCTTGCTCCTGCTTTTGCTGCCTGCCTTGCAATTTGTGCAGGCGCAAAACCACCAAACCCTCAGCGACGAGGGTTACCAGGACAATAAAATTGTGTTTCAGGTAGTAACCCAGGATACCTTAGCACACAAGGCTTTGATGAAACAGCTGAACAATATCCGCTCCGTGGCACCCAATACACCCATCGAAGTGGTCTGTCACGGCCCGGGATTGTACATGCTGGTTACCGAGCGCTGTGTCATTCAAAAACAGATCAAAGAACAGGCCGCCAAAGGCATCAGCTTTGTGGCTTGCGAATTTTCCCTCAAAGAGCGGAATGTGTCCAAGGATGCAGTAGTGCCAGAGGCCAATTTCGTGCGCTCGGGGGCACTGGAAATTGCCAACAAGCAACGCCTGGGCTGGAGTTATTTGAAGGCGGGATTTTAAATCGAGATACTCATTATAGTTTTTATTGTGTTTGGTGGGTAGGGGGTTATCAACAGCTATTTGATGCTGTATGGTGCTCCCTTACTTTTTTATGCACAACTCATTGTATACGGCAAATCTCGCTTTAGGTTTCATTTTCAAAAGAATATTAGACAAGATTTTTAAGACTTGTCTAATCAATGACTTAATTGCAGTTGTTGTATAAAATACATGAGTAAAATTCTACAAGTAAAACACTTTTGCCTATCTTTCCCATCGTTTCCACCAAGAGCCGAATTCAAGTTATCTCCACTACCAGGTGCACATTTCTTCGTGCCGTATCATTTTTCCCATTATTAATATTAATTATTTCAGCCATGAAAATTGTAAATGTAACCGTACGTGGTGGCAACACCACAGAAGGCGCAACTGGAGTATCTTTCTCCGTATTGCCTTATGAAGTAATAGTACAAATCCCAGGTAGCCTCGAGCCAGTGCTGAGCGTTCCTGTATTAGACAATCCTTTGCTCAATCGCCAGTCCTACAGTTTTGCAGTAGAAGGCTACGAGGTCGATCTCGATGTTCAGGAAATTTACGATGACTGTGGTGAGGGTCTAACTGAGGACGAGTTAGAGGCTTTAGAAGAGACTGAAAATCAAGCTGTCTTGAATGAAGCACTGGGTGAACCTGAATCGGAAGAGACATCTGAGCTGGAAGAGGAAGTTGGCCCTGACAATGGATTGGATACCGGATACTTTGAAGAAATGGAAAATGCGGCTGGAGACCCCGTTCTTGAAGCACTGGAACTAAGCGGCGAACCTGAAGACAGCAGCATTGAAGCCATTGCAGCGGAACCGGAGGAAGTAGCAGCAATTGAAGCTGCTGAGCCCGAAGCCCTTGCCGAAATACCCGAGGTCATTGAAATTACTTCTTCCCGCCAGGAAGCTCCGGTGGAGGAGGAGGCCGAAACGGCCTTTTTTCAGCGTAATGAAGGAGGATCTGAGCCTGTTGTGGATGCAGATGAAGCTGTGGTTCCGATAGCGGAAGATCAGGAACACAACGTGGAAGACCTAAAAGTCCTTTTGGCGCAAACCCAGGATTTGTTGAAGAAGTATGATTTGAATAGTGTGGAGCATTGAGTTAATGCCTACAAGGCATATATTTAGCCACGAAGGCACTAAGATTTAAAGAACGAAGTCTTTTTGATCGAGGTTTTACGTCTTAGTGCTTTTGTAGTTAAAAATGCGACGTAATCAACAAATCCAGATTCGTGTACTTGATCTGAAACCGTTCGCTCAAATATTCGTTGCACAAACAGCCCTTGTAGGTGTACACCCCATGCCGGAGGCCCGGATTGCTGAACAACAAATGTTCGATGCTGCTAGTAGAGCCTGATCGCAACAAAATGGAAGTCAAGATATTGCTGATCGCCATAGAAGCTGTACGCGGCACCTGTGAGGCAATATTTGGCACGCAATAATGGATGATGCCGTGTTCGATAAAAGTCGGTTTATCCAATGAAGTCACCCGGGAGGTTTCAAAACAGCCGCCCTGATCGATGCTCACATCCACAATCACGGCACCCGGGCGCATCCGCGACACCATTTCTTCGCTCACAATCACGGGTGCACGCCCGCTTTTGGAATGGATGGCACCAATTGCTACATCGGCGGTCAACAGTTCCTCTCGTAGGTAATATGGATCAATAGAAGAGGTATACAACTGGCGGCCCACCTGATTTTGCAGGCGTTTGAGCTTGTAAATGTTGTTGTCGAAAATACGAACTTCGGCACCTAGCCCCAGGGCTACCCGGGTAGCATTTTCGGCTACGATTCCCGCACCCAAAATAACCACTTTGGCACTGGGAACCCCGGAAATCCCCCCTAGCAGGATGCCCTTACCGCCGCCGGTACTCGTCAACAATTCCGCTGCGGTTAGCATGGCTCGAATGCCCGCCATTTCGCTCATGGTGCGCACAACTGGGAAGTTGTCGAGGTCGTCCTTGATGTATTCCATGGCCAGGGCGATGACCCTTTTTTGGCGAAGTTTGTTGATGTATTCCCCAGAGATGATCGGTAGGTGGAGTGGCGAAATGAGGATTTGATTGGGGTGCATCAACTCGATTTCTGCCAGCGTAGGTGGGGCAACTTTCAACAATATTTTGGCCCGAAATACCTCCTCCTTGCTATGGGCTATTTCTGCTCCGGCTTCTGAAAACTGATGATCGGTGAAATGTGCTTTTTCTCCCGCACCCGATTCAACCACCACACGATGACCATACCCAGTCAAAATCGCTACCGAAGAAGGAACCAGGGCTACCCGATTTTCCTGGAGCGTACTTTCTTTAGAGATACCAATAAACAACTTCTCCGATTTTTGCTGTACATCCAGCGTTTCCGGTTGAGTTTGATATTGGATGTCTGTTAAAGACTTGGGTATAGCGATGGCCGTTCCGCCATTTCCTTCTTTTCCACCACTCATAGTTCAGGAAGTAAACCGAGTTGGGGCCCGACTGAAGGTAGTCTGGCTTTTCCTCGCTTTTGTTTTTACAAAATTAGCATTTTTCGTTGGGAATCGCTCAGCATTTCAAAATGAATCCGCAAGGTATCTTCAGGCAACAAGGGTTCGATGATTTCCGGCCATTCGACAAAACAGTAATTGTCGCTGTACAAATAGTCCTCGATCCCGATGTCCAAAGCCTCTTCAATGCTCCGCAAACGGTACAAATCCAAATGATAGGCCGAACGCGTTTCACCACTCAACGCCTCCTTGTAGACATATTCATTGACCAGTGCAAAAGTGGGACTACTTACCACTTGAGTAACCCCCAGATGCCTACAGATGTTTTGAATAAAGGTCGTTTTTCCTGCTCCAACTTCGCCCGTAAAGGCAAAAACCCGCCGCTCAGGAAAATTTTCCAGCAGTTTTTGACTGTAGAGGGGAAGTGCTGCCAAGTTTTCAATCTGCCACTCCATCCATTCATTTTTAGGTCTGGCACAAAAATAAGTAATTATTAAACACCTCATTAAAGCCATTAGAAAGCAATGAAAAAGAATCAGGAATGATTGCTTTGAAAAAATAAACTATAAAAAATTGATTTACAGTAAATTAAAATTATTCAAATCCAAATTTTTGCGCATTTTTTTCTTCTAAATCTCGTAGTTTTCCCGTATCTTTGCAAGATGGATATGGTAAAAGAGACGCAAGAGAATCTACAGGATTCAAATAACGCCGATGATTACGGCGCGGATAACATCCAGGCACTCGAAGGTTTAGAGGCCGTCCGCAAAAGGCCTGGAATGTACATTGGTAGCACCGATACAAAGGGATTGCACCACTTGGTTTGGGAGGTTGTCGACAACTCTATCGACGAGCATCTCGCAGGTCATTGTAGCCACATCGAAGTGATTGTACACACCGATAACTCGGTTACGGTAAAGGACAATGGCCGGGGTATTCCCACAGGCATGCACCACAAGTTGCAAAAATCAGCATTGGAAGTGGTCATGACTGTATTGCACGCTGGTGGAAAATTTGACAAAAACACCTACAAGGTATCGGGTGGTTTGCACGGCGTGGGGGTTTCCTGTGTCAACGCACTTTCCGATCACCTGAGAGCTGAAGTGCACCGGGAAGGCAAAATTTTTGTACAGGAATTTGCCAAAGGTAAACCACAAGGCGATGTAAAAGTAATTGGTGAATCTGATAGAACAGGTACCACCATCACCTTTACCCCGGATGCGACCATCTTTGAAACCCTCATTTACGAGTACGAGATATTGGTACGCAGGGTTAAAGAGTTGTCTTTCCTGAATAAGGGATTACACATCAGCTTGTTGGATGAAAGAACGGGAAAAAGCGAATCATTCTTCTCCGAAGGTGGTTTGCAGGAATTTGTCCGTTACCTAGATGGTGCTAAAAAGCCATTGATCGAGCAACCCATCTACGTGATGACGCGCCGGGACGATGTAGAAGTGGAAGTAGCCATGATCTACAATGAGTCCTATCAGGAAAACATTTACTCTTACGTCAACAACATCCACACCCGGGAAGGGGGTACCCACGTACGTGGCTTCCGCTCGGCGCTGGCACGGGTGTTCAAACAATACGGCGAAGACTCAGGGGCTTTTAAAAAGCTAAAGGAAGAAATCTCCGGCGAAGACTTCCGCGAAGGTTTGACCGCGGTGGTATCGGTAAAAGTACCCGAACCACAGTTCAAAGGCCAGACCAAAGGTGAATTGGGCAACTCTGAGGTTACCTCTATCGTATCCCAATGCGTTGGGGACGTACTGAAAAACTTCGTGGAGGAAAACCCCCGTGAAGCCCGCCGCATTGTCGACAAGGTTATTCTGGCGGCTACTGCGCGGCACGCTGCGCGCAAAGCCCGCGAAATGGTGCAGCGCAAGAACGTGCTTGCGGGTGGAGGTTTGCCTGGTAAACTTGCGGACTGCTCCTCCAAAGACCCACACGAGAGTGAGGTTTTCCTGGTCGAGGGGGACTCGGCAGGTGGTACTGCCAAACAAGGCCGCAATCGCCACATCCAGGCCATTCTGCCACTACGGGGTAAAATCCTGAATGTGGAGAAAGCCATGGAGCACAAAATTTACGAAAACGAGGAAATCAAAAACATTTTCACTGCTTTGGGCGTAAGCATCGAAGAGGATGAAAATGGTGACCGTATCCTCAATATCAATAAGTTGCGCTACCACAAAGTGGTCATCATGACGGATGCCGATGTGGACGGCAGCCACATCACCACTTTGATTCTGACCTTCTTCTTCCGCTACATGAAACCCTTGATTGAAAACAGCAACGTATACATTGCTGCACCACCTTTGTATTTGATCAAAAAGGGCAAAAATGAGCGCTATTGCTGGAATGAGGAGGAGCGCCGCGCCACGATTGAAGAATTTGGCGGCAACAATGAAAGCAGCGTGAAAGTACAGCGTTACAAGGGTTTGGGTGAGATGAACGCCGAGCAATTGTGGGAAACCACCATGGATCCCGAGCGTCGCATGCTGCGCCTGGTTACCATCGACGACGCCATGGAGGCCGACCGGGTATTCTCCATGCTGATGGGGGATGAAGTACCACCACGTCGTCAGTTTATTGAGGAAAATGCGAAATACGCGAATGTAGACGCGTAATAGCTAGAGGGTTGAAAAGTTGAAGTGTTGAAAAGAAGCTACCGCAGCGTTTTTGACAAGGTCATGTCTAATTCACTGCGGTAGCTTCTTTTCAACACTTTAACTCCTCAACTTACAACTTATTAAAGAACATATTCTTCACTTCCTTATTGATCACCAAGCTTCCTTTGGTGACCACCAGTTGTTCCACTACCATTTCGTCGGCACTGATCAAACGTACCTTCGCGTATTCCAATGTGTCGCTATCCTCTGGCATCAGAATGATAAAGTCGCTACACTTGGACAACATCCAGCGGCCAGCTTCACGTACCTTAGCGGAGGTATTGATGGCGCCCCAGGACAAGGCGTAAGTTCCATCTGAATTGAAGCGCAGTTGAGGCACCTGGCTATTGGCGGCGGGGACGGCAATGGTATTTTCCCAGGAACCAAGTAGGGTCTGTTGTGTTTTGGTCCATTGGACAGGATTCACCCGATTGCCAGTGCTCAGATGGATCACCGTGCGCATTTCGGAATCAAAGGGCAACAAGTCCAATCCACGTAAGGTTTGTATCGCCGTATAGCGGAAAGTACTGCCGGTGTAGTCCCGGAAGGAGAGGACTGGGGTTTCGCGTTGCAAATCTACAGTCCAGGTGTAACGGGCCATGGCAGGCCATTCGGCACGGGTATTGTTGATAACCGTCACAATTCCGTTATCGTTAAATTCCATCATTAGTCCAAAACCAGTCCATTCGTTCGCGTCGGTTTCCCGCCAGGTATTGGCAATTAGATTGCTGCGTAGCTGTTCGGTAGTTAAGGGACCAGCCCAGGCAGTGTTCAACAAACAGGTCAGCAGCAGAGCAGAGAACAGGGTTTTCATGATAATAGGTTTTTAAAGTCGGGTAGAAAAATTTAAAATTTTATTTCTACCAAGGACAAAATTATTAGCAAAAGGATGGCTAAGTCAAGGAGAAATCGATAACTTTCTTGAAACTTTAGATTAAATTTAACAATTGGGGATAAATCGATGTTTTAATCGCGCCGACTGTTCTAAATCAAATGCGCATGCTTGTCGAAACCCGTGGAATTGTTTTCCGTACCCTGAAATACTCTGAAAGCAGCCTCATTGTGGATATTTTCACCGAGGCAAAAGGTTTGCAGAGCTACATTGTCAACGGGGTACGCAGCCAAAGATCCAAACACAATGCCAGCATCTACCAGGTGATGACATTGGTGGACATGGTAGCAGGAGTACGCGAAGACAAAGGACTCAGTCGCATCAAGGAAATCAAATCCGCTTGTGTTTACCGCGCCATCCCTTTTGATGTGCGCAAGAGTGCGGTAGGTTTGTTCATGGCTGAAATCGCGCGCAAAACCATTCGTGAAGCCGAAGCGCATCCAGAATTATTCAATTTTTTGTACCAAACTTTCCAGTTTCTGGATCAAACTCAACAGCCCATTGCCAATTTACATTTGCATTTTTTAGTGGAACTCAGTGCTTACCTGGGGTTCATGCCAGGAGGAGATTGGAGTTTGGACACTCCGGTATTTGATCTTCAGGAAGGAGTGTTTTCCGACAATTCCCCTGCAGCTGCATACTGCCTGGATCTGGAACTGAGCAAGGCTTTTTATGCCCTGCTGAACAGCAACTACACGGAATGTCATCTTTTGCGCTTGCCTGCAGGGCAACGGCGGCAGTTGTTGAACAAGTTATTGGATTATTATCGGCTGCATTTGGAACATTTGCCGGAGATTCATTCGCATCAGATTTTGCAGGAGGTGTTGGGGTGAGGTGTCAATGTATAACTTTGTGTCCTTTGTGCCCTCTTTTTTCCTTTGTGATAATAAAATGTAGCTTTGGTAGTAAACTACTGCTTCCCTTGTATCACCCGCCAAAACTCCTTCTTATACGTCTCCGAAACCGGCACATACTTCTCCCCAATCTTGACCACCTCCTTTTCAATCGACTCGATTTTATCAATCGCCACCATGTAGGATTTGTGTACCCGACAAATTAAATGGCCAGGGATTTCATGCTCAAGTTCACCAAAAGTTTGTAAAGTCATGATCCGTTTATTCAGGGTATAAATACATCGATAATCCCGCATGCCTTCGATGTACAGAATCTCGTCCAGCACCACCTTTTCCAGGCGGTACTCGGTTTTGACAAAAATAAATTTTTTATCCGGCAGGGCTTCGGGCTTCAGCAGGTTGTTGCGCACTTTATCTACCGCCTGTACGAAACGTTCAAAACCGAATGGTTTTAGCAGGTAATCACATACGTTCAGATCAAAACCCTTGATGGCATAATCAGGGTAGGCGGTGGTGATCACGACTTGGCTATTGATTTTGGAAGTCTCCAAAAGCCGAATCCCTGATACCTCACCCAGGTTGATGTCTAAAAAAATCAGATCAACAACTTCAGTTTGCAAAAAAACGAGGGCATCGGTAGCATTGTCGAAGGTAGTGAGCAGGCTCAAAAAAGGCAGTTTTTGTACATAGCCTTTGGTGCGTTCCAGGGCCAGCGGTTCATCTTCAACTATGATGCAGCGGATTTCCATGTTTGGTGCAGTGTTAATTTGACCTGGTAAGTATCGCCATTTTTTGAGATTTCCAGCTGGTGTTTTTTCGGGTAAAGTGCCAACAATCTTTTTTGGATCAAGGTAATGCCCAATCCGCCGTATTCCTGGGGGTGTTGGGCGCCCTCTTTGTACTTGTTTGAGCAGTCAAAAACCAATTGATTATCGGCAATCGAAATCCGAATTTGCACGGCGTTTTCCTTTTCACGCAACGCCGAGTGTTTGAAGGCATTTTCCACCAAGGGGATAAACAACATGGGCTCAATCAGCCGATCGTGCACTTCGCCCTCCACCACATACTCCACATAATCTGACGTGGCAGTGCGGATGCGTTGCAAGTCGACATACTTTTCAATGTAAGCCAATTCTTTGGACAAGGGAATTTTTTCCGTTTTGGTCTCATACAACATGAAGCGCATGATGTCCGACAACTTGTTCAGGTAAGTAGAAGCACGTGCTGCATCCTTGCCAATCAAGACATCAATGTTGTTCAGGGTATTGAACAAAAAATGGGGGTTGATTTGGGACTTCACCAGGGCCAACTCCATTTCAAAGTTCTTTTGCATCAAGCTTTCTTTGAGTTTGGTTTCGTTGTACCAACTGATGAATCCCTTGATGACCAATCCCACGCCCCCATTCAACAGCGCGATGGTGGTCAATGCTATCGTGATTGCTCCTCCGGAATTGAGCCCATCGTTAAAAAAGGAAAAATCCGGGAACAATACCGATAAGATCGCCGCACTCAGCACTCCGCAGCCAATCGCAGCGGCCAATCCAACCAGAAGCAGCGCTAACATTTTCCCCCGCTGTAAAAACTGCGGAAACAACCAGGCATAAAAAGTGTAAAAGCCCAGGATTGCTGGAATGACCCCAAAAACACCAATGAAATAAACAAAGCGCCAGGTTTGTAGAGGGTTATTGTTCCCCGAACGGGTTGCTGCGGCCACCAACAAAATGATCAATGCCCACAGCAAGCTGTACAAAAACCAATACCCCACATGCAATAAGGTGATGATTGATCTACGCATTCTACCCCTTTTCTTTTTTGGTAAGATAAAGAATATAACTAAGCAGGGTAAACGCAAAGAAATAAATCAAAGCCAGGTAATGGATGTCCAGGATGTTGCTTTTGAAGCGCATTTTGCCCTGCAATTGTAAATAATAAATCGCCCCATAAGTATAAGGAACGAGGTAAACATAGCGCCATGAAAGTGCGATGATGGCTGCCACTACCAACGCGACTCCCGCCCCCAGAGATACCATAAAATTTTTGAACTGGATGCTCAACAAGTATTGCAAGGCTACAATAGGCAAGGCCATCACATAAAAGGAAGCATTGATTTGGATGAATCTGCCCCAGGGAAAAGCCTCTTTGGGATACTGAATATGACCATAATACCAGGCAGGAATGGCCCCGGCCAGGTACATGCTCAAGCCAAATAGTACAAACATTTGTAACATCAAAACCAATACAACGGTGTATTTGGCAAAAAATACGGTAGTTAAATTCTGAGGTGTAGTATGAACTTGTTTCCAGCCATTGCTTTTGTATTCCAGTTGGGCAATTAAACTGGTTGCCAGCACAATCCCCATGGGTATGAGCAGAACCGACATGGACTCCCAGCCGTTGATGAGCCATTTCTCCCAAAAAGGAGTGTTCGCATAAATTTTTCCCAGTTTTTTGATGTAGACGAGGTGCACCAAAGTCAGTATCCCAGGAATAAAAAAGCCACCGCTCAAAACCAGCCAAAATGCAGCACTGCGTTTGGTTTTCATCCATTCACTTTGGATGCTATTTAGAAGAATCGTTGCCATGTTTTTAGTTGTTTACCAATTCCATAAAAATGCTTTCCAGGTCGTTTTTTTCTACCGCCAGGTGGTACACATCGATGTTGTTTTGTACCAGATGGCGGTTGAGTTGGGCAATTTGCTCCGGGGGCAACAAGGGCAGTAATAGTTTGCCATTTTGCTGTTGGGCTTCTGGTTGTAGGCTTTGAACCAATTGTAAGGAGCGGGCATTGTCGTTGGTAATCAAGCTCACGCGAGAGCTTTCCTGCTGTTTGTGCACCAAATCGGGCAAAGTGCCTTCGAACAAAAGCTGTCCTTTGTGAATAATGCCCACATGGGTCACCAGCTTTTCGATCTCAGCCAGAAGGTGGCTGGAAATCAGGATGGTAATACCCTGCTCCTGGTTGAGTCGTTTGAGCAACTCGCGCATCTCAATGATGCCATTGGGATCAAGGCCATTGGTGGGTTCGTCCAGGATCAGCAAGTCGGGTTGATTGAGTAAGGCCACGGCAATACTCAGGCGTTGCTTCATGCCCAGGGAAAACTGGCTGACTTTTTTATTTGCTGTATCGGGCAAACCGACTAATTCCAAAACTTCTGGAATACGGGCTTTGGGGCTCTGGTAGATTTTTTGCAGCAGCAATAGGTTTTCGGCGGCGGTTAGGTGCCCGTACAAGGAAGGGGTTTCAATCAGCGAGCCTAGTTTGCGCAGGATGGCTACCCGGTTCTCGGCCAAGCTTTGGCCAAAAATGCGGATTTCCCCTTTTTGTTTTTTGAGTAGGCCTAAAATCAGGCGAAGGGTGGTGGTCTTCCCGGCGCCATTGGGGCCTAAAAAACCGTAAATGCTACCGGTAGGTACCTGGAGATTGATGTCGTCCAGGATGTTTTTGCCGGGGGCAAATTGGTGGGTTAAGTGGGTGGTTTCGATGCAGTACATGGATGCTTGGTTCATCAAATTTTCAGTATCAAAAATACTGTCCTTAAAAATTCGCCACCCAAACGATTGGCAAATCGAGAGGCTTTGTCTGCAAAATGGGCTTTTTATCCTGTGAAATCAGAATGGAATATCCTCCTCATCGTTGAAACGGGAGGGCATGGTAATGATGTTGCTGGGCAATGGGTTGCTGAACACATCGCTGGGGAAGCTACCAAAGTCAGGGTCATCCAAGTTGCTGAAGCGTGCAAACTCGCCAGTAAATTTCAGTCGCACCGTATCCTGGGCCCCGTGGCGGTTTTTGGCAATGATGATTTCGGCGATGCCTTTGAGGGATTGGCCTTGTTCGTCTTCGAGGATTTGATAATATTCTGGTCTATATATAAACGTCACCATATCAGCGTCTTGCTCGATCGATCCCGATTCACGCAAGTCCGACAACTGCGGCCGCTTACTCCCACCCCGCGTTTCCACCGCGCGGCTCAACTGCGACAAGGCTATCACAGGTACACTCAATTCCTTGGCCAAGCCCTTGAGCGCACGCGAGATGGCAGATACTTCCTGTTCGCGGTTGCCCCCTTTGGCTCCTTCGCCGCCACCACTCATCAACTGGAGGTAGTCGATGATGATCATTTGGATGTCGTATTGCATCTTCATCCTGCGGCACTTGGCACGGAGTTCAAAGATGTTGATCCCGGGAGTATCGTCGATGTACACGGGAGCATCACTGATGCGCTCGATGGCTTCCTTGAGGCGTTTCCATTCGTCTTCTTCCAATTGGCCGTTGCGCATTTTGTGGAGGGGTACTTCCGATTCCATAGAAATCAGGCGTTGTGCCAACTGGATCGAGGCCATTTCCAGAGAAAACACCGCTACCCCTTTTTGGTAGTCCAAGGCAGCATTTTTGGCAAGAGAAAGCACCAAAGAGGTTTTACCCATACCTGGGCGTGCCGCCATGATGATCAAGTCGGAAGGTTGCCAGCCTGAGGTAATCCGATCCAAATCCACAAAACCTGTGGGGACCCCGGTAAGGCCATCTTCCTTACCCTTGAGTTCCTCCATTTGTTTGAGGGTCTTGGCAGCCAGAGAACTCATGGTATCATAGCTGCGGCTCATGTTTTTTTCCGCAATGGAAAAGAGCCCTTGCTCGGCATCATCCAGGAGGTCGAATACATCGGTGGTGTCTTCGTAAGCATTGCGAATGATGTCGTTGGAAACCCGGATCAATTCTCGTTGGATGAACTTTTGGGCAATGAGTCGCCCGTGGTATTCGATATTGGCCGAAGAAGCTACTTTGTTGGTCAATTCCACCAGATAATAAGGGCCACCAATGGCTTCCAGGTGGGCCGTCTTTTTGAGTTCTTCAGTAACAGTCAGCAAGTCAATCGGTTGCGAGCGTTCGAACAAACGCAGCATGGCCCGGTAAATCAACTGGTGAGCATCCAGGTAGAAACTTTCGGGCTGGAGAATGTCCAATACAGCGGTCAAGGCATCCTTATCGATCATCAACGCACCCAGTACGGCTTCTTCCAAGGGAATGGCCTGTGGCGGCACTTTGCCGTAGACAAAAGTCGATAAATCCTCGTTCTTTGAACGGGGTTTCCGACCTGTCAAGCTTACATTTTTTTTGATCGATGGATCTTTGGGTTCTGCCATGATGGTGATATTCGCTGCTTACGGACAAACGACAAACTTAAAGCTTTTATCGCGGAAAAACCAGTGTGTGGGAAAGTAAAAGTTTGTATTTTTGTTAGAGGTTTTATCAAAGAAAGTCTTATGGCACCGCATGTGAATTATGTTGTAAATGATCAAGGTAAAGCAATTTTTGTGCAATTGTCGGTACAAGAATGGGAAAACTTTTTAGCAGAACACAATCGCCTGAAAAGTCTTTTGTTGTTTAAAGAACGCTTAAGTACTGCCTTTAAAGAAATTCGTCAAATCCAAAAGGGAGAAAAACAAGGTACAGCCTTAGAAGAATTTTTGAATGAGCTCTAGGATTATAAAAATTACAACCTCGCCTCCAATCTCGGCACCATCCCCTCCTTCCATTCCCGAAAATCTCCTGCCTGAATGTGCGCCCGCGCCTCACCCACCAACCACAAGAAAAAGGACAAGTTATGCAAGGTAGCAATCTGCATCCCCAAAATTTCATTGCTTTGGACCAAGTGCTTCAGGTAAGCCTTGGAGTAAAAACGACTGCTGTGACAGGGGCTATTGGCATCAATGGGTGAAAAATCGTCTTTCCATTTGGCATTGCGCATGTTGAGGATGCCGTCGGCGGTATAAAGCAAGCCATGACGGGCGTTGCGGCTGGGCAAAACGCAGTCGAACATATCTATGCCGAGTGCAATGCTTTCCAGGATATTGACCGGAGTGCCCACGCCCATGAGGTAACGGGGCTTATCGGCTGGTAAAATGCCACAAACCAACTCGGTCATGGCGTACATGTCTTCAGCCGGTTCTCCTACTGAAAGACCACCAATGGCATTAGCCGGGCGGTTGAAAGAGGCGATGGCTTCAGCCGATTGAATGCGTAAATCAGGATACGTGCTGCCCTGTACAATCGGAAACAGGGTTTGCTCGTACCCATACAAGCCCTCTGTGCTGTCAAAACGGGCACAACAACGCTCCAGCCAGCGATGGGTCATTTCCATCGACTTTTTGGCGTAGCCATATTCACAAGGGTAAGGAGTACATTCATCAAAAGCCATGATGATGTCTGCCCCAATGATGCGTTGAATGTCGATGGCTCGCTCCGGGGAGAAAAAATGCGGCGAACCGTCGATATGCGAGCGAAAGGTAACGCCGTCTTCTTTGATCTTGCGGGTATTGCCTAAAGAGTAAACCTGATACCCTCCACTATCGGTGAGGATGGGATGGTTCCAGCCATTGAATTTGTGTAAGCCGCCTACCTGCTGCAAAATATCGATCCCCGGCCTCAAATAGAGGTGATAAGTATTGCCAAGGATGATTTGTGCCTTTACTTCCTGCTCCAGTTCGTGTTGGTGCACAGCCTTTACGGTACCTGCGGTACCCACGGGCATAAAAATGGGGGTTTGGATGGCCCCATGCGCCGTTTGAATGAGTCCGGCCCGCGCCGAAGATTGTGGGTCTTTATGTTGGATGTCGAATGAGAACATAAGAAAGGTTGAGGAGTGAGAAGTTGAGAAGTTTGGGGGTGCGCCGGCGGCGTATTCAAAACAAGATGGGAAAAGGCAGGGGGCCCGCGGGCCGGGGGCCACACGGCACCGTTTTAAATTTTTTATAA
>NZ_JANRKL010000033.1:0-4567 GCF_033763495.1 Haliscomenobacter sp. | reverse complement strand
ACGGAAGATCGAAATCATGGACACCACCCTCCGGGATGGTGAACAAACCTCCGGCGTATCGTTTACCGATCAGGAGAAGCTCAAGATAGCTCGGTTGTTGTTGGAAGAGCTAAAGGTCGACCGCATTGAAATTGCCTCTGCGCATGTTTCGGAGGGAGAGTTCACGGCGGTCAAGAAGATCATGGATTGGGCCAAAGAAAAAGGTTACATCGATCGAATTGAAATCCTGGGCTTTGTGGATGGAGATCGTTCCCTGAACTGGATGCGGGGTTCTGGCGCCAAAGTGCTGAACTTACTGACCAAGGGCTCGGAGCGTCATTGTACTCAACAATTGCGCAAAACGAAGGAAGAACACCTCAGCGACATCCTGGATGTGCTGGGCCGCGCTGAAAAAATCGGCATTCGTTCCAATGTTTACCTTGAAGACTGGTCCAATGGGATGCGCACCTCCCCCGAGTATGTGTATTATCTGCTGACGGGGTTGAGCAAGGCACCCGTGCACCGCATTTTGTTGCCCGATACCCTGGGTATCCTCAACCCGGATGAATCTTTTGCTTTTTGCAACGATGTGATCCAGCGCTTTCCGAGTTTGAGTTTTGATTTTCACGCCCACAACGACTACGATTTGGCTACAGCCAACGTCATGGCTGCTGTAAAAGCTGGGGTTGCAGGAGTACACGTGACGCTCAATGGCTTGGGAGAACGGGCGGGCAATGTTTCCTTGTCCAGCGTAGTTGGGGTTTTAAAAGACCATTTGCACTGCGAGGTTTCTGTGGATGAAAAGAAATTGTACTCTGTGAGCAAACTCGTTGAGTCCTACTCCGGTGTACGTATTCCTACCAATAAACCCATCGTGGGAGAGTTCGTGTTTACCCAGACGAGTGGCATCCACGCCGATGGGGATCAGAAAGGCAACCTCTACCACAACGACCTCAACCCGGAGCGTTTCAACCGCAAACATTCCTATGCTCTGGGCAAAATGGCGGGAAAATCCAGCATTCGCAAGAACCTGGAAGAACTGGGCATCGAACTCGATCAGGAATCCATGCGCCTCGTCACCAAGGCAGTTAACGAATTGGGCGACCGCAAAGAGGTGGTAACCCAGGAGGATTTGCCCTACATCATCGCCGATGTATTGGAAAAACAAACCCTGGAACAGCGGGTACGTATCCGCAACTATGCGCTTTCGGTTGCCGCAGGTTTGCGGTCGGTAGCTACTTTGAGCATCGAAATTGATGGCAAAACCTATGAGCGCACCGCCGATGGCGATGGCCAATACGATGCCTTTATGAGTGCATTGCGCCAGATTTATCAAAGCCTGGGCAAAAACCTGCCCCGCTTGATCGATTATGTGGTTACCATTCCACCCGGCGGAAAAACAGACGCACTTTGCCACACCGCAATTACCTGGCAGCAGAATGAGGGTAGGCCATTCAAAACCAGTGGTTTGGACTCGGATCAGGCCATTGCCGCCATCAAGGCAACAATCAAAATGTTGAATCTTATCGAAAACCAATAATCAATGAAATTCACTATCGCAAAACTTCCTGGCGACGGCATTGGTCCGGAAGTGGTGGCTCAGGCCGTAAAAGTATTGGAAGCCGTTGGCACTAAGTTTGGGCATGAATTTGATTTTCAATTTGGCATCACCGGAGCCCATGCCATCGATGAAGTAGGGGAGCCTTACCCCGAAGCAACCCACCAGATTTGTATGAATTCCGATGCAGTACTTTTTGGTGCCATCGGTGACCCTAAATACGACAATGACCCTAAAGCGAAGGTGCGTCCTGAGCAAGGTTTGTTGGCCATGCGCAAAAAACTGGGCTTGTATGCCAATATCCGCCCGATCAACACTTTTCAATCCCTGATTCACAAATCACCACTGCGCCCCGATCTGGTCGAAGGTGCTGATTTTGTGGTAATCCGCGAATTGACCGGCGGTATCTACTTTGGCGAGCCACGCGGCCGCAGCGAAAATGGCGAAAAAGCCTACGACACCTGCGTGTACAGCAAGGAAGAAGTAACCCGGATCACCAAATTGGGCTTCGAGTACGCCCGCCTGCGCAACAAACGTATGACCGTAGTGGACAAAGCCAACGTATTGGCAACTTCTCGCTTGTGGAGAGAAACCGTACAGGGCATGGTGGCTGATTATCCAGATGTGGAGGTCGATTACATGTTTGTGGACAACGCGGCCATGCAAATCATCCAGTGGCCGAAGAAGTTTGACGTGATGCTCACCGAAAACATGTTTGGTGATATTCTTTCTGACGAAGCGAGTGTAATTACGGGTTCATTGGGCTTGTTGCCTTCTGCATCCGTGGGTATCCATACTTCAGTGTTTGAACCCATCCACGGTTCTTACCCTCAGGCTGCTGGAAAAGACATTGCCAACCCAATTGGTACAGTACTTTCTGCTGCATTGATGCTGGAATTGGGCCTCAAATTGCCCGCCGAAGCCAAAGCTGTACGTGATGCAGTTGATGCTTCCCTGGCAGCAGATGCGGTTACGGAAGACATTGCTACCGATAAATCCAAGGCCTTCAAAACTTCACAGGTGGGAGATTGGTTGGCGGAATATATTTTGAAGTGAAAAGTGAAAAGTGAAAAGTGAGCTTATCTATTAGCTTTTCATTTTTCACTTTAACACTATTCACTAAAAAAAGGGAGACTCCTTTGCCTCCCTCCATAGCAGGCCTCTCAAAAGAGGCTGATAACTCCAAAAAACCTGCTACCTCATTTATAGGTGTTTACGTTTAGGTGTTTGATCATCAACAATCGTGAACATAAGACCGCAGAAATTTGCAAAAGGTCGCATAAAAAGCCGCATTTATCTGCCGATTTGCAATTTTTCCTGACCAATCCCTGATTTCAGCGGATAAAAAAATTGATTTTGCGCATTTCGAATGAACAAGTATCGGCTATTTGTACGGCTGCTGCCCAGGTGTTGCAGGAGTCACGTTTTGCTGATCAGGCGATTGAGCGGCAACTGAAAGAGCATCAACATTGGACCATCGCCGAACAAGGTTTTGTTGCCGAGCAGGTTTATGCCCTAATCCGCTATTATCGCCTACTTTGTGTGGTAAGTGAAAAAACTCCGCTGGTGCTTGAGGATTGGGAATATTTGCTTGGAGCTTCCCTGATTTTGCAAAAACATCCAGCTGGAGCCCAATTTCAATTTCTCTCCAAAGAACGAATTCTCGCTGCCTACCATAATATAGGTGATCAACGTGCCCTGAAGGAATCGATCCCAGATTGGCTGGATGTCTTGGGACAAGCAGAGTTGGGAGAGAAATGGGCTGCAACCATCCATGCTCTAAATGAACTGCCCCATTTGGTACTACGGGTGAATCGGCTTAAAACGGATGCAGCAACGCTATTGAAAGATTTGGCCAAACACCAAATTTATGGCCGGGCCATTCAGGATGACGCTGTATTGATCGAACAAAGGGGTAAAATGTTTAGCACCCCGGCGTTTCGCAATGGCTGGTTTGAACTCCAGGATTTCTCCTCTCAGCAGGTAGCACCCTTTTTGGAAGTTCAGCCCGGCATGCGGGTCATTGATGCCTGTGCAGGCAATGGGGGCAAAACCCTTCATCTCGCAGCTTTGATGCAAAACAAAGGCCGCATCATTGCTTTGGACACTGATGCCAAAAAGCTGGAGCAACTCCGCCTGCGCGCTCGCCGGGCGGGTGTGAGCATCATCGAAACGCGGCAAATAGAATCAAGTAAAACCATCAAACGCCTGGCACAATCCGCAGATCGGGTGCTTCTGGACGTTCCTTGTAGCGGCCTGGGCGTATTGCGCCGCAACCCCGATACCCGTTGGCGATTGTCGCCCGAACACCTTAATACTATATATGGTGTACAAAGAGACATTTTGGAACGCTATGGCAAACTGTGTAAACCGGATGGCAAAATGGTTTATGCTACCTGTAGCATCTTACCCTCCGAAAACCAGCTGCAGGTAGATAGCTACATTAATAAGGTAAGGGAGACGTATACCCTGGAAGCCAGCCGCAGCATCTTACCCCAGGACGAAGGTTTTGACGGCTTCTATATGGCTCGGTTAATTAGCCATTAACGCACCCCCTCTTTATGGGGTTGACAAGAATGAACTTGTATTCTACCTTTGATATCGTTTTACAACAAATTGGTACATCAAGGTAGTTAAATTATAGGGGGGCCGCTTTTCGGCCCCTTTTCTTTTGTATCAATCAGTTTTTTAGAAAAAAACCACACTTTTTTACTCCCACCTCTTGCGCCTAATTTAAGAAAGACTTAACTTTATAGTCCTTGTAAAAATCACCACACTTTAACATTCAGCTGTTTAGACTTTGATGGAGAAATTTCTTGAGATTTTTTTCCAATAAAGCTTGTATGAATAAAAAGTAGGTTCTACTTTTGCATCCGCTTTGAAAGCAAGGCGATAAGGTAAGAGACAGAAGGAATTGATTTCGAGCTTTAAAAAAGGCCTGAAAAAAAACTTCAAAAAAACTTGCCAAAAAATTTGGAGTAAAGCTAGCAAGTGTTGTACATTTGCATCCGCTTTGGAAAGCAGGGCAAA
>NZ_JANRKL010000032.1:0-30057 GCF_033763495.1 Haliscomenobacter sp. | reverse complement strand
GTAATCGCACTTCCACCCACCAGAATCACCACTACTGGTTTACCTATGGCCGATACGCGATTGATTAACTCTTCTTGATGACCAGGCAATGAAAGAAACGCACGGTCTTGAAACTCGCCTTCGTGAATTCCGGCTACGATTATCGCCACTTCAGACTGTTTGGCCACTTCTACGGCTTCCTCAATTTGCTTCTCCCACACTTTAGGGACACCAAGGTCCCAAATCAATCGAATGTGCGCGTTGCCTGTGGTTTCTTTAAATTCAATTCGTATGGGATACGATTTGTTTTTCTCTGCATTAAAATCGACCAACTCAGTGCTATAGGTCTTTTTTTCCCAACGATCAATAAGCAGTTGATTATTAACGTAGAGGCGGAAGCCATCATTTCCATCCAACCCGATTCTTAGCACTCCAGTTTCTGGAGAAGTAATGAATCCCTCCCAACGGGCAGAATAAAAACTATTGCCTAGTTTTTCATCAGGGCCAAAGAGTGTCCAATGAAAATTGACTTGCTCGTCTTGCCTCGTGAGCAACGGTTTTCCGCTGAGATCAATATTTTTAAAGTAAAAAGCACTTAGGCCTTTCTTGCCAGTCGTTGATTTCAAATTTTCCGCAGGAACAACTACCCACTCTTTATCGTTGCGGTCGGCACCTATTGCATAGTTCACTTTAATGCCAGTGCGCTTTTGCAAGCCTTGCAAAATAGTGACTACTCCGTTACCGGGACCGCTATAGCCACCTAGTCTTCCTTCAGTAGCATCAGAACCGATGACCGCAACTGACTTTACTTGTTTCGATAAAGGCAGGGTCTGATTCTTGTTTTTTAACAATACCATCGATTTAATTGCTGCTTCCCGTGCAAGTTTCTTTTGATCTACGTTTGAGATCTTTTTCAACTGTTCAGCTGACATGTAGGGATTTTCGAAGAGGCCCAACTCAAACTTAGCTTTCAACACCCTAGCTACTGCGCCGTCTAACTTCTTATCATCTACACGACCATCTATGAATGCAGGTAGAAATAATTTATAGTGATCGTACGCAGTTTGAAAAATAACATCTAATCCTCCATTTACCGTTTGTGCACCTGATGTGGCATAATCGGGAGATGTGTTATGTAGCACGAGTGAACCACCAACAGCACCCGCATCGGAAATAACAAAACCTCCAAACTTCCAGTCACGTTTTAGTTTTTGATTGAGTAGCCAGTCGTTTGCTGAACTTGGAGTTCCATCAAGCGAGTTATAACTCGTCATTACCGAGCGCGCACCGCCTCGACTAAATACTGCTTTGAAAGGTGGGAAAATAATTTCTTGCAGGTAGCGCTCATTCATATGAATCGGATAACTATCTCGGCCACCATCACCTACGTTAGCAATAAAGTGTTTGGGTGTGGTGATGATCTGCATCTTTTCAAAAGATTTCACAAACGCTACACCCATCTCGGAAGAGAGAAAAGGGTCTTCTCCATACGTTTCTTCTACTCGTCCCCAGCGTACATCGGTAGCGATATTGATAACAGGCGAAAGAATCTGCCGGATGCCGCGCGCTTTGCATTCGGTAGCAATGGCCGTTGCCACTCGATTCATTAACAGTGTATCAAACGAAGCGGCTAATCCGATAGCTTGCGGAAAGGTAGTGGCACCTTCACGCACGAGGCCATGCAGGGCTTCATCAAACGCAATGATAGGAATGCCGAGCCTTGTTTCTTCTACAAAATATTTCTGAATGGCATTGAGCTTCTTCAAGATCGCTTCACCATTTTCGGTGGCGTTGTAGGTAAGCATTTGTTCGGCCGTGTTGCCGCCTTGCGAAGCTGCACTGAGTTGAAAACCGAAGATTCCGTTTTTGTAGGCAAGCTTATCTTGCGCTGTGGTCAACACATTCGTGTTAGAAGGAATCATGAATAATTGCCAGAATTTTTCTTCTACCGTCATGCGGCTTAGCAGATCATTCACGCGTTGTTCAATAGGCAATGCAGGATTCTTATAAGGCATCTTTTGCGTTTGCGCAAATGTGCTGGTAGAAAGTAGTAAAAAGATAGCGATGCGAAAGCTCATTTTTTTGAGTTTAAAATCCCATTGAATTACTAATTGCTAACAAGACAAAATCTCAATTCACAAACACCTCATCCACAAAAATCCAACTCTTATTTCCCTTTCCGCCGTGCCAATCGGGAATTTGTTTGACCAAATACAGTTGAATCTTGAGTTTATCGGTTTTTATGCCATTTTTCAGTGGAAATACGGCGGCCACACAAGCAGATCCGTTGACGTTTTTATCTTGTTCATATGCCTTGTTGTCAACGAGTTGAAATGCATTGTTTTTAAAAGCAAACACTTCTATTTTTTCAGGTAAAAAAATCCAGGAGCCATAGTCGCGTAAAAGATTCACCAACACGTTTTTGACCTTTTCTTTTTTATACAAACGCAGCACAATTTCGACGGTATCTGTCTGAAAACCCAACCAGGTACCACCCGATATATTGGTTGTTCCGCCTTTATTGTCGATCAGGGTCATTGCGCCTGAACCTTTGTATTTTTGATTTGGCGGGGTGTTTTCAACCGATTTTATTGGCAAACCGTCTTTGATAAAAGTTGCCTCCACCACATCGGAGGGCTGATAAATTGTACTAAATACCCGCGCTTTGAGGTTTGTGAAACGCTTGGTAATAAGAACGGGCTGGGTGTATAGCGGCGAATTTTCAGTGGGGTCTTGCCCATCTAAAGTATAGCGTATTTGGGTGTTCGGTTCCGCAAAAGCCATTTCAACACGCATCTCAGTGGTAAAAAATGCAGAGGAGTATTTCAGCAAAGGCCGGGCCAATTGGAAATTGTCCTGAGCGTTTGAAGAAACGGTGTAGAGGAGTAACAGCGTTGGTAAAATCAAATTTTTCATACAACGGGTTCTAACTTGATCGGATACGTTTTCCCTGAATTCCATTGCGCCACATACATACATTCTTCGTCGTCAATCAACACATCGTGCGGGTATTGAAATGCCTTGATGGTTTGGTACATTTCTTCGATCTGATTGCCCTGATATTGCGGTGTGCTTCCGGCTAAGTTGGACACGACTTTGTTGTTTTTATCCAAAATGGTCACAAAACCCGATTGCGCGCCGGTACTATTATTCGATTGTAAAACAGCCGCATATAAGTACTCACCTTTTATGACCGGACGGCAGACCCAGGCCCCTTTCAAATCAATTGTTTCCAAGTATTTCCCTGCCAAATCATAACGTTTGAAGGCATTTTGAACGCGCGAAGTGACCATTAAACAGGGATTTGTCTTGTCTCGAAGATCCACACAAATGCCGTGGGCATTGCTCAAATGCGCTGGCGTATCGCCCTTGCCGCCAAAATGACGGATGTATTCGCCTTTGTGGTTGTACTGGATGACGTAGTCTTTGCCGTAACCGTCCGCCACGTAAATGTCGCCATTGGGTGCAATGGCGGTTTCCGTTGGGACGTACTCTTCGGCTTTTGTGTAAATGCCGGCCTCTTTTGGATAATCCAAAGTCATCAGAACCCGCCCGTCAATGGTCGTTTTGATGACCTGATGCCGATTGTTGTCGCAGATGAACAGCATATCCTCGCCATTCTCATGGAACAAGGTGAACCCATGCGCGCCCGGGTACTCGCTGCCCCAACTGTCCAGAATTTTCCCGTTTTTATCGTAAATCAACACATTGTTACGGGTTTCATCGGTCAGCAACAGGATTCGGCCTTTTTTATCTTGTACCATTTCATGGCAATTGTTGACCGGATACCGTGCTGCATCTGCCTGACTCCAGCGGGTATTGATTTTGTAGCGCTTGTTGTTGTGTCCCAGAATGACTTCGGTTTTGCCCATATACTGAACGGGCAATAGGACACCGAGCAAGCCTAATGAGGTTGCTTGTATAAATTTGTTTCTTTTCATACATTCTAGGTTTTATGCCAAGTAGTGGGGCAAAAATAAATGTTCATTTTTCCTGAGCCAGAGGATTAGATAAGACACTTAAATTGAACCGTTTACTTATCTAATCCTCTGGCAAAATGAACATTTATTTTTTTATCGCCCCTAAAAATACCTATTTAGGCTTGTTCCCATTTTTGATCTTTTCAACAATGTATTTTCCAATGGCTTCGCCCTGGCGTTGACCCGCTTCAATGGCATCGCGAAAATGGATGCCTCCATACAGGCGGGAGATGGCTGCTTCTTGGGAAGCCGCTTTAAATGACAGAAATGGCCTGGCTGGTAAGCCAAAATATTCCTCTGAAGTATCTACATAAGCAAAGTTTTCTCCAAAGAGGTAGCTCAGTACCTCGGCACTGGTGGTGGAGATTACACTATGGCCGCTGGTGTATTCCGGGAATGGCGGCGTTTGTAGGAGTGGGCGCCACGCTTCATCCAGGTATTTGTTGATCGCGGATTCTGGGCGAATGCGGTCGCTGTGGTATTTTTCATGCCAGCAACTTACAAAGGCATCGTGTAAGGATAGTGCGATGAGTGTGTGTGCGGCAATTGTCTTTTGCAGTGACACATTTGCCTTGCGACAGGCAATCCCCGTGATACCGATCCAATGGCCGCCCGGTGAAATTTTTTTCACCCCCATGGCCGCATGGCCTGAATAAGTAACCGCAAAGGGATTGCAATCCCAAAATCCAGCGATGGCTTTTTGTTCTGCGGTAAGATTCTTGGAGATGGTCACCACTTCTTCTAACTGAGTAAAAAAACTACTTCCTTTTTCGGTAATGAAAGGCGCCGGATCGTCCGGCGCAAATTGATCGGCTGAATTGAGAAAGAAGGTTCGAATGGTTTTCCATTGCGGCTCCACCGCACTCATGTACTCGGGAGGGGTTGGGTACCACCGCCCCGCTTCTTTGGTGTTGGGTTTATAGCGCGGCAGTACACTGAGCGAAAAGTAGCCATCTTTCTTTGCGTAAGCCATAACCTGCGCTGCTATCTGATTGGCGTATTGCCGGTTGGCCTCAATGTTTTTTGCATTCAGTTTATAGCTTTTCCGGAAAATGGTGATCAATTCAGCTTGCTTCTCTTCCAGCATGTAGCCGGAAGGCAGAATCAGTCTGCCGGTTTCAAGCATGGCATAGGTGGCACAAAAAGCGGGATTAAAATTGGATGGAACGGGTAATGGAACAAATTCTGGAGCAACCTTGAAATTATTACTCAGTGCAAGCATATCCGATTGATGGCGCTGCAACACTTCGTAGGCACCCAACATAGCATAAGCATAGAAGCGGGCTGCGGCAGGAGGACTGGCCACATCGTGCAGCATCACTTCCGAAAGATGGAAAGCTGATTTGATGAACTGGTTAGTCGCCTGCTCATCCGTCTGGGCAAGGAGGCGTGTCGTTACGATCAAAAAGAAGCTTATGCTGAAAAAGTATTTCATCATGCAATAAAATTTATTTCGAAGTTGATTCATTTCTTTTGTACGCCACAATGCCCAGGTTATTGATCCCTGCAAGCAGGAATTCCCCGGCAGCGGTTTTTATCCACTTCATTGATTTGACATCGCCAGTAAAAGACAATCCAGATTCCGCCTGAGGTACGTACCTGAAATTTCCTTGGCCATTGCCTTCATAAACCTGCCCAAAGTTGGCATCAATACTGCCCAAACGGATTCGAATCGCGCTCTGGTTGCCAGCCAGGATAAAATCGAGATGACCATCGTGATTGTAGTCAAGTACTTCAATGCTGTAAACCGGCGCATACTGGGCCTCAGGTGGCAAACTGTGTTTGACAAACTGCTTGCCCTGATTTTCAAAATAAACGCTTCGCAGTTCAGTTGCAGCTAATCTTTTTGCCTGAGAAAGCTCCACAGGAGTGAACAGGTCGCTTAGTGTGGCTTCAGCATAGGGTGCATAGGTCGTGAACTTCTTGCGCAAGGGGAAAATTTGATCCAACAGTTCATCGCGACCAGCAAAAGGGTAAGGTTTGTGTTGTACATACGAAACCAAAATGGGATCGATGCTGCCATTGCCATCAAAATCTGAATAGACCATACTGATGGGGGCCGATTCACTGGCTTTGAATTGGGAGTTCAAACCGAAATTGCCCGCAATCAGGTCGTCATCACCATCATGGTCAAAATCGGCCACGGCTAGTTTACTCCACCAACCAGATTCCACGTTTTTAAAATATTGGTTGCTGGCTTCCTCAAAACGTTTCCCTGGTTTGTTGACAAATACACTTATTGGCATGAATTCTCCCAGTACAACCAGGTCAGCAAAAGTATCCCCGTTTACATCAAGCCAGGCCGCATCGGTAACCATTCCCAGGTTTTTTAACAAAGGCAATAGACTTTCAGTAGCATCGGTAAACCGCCCTGAACCATCATTGAGCAAGAGGTAACTTGGTGGCGATTGTGGATATGAACCAGGCATCACCCTGCCACCCACAAATAAGTCCAGATCGCCATCGTGATCTAGGTCCATTGGCCGTACACAGGATTTGGCTGGAGACATATGTGGTATTGCGCCAAGTGCCTTGCTGAAGTTGCCCTTACCGTCATTTAGGTACAAGCGATCCTGTAAGGCTTCTTCATCCGGCTGGTATTCGTGATAACCGCCACTCACTACATACAAATCTTGATCACCATCACTGTCGGCATCGAAAAAACGGGCATCTGCATCCGCGCAATTGACATCTTCTTTGAAGTCAAAATTACCCATCATCCGGAAAATGCCGTTGCTCAACTGGACGAACAAGCGACCAGGATTTTCTTTGGTACCTCCAACAAATATGTCCAGCGTGCCATCATTATTGACATCGGCGCTCGCCATCACGGGGCCACAAGGCGATAGCATGGTGTTGAGCAGTGGTTGTCGTTTGAAGTCATTTGCCCCATATTCCGTGTGACGATAGGTGAGTGGGGATTTTTCACTTTTGAAAAGGGTTGTTGTTTGAGGGGGCGCTTCATGATCAGTTGGGATCGAGTTTACTTCTTCCAACACGAGCAACTGGTCGGCCATTACGTTGGTAATTTTACTTTTTTTGCCCGTCGGCCAAACTACCACGATCGAATCGATCTTGGTTTGATCCGCCAAGCCAGCATGCATTCTGCTAGAAACAGAGGACTGATAACCGCGCACTGGCATCATTTCAAAAAACTGCTTGCCCTGTCCAGTGTAAATCGCAACTGCGCTTCCAATGGCCTGTGTATTCAGTCCAGCACCTTTAAGCTGTAAAGCGATGTAGTGGCGCGATGGGTTTTGTTGGCGTGCAAGATTTCGGTAAAGCGAAGCCTCAGCGTCTTGATTGTTGACGATCAAATCCAGATCGCCATCATTGTCCAGATCGGCATATGCAGCGCCATTAGAAAACGTGGGTGTAGAAAACCCCCAAGCCTTGCTTTGATCCTCAAATCGGGCATTGCCCATGTTTTTAAAAATATAATTGTGCACTGGGGTTGAAGGCATGGACTTGGCCAACTCCAAGGTATCGGCTTTTTCGTGAGCCAGGACTTTTTGAAAATAGTAATCCCCTTTGTATTTAAGAAAATCGCGGTTGGTATAGTCCCGGAAGTACCCGTTGGTGACAAATAGATCTTTCCAGCCATCATTGTCGTAATCGGCAAACAGAGGCGCCCAACTCCAGTCGGTATTGGACACGCCTGCCAGTTGCCCAACTTCGGAAAAGGTGCCGTTGCCATTGTTGAGGTGCAGCATATTGCGCATGAACTGGTAGTGGTACCCCTCGCTCACCATGAGCGCGAATTGCTCGTAGTTATCTGGGCCATACAAGAGCTTTTGCCTTTTATTGTCTTCAGGCAACATGTCGGCTGTGAAAATATCTGGCAACAGATCATTGTTGATATCGGCTATATCCGACCCCATCGAGAATTGGGAAATGTGTTGGAGCGAAACATCCAGTTTATTGGTGAAGGTTCCGTTGCGATTGTTGATGTAGAGGTAGTCGGGTTCTGCATAGTCGTTGGAGACATAGATATCCAGCCAGCCATCTTTGTTCACATCCGATACCGTTACGCCCAAACCAAAACCGAGTGCATTGGAAAGAATACCCGCTTCCTCCGTTACTTCGAAAAACCGCCCATTGTCATTGCGAAACAACTTATCTCCGGCGTAAGGGTGTTTGGATTTACGGGCCTGCGAATACTCCAGGTCGCGAATCACTTTTACATTGGTAGCGAGTAAAAAAGCATCCAGATCACCATCCCGATCGTAATCAAAGAAGGAGACTTGGGTGGTGTATGATGGATCGTCGAGCCCCATTTCTTGGGCCTTATCGATGAACGTAAGGTTCCCTTGGTTGATAAAAAACTGATTGCGTCTTTTTTCTGCTTCTGTTTTGCCAGAGTAACACACGTAAATATCGAGCAGCCCGTCGCCGTTGATGTCTACCATGGATGTGCCACTTTTCCAGCCCACCCGGCCAGCTACTCCCGCAGATTGAGTAATGTCTTTGAATTTGAAGTTGCCCTGATTGAGGTATAACTTATTGAGTTGCATGTTAGAAATAAAGTAAATGTCTTCGAGGCCATCGTTGTTGATGTCCCCAAGGGCAATCCCTCCTCCATTAAACAAGTTTTCGTAGGTCAATGCGTTTTGACTTGCGTTTTCAACAATGGTGTTTTTGAAGGATACACCTGAACGCGAAGCATTAACCGGCTCGAATAAACTTTGCCCCTGATTAGATGTAAAGGCGATTAAAAAGATGGCGAGTGTAAATACCTTTTTCATGGATGCAGAGGATTTCGTCACTTTCAAACGCAATTAAGTGGTTTTAATGATGACCGCGAGGGGTATATCAACAGCAAGTTATAAAAAATAAAAGGCCGGATTGGGGTCCAGCCTTTTACTTTTTTATAAGTGATGGTCAACTTAATTCGCGTCCCACCAAACGCGGGAAGTCCACTGATCACCTCCTGGAAGTCTGGTGACTGCCTTGGTGTAAGCGTCACCATTCTGGCCCGCTTCTCCCGTTGGATAAGGCTGTCTGCGCGGAATTGCTCCATTTGAGAAGTTTCCAGTAAATTTAACCGGTGTTAGCGCTGGATGGCCCGAACGTTTCCAGTTGTTCCATGACTCAACAAAGTTGAACAAAAGGCCAGTGGTTGCCCAATACTGCTCATTGATCATCTTTAGCGAATTGGCTTGAGAAGAAACGTCAAGCGGGTTTGCGGTAACAAATGTGTTTACCGCAGCTGCATCAATAGCCGCACTGGCACCATATGCCGCCATGCCAGCCAATGCACCTCGCAGCGCGTTGCTGTAGTGAGTAGCAGCAGTTCCCGATACCGTAAAGCTCCTTACAACTGCCTCTGCCAAGAGCAATTCAGACTCAGCATAGGTCAGAATAAATGCGGGGGCATTTACATTGCGGTAGATGGATGTTGGACGTGAGTACTTCCCAATTTTGGTAGCATCTGCGCCAGTGCCAGTTCCACCTGGATAGCCAGGAGAAGTAGTGATGTCGGTAGCTCCGCCGGCCATATCAAAGCCGTTGGGTAAGCCAAGCTGGTTTGCAGGAGTGGAATTGCCACTCAGCGCAGCGTTGTTGTTCGCCGCCAAGCCATCTTGTGGAACTTCAGCGATTACTCCCAGACGAGGATCATTTTTGGCCTTCAAATAATCAATGATGGTTTTGCTCCAGCGAACCTCATAAAAATCAGAAGCAGTATTCAAAGGTCCAGCATTGCCGTTTGTATAGCCATTGGCATTGTCATACTTGACAAAAGCGTCATCAGCTGCACTGGCAAAGGTGCCGCCCGCTGCTGCTTTCTCGGCATAAGTCTTGGCAGTGGCTGGGCTTGCTTTTACCAATCGCATGGCCATGCGCAGCATGAGGGAATAACCAAATTTTTTCCATTTGGCAACATCCCCATTGTACATCAGATCCGCGGTTGGCCCTTTTTTGGAAACATCTAAACTGCTTACCGCAGCGTCCAAATCTTTAAGCAGAGCTTGATAAAGCGCCTCCTGTGTGTCATATTCAGGCTGGGTGAGCCCATTGGCAGCCTGCAGTGCTTGAGCGTATGGAATATCTCCATAAACATCGGTAATGTGCTGCATGTTCAGGATAATCATGATTTTGGCCACCGCTCTTAAATTTTCAAACCCAGTTTTGCCTTCGGTATCAAACAAAATTTGATTGGCCAGGGTAGCGGATCGATAACCACTATTCCAGCCTCCTTGTTGATAATTCGCCGTGTTGGTAGATGGAACATACTTGTCCATGTTGGAGTAGTAGTTGGCACCTAAGGTAGAGGTACTGGCCAAAATTTGTATCCAGCCGCTCTGAAACAGAATAGGGCCACTGTAACCCGTAGTTGCACCCAGATAATTCGCCTGGCTAGAAGACAAGAAGAAATTCGGGTCAAAGTTTGCGGGTGAAGACCTGGTTGGGTCTACGTTCAACTCGGCCAAATCATCGCAGGAGAAGGTAAAGAAAGTCAGTACCGCCACTAAGCAGGCAAGTCTTCCTAGTTGAAGGAAATTCTTATATTGTATTTTCATGGTTCTGGCTATTTGAATTTAAAGTTAAGGTTGAGTCCGATTGAACGGGCAGAAGGCAAACCTGTTCCCTCAATGCCATAGTAGCGAAGATTCGACCCAAATGAAGATTCTGGATCAATGTTCTTCGCTTTGCGCATTAAGATGGCAAGGTTACGCCCCACCACGGACAATTGAATGGACTGGAAAGGAAGCTTTCCAAGTTTTGAGCCTTGAATCTGGTAGCCTAAGGTAAGCTGGCGGAATTTTATGAAATCACCATCAACTACGCTGCTTGAGGTAATCTGTTGTGCTACAGCCCGGTAGTACAATTGAGCTGGAGCTTTCACCGTATTGGGCGTTCCTGATTCAATCACACCCGTTGTGATTCCATCACGACCTTCCAGGGTGATTTTGTTCAAGCCGCGGGCAATGGAATAGTGCTCGGTTGCAGAAAGTACTTTATTCCCGAAACTATAGTCAATGAGAAAGGCAAGATTGAAACCCTTATAGGTCAGTTGATTCATCAAACCGCCATATTGGTTAGGCAAAACACTTCCCATTGGGATTAAATCACCCCTCACTGGGATTCCACTTGCGTCCACTACAATTTGACCATTGCTTCTTTTGTAATCATACGCCATGATCTGCGGACCAGCTAGGCCTGGCACAAAAGCGGTAATGGCGTTGCCTAAGGTGGCGCGATTGGAGCCCAATTGCAGATTGGTATTGTTTAGGTCAGTGGAGATGATCTTGTTGCTAACGTTGGTATAATTCAGGGTTGCGCTCCATTCAAAATTTGCGGTCCGAACAATTACACCTTTAACCTGAAGCTCAATACCCGTGTTTTCGGTTGAACCCGTGCCTACGAAACCACCAGTAAATCCAGCTGCTGGGCTAAAATTAGCACGCATGATTTCATTTTTGGTCGTACGGTTGAACCAGGCCAAATCCAATCCCAAGCGGTTCTGGAAGAACTTAAGTTCCGTCCCGATTTCAATTTCGGTAAGGGTAAAAGGATTCAAAGTAGAGTTGGGGGCAGTTCCAGGGAATGTACCCATGGGCCGACCATTGAATGAACGATCCAAGTTATAGTACAATGATGTTTGGTAAGGGTCACCTAGCTCGCCACTGGTTTGAGCGAAGGAAGCACGAAGTTTCCCAAAGCTCAATTTCCCGAAATTGCCCAATTCACTGAACAAGAAACTGGTGGAGACCGATGGCGTGAAGATTCCCGTCTGCTTTTCCGGATTGATCAAAGAATAAAGCGTGGAATAGTCATCGTAGCGGCCAGTTGTGTTTACGGTCAGGAAATTCTTGTAGGAGAAATCCACTGAGTAGAACCCTGAATGAACACCTTGCTTAGAAAATCCATAATCGCCTCCTGATCGTTGTGACAAGTTGGACAGTGTATATACATAGGGAAGAGTAAAAAACGAACCACCAACCCCTACTGATTCTGATTCATTCTTACGAATGTTACCTCCAATCAAGGCATCGATCGTCAAATCATCGGAAATCTTCTTATTCGCACCAAGAATCCCTTCGATGTTCAACTCAGAACGCTGGGTTTGAGATTGCCCCATCGATCCACTTCCATCAGGTCTGGTTTGGTAGGCAGTTCCCCAGGGAGTTACGTTGAAAGACTTGTCATTGCTTAAATCATAGCCCACCCTAGCCTGTGCGTACAACCAGCTGGTCAGATCGTAACGAGCCATCATTGATGAAATTATACGTCTGCGGCTGTGGTCGTTTTCAAATTGGTTGGTTACAAAGTAAGGGTTGCTTACGTACTCATCATCACTCCACCGAACTTCGGCGCCATTCCTTGAAGCGTCAAATCCGGGGGCCAAGATGCTCTGATCTACGTTGGTTGCCAAAAACAAGATGTTGTTCGCGTTCATTGGCCCATCACTCAGGTATGACCGGTTGTCTGCCTTTTCATCTACGTAGTTTGCAACAGCAGTAACCGAAAGCTTTTTAGTGATTTTTTGATCCAAGCTAAAGTTAAAAGTTTTTCTTTCGAGGCCGCTGTTGGGCACCATGGATTGATTAGAAAGGTTTGAGGCCGACAATCTGAAAGAACCTGACTCATTTCCTTTTGAAACAGAAACGGTGTTTGTAAAGGAGGAACCGGTTCTGTAGAAATTCTTGATGTTGTCCCTTTGTGCACTGTAAGGATAAGACTTACCATCAAATTGAGGGGTAGAACTACCATCTAGCTTAGGCCCCCAACTCATCCGAGTTGAAGAGAGTGCGGAGTTGGCATCCACAGGTTTAACCCCCAAAAGACCTTGACCATACTCATACTGAAAATCAGTAAAATTTTGGGCAATGTCGGCCATGTAATTCGTGTTGTACTCAACGGAAAAATCGTTTTTCTTACCCTTTTTGGTGGTAATTAAGATTACACCGTTGGAAGCGCGAGCTCCGTACAACGCAGAAGCGGACTGACCTTTTAGAATGGTCATACTCTCAATGTCATCAGGGTTAAGGTTACCAATACCGTCACCATTGTCTCCGCCACCCCACTCGCCAGCACTACCGCGCTGCGTGTTATCCATGGGAATACCATTGATAACATAGAGGGGTGAACCCCCACTGTTCATACTGGGCATACCGCGCAGCAACACCTGAGCTGTTCCGCCGGGGCCGCCATTGGTACCTCTTACGGTTACCCCTGGAGCTGTACCCTGGAGGGATAAGGCTACGTTGGTTTCCCTAGCCTTGTTCAGCTGATCGCCATTAATGGTAGAAACGGCGTACCCAAGTTTTTTACTTTCTTTACTGATGCCGAGTGCCGTCACTACCGCTTCCTGCATAGTGAGCACATCCTCTACCAGGACAATGTTCATCTCCGTCTCGTTGGTCACCAGTACTTCCTGCGTAGCGAATCCGGTGTAGGAGAGGGTAAGTGTTTCACCTGGACTAACCTGAAGCGAAAAACGGCCGTCTACTTCCGTAACGGTACCAATAGTCCTCCCCTTGACTAGTATATTCACACCTGGGAGCGGTAATCCATCTGTTTTTGAGGTAACTGTACCTTTTACAGTTCCCTGAGCCCAGGCACCTGTCACACAGAGGCCAAGCACCAGAACCAAGCAGATTTTGATCTGCAATCGTAAAGTTCTAATTATCATAGATTTGAGTTTAAGTAATTCAATAAAATTAGTTAAGGTTGGCTTCGCGCTGAGGTATTTATATTTGACTTTCTATGGGATTATCACAAAAAAAATTTAAACAAACATAGCGTTATTTTTTAAAAAAAATTAAAAAGTTCGAGATTGTTTTACTTTTTCTAGCTTAATTGTCGTTTTGTACTGGTAAAAAATTTGTTATATTTAGATAAATACTGCTTGCGCATTAAAATTTTTTCTATTGCGTAATTGAGGTCATGTTGTTTTTAATTGATTGTTTTTCAATTATATGGTGTGGCCACATTGGGCATGATTATTTCATTTTTCTTTCTTGTTACTTAGGTGAATGTGTTGTGAGGTATGATGTAAAATCCTTAACCAGTTTTTTGGAACTTCACAAAGCTGCGGAAGAAAATTGCCAAATGGCCTTGAAACTGAATCCGGGGAATGAGAATGCAAAGGCACTTTTGGGGGATATGAAGAAGGAATAGTAAGGCTGTATTCAGGATTTGGGGTTGGTTGAAATTATGGAGCTTAACGTTAGCTCAGAAATTTCCAAAAGGATTGAAAAAGCTATGGGTTGACACTAGTTACATCTAACATATTGTAACCGACCGTTTCAACGGGTGGCCCCAAGCGTACCCACCCCTAACATCTAACATCCTTCCAGAGGCTTGCATCTACCAAAATTTCATGATGTGAGCCTCTGGAAGGATGTTAGATGTTAGGGAGCTCCGGCACTCAATCCCGCTGTTGAAACAGGCGGGTTACAAGATTATAGATGTATTTGAGCTATAAATCCCCGAACTTGCGTTAATTAGCATTTTAAATAGCATAACATGAAAACAATAACGTTAATCCTCCTTGCACTCATTTCAAGCTCAATATATGGACAGCAACCTGAAGACGGAACTCAGGAAAACCGAAATTTAATATTTGACTCTGCAGACCTTAAAATAATTCAAAGAGCTGACTCATATCTGTCTGACCGGTTAAAATGGAACAAGCAAGATGAAAGAAAATGTGATGATGACGTAACTAATGGAAAATATAGTCTTTTTTGTGCACTATATAAGGCGTCGCTTGATATAGCAGGAGAGTACAATCATCGAAGAGCAGCAATGCAAGTAGTAAGATTTACATTAGAGAAATATGAAAAGGGTAGAGTTAAAGAACATCGGCTCATGGACTGGAACAATCATCCTAACACTAATTTTAAAGAAGTAAAAAAAGTTCTTAAAGAATCCATTGAAACAGTTAGGCAAAAGTTAAAATAACCATTTTAGCCCCCTGTAGCCAACAAAAGTATTGCCGCAAGGTTGTCTTCGGCTGTAGTTCGATATCTATTGCGTTTTCGCCGAACAGAATTCTATTGAGTTTTTAATTTTTGTCTTGTACTTTAAGTCTTCATTGGGTAGCAGTTTCGGGCTCGGACATTAGCGAGAAAACAGCAATCAGCCAGAGGCACCCTCATAGCTGACTGCTGATAGCTCATCGCTGACCGCTGATCACTTCACCAACTGAATATACCCCTCCAACGGTTTCTCCACCGGCACCACGCCATTCACCCGTTGTTCAAACACCTTACACTTGTAGTAGTACACCCCAGCTGGGAGTGCATCCCCTTGCAAGTTGTTTCCATCCCAATTCAGGTTTGGATCGGCGGTTTTGAACACCAGTTGACCCCAGCGGTTGAACACCTGGAAGTCGACTGAGGCGACAAAACAGAAGGGGAAGGGGGTGAATAAATCGTTTTGATTGTCTCCATTGGGCGTGAAGGTATTCGGCAGCAGGTAGCGAGGACAGTTGTCCACACAAATCAGGTTGCTGCGTGCACTTTCATTGCCCAGCTGATCCACCGAGGTAACCGCGTAACAACCCGCAATGCCCAATTCAGGGCGATGCGTGAATATCAGGGTGTTCGGCGAAGTGACCGTACCCACCAAAGTGTAGGTACCTACGGTATCCCCATTGTTGAAATACACCTTGTAACCCGCCAGATCGGTTGCATCGGGGCAGGTTTCAGTAGGGCGATTCCAGGTAATGGTGTTGACTTGCAGGTCGCGATTCGCACAATCGATCGGTTTGTCACAAATTGTCGCCACTTTGATCGTCGGTGGACAAGGAGGCACATTGTCCTGTGGTCGCCCGCAAGCCTCTTGTGAATGATTAACCAGCGGGCTGACAATATCTACGATCCCGTAAGTGCCCAAAGCCCGGATTTTGTAACAATATTCGGTGCCGTTGGTCAGGTTGCGGTCGGTATACCGATTGGTACTCACAGTTGCAATCGAATCAAATGTGCCTGCGGCATTCTTTTTGAGCACCACATAAGCATAGTTGTCCCAAGGTGTATTTTCTTCCCAGCTCAAATTCAACAGCTTATCCGAAGAGCTGATTTGCAAAAACACCGTAGAGGCCAATGGCGTTGCACCCAATGGCTCCGTAGCGGACCGACCCGTATAAAAACGAATGCGGTAGCTATAGGCGGTGGTAGCCGTACGCAGGTTTTGATCCAGGAAGCAGGTGTCATTGGCGCCTTTAAAGGTAGTGCTTGTAAAACGAGCTACGGATTGGAAAGCCCCATCTGCTGGGGTCAAACCCTCGGCGCGCATCACTTCGTAAATATAGGGCCCTCGATTCACGAGGGTATCCAGGTCATTGGGTTTGGGTTTGGTCCAACAGACTTGTACACTGCCCGCGGTCGCACTGGTGCTCACCACATCCGCTTTGATGATGATAGGCAGGTTGCGGTTGAGCTGCACACAAGCTTCTTTGGAAGGCAAACTTTCCAAAAGATTGTAGGCATAACGGCCACCCGGGGTTGTTTTGGCAAATTCAGCCAAAATTCGATAACAGTAGGTCCGGCCTGGTTCCACATTATTGTCGCGGAAATGGTAGCGCCCTTTCAGGCTATCCACAATGGAAAACTCCGTCAATTTGGTATAACCTTGCCCCTGCAAACCAGGGGTACAAGTATCGGGCTCAAAGGAATTACTACCGATCCTGCGCCAAACCGTAAAGCCCTGGAAGTAATTTTCGGCGGCTTTGTCGCACACATAGGGTTTTTGCCAACTGACATCAATAAACCCATTGCCCGGTGCCGCTCGCACATCCTCTGGAGGCGGCCCGACGACTTTTATGCGTACCGTTTTGAGGATGGACAAACCCGTGGAGTCTCGCGGATAAAAATCGTCCACTGCTCGGAACACCACCGTATAGAACTGGTCCGAAATGTGTTCGCAGCGCGTTTCCCAGCGGAAGGTTTTTACGAATGGGTCATTTTGGTACGTATTGATGTTGGGGGTAAAGGTTGCGGGGCTGATTTTAACTTCAAAAGGCCCACCCAATGCGCCCAGTTTTACCCTTTGCCGGGTTTCTTCGATTGGCGCAGTAGCGGTCACTTTAAACTCAACGACCTGACCCGCAATGACACAAATTTCATCCGGGGCTTCAATTTTGGGAGGTTGATTGTCGCAACTTTGGATCAAAATCTGGATGTCGCGCACAATGGTATCCAAAGGGTTCCCATCCCGATACTCAATGATGATCATGGCCAGGTTGTATTCCCCGGCTCGTTGGGGGGCATCCCACACAATTTCCCCCGTTCGTTCATTGATGCTCAGGTTGTTTTTAGGTCCCGGGCTAACCATGTTGGGAAAGAGGTAATTGGGCACCTGGACTCCTCGGTCTGAAAATGGAACGATCAACTTGTACGCCAAACTATCCCCATCCGAATCGTAGGCATTAGGGTTGTGGATAAAGGGTTTTCCTACACAACCAATATCGATCGGGGGTTGCAGCAACACCGGTGTATTGTTGCATCCATCTACCTGCGGATTGGGGAACGTATAGGTGGTTTGGATGTGGAATTTGATTTGTTCCGAGTTCGGAAAATTGAGGTTGATGATACCTCCATTTCGGTTGGGGTCGTTCATCGAAATCACATAAGTACCCCGGGAAGGGTAGGTGTGAAAAGCGATGTAAACGTTTTTGCGGGTATCGTTTTCCAGCAATTCACCCTTGCCAATGCCATTGACCCCAATCGGACCATTGACCCGAAGAACTTGTTGACCACGGGCTCCCGGAGATTCGTCCCCCCAAAAAATGGTTAAGGAGTCGCGATCCACCATAAAGCTACTCGCCTTGGTGTAGGTCACGATGGTTGCTTTGACGGTCAAACTGGTGACACAGTTGCCCACTTGTTCTATGGTGATTTCTCCAGCCCGGTTGTGCGTGGCCATCGCCATTGGCAAAGCCAGAATGCTAAAAAGCAAACTGAGGAAAGTCGTTTTCTCTGTAAAAATCTTGGTAAAAACCTTCATGTCTTGGTTGTTTAATCCCTCACGTGCTAATGTAACAAAATTTAGAGAAAAGGGATTGTCTGGAAAGTTACAAAGTTCAAATCGATCACTTCGACTTACTTCGAATTCGCTCTGTAACCGTCGCTCAACAACCACTTCGAAGCTTGTTAAACTCTCTTAACCCTAGTTAAACTTTTCATAATCTACTTTTACACATAGGTGACTTCCTGTAATTTCCGCATCACAAATCAAAAACACGTGATGATGAGAAATACCTTTATTGTGTTGCTGCTCTGGGCAGCGTTCAGCAGTTGCAGTCCAAGCTTGTCTTATTTTACCCAGGATCTGTACGACCGCAACCGTTGGACTGAGTCAGAACTGAAAAAAATTCAGTTTTATTTGTCTGACGATGTGTATTTGCGGCGGAAATTGGGCGAAAACTCTTCCGAGATTGTAGAAGGGAAAGTACGGATTGTCAATGGACAAAAAATAGAAGAAATATTTATCCCCCGCAGTACGCCCGGGGTTTTTACGTTTAGCCCCAAAGCCAACCGTTTTGCCATCGCTTTCGAAAATGGCTCCAATCAACGTTACCTCATGTTTGGCCCCAGCCCGAAAGCGGGCGAGCGCTATGTATTATTGGCCAAAGATTGGGAACGAGCTTCAGGCACTGTCACCTACGATGGCAAAGAATACGAAGTCAATTATGGCGCCGCCTTTGCCGGACTAATGGTAGATCTACGCCGTATCGATCGGCAAGACCGGAATAGCCGTACGGCGGAAGGAGTGCGGGTGAATTAAAGTTGAGGAAGATTGATTATCAAAGAATTGATTCAATATCTGGTAACTTTGATTTAAGATTTTTTTGAGTTGAGAGTTAAGAATACATGAGTTTTGATTTTAGAAGTAGGCTGCCGCAGCGATTCTGACACTGCCTTGGTCTAAGTCGCTGCGGCAGCCCACTTCAAAACTCTAAAATCATGTATTCTTCACTCTTAACTCAAAAAAGAAAACCATCAATTTCAATCTTTAAAAACCCTATTTCAGTTTTTTCCTCCGCTCCATCAATTCCCGCCAGGTCGTCAGCACAATCCCTTCTTTTTGCAAATAGGCTTTTAACTCAGGAGATTGCATGGCTAGGAGGTCACTTTTGCGCACATCACCGGAGCCAGAAATGTGTTTAAAAATAGGGGAGGGGGCCGTACAATGCACGATCAGCATGGTCACTCCAGGTTTAAGCCGTTGGAAAGATTCGATGATCAGTTTGGTTTTTAACTTTTGCATGGCCTGATCACTCAATCCGGGTGGAATTTTCATGCCATAGGTTTCATTGTGCAAATCATCCAGTACGGGAAGCCCGTTGTTCCAGAGATTTTTACCCGCATTGCGCAACAAACCCAGGGTGAAAGGATCCAGTTTATTGGTTTCAGCAATCATGCTGCAGTGCCCGGCGGGCATCATCACGGGGATCCGCTCCTGGATGCCAACCTTGATGTAGCGCTGCAAAAAGGCAGGCGAAGCAAACAAAGTACCCATGTGTGAATCCATATGGGTGGGTTCGAAACCCATTTGACGAGCCCGCGCGATTTGCGCTAAAATTTCCTTTTCTACTTCATCTGCGGAAGCATTTTTGACTACATCTTCCACTTCTGGCCAAAGGGCACCCTCCTGATCAACCAGGCCCGGTACTGCTGGCTTACCACTCAGTGGCCCCCAGCGATAATCGTCCCATTCGGAGGTCAGGGTGAGGTGGAGACCAGCGTCAATGGTGGGATTTTTTTTGAGTTGATGCACAAAACCCGGAACCCAGCCACAGGGCATCATCACACTTACCGAAGTAGCGACCCCTTTGGTCAGGGCCTGGAGTGCACCTTCGTTAGAATCCCAGGACATCCCGGCGTCGTCAACGTGCATGATGAGCACCTTGGCACCTTTGGGCCAGCCCAGTCGTTCGGCGTAGGTGGTATCAGTTTGAGCCGAGATTTTTATTGGGTTGAAAAAAATCAGGCAAAAGAGGAAAAGAATGGATCTCATGAAGTGAAAGATTTTGATACCCAAAAATATCATTTATAAGGTATCTTTGCCCATAATCTTTACCATGCGTTTACTCTACTTTACCAATCGAGACTTGGCCAGTAATGTGATGCTCAATCACTTGTTGCCTTTACTCCATCCATACATTCAGCACATCTTCATCTCGGATAAGGTGGGGAAAGCCAATCCAGATGCTCCCCAGGCGCTTCAGGATTTGAAATTTTTTGAACAAATTTTGCCCAACGAATTTTTGTTCCCTCAACTGGATGCTCAGGCCAGAACGCATAAACCCGAATACCAGACTTTTGAAGCCCTGTCACAACAATATGCTATTCCGATTACCTCTTTGAATGACATCAAATCGGAAGAAAGCCTGAACCTGATCCGTTCTTTACAACCCGATTTGGTGTTGTCCATTCGGTATGGCCGTATTTTTGGGGATGCATTTGTGCAAATTCCCCGGCTCGGCGTGGTGAATTTTCACTCCGGCCGTTTGCCCAATTATCGGGGCGTTCTGGCCATTTTCAGGGCTTTGAAGAATGGCGATAAGGCAATCAACGGTACCTTGCACTACATTGATGACAAAACCATTGATACAGGTGGAATCATTGGCTTTTCGGAGTTGCCCGTTGATTCAAATCGATCATTGTTGTGGCATATTTTGCATTTGTACCCGGCTAGTGCTACTTATGTAGCCGATCAGGTAGTTGCGATTTTGCAAGGCAAAAAGCTGGATACCCTGCCTCAAAATGAAGCGGAATCAGCTTATTTCAGCTTTCCCCATGCTGAAGAAATTGCCGAATTTGAAGCAGCAGGATGGAAAGTGGTTGATGCAGCTGAATACGCCGCTGTTATCAAGCATTATTTATAAGTTTTACCAACTTTGTTCAAACCCTCGCTTTTCGGCAATGCCATTCGCCAGGTCAAGCACCAGTGCGGCGGCGACTGCTGAATTCCCTTTGCCAATACCCATATTATCATAAGGATGCATCAGGGCTTGATATGACTTGTAAAAACCATAATTGCCAACCATTTGTAAGCTGCTGTTGCGTAGGTAGCTGGCATTTTCTTTAAATCCATAGCGGATCAAGCCAGCGTAAATGATTCGATTCAAAAGTAAGGAGACCGTTTCGTTTGAACTACCACTAGCGGGGAGCCGGCTGGGCAATAACCAATAATTATCCCGGAAATATCTTTTGATCAAATTCCGGCACATTCCCTCGGCTAGTTCCTGATCGGGCACTCCAGCCCAAAGGGGAAGGTAATTGGCAAGGTTAGGATTGCCCAATTTCTGCCCAGAATGGAGGTCAAAACCACAATAACTTTTTGACGCATCATCCCAGAGGTCTTCATTCAAACCAAATACCGTAAGTTCATGCCATTGGATGAGATCCCCTAAATCGCGTTGAAGCTTTTCCCCCATTTCAATCAAACACTCATTGGCGCGGCAAAGCAAACCCAAAAAAGCAGGATCCTGAATTTTAAATGGAGCATGGTAGTTTTGAAAAAACTCGGGCAATACTGTCTCTTCGGCAAAATGAATACAAGGCAGGCCCATTTCCTGAGGGTCGCGGTGCAAATACCAATAATGATGCGACTGTAGCAAAGCATCAAATAACGCCTCAATACGGGCAGCGGAAGGGTCTTTTTTCCAACAAGCCCAGGCCAAAATACTGTAAAAAGGAGGTGTGCAAATTTGAGCATCTTGCACCTGAGGAATACAACCTTGTTCAGTTTGTCGGCTCAATTCCTGCTCCAGCCAGTGCCAGACTTTTCCGACATCGCTATGGGCATAACCCAAACCCAGGGCCAATTGCTCCATCGCTGAAGCGGTATGTTGAAAGGCATCATCAGTTGCATGCAGGATGTGCATGGCTGTTTGTGCCAATGACGTTTTAGTTATCAATGTACTAGTGTTTCCAGTCGTGTTCAATATTGGGCTGCAGATTCACGGGAGGAGGGAATGCAAAATTAGGCATTCTATACGGTTAAAGGGGCATTTGAGTTTCCATTTTTTTTAATCTATTTTTCATCCCTGGATTACCCTTGCTTCTCGTTGTGCTTTTGTACCTTTAGAACCGTGAGTAAGAGAAAAGCAACTCATGGCACCAACTCATTTTTGTTGTTATGCATCGTCAAGAAATTATTGAACTATTGCGCCGTACTTTTGATGGCGCAGCCTGGCACGGCCCATCCGTGATGGAAACCCTGCGCAAAGTAACAAGCGACCAGTTGGGCAACCAAATTGGCGATAGTCATACCCTGATAGAGTTGGTAGAACACATGACCGCCTGGCGTCGTTTTGCCATCGAAAAATTACGCGGCAATACCACTTTTGATGTGGATGACAAGGCCAATTTTCCCGTGGTGAGCCCCAATGAAGAAAGTTGGCTCATTACCCTCCAACAATTTGAAGACAGCCAATTGCATTTAATCGAACAATTGGAACAATTGGATGATTCCCGCCTGGAACAAATTGTGGAAGGTCGAAGCTATTCCTATTTAGTGATGCTTCATGGTTTGATCCACCACGATGTGTACCATTTGGGGCAAATTGTTTTGTTGCGAAAAAAATGATCAATTGTTCTATTGATCTTATTTCTCTTTAAAAAATTTAGCCCACTCCACTACCTTTCCCGTCTTCGCCGAATGTTTTGCCGCTTCCAAAATTTGCACAACGATCCGGTTATTGTCCAATGCCGATAAGTCAAAACTTTGCACTTTGATTCTCCCGCGCACTACCCCTTCCAGGTAGGTAAAGGGATCATTGACAGGTAGCGGGTCGGCTATAAGGGGTGTTCCTCGATCTTCCAGCTTTGGCCCGACCAGCATGTCCTTGCCATTTATACATTCGATGACGCCATTTTGCCCATAAATTTCCACGTCTTTGCGGCCATAAGGCCAATTCCAGGAAGCCTGGATGACCACCTCCGTATTGGCGTATTCCAGGATGATGGTAGCTTCGTCGTCTACTTTGGGGTAGATGTTAGGTTTGATGTGGCGCAGGTTACAAAACACGCTTTTGGGCGTTTCTCCTTTGAGCAGCCAGGTGGCAAGGTTAGCGCCATAACAACCAAAATCAGTCAATGCGCCCCCACCATTGAGCACCGGATCGGTCAGAAAAGCCAAAAACTCGGCGCTACATCCAATCTCCACTGGACCAGGATGGCCGTGATGGAAAACCATTTTGCGGATTGGCCCTATTTTGTTTTCCTGGTGGATCAGTTCGTAAGCTTTGGTGTTGCTGCCGTACCAGGTTGTTTCGTAATTGGTAAGCAACTGGATTTGGTGTTTTTGCGCCAGTTCAATCATCCGTTGCGCATGTTTCCAGTTGGCCGCCAGGGGTTTTTCTACCATTACATGAATGCCTTTGGGTGCGCAATACTCCACCGTACTGAGGTGATCGTAAATAGAATTAAATGCGGTTACTGCTTCGGGTTTGGTTTTTTCCACCATTTCTTCAATGGTATTGTACACCAAACTCAGGTCAAAGCCGCGTCTTTTGGCATGGCGTTCGGCCAGGGCGCGGTTGGGTTCAACGATGCCGACAATTTCGATATCATTGGCTTTGGCCCGGCCTAGAATCCAGTTGACGTGATCGTGGGTTAAGCCGACTACGCCGATGCGGAGGGGGTGCTGGGCCTGCAGGCTACCCAGGATTTGGCAAAAAAGCAAGGTCAAGAAGAGTTGAAAATTTTTCATATTGAAACGTGGGTTTTGAGTATTTCGATGGAAATATCAACTAGTTGGTTGTCTTTTATTAATGCATTGCCTTTGAATTTAATTTTTTAACCGCAGAGTTTCGCAGAGTGCACGCAGAGTTTCACGGAGTAGCCACCTTCGGTGGTGAAGAGTATGCAGAGGCCACATTGAATTAGCACTAGAATAAAACCATCAAATTTTAATGGCCTACGAACTCCAGCCACCGCAGGTGGCAAAACTCCTTAAAACTAGAAAAACTCTGTGAAACTCTGTGTGTACTCCGCGAAACTCTGCGGTAAAAACGATGCCAATTCAGAACTCATGTTACTGAAAGGGTTTTTGGTGCTAAAAATAGAGCTACCTGTTCAGCACCAATTTGCAAAGTAGCTTGTACCAATAGCTCCAAATCAGCTTTTTTTGTTCGTTGATTCACGATACACACCCTGATGGCATACCGCCCCTGCAAGAGGGTAGAAGATGGTGAAGCAATACCCCGCTCCTGCAATTGAATCAATATTTCACGGTTTAAGGCGTTGAGTTCGGCTTCGCTAAGTTCAGGATGGATGTACCGATAACACACAATACTGAGAGAAACCGGGGCCAGCAATTCCAATTCTGGTGCATTCTCCACCATTTGACCTAAATACGCCGCCTGCAAGTTGTTTTGTCGAATCATGGCTGCATATTTGGCCAGACCATGTTCTTTCAGGGACATCCAGATTTTGAGGGCTTTGAACCCTCGCGACAATTCAAAACCATAATTGTTGATCGATTCCAAGCCGCCAGCCAGGCCGCGCTTCTCTTGCAACAAATAATTTGGAGTGATCGCAAAAGCATTGCGGTGCACTTCCGCATTTTTTATCAAAGTGCAGCCCACTTCGTAGGGGATGTAGAGCCACTTGTGCAGGTCGAAGGCGACACTATCGGCTTTTTCAATGGCCTGGAGTGCTGGAGCGTATTGAGGATCAAGTTTGGCTAGCGCTCCATACGCCCCATCTACGTGGAACCACAATTGGTAGCGTTGACAAATCTGCCAGAGTTCTTCAAGGGGGTCGATTGCCCCGGTATTGACCGTACCCGCAGTGCCAACCACACAAAATGGACGATGCCCGGCAGCGAGATCGGCTTCGATGCATTCAATCAGTTCAAGGGTATTGATCTCGTATTGGGCATTCACTGAAATTTTGCGCACCGCTTCAGCACCCAAACCCAGAATTTCCACCGCTTTTTGAATACAACTATGGGTTTCCGCCGAACAGTACAGCGTCATCTGGCTGCCAACGTTGAATAAACCTTCCTGGCGCACACTGGCCTGATGATTGCGGGCAACGGTGAGCGCAGTAATGTTGGCCATCGAGCCGCCGCTGAGCAAAATCCCGGAAGCTTCAGCAGGATACTTGAGCATTTGTTTGCACCAATTGACCACCTGCTGATCCACGTAGAGCGAAGCGTGTTCTCCAATTGTAACATTTGGGTTCATGGTGGCGGCCAGCATGTCGGCCAATACGCTCAGCGGGGTGCCAGTGCCTTGTACCCAGGCAAAAAAGCGCGGGTGAATGTTGCCTTTGGTGTAGGGAAATATGTACTGTTTGAACTCCTGATAAATGCTGTCAATGTCTTGTGGCTCCTGAGGGATATCCGTTGCGAGAAAGTGTTTGACTTCATCGGGGATGGGCTTCCAAACGGGTTGTTGGCCAATGTTTTCCAGATAATCCATCACATCATCGATCATTTGGTGCCCAAGTTGCCGCATTTGCGTCCAGTCTTGGGGGTCTAGAGTCAGGTTTTGCCCCACCTGATCTTCCAATTGTTCCCGATTCGTTCCTTGCATGTTGGTGTTACTTTTTTCAAAGATACCAGACTGGGCTTTGCTTTCCAACCCGAATCTTGCGATCATAAAAAATGGGTCATTGATCTTTTTCGATCAATAACCCATTTTTGTTTTTTCAACACATTGAGGTCACAACTTGGCCGCCTCAATGACCTGTCCCTTTACCTCCATTCTAACCTTGATGACTTTTTTCTGTTCATCCCGGATAAAGGTGGCGGTACCTTCATAACCCACAATGCTCAATACATCTGGAGTGTTGGTAGGCTTGAGTTCAGCACTGCCCTGGCCTTCCAGGGTACCAATGACTTTCCCTTGTTCCCAGCTTACGATGATAGTGCCCATTCCACCGGTGTCGTATTTGCCCAAAAGCTCCTTTGCGCCCAAAGAGTCTAATGCAGTTGTGGCCGGAACTGAAGTTGTTGGTGCCTGTGCATTAGCTGTGCCCAAGGCCAAGAACAGTCCTACGATGAGTGTGCAGAGTAGTGATTTCATAAAAATGAGACTATTTTGGTGATTAATGATGAAGCAAAATAAGGCTTTTTGTAGCAGCTCCAAATAAATTTATAGGCACACGATGTTAAGTTTTTGGAACCAAATGCATGCCTTTTTTGGTTCTGAAGCCCAAACCTCAACAACAAAGCAAAATGGGTGGTAATTTGTTCAAATTGGGTCGTTTGCCCAAGGCCGAGTACCTGGAAATCGAGGGAGAGTTGAGACAATACCTGGATCAAAAGCTGGGCGATTTGTACCGCATTCCCCGCTATTATCGCAACAAACCGGACTTTGGCGATGTGGACATTATTGTTTCAGATGCGGCCATCCAAAGCACTTGGCAGGATTTGCGCATGGAGTTGAGCAAGGATTTGGGGATTCAGCAACACAAGTCTCTGGGTTCAGTTTTTAGCACAGTGCACCAAAACTTTCAGGTCGATTTCTTTTACCGCGAACATCGCTATTTTGACAGCACTTACAATTATCTTTCTTTCAATGATGTGGGCAATATTTTGGGGAAAATTTTCAAACGTTTTAACCTGAAATACGGCGAACAGGGTTTGTTGTACGTATTCCGACGGGCCGACGGTCATTTCCAAAAAGACCTGGAGGTTTCTCAGGATTTTGAACGCATTTTTGCTTTTTTACAACTGGATTATGCCCATTGGCTGCGTGGCTTCGATACCCTAGATGAGTTGTTTCGCTGGGCAATAGCCAGCCCCTATTTTTCCATCCATCCTTATCAAGATCAAGATGCCACGACTACTCAAAGGGTAAAGGAACGTACAACCATGCGTCGATTTGTGGATTGGTTGGAGGTACAGGGCATCTCCCAACAGTTTGAGTTTTTACAAGATCGGGATGCTTACTTGCCCATGATTGCGGCCTTTTTTCCGGAAGGAAATTTGTTGGAAAAAATGGAACAGGAGCGCCAAAGGGAGGCTTATGTATTGCGCTTGCGAGAAAAGTATTCAGGCCAGGTGATCATGCGGTTGTTTCCCGATTTACAAGGGAAAGTATTGGGGGATTTTATGCGGAGTTTTGAGGCGCAATGGGAAGATCATGAGGCGGTTTTGGCAGGGATGGATGCGGAGGAAATTTTGGCTCGGTTGAGACAGTTTAAAGCAGATTATTACTAGATTTCTGATGTGTTGATTAACAATAATTGGTAGGCATGTACACGATCTGAAGCCCCTCCCCGAAAGTTTTACACTTTCGGGGAGGTAGAGCAATGTAACGCTGCTTGACCTCTCGGAAAGTCTAAAACTTTCGGAGAGGGGCTCTAGATTTGAGCTCAAATCCTTGATTCTCTCTAAATCTCTTTCCGCCAATACCCCCACAATATCCGCAAATCTTCCCCCACCCGATAATCCCGGGCATATTGTTGGTCCAGTTTGTATAGTGTAACGCCAGGGAGTGAAGACGAATGCGAGATATCCGCTGGCGTCAAAATCCCCGGTTTAAGTTTCGGCAGGTTTGTTTCAACCTGGCAGTACCCAACCCAGGTTTTTTGACCAACCAAAACGGGCCAGGCATTGGCCCAAAGGCGTTGTTTGTGTTTGGCCAAAAAGATACTAATCGGAAAACTGGGCAACAAGACAATAGCCAGCAGCAGGTCCAATAAACGTTTGTTGCGGCGGTTTTCAGGATGGGCGATATTGTACGAAGCATCTACCCGATACAATTCCCCATTGAGGTCTTTGTTACTGCTGCCGATGATGCTGTCGCTGTTTTCAGGTAAAATCTTGTAATCGAGTTGTTTGCCCAAACTTTCCATCGTGGCAATAATTCGAGTATGGCTCAGGTCTTTACTGCAAAAAATGACCTCATCCAGATGGAACATTGCAGTAATAGCTGCCAAATTCTGCAAATTTCCCAGGTAAAGGTGCGCTTCAGCTGTATTGGCCTCTGGGGCAATGAGCCCAATGGTTTTTTTGCGGGAGCCAATGGCCCGCAAAATGGCTTCCGCCCGCCGGGTTTCTTCAATGGAGCCCACCAGTGCCAGGCGTTTTTCGGCTTGTTCTTCCAGACTGAAATTCCCCCGACCCAGCGCACTAATTAAGGCGCGCAGGAGCGGAACAGCCACTAGCGCCCAAATGGTACCCAATACAATCAAAGCCCGTGAACTGCGGTACACCAGATCCAGAAAACCATAGATTGCAGCAATGGCCACCGTGCCAATCAATATGCCGCGCACCACTTGCCAGAGATTGGTGCGCCGGTCATAAGCCCCACTGAAAAACAAGGCCAGTAGCCAAATCCCGGTGTACAAAGGAGCATTGAAATACAGGAAAGAACTTTCAAAATGATCCGGATTGTGAAAATGGTAAATGGACCAGAATTTTTTTAAAAAACTCAATCCACCATACAAAGCTAACCCGTCGAGCAATGGCCACCAGGCGCGGCGAAAAAAATTGGAGACCAAAGTCAAAGCGGCGCGAAAATAAATCGCCAGTTGGAGCATCAACACAAAGCCCCGGGCATTTCCCCCCTGAAAATGTTTGCGGGCAAACAGGATCATGGCCTGATAAAAAATGCGAACATAATTGACGCTGCCTTTTTTGGTGCTTTCCCCTTTGTAATGGATGATGCTGGTATCGGCCAGGTAATGGTTGCTAAATCCACCTTGCTGGATGCGGTAGGAAAGGTCGATGTCTTCACCGTACATAAAAAACTGCTCGTCCAGCAAGCCTACCTTGTCTAGTGCAGTTTTGCGTATAAACATAAAGGCCCCCGAAAGGACATCAACTTCGTGATTCTGCTCTTTGGTTAAAAAACCCAGGTGGTACCGATTAAACAAACGGGATTTTGGAAAAAAACGCGACAAGCCGAAGGTTTTGCAAAAAGCCACAAAAGGAGAGGGGAAACCGCGCTTTGACTCGGGTAAAAAAGCCCCCGAACCATCGATCATTTTAACCCCCAAAGCACCAGCTTTCGGGTGCTTTTCCATAAAATCAACACATACTTGTAAGGTGTTTTCCGCAATAACTGTATCGGGATTGAGAAGCAGAATGTATTCGCTTGTAGCCTGGCGGATGGCTTGATTGTTGGCTTGTGAAAATCCTACATTGCGCTCATTGGCAATTAAATGTACCTCTGGGAACTTCTCTTGTACCATTTGCACCGAGCCATCCCTGGAGGCATTGTCGACCACCCAAACTTCTACCTCCAAACCCTGGGCGGCTCTGCGCAGGGCCAATAAGGCTTGTTCCAGAAAAAATTTGACGTTGTAGTTGACGATGATGATGGTCATAATACCAAGCTTACTCCTGCCGCTGATACGGTACCCGTGCCACAATTGACCGACCCAGGGTCAATTCATCTGCATACTCCAGTTCTCCGCCGAAGGAAACCCCACGAGCGATGGTGCTGATTTTCAGGTCCAGGTCTTTCAATCGTTTGGAAATGTAAAAAATGGTGGTTTCTCCTTCAATGGTTGGGCTGATGGCCATTACAACTTCCCTGACTTCTCCAGCGGCAAGGCGTTGCTCTAACGAATCTATGGTCAGTTCACCAGGACCAATCCCTTCCAGGGGTGAAATCACTCCCCCCAAAACGTGGTACATGCCCCGGTATTGCCCGGTATCTTCGATTGCCATCACATCGCGAATGCTCTCGACCACACAAATAACCTGCTGGTCGCGGCGTTGGTCACGACAAATGTTGCACAGTTCCTCGTCCGAGAGGTTGTGGCACACTTTACAAGACTTGATTTCGCGGCGCATCTTGACAATGGCATCGCCAAATTGGTCAACTGTTTCGACTTCCCGGGTGACCAGGTGCAAAACCAAACGCAATGCCGTTTTTTTGCCGATTCCCGGCAGGCTGGCAAAGGCGTTAACAGCCTCTTCTAGTAGCTTGGATGACAAGTTCATTGGGTAAAGATAAGCACTAAGTAAATTTTTCTTTGAACAAATTGGTGTACTTTGGGTATTACTGTAAATTTGGTCGCGAATTTAGTAATTCACTTAAACGACAAAAAGCAAAACCTATGGCTGAAGTCATCCGGATGCCCCGTATGAGCGATACGATGGAAGAGGGCAATATCATTGGTTGGTTGAAAAAAGAGGGAGACCACGTTGAACCAGGCCAAACCCTGGC
>NZ_JANRKL010000031.1:0-29582 GCF_033763495.1 Haliscomenobacter sp. | reverse complement strand
TTTATAAAGTTGATGTTTCAATCCCAACCTAATCCAATTGCGAGGCACAAGGGAGTTCGTTCAACTGGAAAGGAACGGAGTTTCAATCCCAACCTAATCCAATTGCGAGTAAAACGGTTCCTTTTGGAGGGTTACCAATATTGATGTTTCAATCCCAACCTAATCCAATTGCGAGTGTACGTGAAGAGTGAATCCTTTCCCGATAAACCCAGTTTCAATCCCAACCTAATCCAATTGCGAGAACCGCACCGAATCCTGGTACGCGCCCGCCACCGGAGTTTCAATCCCAACCTAATCCAATTGCGAGTGAGTTTGTTTTGGAGGCGCAGCAATTGCACTTCCACGTTTCAATCCCAACCTAATCCAATTGCGAGGGATCGGGAGTGGTCTCCCGATCGGATGATGGTGTGTTTCAATCCCAACCTAATCCAATTGCGAGGATGTCTCGATCAGCCGGGAAAAGCAGCTCATTGGCGTTTCAATCCCAACCTAATCCAATTGCGAGCAAAGCGGATACCTACGTCACCTTTAATTCAGATGTAGGTTTCAATCCCAACCTAATCCAATTGCGAGTTTGTTGAAGCCCATCGAGATGATTCACCGGATAAAGTTTCAATCCCAACCTAATCCAATTGCGAGTTTACGATTTCGCGCATTTGATTAAACTCCTGCTGCGTTTCAATCCCAACCTAATCCAATTGCGAGAGTAAAAACCCGCAACATAAAGGGCATCTCTACCCGGTTTCAATCCCAACCTAATCCAATTGCGAGAGGGCACCTCATCCAGGTACACCACAAAGGGATTGTGTTTCAATCCCAACCTAATCCAATTGCGAGAGTTGTGTTGGTGACGGTAGGCTTCGTTGCCAAACAGTTTCAATCCCAACCTAATCCAATTGCGAGACCGAAAGTGTAATTGCCAACAACCTTGTGAAACGTGTTTCAATCCCAACCTAATCCAATTGCGAGACAGCTAAAAAGCCTTAAAGGAATGATTGTGCTGTCGTTTCAATCCCAACCTAATCCAATTGCGAGGGCAATAGCTGGCGCTCGGGTACTTCCCACCAGCTTGTTTCAATCCCAACCTAATCCAATTGCGAGTGTCTTTAGTTTAGAAATCAACTTTGCAGCATTGTGTTTCAATCCCAACCTAATCCAATTGCGAGACCCCGCAGCTATAAGAATGTGATCAGCTTTATCAAGTTTCAATCCCAACCTAATCCAATTGCGAGTTCCTAACCCCCATGCGAATGGCAATGTGGTAAATGGTTTCAATCCCAACCTAATCCAATTGCGAGTACGGAAAAAACTGTACAGCAAAGTGCTGGACCGTAGTTTCAATCCCAACCTAATCCAATTGCGAGGGGTACTATCCACGCCCTTCTATCCATTGCCCCAAAGTTTCAATCCCAACCTAATCCAATTGCGAGTTCATCTTCAGTATCGTAATAGTTCCAATTCTCCTGTTTCAATCCCAACCTAATCCAATTGCGAGCCGTCACAAAAATATACATTATTCCTTAACAACCAAATAAATATCCAAATGTCAAAGAGCATTTTGGGGCATCAAAAATCGTCGATGTACAATAAGTGGATTTTACCGGGGGATCGACGACTTTTTGTAATGACCTGCCATGAGAAGGAGTAAATATTTGATTTTGAGACTATAAAAAATTGTCGGTGCTCATTCTTTCGAGTCCAATCACCTCTTTATCCAGCCAACGGGCGTCGCGGCTTTTAAAAAGGATGAGGCTATCTTCGTCTTTTTCCATGATTTTTTGGGCTTCGACGACAAGCTCCTGCAATTTCACCGGGGTGATTTCGCCCTCGAAGACCGAGTTCTGAATCCAATTTAAGTAACGGCGGCACAATTTCAGCATTTTGCTCACCCTTTTTTCATTGACATCGTAAACGGCGATTACATACATAGGAATGGAGTTGAAAAGTTGAAAAGTTGAGGAGTTGAGAAGTTGAGGCTACCGCAGCGACTTAGACGCGATCTTGTCCAAGTCGCTGCGGTAGCCTTAACTCCTCAACCTCTCAACTCCTCAACACATAGTTACCACCACATCTTAAAAGGTTTGTACTCCCCATCGCCCAGCAGGTGTTTGGTGAGTTTGTAACATTCGAGGCGGATGAGGTGTTTGTAGCTCACTTTTTTGTTGAGGCTGCGGTGTTGGATGGTTTCATTCATGCGTTCGTCCCAGTGTTTGGCGAAGGTGCGGGCACCTGTTTCTTTGAGCAGGCATTTATTGAGTTCCCAGCGAAAATCTTTGTCTTGGATCACTTTTTTGTTGAGCAGGGTGAAAATCAGTCGGTCTACCAAGACGGGTTTGAAGATTTCGGCCAAATCCAGCGCCAGGGAATAGCGCCGATAGCCGGGTTCGTGCAAAAAGCTGATGGTGGGATTGAGCTGGGTGTGGTAAATTTGTTTGAGGCACTGGGTATAACAAAGCATGTTTCCGTAGGATATCATGGCATTGACCTCGTTTTTGGGTGGCCTTTTGCTGCGCCCGTCCATGTCGAAATCGAGCAGGATTTCGTCAAATGCCTGGTAGTAGTTTTGGCGGATATTGCCTTCGATTCCCATCAATTCACTGCTGGTTTTGGCTTCCTCCAGTTTTTGCCGCAAATCTTCGATGGCCGCAATTTGCAGCCCCAAGTCCCGCTCGCGATTGCCGTAATAGCGCAGTACCCGCAACATGTTGGCAGCAGCGCCTTCCAGCAGGCTGCGGGCAATGGGCATGCGCCGTTTGGCCTCGGTATAGGCGCGGGTTTGGGCAATTTGCACCTTGCCCGCCAGCAGGTAATCCCGAGGCATGAAGGAGCCTGTGTAGTGTTCGTAGTAGTTGAAAAAATGTACACAAATGCCTTCCTGCCCCAGGAAGTTGAGCAAAGCGGAGTTGACATCCAGCGCACCAAAGATGTACAATTCCTCCACCGACTCAACGGGCAAATGCCGGGGTTGGCCTTCCACGCCCTGTTCGTCCACCGGGGTGAATTTTAGGGTGTTGTCCTTGCGCGAGAGGCGACCGGGGTTGAATAGGTAATAGGGTTTTTTCATGGAATGTACTTAATTTTTCGTTCCTTAGTTTTATGCCAATTTCCAACCGCGGAGCGGTTAAATTTTGAATAGCCCCGGTCGTCCGGGGTGAAAATCGTACCGCGTGTTTAGCAACCGCGGCAGCGGTTGAACGGATGGGATTGCTGTGTTCAACCGCTGCCGCGGTTGTGAAACATACCCGTATTCGCCAAATCCCCGGACGACCGGGGCTATTCAAAATTCAATCGCTCCGCGATTAGATAGCTAGCTCATCAAAGGACGTTTTTTGATCAAAATTCAGCAGACTGGTGTTTCAATCCTCGTCGGTCACGTAGCAATAATCATAATAAGAGCAGTTCTTACAAATGCTTTTATTGATCACTGGCGGGCATTCTTCCTGGGCCAAAATCTGTTCGATGTCGCTCAGCCAGCCTTCAATGAGGGGAATGTCCTGCTCGGGGTCAAATTCCAGTTGATGCCGCTGCCGCAAGGTGGGATACTCGATGATGCCCCGTGCTCCCTCAATGCCATTGCGGTGCAATACGTACAGGTAATAGCGCACCTGGGCGAGGTGCGCTTGCTCCATTTTGTCGCTCTTTTTGGTTTCGTGTACGGTGTTGGTCTTGGCGTCGTAGTAGTCGATTTTGATGCCGTCAAGCTCGAGTTGGGTGTTTTTGGCCGCCCGTTCGGGGTAGGTGCTTTCGCCAATGAGTTTGCCTTCGTAGACTACGTCGGAGGTGTGCTCCATGCGGATGCCGTGGTGATGGAGGTACATTTTACGCTTGCAAGTGTGGAAGTATGCAACGATGGTGGCTGTAAAAAGCATTCATTTTAGGTTTAAAGCTGATTATCATTCAATTCCAGCATCGATAATTCCAGATATTTTAGCAAGCCTAGTTCCTGATCGTAGGGTTTCTTCAACAACCAAACCGGGATGTCAATCTGTCCTGTATTTTTTTCCACAAATAACCTTTCTGATATTAGGGTTCCATCTTTTCGCCAACGTTGGAATTCATTTTTCCGAATCCCCACTTTAAGCATGTCTGCATGGATGAAATCAAATCGATTGATCCTTTGCTGATATTCTGCTTTTAACTCGATAGGAAGCACTTTTACCCCATCGAATTGATCGTAAAAATCCTGTTCACTCTTTTTGTCTTCATTAAAAGGTACCAGTACATGTTGAATGGAATACCTCAGGCTATCCGCTACCTGATTGAATGCCTGCTGTTCTTTTTCAGAAAACCCCGGATAGACGAAGTCTATTTTGTGCTGCAAGCCTAATTCATCTACAACGCCATCATTTTCGGCTTCTATTTCGCGTAGCGCTGCTAAGGTTCGTTCACATACATCGGTAGGATAAATGAAGCGGTCTTTGTCGTTGCGCTGTTCAAAGACAAAACAGGGGCAAGGAGATTTTTTAGTGGCTCGATTCACCCGCCCAAAGCGTTGCAACAAAGCATCCAAAGGAGCAATTTCAGTGTAAATGACGTCGTAATCTATATCCAAACTAACCTCTATTGCTTGAGTGCCCACCAACAAATCGGGCAATTGATCACTTTTTAACTTTGCTTCTTTGGCTGCCCGATCTTCTCCATTGAAAGCACTATGGAGAAGCAGAGAGTTAAGCCCAGCTTGGGATACAGTTTGGTATATATCCTGTGCCCTTTGGACAGTATTGCACACCACCAGTACTTTTTTACCAGCAGTTACATCATTACTGATCAAAGGTAGCGAATCAACGATTTCGCCACCTAGAACCCTAACTTGATGCCGTTTAAATTTTTGGTACAATTCAGTAGAAGCGGCAAGAACACTGGGCTCTCCGATGGTTTTGGCAATCAATTCCTTCAAAAAGGAGGGTAGGGTAGCGGTCATTACAAAAGCCTTTACCCCACATTTGCTGATGCTGTATTCCAAGAGCACCATGATTTGAGCCAAAACACTCGGATCATAGGCGTGGATTTCATCAAAGATAAAGTAGGCTCCAGTCCATTCAAATATTCCTTTTTCGTACCCCTTTAAACCAAAAACATGTTTGATCAACTGAAAGGGAGTCACTACTCTGAAAGGAGTCATCATTTCGCGGAACTGCTTTTTGATGACGGGGATTTGCGCTTTGATTTTTTTTGTGTCCCCTCCAAATTCTTCAAAAAGTTCGCGGTACAATACTGCATCAAGGTTGCCGTGCAACATACCAACCATTGGACTTAGCTCCAGTTCTGGATTGCCAAGCCTTTTCCACATAGCATTAATTGAGGCGGTGAAAGGCAAAATGTAAAACACCATCCCTCGGCCATGCTCCTGCATTTGTTTGCGTGTCCAGAGCAGAGCTGTCTCTGTTTTACCCGACCCAGTTGGAGCGGTGAGGATGGCTGAACCAAGGATTTGCGCGGCCTTGGTTTGATGTGCATAAGGGCTGCTCAGTTTTTGATCCAAAAAACCGAAATGACTTGGATCAATGATCTGCAAATCTTTTTTGCGGATGAATGCGGAGGCCAGATGATCACAATGTTTTAGGGCTCCTGTGAGCATCAGAAGTGGATGAGCAAGAGGGACATTGCGCTCATGCATTTGTTTTTTGTATTGTAAAAAAATGCGTTTAGGGTCGTTCACTTTGTAAGAACCTATTGAAAAACCGTACTGCTTAAGTAATTCCAGCACGGCAATGCTGTCTACCGATTTGAACTGTTCGGCAAAATCGCCTTCATCATATAAGTCGGTACAGTGCTGTAACAACTTATTGAAGGGTTTGTGGTGCCCAGCTACCAATTTTTCGATCATGTTGAGGTGCTCGGCAGGAATTTGTAAACCAGACACAAAAGGCAACGAAAAAAGTTCGTGCCGCTGTCGTTCCCATCGCTGCTTCCGATGATGCAACAGCACTTTTTGAAATTCAGCATGGGCCTTGCCCAAATCATGGAAGACGATTGTGGTATGCAATAGCTCCCAAAATTCAGGCAAGGCGGCAATCTGTTCAACTTGTGGAAATGCCTCCAGTAGATAAGCTTTGATTTCTAGCAAATCGTCATTGTGTTCGGCTAGGGTCAGTGGCCGGGTATTGTCCTCATTGCTAGATTTGGCTAAGATGACTGACGACATAATCCTGGAGTTTGAAATGGTGGAAATAAATGTCTACTCCATCCTTTTGTAAACTGTTGTCGCGAAAAGCAGAGATTTTAGTCGCTAAATCAAAGTTGTTGAATCGAATGACGGAATAGGGCTCAGTACCAATGTTTTGCCGAGGAAAAGTATTGGTAAAGTACTTCGGCAGTGCCTGAATCACTCCAGGTAAATAGTTGCCTTTTAAGGGAACAATTTGACCTCTGATTTTATTGGCTTTTTCCATTTCAACTAATTCAACTTCTGAAATTTGCTCCACAGTTGCTAAATCGCTGGATCTCCCCAACAACAAGGGATAGACAGGTGTGCGGAAATAATCAACGATCTTCCGGTTGCTGCAATAGAGTGAAAGCCTGGTTTCAAACAGAAACTCCCGTTGAATCACATTTGACTTCGCGGAGTTACTGCCTTGGCCTTTTTTCCCGGCTTCAATCATATAGATGGTTTCCAGGTCAACCTCTTTGGCTGCAAACTCAAAGTAATAGCCAATCTCCAACGCTTCGTGTTCGAGGTATTGGCCCGCTGCTGCATTGATCAGCCCCAAAACTGTGCTCAATGGTGGGACTTCCAGAGTGGGTTGTAGCCCACTAATCAGATTGGGGTACCGAAAACTAGCCGTCCAGGAGCTGATGTCCAAGCGGTAAGTTTTCATGGAATCTGACTTTTGACTTGAGCAACGTACTTGTCGATGCTTTCGTTGATGGAACCAAGCTCTACCACATCAGGATATTGGCTTTTCAGCACTTCCAACTTTTGGACATCATCGCTGCCCAAAAAACCACTGCGGTGGCCAATGAACACCTTGCCTTGGATTTGTGCTTTGAAATCGCGGATGATTTCTTCTATGCCGTCTACATTCAGCTCGAAAACTTGATCACTAATTCCTTTTGAAGTAGCAATGTGTGAAAAGGGGTGATTGCCCGAGTTGGTCGTAGCCAAGATTACGAACTTAGGCGTAACATCAGCCATATTGTTGGTCTGCATCGCGCCTCCACTCAAGAATTTTAGCGCAGCCAAAGTATCCTCAATCCGTTGAATTCGAATCGCTTTGTCCAGCCTTACCAACTGATGTGCTTCGCCTTTTGCACTAGGTAAGTGTGGATCGGCTATTTCGCTCGAACCTGCTTGGGCAAGTGCTTCTTCACGGAGTTTAGCGGATAAATTTTTAAAACCTGTTTTATTGTAGGAGGCAAAAGTGCCGACAGCTTCCAAATCCAGTGAGAACATGCCTTTCATGATCGCGCTGTATTCCTGCTTGGTGTAAGGAACTGCGTCCCCTTCATGGCGGGACATACTCGACCAGTTTTCTTCTACTTGTACAGATGTAACAGATACGATAGCTGAGTTTTTAAGCGGAGAAGCTCGGGTGACGGTGACATCCTCTTTCTTTTCTTTGCCTTTTTCATCTACCACTACCTCTTTGGCCGCTTTCATGTATCCAAATACATCATCATCGGCAAATTGGATAGGGTTGGCGGCAGTAAACGCTACTTTGGTTTCTCTAGTGATGGGCGAAAGATCCCAATTGAAAGTTTTTTGCAGGGTATTACGCCACCAGTAGCGCCAGGCTTGGCCAGAAACATAAGTGTAGTTGCGGCCGTTTTTGCGAATACGTTTGGTCGCTACACCGTTCTCGGCGTCGGTTGAATTGGATTTTCCAGCATTGTTGAGTGCAACAACGTCTACATCAATGAGGATAAAGCCTTGTGTCTTTAAGTTTTTCATTGTTGATGAATAATTGATGATTAGTTGAATTGATGTTCTTCCTCTTTTAACTCTTCTTCGCCTTCTAACTCTATAGGGATGTTTTTCTCGCAGAGTTTTTCATACAAGGCAATCAGTAACAGGTCTTTGATTTCCAAGCCATAAGCACCCTCTGGGAAAAGTTCTTCTACAAATTCTTCCAAAGTAATGAGCGGACGTGCAGGCTTTTTTTCCTGATAATGGTCGCCGATCGTTTGGATTAAAAAGCGCTTGAGTTGCGAAACATTGGCTACTTCCAACCGCAGTCGATTCAAGCGACGTTTGATTTTGTCCTCATCCTCAATGAGGTAATCCGCAATTTGGCGGATTTTGTCCAAGGTTGTTTTTTTCATGTTGTGAAGTTGAGTTTGGTATAATTCTACAATTGGCCAGATGTTGAATGCCTCTTGCTGGTGGTATTTGTTAATCCCCCATTTCAAGAAGTCTTTTAAGATGTTTTGACCTTGTAAAAGTTTAGTGTAAATGATGTTGAACCAGATGCGGTATTCAGTGTAACCAAAGTGCTGTGTTTCTTTTTTTACTTCCAACTCGTATTGTTCAGTAGTGCTATTGTAGGTTGCACCGCGATTTTTTGAATTGCGGTAAAAATCGCGGACAAAATTTTGCCAGGCATTGCGGTAACTGATCTTCATTACTTTGCGGTAGAAGGCAAAAAGTCTTTCCGAAAAGCAATAAAGATTGATTTCTGGAGAAGCTCCAAAATTGGTGAAGTGGTACAAGTGAATTTCAACAGGTTCATCTTCGTCAACTACTACTTGTACAGACCCTATGCACTTACTGGCAAAATCAAATAAGGCATTGGCAGGGTTGGTGAATTCGGATTTGAGTACTCCTTTGCCTTGTAGTTGACCCAGCTCACGGATGTTCGAGGTGAAAATTTCTTGAACAAAAAGCTGCTCGACCTTTTCGTTGTTGCTGCCCAAGATAGCTATGTTTTTACCAAGCTGTAGGGCACCCAAGGGGACAAAGAACATCCGAATAATGACTTCTTTGGCTACTTTTAGCCCTTCTTGGAAACCGTGATGAAAATTGATGAATGTGCCAGAGCCAGCCAGGATGTGATTATCTCGTCCGGTGCTAAAGAGCTTGGTGGGCTGCCCAAGAATCCGACAATAACCTTGTTCAAAAGGCTCTTCGTTGGAGAGTAACCTTCGAAAATAGGCCATTGACTCTTCTTTTTTTCGTTCGCCTACGAATGCAGGCTGGGTTATTTTGGAGTTGAGAAAAAAGGCATTGATGCTGCCGCCCCAATTCCGAACATAGATATCGGTTACCTCCTCAATCAATTGAAGAATGTTTTTGTCCGGGCTTTTCTCTTGTAGCAATTGGAAAATATGTGCTCCAGTATCGGCAAATGGATCACCTGTTCTTTGGGTGAGGTATTCCAGATTGTAATCTATTGTTGCCATATTGTTAGGTTTAGCAATTTATCAATTCGATTTAATTTGTATTTCTTAGAGGTCTAGTAAGCTCCACCCCTCCAAACCCCATCGCATTTTTCTCTCCAACTCCGGCCAACAACGCCAACTTCAACAACTCCGGCGAGCCATACAACCTGAACCGATACTTGTACCCCCGTACCCGGGTATACTGCGGCGTACCCGCCATCAGGTCAATTTTTTTCTCTTTGGCCTCGTTGGAGAGCAATTCAAAGTGGGCACCACCTGAGTTGCCTGCAATCAGTCCAGCCGTTTGGGCGGCGGCGAATTTGCGTTCCAGGTTGCCGATGATCTGGGCGGGGTAGGCTTCGTCAAAGGGGCGCAGGTATTCGCGGCTCAGTTTGCCTTCGGGGGTGTTGATCACGGTGCTCACCACCACGGGTGATACGGTAAACAAGTCGATGCTTTCCCCCAGCGGTGGGAGCATGTCCATTTGAATAGAGCGGATGACGAATTTGGAACCGGATACCTTGTCGCCCAGGAAAAAAGCCCCGGCCTCTTTGAATAGGCCCATTACCATAACCTGGGCGGCATGTTCGGCCAGAAAGTGGATCGAAAAGCTGACTTCGGGGTGCAGCAGGATCAGGCGGTCGCGCTCGATGAGGTGTTTGACGGTGCGCAACTCGCTGAAGGAATAAAACTTGTAGCGCCGATTGCCTTCTACGTAGCCTTCCTGGTGTAGGAGTTGGGCAAGAACAGGGTCACCGTATTCCAAAACCCGGTAAATCCAGGCAGAGAGTGGATACTGGTAATTGATGGGCAGTACAGCGTTCTTTTCTAATGCTTGTAGGGTCAGTGTGAATTTCATGTGTATGCGGTTTTGGGTTTACAATACTTTTACGAATACGTAAGAAAAAGGTTACAAACTCCCTCGCTTTTTACAACAACAAAATTAGGAGAGCACTATGCAGAATTACTGCACTTTACTTTTTACCTTGAAAAAAAATTCTAAAGGACATGTCGCGCAACGGTCAAGCTTTTGATAGGTATTTGGAAATCAATAGAATATTTAATCTTCGCAAAGGGGAAACGGCCATCGTAACCACTGAAGAAATGTTGGAAAAACTGAACATCAGCGAACGGCAATGGCGTGAGGACGTAAAAAAGTTGAAAGAAATGGGCGCCCCCCTGGCCTATGATGGCCGCAAACGGGGTTGGCGCTACACCGAACCTTTTAATTTCTCCGACAATATCCCTCTGACGGTAGAAGATGTGTACAATTTGCGACTGGCGGTCAGCACCCTGGCTCAACTCAACCAGATTGCCGATTTTAAAGACCTGCCTGAAACGGTGAATAAAATCCGCAAGGCGGTGGGACGTTGGGTCGACCACGAGGCCCAACACAAAGCCATCTATTTCGATCCCCTGCCGCGTTACGAAGGGAGCCGCCATCTATCTTTTTTTATGGAAGCCATCGAAAAAGAGCGTCAAGTTCAGTTTGATTATTTGTCTTTTCAGGCTACCGCGCCTAAAAACTACCAGTTTGATCCCTATTTTTTGCGGCAGCACCACCAACGCTGGTATGTCGGCGGTTGGTCGCACGACCCCAACGAACAATTCATCCGCACGTTTCCACTGGAACGGATTGAAGGTGAGCCAGTTTTGACAGGCTCCTTCATCGATTTTGCGCAGAAACCCAAAGATTTTAACCCGGTCACTTACTGGCAGCATGTGATCGGCATCAATCGTCCCGCAAATAAGCCAGTTGAGGCGGTCATCCTCCAGTTCAATCGGGTCCAAGGCAAATATTTTGAATCCCAACCTTTTTATCAGCCTTATCAGATATTGGAAAAAACCGAAGAAAAACTGGTCGTACAACTGGATTTGATGATTGAAATTGAATTGAAACGCAAGATTGCTTCTTATGGGGATGAACTACTGGTGCTGAGCCCCCCAAGTTTGAAGGAGGAAATGATGAGCTTTTTTCAAAAGGCAACGCAGCACTATGTTGGCGAATAAAATGTGACCTGATGAAGGAAAAAACTTCGCACTGATTCCACACTACTGGACATTTTATTCGGAGGACATGAATTGCCACGTGCTTTAGCGCGTGGTTAGCAGGATTTTTTAAAAATGGGCTTTAGCCCTGATTTTCAAACCAGGGCTAAAGCCTAAATCAAGGTAGAATCCCAATCCACGAGCTAAAGCACGTGGCAATTCATGCCCTTCGCTTCTGAAATACAAAAATGTCCGGTAGAAAGCACTGCCTCAATACCCCTTCGCATCATCATCCGGATTCCGTGGATCCCCTGCTCCCTGCAACTTCCCACTCGGCAAACGCAAAATAGCCTTCACCACGGCCATGTAATTCACCTCGCGCAATTTATGGCCCAATAGCTCCAGCTCCTTGCGCAGCTCCGGCGTTAAAGCCGCTTTTTCCACCCAAATTTCGTCAGGCAACCATTGATTGTGGAAGCGCCCCGCCTTGATGGCCTCATCGATGGGCATTCCAAATTCCATCACATTCATCATTACTTGAAAGACAGCGGTGATAATGGTTGAGCCGCCCGGTGCACCAATCACCAAAAACAATTGCCCATCCTTTTCCACGATGGTTGGCGACATGGCGCTCAACATTCGTTTGTTGGGCTGAATCGAATTGGCTTCACTGCCCACCAGGCCAAATTGATTGGGCACACCTGCTTTGGCACTAAAATCGTCCATTTCGTTGTTGAGCAAAAAGCCGGCACCGTGCACCATTACTTTGTTGCCAAAATTGGAATTCAAGGTGGTCGTAACTGCTACCGCATTGCCTTCGGCATCTACCACGGAGGTGTGTTCCGTTTCAAAACTTTCCTTACTGATGCTGCGGAAATCTCCGGCCAGAATATCTTTACTGAGGGTAGCCTTGGTGGGATTGAAGTTGGCCATGCGTTGACGCAGGTATTTGTCGTTCAGCAGGGAATCCTGAGGTACCTTGAAAAAGTCGGGGTCACCCATGTACTGAGCCCGATCAGCGTACACCCGGCGTTCTGCCTCCGCCATCACATGGACTGCGTTGAGGGACTGAAAGCCCCATTCTGCCAAAGGGAAACGTTCCATCATTTTCATCAATTGCAAAATGATGATCCCACCACTGGACGGGGGAGGCATAGATACGATGTGGTAATTTTTGTAGTTGGCGCTAACCGGTTCCCGCCAGCGGGCCGCATAATTTTTTAGGTCATTATGCGAAATGAGTCCATTCCCCCGGGCCATTTCGGCTACGATGTAATCGGCAGTTTGACCTTTGTAAAAACCAGCCTTGCCCTTTTTCTGGATGCGTTCCAGGGTGGCAGCCAAATTGGGTTGAATCAACAAATCGCCCAATTTCCAGGGTTCAGCTTTGACCAGTGCATTGTCATCGGCATTGTACTTTTTGAAATTGGCCTGGTTGCCATTGAGGCGATCCACTTCGCCTTGGGTAATGGAGTAGCCTTTTTTGGCCAAATCAATGGCCGGTTGGATCAGGGTTTTGAAGGGCAATTTCCCGTATTTTTTATGGGCAGCAATCATTCCTGCCACCGTGCCGGGTACACCAGCTGCCATATGCCCTTCGGTGCTGAGGCGTGGCACCACATTGCCCAGACTATCGAGGTACATGTCCCGGCCTGCTTTGCCGGGGGCTTTTTCCCGATAATCAAGTGCGTTGAATTGGCCATCTTTGGTGCGCAACACCATCAATCCTCCTCCGCCGATATTTCCGGCCCGGGGATACACTACGGCGATGGCAAACTGAACAGCTATGGCGGCATCCACAGCATTTCCACCTTGTTTTAAGATGTCGAGGCCAACCTGGGAAGCAATGGGATGTGGGGCAACCACCATCGCCCGATCGGCAATGGTACTTTTGCTGATCGGGTAAATTCCAGGCTGACTAGTATTTTGGGCATACCCTATTGATGGTAAAAAGGATTGAAAAAGCAGAAAAAAAAGAAAAAATGAAAAAAAAGTACGACTTGGTTTCATTTTGGCACGATTATTTGAATAGAGAAAAGTGTAAAGCGAATAGCGAAAAGTAAAGTAAAATAATCAAGCTAAAATGCTTCGTCGATTTTACAATTTGCCTTTTGCTTATTCGCACACAACCGTTCAAAGATAAAAAAAGTCAAGAAAATGTTTTTTGACGCCAGGACAAACCAGTTACCCATAAGAGTACAGTGATGTTGACTTGCTTTTCACTATTCACTTTTAAAGATAACTGATTAATGGGTTTAGTTACTGGCTTTATGTGAAGGCGCCTCCCCAATGCTAGGAGTGGGGGAGGCGCATCTTTTTTTTGGTTAAAGCTTGAATTCGTTTTTTAGGAATAGAATTCTGAATAAATGTATATTTTACAACAAAAATCAATCGGTCCTTTCGGTTCACTGCAACACTTTAATTCCAATCTTTGTCTATCACAGTAATTTTGGCGTCATACACAGCTCCGAATTAATTGATTCATGAAGTACATCTACTGCTTGCTGCTCTTTTTGCTCGTTTCCTCCGGGTACGAGATTCAAGGCCAAACCCGGATTTTTGGCAAAATCATTGATTCAAGCAGTCAAATTCTACCTCGTGCTACTACCGCATTGTATGTTGTTCAGGATTCTTCCTTGTACGGCTATGATTTGAGTGATGATGCTGGATTGATTGAATTGTCGGGGGTGCGACCGGGCTTGTATCGCCTGCAAATCAGCTATCTGGGTTTTGAAACCTGGGAAAAAGTCCTCAGCATCGAAAAAGGAACCCGCGAAATCAACCTGGGCGATATTCAGCTCAAAACGAAACAAAATCTCCTGCAAACCACCGAAATTACCGCCAACCGGATCCCCATCACCGTGCGTGGTGATACCCTGGAACTGAGTGCCAACTTGGTCAAAGTACAGGCCCACGACGCAGTGGAAGACATGCTCAAAAAAATGCCAGGCATGGAACTCGACCCCGACGGTACCCTCAAAGCGCAGGGTGAAGACATCAAAAAAATCATGGTGGATGGCAAGGAGTTTTTTGGGACCGACATCAAAATGGCCCTCAAGGTATTGCCTGCTGATGCGGTAGACAAAATTCAAATCATCGATAAAAAATCCGACAAGGCGGAATTTTCCGGGATTGACGATGGGCAACGGGAAAAAATCCTCAACATCAAAACCAAACCCGATCGGCAAAAGGCCAATTTTGGCAAATCAACTCTCGGTCTGGGCCCTCCGCAACAATTTGATGCAGTGGGCACCTTGAATAAATTTTCCCCAAAGCGCCGCCTGACAGGCACCTTGTCGGCCAACAACGTCAACCGCAACGGCAACAACGATGTGTCGGAACGGGGTTTGACAGAATCCAATGCTTTGCCTTCGGGAGGGCTCAACACCAACGTGAATACCGGTTTGAATTTTTCCCAGGAATTGCCCCGCAAGTGGCAGATTTACGGCAATTACCGCTTGAATTTGTCCGATCGGAATTTGGATCGAATCGCCAGGGTGGAGCGCTACCTGGCAAATCAGACCATCATCAATCAGGACACCAGCCAAAGCGACAACTTTAGCCTCAATCAAAACCTCAATCTTACTTTTGAATCCAATCGCAGAGATACCTTATGGGGCTTTCGATTGGTCGGGGGCATGTCCATGCGCAATGGCAACAATGTTTTTGATTTCCAATCCCTCGCCAGTGATCTGTCAACCGGGCCTCGGAATACCAGCATGCGGACCAACCGGGGTGAAAGTGAAAACCTGGGTGGCAACCTGGAATTCACCTTTCGCAAACGATTAGGGAAAAAGGGCCGCAACCTGAACCTCGACCTGGATTGGGATACCAATGACAACCAAAATTTATCCACCAACCAATCGCGGAATTTCTTTTTTGCCACCGCCACGGCGGCTGAACGGGAAGTGTTGATTCAACAGGAACGCAATACAGGGAGTGATTCCGAAAACTGGAGTGCACAAATTTCTTTTAGCGAGCCCCTGAGCAAACGTTTTTCCCTGCACACAACGTACAATTATCGTGCTTCGGTCAACAACGACAAACGCTTGGTTTCGGACGTTCAAGATTCAGGACAGTTGTTGCTCAATGAGCAGCAAAGCAACCATTTATTGAGTGACGTATTTCGCCACAACACCACTTTAGGCGTTCAGGCGGATTATAAAAAACTGGACTTTGGGGCCCGGGTACGTTGGGAAAACACTTTTTTGCGGGGTGGTCTGTTTTTACAAGAAGCAGCGGTCAATCAACGCTACGATTATTTGTTGCCTTCCTTTAATTTGACCTACCGCCCCAAACAATCCAAAACGATTAGCTTCAATCTGGATCAAAACTTGAATTTACCCAGCATCCGGCAATTGCAACCCGTACCAGAAGTAACCGATGCCCTGCGGTATTACATTGGCAACCCCACCCTCACGCCAGAGTTGCGCTACAATGGCTCCTTGCGTTACAATTTATTCGATTCCAAAAAGGGGACTACTCTCCTGTTTAGTTTGAATGGGACATTGACCACCGATAAGATCCAGACGGTTCAGGAGGTAGATGAACAATTGGTGACCAAATCCACGCCCCAAAATGTCAGCAACGATTATTCCACAAGCAGCAACATTTATTATGTATTTCCGGTGAAAGTCTGGGGAATCCGCTTCAGTATGGGGACGGATCACGGCTTTGGCCGCAACCTGACTTTCATCAACCGCTTGCAAAATACCACCTATTCGCGGCGGCATGGTGCCAGTTTGTCCATCACCAACCAGAAACAAAAAAAATGGGAATGGTCGATCAGCAGCAGAATGAACTTTACGGCCAATACGTATTCCACCAATGCGGAATTGAACCGCAATTTTTTACAAAATACCTTTGGTTCCTACCTGCGCAAACCTTTTGGCAAGGAAAAATTCAGTGTGGAGTCACAATTCAATTACATCGTGTACAGTGGTTTGGGCGATGGATTTCAACGCAGTTTGCCCATTTGGAATGCCTCTTTTAGCGCTTATGTTTTGGAAGGCAAAAAAGGCCAGTTGCGTCTTTCCGCTTATGATTTGCTTGGCCGCAATCAAGGAGTCAGCCGCAATGCTCAGTTGAATACCCTGGTGGATGAACAGGTGAACGCGCTGTCGCGGTATGTGATGTTGAGTTTTTCGTATTTGGTGCGGAATGGGGGGAAGAAGAAGTAAACTAAGGTGCCTCTCTGGTGTCTTCAGTTCCTTAGGTGGTGAAAAAGAAAAAGCCTTGCGAAACAAGGTATTAATTTCACCACCTAAGAAACCTGAGGCACTTAAGAAGCACCTAAGCAGGTTTTATCTGCCCGTATAATTCCAGGGTGTAATGTTCCGCAATTCAAATTTGATCGCCTGACTCACCTCCAAGGTATCAATAAAGGCATGAATGTCCTCCGCCGTTATTTTAGCCTTGCCCCTAGTGAGGGCCTTCAGTGCCTCATAGGGCTCGGGGTAGGCTTCGCGGCGCAGGATGGTTTGAATCGCTTCCGCTACCACCATCCAGTTGTCTTCCAAGTCCTGGCGCAATTGAGCCTCATTGAGTACCAATTTACCCAAACCCTTGCGGATGGATTGAAAAGCAATCAAGGTGTGTGCAAAAGGCACTCCCAGATTGCGCAGTACGGTGCTATCCGTCAAATCTCGTTGTAGGCGGGAAATCGGCAATTTTTCCGCCAAATGGGTGAAAACAGCATTGGCCAAACCGAGGTTGCCCTCCGCATTTTCAAAATCTATAGGATTGACTTTATGCGGCATCGCAGAAGAACCCACCTCACCGGCAACTACCCTTTGTTTGAAATACTCCATCGAAATGTAGGTCCAAATGTCACGGCACAAATCAATCAAAATGGTATTGATGCGCATGAGTGCCTGACACTGCGCGGCCAGGTTATCGTAATGCTCAATTTGGGTGGTTGGCTCAGAGCGCTCCAGGCCCAGATCATCGTGCAAAAAAGCCCAGGCGAATTGTTGCCAGTCGATGTTGGGATAGGCTACATAATGCGCGTTAAAATTGCCGGTCGCCCCACCAAATTTGGCACTGTGGGGGATGGCTTTCAGCAATTCCAGTTGCTGATCCAAACGAGCAACAAAGACCTGGATTTCTTTACCTAGTCGGGTAGGGGAGGCTGGTTGCCCATGGGTGCGGGCCAACATGGCAATGTCAGCCCAGGTTTCGGCCATCGTGGCCAGTTCATTGCGCACCTTTCCCAAACCGGGGTAATATTCCTGTTCTAACGCATGGCGGGTGGAGAGGGGAATGGCGGTATTGTTGACGTCTTGAGAGGTCAGACCAAAATGGATGAACTCCTTGTAGCGTTGCAAACCCAACTGGTCAAATTTTTCTTTCAAAAAATACTCCACTGCTTTTACGTCATGGTTGGTGATGCGCTCAATGTCTTTGATGCGTTGGGCATCTTCCAGCGTCATTTGATTGCTGATGCGCGTCAAATCAGCTATTCTTTCCTCCGGAAAAGAAGCCAATTGCGGCAGAGGGTAGCGCACCAGGGCAATAAAATATTCCACTTCTACCAATACGCGGTATCGAATCAGCGCGTATTCGGAGAAAAAGTTACTCAGGGCGGCAGTTTTATCGGCATAGCGGCCGTCGATGGGAGAGATTGCGGTTAGCACGATTTTGTAAATTATAAGTGAGGAGTGATGAATGATGAATTGGTGGCTGAGTAATGATTTAATGTCGGAATTACATCCCATTAAATTCATCACTCACCATTCATCACTCATAACTTTTAAGCAATTTATCAAAGTCAACATGCTCGTGGAATAATTCAACGGCACGTTTGGTTTTCCAGGGAGTACGGTTATTGATCTTGACCTCGATGCGGGTGATTTTCACCACGGACCCATACGTATCCAAAGTGGTGGTGATGACTGGAATTTTGTGTTTGGAAAAATAAGGGTGGTTCAAATCCGCCAAATCCAGCCAGCGGTGATGCCGCCCATCACTGGTCACAATCACCCCGGACAAGGGGGAAGTTTTTAAATTTTTCATTCTGGCTACCGATTCCACTTTTTCAATGACTTGATTGAGGCGAATGGAACTGGTGACCAAGAGGAGGTTTTCAAACTTATGAAATTCATCTACATCCACTAGCGAGCCAGCAATGATGTCTTCGACTTTATTGTTCATGCAGTCTTCATTCATCAGGATTTTGCCATCAACCGCTTTGCGGATCATTTCCATGATGGGAAGAGACAGGGATTGTTCATAAGGCAGGAGTCCCAAAAGTGGATAACCCATCTGATCCAACTTGCGCTGCAAGTAAAATCTGGTTTCATCCATTTTTTCCATCCTGACTTTGTTTACAATCACTCCCACAATAGGCACATTTTCTTCTCTGAACAGGGCTGCACACATGTTCAACATGTCAATGGTGCTGCCAATGCCTCCTTCCACCACCATAATGACACCAGCATCCAGGATTTTGGCAACTTTGGCATTGCTCAGGTTGACAATACTGCCTACCCCTGGGTGCCCGGTGCCTTCATACACCACAATGTCGTATTGTTCACTTAAAACTTTTTTGGCTGCGAGGAGTTTTTCTTCAAAGTGATAATGATCCGGGTGATCCAGAAAATCTTTGGTCACTCCCCGGCCAATGATCACCGGGCTGTGCAAATCAGGAATGATTTCAAATCCGGTTACTTCGGAAAACAACACTGCATCTTTATCCGCAGTAATTCCGTTAATGGTTACGTGCTGCTGTCCAACAGGTTTACAATAGCCAGTTTTAAAACCTTTTTCAATGAAATTGGCGACCAAACCCAATGTAGTAGTGGTTTTGCCAACATGTTGGCTGGTTGCAGCAACGTATATGTTTTTCATTCTTTTTCGTTTCAAAGCGGTAAAGATACGCCAGGACAAGCTGAGGGTGTGCGTGTGCATGCGGATGTTTTATCTTTTTTTTTTCTAAAATTTATACTTTTGTCCCGTCGAAATAAAACGAATCCTTTTTAAAACGAAACAATATGTCGAAGAACTTGCTCATTGTAGAGTCGCCAGCAAAGGCCAAAACGATCGAAAAGTACCTGGGAAAGGATTTTACGGTGCGTTCGAGCTATGGTCACGTGCGAGACCTTGACAAGGGCAATCAGGCGGTGGATGTAAAGGATGGTTTTCGGCCTAAATACACCATATCTCCAGAGAAGCACAAGGTAGTTAAAGAGTTAAAAGATTGGGTCAAGAAGGTTGATGAGGTGTGGCTGGCAACGGACGAGGACCGTGAAGGAGAAGCCATTTCTTGGCATTTGTGTGAAGTGTTGGGCCTGGATCCCAAATCGACCAAACGCATTGTCTTTCGCGAAATCACCAAACCCGCCATTGAAAAAGCGGTTAAACAACCCCGTACAGTTGATCTGAACCTGGTCAATGCCCAACAAGCCCGAAGGGTTTTAGACCGTTTGGTGGGCTTTGAACTGTCTGAAATTTTGTGGAAAAAAGTCAAAGGTAAACTTTCCGCAGGCCGGGTTCAATCCGTAGCTGTGAAGTTGGTGGTGGAAAAAGAACGGGAGATCAACAATTTCAAGTCCGAACCTTACTTCAAAATTGACGCCTTATTTAATGTAAAAAATGAACAAGGTCGTACGGTAGGGCTAAAAGCTGAAGGCCCTGATCGCCTCAAAACGGAAGGTGACGCTGAAGCATTCCTCAAAAAATGCATCGGTGCCGAATACAAAATCCGCAGCATCGAGGTCAAGCCGCTCAAACGCCGCCCCACTGCACCCTTTACTACTTCTACTTTGCAGCAGGAAGCCAGCCGCAAATTGGGCTTTTCGGTGAACCGTACCATGGTGACTGCACAAAAGTTGTATGAAGCGGGTTTTATCACTTATATGCGTACAGATTCGATTAACCTGAGCGAATCGGCCATTGCTTCGATTGCCCAGGAAATTGAAAAACAATTTGGTAAACAATACGTCGAAATCCGCCGCTTCAAAAACAAATCAGCCAACGCCCAGGAAGCTCACGAAGCGATTCGTCCAACTTATATTGAAAACCAGGTCATTCCAGGAGATCGCGACGAAAAGCGCCTCTACGAACTGATCTGGAAACGCACCATTGCCTCACAAATGGCGGAGGCAGAACTGGAAAAAACCGTAGTTGACATTGGTATCTCTACCCAACCCGCAGCAAAATTGCAGGCCGAAGGTGAAGTATTGAAATTTGATGGTTTTTTGAAGGTCTATCTCGAGTCCAACGACGATGAAGAGGAAGACGAAGAGCACGGCGTTTTGCCTCCATTGAAGGTTGGGCAATTGTTGCCGCTTAACTTTATGACTGCCACCGAGCGATTCACTCGTCCGGCTGCTCGGTACACCGAAGCAGGATTGGTCAAAAAACTGGAAGAACTGGGCATTGGTCGTCCTTCTACCTATGCACCTACCATTAGCAAAATCATGGAAGAAGGCCGTGGTTATGTGGTGAAAGAAAACCGTGATGGTAACCCACGCCCATACCGCGAATTGACCCTTAAGGATGCCCAGATCAGCAAAAAAGAGTTGTCGGAAATGACCGGGGTCATCAAAGGCCGTTTGTTTCCAACCGATATGGGTACCACGGTGAGTGACTTTTTAGACCAACATTTTGATAAAATCATGGACTACAAGTTCACTGCCGAAATCGAAAAGTTGTTCGACGACATTGCTGGCGGTAGTCGGGAGTGGACCAAAATGTTGGAAACCTTCTATTGGCCCTTTCACGAAGTGGTAGAAGAAACCATGGCCAATGCCGACCGCCCTACCCGGGAAAGGGTTTTGGGCAAAGAGGAAGGCACTGGATACTCCGTCCTCACCCGCATGACCCGCCTGGGACCAGTGGTTCAAATTGGCACACCTGAAGAACTGATTCCGGGTGAAAAACCCCGTTATGCCAACCTCAAACCTGGCCAATCCATCGATACCATCGAAATGGAGGAAGCAATGAAACTGTTTGAGTTGCCGAAAATTTTGGGTGATTACAAAGGACAGGAAGTGGCCGTGGGTACTGGCCGTTATGGCCCCTATGTCCGTTTTGGGGAGAAATTCATTTCGATTCCCAAAGGTGAAGACCCCTTGAGTGTGGGTATGGAAAGGGCGATGGAGCTGATTTTGGAAAAAGAGAGAATCGATGCCCCTGTAGCAACCTATAAAGGGTTCCCCATTACCAAAGGCACTGGTCGTTTTGGGCCTTTCATCAAATGGAATGACACCTTTATTAATGTACCCAAAAAGTACAACCTCGATACCTTGACCCCTGAGGAGATGCACGAACTCATTGAAGCCAAAATGGAAAAAGAAGCCAACCGCTTCATCCTGAACTGGCCTGATGAAAAAATCAGCATTGAAAATGGTCGTTGGGGGCCTTTCATTCGTTTTAAAAAAGACATGCTGAAATTGCCACGGCTCGATGGTAAAAAAATGGAGGCCGAAGATGCAGCATTGCTTTCGCTTGAAGAAGTGAAAAAAATAATTGAAGAACAAGTTCCCGATGCTTTTGCAAAAAAAGCGCCAGCAAAAAAGGCTGCTGCAAAAAAAGCGCCGGCGAAGGGAACAAAAACCAAAAAATAGTTGAGAAGGTTGAGGAGTTAAGTACCCTGCGCTTCGGCTACGCTCAGCGACCGGTACTTAACTTCCCAACCTCCCTCAACTTTCAAAAACATCCACAATGGACGATAAGAACAATCCAAACCAGATCAACATCGAATTGCCTGAAGATATCGCAGAGGGGACCTACTCCAATCTGGCAATTATTTCACACTCCCATTCAGAATTTGTTGTTGACTTTGTAAGACTGGTACCCAACGTACCCAAGGCTAAGGTAAAAGCTCGCATTATCTTAACTCCCGATCATGCCAAACGCCTGATGCGGGCCCTGGCAGACAATGTCAAACGGTATGAGGCCCAGTTTGGGGCAATTGACGAGCAAGAACAACCTCCGTTTCCCCTGAATTTCAGTACGCCGAAGGCGCAAGCATAATAAAAAAAATTCCAACCAGAGTCATCCCGGATTTTTGAAAGGACAAACCGGATCATTGGATTGATTTTACCAGATTTTGGCTTTCAAAAATGCGGAATGACTCTGGTAGAAACCCTAAAAACCAACACCTATGTTTCCCAATACCATCATCTTTATCGACGCCGGCCACGGCGGGCTCAACCGCGCCGGAGAGTACACGACTGCGCCTGCCAAGATGTTTCGCCATGCCCGTGGGACTTTTCATCAGGGAAGTACTTTTTTCGAAGGAGTATGGAACCGGGTGTTGACCAATCAGGTGATGCGGAAACTGGATCGTTTGGGCATCACTTACATGCCCTTGCACCATGACTACCTGGACAATTCCCTACAGCACCGGGTAGATATGGCCAATTGGTATGGCCGGAAGTTTGAGCGCAGCTTGGTTATTTCCACTCATGCCAATGCTTTCACTTCCCATACGGCAAGGGGGTTCGAGATTTATACTTCGCCTGGAGTCACTGAATCCGATAAAGTCGCTTCCATTCACTGGAAAAATGTCAATTCCTTGCGGACATTGTACCCTAAAGGCACCTCGATTAACATGCGGACCACCCCCAGCGGTAGTGAGCACGACAATGAAGCCAACTTTTATATTCTGCGCAAAACCAATATGCCCGCCATTTTGGTCGAGCACCTTTTTTTCGACAACTACGAGGATGCTCTATTGTTGATGGACGACAACATCATCGATCTTTTTGCGGAAGCCCAAGTACGCACCATCATTGAGTATTTCACTGCATAAAACACCCGGCTATGTCCAACAAGGAAATTGCCAAAGTTTTTCAGTTCCTTGGCGACATCATAGAATTGCACGGCGAAAACCCCTTCAAAATTCGCTCCTATCAAAATGCTTACCTGACCCTCCGGAAACTGGAGCGGCCACTTACCGAAATGTCTGCGACAGACATCGGCGCCATCAAAGGGGTAGGGCAAGCCATCGCCGAAAAAATCCGCGAATTGTTGGATACGGGCAAAATGAGTACCCTCCAGCAATACCTCGACAAAACGCCGGAAGGAGTGCAGGAAATGCTGCACATCAAAGGTTTTGGCCCTAAAAAAATCAAAGTTATTTGGTCAGAATTGGGTATTGAAACCATAGGCGAGTTGTTGTACGCCGTCAATGAAAACCGCCTGCTTGAGTTGAAAGGTTTTGGCGAAAAAACCCAAAACGAGCTTCGACAGCAATTGCAGTATTTCCTCAAATCGCGCAATCAGTTCCACTTCGCCACCCTGGAAAAAGAAGGGCTTCAAATACGGGAAGCCCTACAAAAAGTATTGCCCGAGGTAAAAATCGAATTCACTGGTGCTTTTCGGCGTTGTGCCAATGTGCTTGAATCCATAGATTTATTGCTAGGCACCAAAACCGAGATAGGATCGGTTTTAACCCAAATTGGGTTACAAAATATCCAAAGCCAGGCAGATTGTACCAGTGCATTGTCCATCAATGAATATCCGGTTCGGGTTTTTCAATGTGCTGCTGCTGAGTTTGGCTCCAAACAATTCAAATATTCAGCTGCGCCAGCCTTTCTCCAGGCATTTTTGGAAAAATACCCTGACCAGGATTTCCGGGATTTGGACGAGGAAGCCGCTGTTTTTGCCAAAGTCAATCAAACGTTTATCCCCGCTGAATTGCGCGAGGAGGCCTGGGGCTTGACCCGCCCGGTTCCTGTTCTGGTAGAAAGCCAGGACATTAAAGGGGTTGTACATAGCCACTCTACCTACAGCGATGGGATCAATACCCTGCGCGAAATGGCCGAATACAGCAAAGCCCAAGGTTATGAGTACTTAGTGATGAGTGATCACTCCAAATCGGCCTTTTACGCCAATGGTCTACAACCCGAAAGAGTACTCAACCAAATGGCGGAGATAGATGTACTTAATGGTGAACTGGCCCCTTTCCGCATTTTTAAGGGCATTGAAAGTGACATCCTCAACGATGGCTCCCTGGATTACCCCGAGGACATTTTAGCCAAATTTGAAGTGATCATTGCTTCGGTTCACTCCAATTTGCGCATGGACGAGGCCAAGGCCACCCAACGAGTAATTAAAGCTGTTGAAAATCCCTATACCAGAATCCTGGGGCACCCAACCGGGCGTTTGTTGCTTTCCCGCCAGGGATACCCGCTGGACCACCCAAAAGTGATCGATGCCTGTGCCGCCAATGGAGTAGCGATTGAGTTGAATGCCAGCCCATATCGACTCGATCTGGACTGGACCTGGATTCCTTATGCTTTGGATAAAGGGGTGCTCATTTCGATCAATCCGGATGCACATAGTAGACAAGGTATTCACGACATTCATTACGGTGTTTTATCCGCCCGCAAAGGTGCATTGAGTGCGGCTCAATGCCTGAATGCAAAGGGTGTTAACGACTTTGTAATGTGGATCAATTCGCGCACGAAGTAGCTATTTTTCATTAAATTTGCCCGCTAAAAGGGAATTGGTTTAAACCTTTTGAACAGTTCTTTAGTTTTTCATCATAAAACTCACAAAAATGTTGCAGGCTATTCAAAAAGCAAGCATGATTTTGTTGCTGGCAGCGGCAGTCTTCGCCTGTCAGAACAACAAGGATAAGGAAATTCGCGAAGAAGCTCAGGCAGCGGTAACTGGCGAGGTACAACCCATCGAAGCTACTGCAGAGCAACCACAAAGCACCGAGGTTCCATCTGGTCCCGTGACGTCGATCGAGTTCCTGGGAGGTGACCGATTCAATTTTGGCAAAATCAAAGCTGGTGCCAAAGCGCGTCACGTATTCAAGTTCAGAAACACTGGCAAGGAACCTCTGATCATTGCTGATGCCAAAGCATCTTGTGGTTGTACAACCCCTAGTTGGCCAAAAGAACCAATCGCTCCCGGTAAGACAGGTGAAATGGTCGTAGTGTTCGATTCTTCAGGCAAGTTTGGTGGCCAAAGCAAACGGGTTACCATCGTAGCCAATACCAACCCACCAGAAACTTACTGCTATATGGAAGGTGAGGTGGAAGAGGACCCAGCTGCGGCGAAACAACAATAGACTTGAGGCAATTTGCTTATCAAGCAATTGATGATTTTTTATTTTCGAGTGACGAGTTCCGAGTACATGAGTAGCGAGTTTTGAAGTAAAGTAAGAATTTTGAAGTGAGCCGGCGCAGCGATTTATACATAGTCTTGACCTAAGTCGCTGCGGCAGCTCACTTCAAAACTCGCTACTCATGTACTCGGAACTCGTCACTCAAAAGAACTCTGTGCCAAAATTAATAGGCACTTCTTTAATTACCTGATAAGCAACTCCCCCTCAACTCCTCAAACCTCCCTTAACCTTCTCTATGCGATCCTACTTCTCTCTGATCACGTTCAGCCATACCATTTTTGCAATGCCCTTCGCTTTGTTGGGTTTTACCTTGGGGACCTTGCAATCTGACACGGGATTCAGTTGGAAAACCCTGGGACTGGTTGTATTGTGTATGATTTTTGCACGTAGTGCCGCGATGGCTTTTAACCGGTACCTGGACCGGGATATTGATGAGTTGAACCCAAGGACCAAAGTGCGCGAAATTCCTTCCGGGGTAATTGCTCCCCGCTCAGCCCTTTTGTTTGTGATTGCCAATTCCTTGCTTTTTATGCTGAGTGCCTGGTTCATCAATCCACTGTGTTTTTACCTTTCGCCAGTTGCACTTCTGGTTGTTTTGGGGTACAGTTATACCAAAAGATTCACTTACCTCTGCCATTTTGTATTGGGTTTGGGACTGGCTCTTGCGCCGATTGGCGCATATTTGGCCACTGGTGGAGGTTTCGACCGGATTCCATTGTTGTATTCCTTTGCAGTATTGTTTTGGGTTTCGGGCTTCGACATCATCTACGCATTGCAGGATGAAGAGTTCGACCGGACACAACAACTGAACTCCATTCCCGTTGTTTTGGGCCGGAAAGGGGCATTACGCCTGTCGGAGTTCCTGCACCTGCTCAGTGCTTCCATGATTCTTTGTGCTTGTTGGCAACAAGGTTTGTTTTACCAGCAGTTTCGCTGGCTGCACTGGTTGGCTGCAGGAGTGTTTATGACCATGCTGCTGTATCAACACACGCTGGTAAAACCAAACGATTTGAGCAAAGTGAACCGGGCATTCTTCACCACCAATGGGATTGCCAGCCTGGTTTTTGGCACTTTGGTGATTTTTGACGTGCTTTTTTAGAAAAATTTGTGCTTTTTTCTTCCCAACAGCGTTTACTCACCTCTTTTTTATACTATTTATTTCAAATTTTTACGTTTTAACTAGCAGTATTTTCCTTTTTGTAATATTTTTACCTGTTGAGGGCTAGGTACCTTTACCAACTCTCACTTTTCCACAGCAAATCCCTTTGGTATGAGACCACACAATCTGAAAGCTTGTTTTCTGTTCCTTTTTCTTCTGGCCATGGCCACCCTGCATGCCCAAACCACTTTCCGGGGTTTGATGCGCAAGGCAGACCAATTGTATGAAACTAATGCATTCGCCCCAGCTGTCGATGTGTATCGGCAGGCTTTAGAGAAAGATGCCACTGATCCCGATGCATTGGGAAAATTGGCAGAATGTTATCGCTTGCTCAACCGCCTCGATGAAGCGGAGGCCACCTATCTCAAATTGATTCGGAGCCGCAAATATCAAGACCGCCAACTACTTTTGTACGCACACTGTTTAAAGGGCCTCGGGCGTTATGACGAAGCAAAGGTCTATTACCAAAGTTACGCCAAAGTCAATCCAACGGTAGGCAACCAGTTTGTGCAAAGTTGTGATTTTTCAAAAACGAATCTGAACATCCCCACCGCTTATACGGTCATTACCGAACGGATCAACAGCACGAGTTCGGATTTCGGTCCGGCCTTTATGAATGATCAATTGATTTTTGCATCCTTGCGTACGGAGGGTCAGACGTTTAGTTCGACCAAAAGTTCCTTGTATTCTGCCGGAATGGGTTCCGATGGTTCTTTGCAGCCTGCCATTGTAGTACGCCCTGGCATCAGTGATTTCAGCATTGGCCCAGCTTCTTTTTCTTCGGATGGACGCAACGCAGCAACCACCAAAAATAATTTTACACCTGGAGTTAGACAAATTCCAGGCACTGGCCTCGATCTGAGCATCATCCTGGCCGATGTCAATTTCAACGGCTCCTGGTACAACGAGCGCGCATTCACCAACAACGACACCAAAGGCCGTACAGGATTTCCATGCCTGACTCCTGATGGCAACGCAATGTTTTTCGCCAGTGATCGTGAAGGCGGATTCGGTGGCTGGGATTTGTACATCTCTTACAAGGAAGGCGCCAACTGGTCCAGACCCATCAACCTGGGCCCTGCAGTGAATACGCCTGGGGATGAAATCACACCTTATTTTGACGGGATAAATTTGTACTTCGCATCCGATTATCACCTGGGTTTTGGTGGTTTCGACGTCTTTATGGCGGAGCAAGGAGAAGGCCGTTGGTTGAAGTCAACCAACCTGGGGCAACCTGTCAACTCCTCAGCGGACGACTACGGAATGATTATGGATTCTTACCGCAATTTTGGTTATATGGTTTCCAACCGTAGCGGTGGTGTGGGTATGGAAGACATCTATCGGGTGACCAAAGGTGGCTCAAATGTAGTTGTGAACCCCGGTACCAATCCAGGCACCAACCCGGGAACTGGTAACCCCAATACAGGCAGAACCCGCATCAGAGTGTTCAGTGGTTCCGATGGCATTGCTTTACCTGGGGCCTCCGTAGACCTGACCAATTGTATGCGTGGCGTCAGCAACTACATCCTTCTGACCGATGCGCAAGGTTACATCGATTTGCCAGTTGGTGCAGGAACCGAGTGCGAAGTGACTGTACGTGCAGATGGATACATGCAATTTCGGGGCGCAATGTCGGCCTATTTTGCGCCCAATCGCGACATTGAAATTCCCTTGACCAAAGCAGGGGAAGAATATTTTGGTCGTGTAGTGAACAGCAATTCCCGGGAATTTATCCCGAATGTTCAAATTGCTGCCCGCAATACCTACACGGGCAATATAACCCGTACTGCTACGGATTATTCGGGCAATTATGTGCTGAGTTTGTCGCGGAATACTCCCTACACGATTACTTATAGTGCACCAAATTACAATGAAGAAACCCGCAGCATCAATGTGCTCAATGGTACTGACCGCACCATTCTTGGGGTAATGAACATGGTTCCACTGGGCAATGGCGGCTGGAACACCAACCCTGGAACTGGTAACACGGGCAATACAGGGAACACTGGAAATACAGGCAGCCAGTTGGAACGAGCTGGTTTTGCCATTCAGGTATCCGCCGTTTCTGGCCAACCTGACCTGTCCAAATTCAGCAACTTGCGCAGCATTGCCAGCGTATATACCAAAAATGAGGCTGGTAAAAATAAAATCAAGGTAGGCAATTTTCCTACTCGTGAGGAAGCGCAACGGCAATTGGAAAATGTGAAACGAATGGGGTACCCCGGTGCTTTCATTGTAACCGATGATGGAGTATCACTTACCAGTTCTTTTCCACCCAGCAATCCACCCGTAAGTACCAACCCACCGCTTACCAATCCACCGCTTACCAATCCACCAATAACCAATCCACCAGTAACCAATACGGGAGGTCGCTTCATGATCCAATTGGGTGCATACCGGGATCTGCGTAATTTTAACGGGAGCAAACTTGTGGGTATGGGCACTGTTATGGATCGACCACGTCAGGATTTGACCATTAAACTGTTGTGCTGTTACAATTCAGCTGCAGAGGCATTTAATGCACTAGGCAGGGTGCAACAGGCCGGATTTAGCGGCGCTTTTGTTGTGGAAGATTTGAACGGGCAATTGGTGAGAGCGAAGTAGTCAGCTCATTATTGAATGAATAAAAAAGGGCATTTTGCAAGAATTTCTGGATTCTGCAAAATGCCCTTTTTTATTTCTGAAAATAAAAACCCCCGACAAAAATTGGAGGATTGCCGGGGGTAAGGATTTTTATCAATCAAAGATTAAAACCAGCGATTAAGCAAGTTTCACCTCTACTGCATTCATTCCTTTTCTGCCATTTTCGACTTTAAAAGTGACAGCGTCACCCTCACGAACTTTGTCAACCAAACCCGTGACGTGTACGAAAAATTCCTCCTTTGAGGCATCATCAACGATGAATCCAAAACCTTTGGATTCGTTGAAAAACTTTACTGTTCCAGTATGCATTGGAAAAAACTAAAATGGTGATATGGCGATTTGCCAGGACAAAGATACACCTTTTTTGCTAAGAAATTGATTTTCATG
>NZ_JANRKL010000030.1:0-75860 GCF_033763495.1 Haliscomenobacter sp. | reverse complement strand
CCCTTCGGGTAGGCTGTACAGAATGGGGCAAAAACTACGTACCATTTTTTCCTAAGCATTGTGCTTTGAATTTGAAAAAGGACGTCCGGTTAGGATCAGCTTTTGTCAATTTCTCCAGGGTATTAGATTCCAATGCGATTTTCAAGAGATCAAGGTTTAAGGTTTGAGTAAAATTGGCAAAGGAAAGCAGGAATTGGGTCATCCCAAAAGGAGACCTTGGGTGGATTTTGAGCTTAAATTTACCAAAAGTGCTTTCGATGACATCGGAGCAGCAAATCAAAGTTTTGTTCTCTAAACATACCCACAGTTGCTCTACGTTTTCGAGGTAGGCTTTTAGGTGATCCTTAAAAGCCTGTATTTTGTCGGTATCGGGTAAATCAACTTGACTGATGCATTGTTGGATCAAGTCCCGCGAATGATCATTGTAACCTTGGGTTTTCAGGATTTTAGCTATGCCTGAACTGAGGCGATCAATCCAAGATAGTTCTTCAACAAAGCTTCGGTGTTGATCTAAAAAGGCCCATTCGTCTTTGACTTCTTGCGGGATAACTAATGTGGCGTTTTGTGGTCGATTGAGTACATCTTTAGCCCATCGAACGAGAGGAAAGACATTGGCAAATCTGGCCTTAGTTCGATGTGCGGGGGGCATAAAAGCTACTTTTTGTCGACTCATGGCCCAGCGAGCTCGCAATTGAGCAGCCCAACGAATGAACAACTCAAAGGTGGGATCATTTTTGTACAACTTTTCCATACCACCAGCCAGCACATGTGAGCAATCAGGAATGTGCGTAAGCCCCACTTGAGCATAGGCTTTGCATAAATTTATTCCTTGATCACTCACTACATATTGAACATCAACCATGTCTTTAACTTTTTGTAGGATGGATTGTATTTGTTGTACGGTCCAACCTTGGCGTGATTCCACCCACAAAACATGAGTGTCCCTTACACAAACAGGACGTTCAAATTGCCATTTTTGCAGCGGTAGCCCTAAAACTAGCAGAATTGATTCTGCACCCAGGACTACGCTTTCATCCACCCAGATTACCCATTCTACCTTTGGCTTGGCCAAATCATGAACCTGATAATAGCCCTGTTTAATGATCCAATTACGAATACTTACATGACTAGGTACCCGTCCTTGTATATTTAGGCACAGATAGATACAATTCAAGCAATGGCGACAAGCTCTCAAACCCAGACCCCCATATTGATGGCAGCGCAAGCAAAACTGTACCCAGCATAAAGCATACTGATGCCTTTTTGCTTTTCTACTCGCCTCTCTTTGACCATTTTTAAGCGAAAAATACTTATGCCGCCAATGATCTCTTGACGCTGTCAACTCCTTGATCCGCTTTTTACTGCTTTTTAAGCGTTGACCCCGCTCTATCGCTTTGATTTTCCATCCCTTTGGAATATCTTTAGCTTGACTTTTTTTCACGTTCCCTTCGTTTTAGCACCTTTTCAAAGGTAAAACGGGGGGAACTTTTTTTCTAATTCTGAACAGCCTACCCGTAGGGGTTGATATCAGAACCAATCGCTCTTGCCCTAAAAAAAGAACGTCGCACTAAACTTCGCAAAAAACGGCGTCCCCGGCGTATAGTGCAATTCCGATACCGAATTCAGCTCATTGAACAAGCGGCTTTCCGTATCAAACTGCGCCTCGTTCCAGTCCACATTCAGGATGTTTTCAAACGACAAGCCGAATTCCGCTTTGCGGGCAGTGTACGTGAGCCCCCCATCCAGCAGCGTGTACCCCAGAGCAGTTACGGTATTGTTTTCGTTGGCTGGGCGGTCGGCAACATGACGGTAGCGGATACTGCCGTTCAAACCCTTCGCAAATTTGGTCGTAAGGCCCCCAATGCTGGTGAAGGTGGGTGCCAATGGAATGTAGTTCTCTCCCTCGGCCCCTTCCCGGCTACGCGGCCGGGTGTAGTTCAGGTCCATATCGACAAACAACCACTTCGTTGCCTGATACCGCGCCGACAGGTCAAAGCCATAACGGCGCGTTTTGCCCGAAGGTTCAACTACGGCTTCGTCACCCACATATACAAATTCCTGATCCAGGTCAAGAAACCAGCCAGCTACATTCAAAAACAGATTGGGCAAGGGCTTGACAAAAGCGCCAAAGTCCACGCCATAAGCCTTGGGAAGGATTTCAACCCCATTTTGTGGAACCACCACCCGAGCATCATTGGAGTGAAAGCCAATGCCCGACTTGAGGTAAAGCTGTACTCTCGGACTTGCATTGTAATAAAAATTCAACTTGGGGCTGACGGTATTGGCAGCTACCACGGGGTGATCGTACAGACTGTCCAGCAGGTTGACATAACCGAAGCTGAACTGGTCGAAACGCAAACCTGCATTGATTGTAAAGCGATCACTCAACTTCAGTATTTCATCCACGTAGAGCGCAGCATTCAATTGGTCAATATCCCCCAAAGCTGCATAACTGATCAGGGTGTTGCGCTTGAGTGTCCGGGCCAGGTCGGTCCCTTTGGTTTTGTCGTAGCGGATGTTTAAGCCCGCTTCCGTGCGCAAGGATAGTCCGCCTAACTTGCGTTCTGCGCTGTACGAAAGGTTGTAGCCAAAAATATCCCGGTCCTCCGTTTGCCGAATTTCGTCCCCATTGACCGGGTCATTGAGGAAAAAGGTAAAATTGGAGAAGAGTTGAAATTTGTTTTTGACATAATAAAACTGGTTGCGCAGTACATCGCCATTCTCCAGGGTTTTGAGCAATTGAATGTTCGCGTTGGTACGACTGGTATTGCCCCCCTCATTGTCGTCGATGGCACCAAAGCGGCTGATGAGGCCACTGCGCACCGCTCGGTCTGGAATCTGCCCCGATGCTTCCCAACGGCTGCTGAAAGTAGAAAAAGAAACCGTAAGCACCTGATCCGAGCCAATCAAGCCGTGGTACTTGCCCATCAGGTTGATGCGGTTGAAATTCTGGGGGCTTTCAAAAGGCCCATTGCTGAAGGTCAGATCGGAGCCGAAATAGGCATTTTGCTGGCTACTGGCATTTTTACCCAACAAATCCAAAAGCCCAACGGCCCGATAGGTGTCGAATCGACCAGTTTCCAACTTGATGGAACTGCGCGACAGGGCATTGCGGGTATTGAAGTTGGCATAGCCGGCTGTGGTAAAATCACCTTGCTGGGTGTAGTATGGCCCTTTGTTAAAATCGACGTTGTCGATCAGTTCGGGGATCAAAAAATGCAAATCGGCATAACCTTGCCCGTGGGCGTGGCTGACCATATTGACTGGCATGCCGTCTACCGTAACCCGAATGTCGGTGCCGTGGTCGATGTCAAAGCCGCGCAAAAAAATTTGTTCGGCTTTACCTCCGCCCGCATGTTGGGCAGTGATAAGCCCTGGGATCATCCGCAGTACGTCCTGTGAAGAACGGGTGGGGCGCAATTCCAAGTCAATTTTGTTGATCAGGGTCATGGTTTTGCCCAGATCGCGTTGATTGTTCACCACAAATTCACTTAGGTCGAGCACCGTAGGCTCCAGGCGAATATCCAGGGACTCACTGGTATTGGCCTGCACATTTTGGGTCATAAAGCCCACATAAGAAATGCTTAATTCGTATTGATCCCCGTCCAGGTCTTGGATGCTGAAGGCCCCCAATTCGTTGGTGGTGGTACCCTTTTGTAGCGCTGGAATAAATATGGTGGCGCCTGCGATGGCTTCACCCGTTTGGGCATTGAGCACCCGTCCGATGATGTCGTGTGCACAAAGGAGGCTTGTGTTGAGCACCAAAAGCAAGCCTAAAATGGCCGTTTTTGAGCTAAAAAACTTTTTCATTGTACAATATTTTGACTAAGTCAGAAGTGTCCACAAGTGATACTCCTACACTAGGTGTTTGGCAAAAAACATTCATCCTTGCCCCTTGCCGAGGAAGGTAGATTTTTAATAGAAGACAGCTGTGTTTTAAAAATTAGGCTTGCTCGGGAGGAAGAAAAACAACTTGCCCTACACCACTTAGAAGATTGAAGCGAAACGTAGGGATGGCAACAAGCTGTCCTAAAATGGACCGAAAGCTTGTCAATACAAGGACTGCGGAACCTATATGCAACGATAAACTAAACTTGTAATCCGGAACTGCGGAGATGGCCTCAGCTCCCCCTTTATCGAATTTCAACAACTGAACAATCTCCTCCCCGACGTGACTATGGTCTTTATCCCCGTGGTGAACGTGCTCCAGGTGATGATGATGCCAAAAAAGGTGCGCAAACATGTCCTTCAATACTGGCAGCAGCTCCACACAGGATGCTGTAAAATAAACCAGTAAAAGAATCCAAATGCTTGCTTTTTTCATGTGCTATGGTACTGCACAAATATACGTAGCAAAGCAGGGTTTGGGATTTGGGGGATTGGTGATTTTTGTTTCCTGGTTGTTTGGAATTTTGAAGCAGTTTCACAGCCTCATCCTCACCCCCACGTACAACTCTCTTCCCCGCGTAGGTCCCCAGGCAAAAGCCGTATCAAAATACTCACCAAAAGGATTTTGCCAATTGATGATGGGGCGAATCTGGCGGAAATCAAAGAGGTTTTCACAGCCTGCATAAACATCCAGCTTTTTCCAAACCTTGGTGAATTGCACATTGGTCACCGAAAAAGCGCGGGAAAACTCGGGCTGCCGTAAGTTCTCCGGCAAAGATTTGGTATCCGGCAGCCGCTGCGGGCCCATCCAGTGCAGGTTCACATCAGCATGCCATTCCTTGTTTTTGGGCTCATAGGAAAAAGCGCCGACCACCCGGTGGCGGGCATTAAACGGCAAATAAACTGGCCCTTCAATCGTGGGGCGATACACGTCCAAAAAGTTGTAGGCAAACTTGGCCTCAAAAATTTTCGACAACACAAATTTGGCATCAAACTGAAACCCATTGGAAACCGATGGGCTGCGGTAGTTTTGAATGATCGCCAAACCCGGATTGGAATCGTAATCCGGGAAAATCTGGTTTTGGAAACGGGTATGGTAAAAATCTACCGAAAAAGTAGCCACCAGGTTCTCCCCCGTAGCCGTATGGGTAAGGTTGATCCCCGAGTTCCAGGCTCTTTCCAGCTCCAGGGGCTCCGCAAAACGAATGTCGCGGGAACTGATCAGCAAGGACACATTTTCGGCAAATAAATTGACCGAGCGCAAACCACGGCCCACATTGGCGCGGATTACCGTGGCATCGCCCGCGTTGTAGCGCAGGGTTAGGCGTGGTACAAACTGCCAGCCAAATTGCCGGTGGTGGTCCATTCTGGCTCCGGTGATGATACTGAAATTTTCAAAATTGAATACGTTTTCGGCAAATAGGCCCGGGGTGCGTTCCTGCCGCAGGTAGTCGCCAGCAAAGGTGCGCTTCAGGTCGTTGTTGGAAAAACGGATGCTTTCGTCCAGGTTGAGGTGTCGGTAACTGAAGCCAAACTTCAGGTCGTGTTTTTGCGCCCAGAGCTGTTCGTATTGCAGGTTGGCGTAGGCATTCAGGTGTTGGGAGTTGTATTGGGTGACGCCAAACCAGGCCGATTGCTGGTGCTGGAAAGCCGATGCAATCAGGGATATTTTGGACTGGGGGTTGAAACGGAAGCCGGTTTTGGTATACAGTTCGGGTTGTTGGTACTGCACGGTCTGGCCATAGACCTGGGTGGAACCTTGGTCGTTTTTGGCATCAAAAGTAGTTTGCCCGCCGATGCGTTTTTCGTCCAGGTAGCGCAGGCCAATTTTGCTGCTCCAGCCTTCCGTTTGCTCATCGCCCAGGGTGAATTTTTGGTAAATGGCCAAACGGCTCAGCAAGGGCATGTCCAAAAAAGTATCTTCATCGCGGTCGCGTTTGCTGGCGGGTTGTACGAGATGCAGGGAAGTCAGGCTTTGCCAGTTTTTACCCAGGCTGGTTGAAAAATTGGCGTTGAGGTGTTTTTCCCCAAAGGAATTGAGGTAGGCGTTGAGCAGGATTTTTTCTTTGTCGGGCTTGGGTTCTTTCAGGACTACGTTGACCTGACCACTGATGCTTTCAAAACCTTGCAAAACGGAATTGGCACCTTTGGCTACAAAAATCTGATCCACCAAAGTGCCGGGGATGCTGCTAATGCCATAGGTGAAGCTGTTGCCCAGGATCATGGGCATACCGTCGACCAGAATTTGGTTGTAAACACCGGACAAGCCCAGAATACGGAGTTCCTTGCTGTTGAGCAGGAGGTTGGTGGTTTGGGCCTGAATGGTGCCCTGGGTTTCAAAACAACCTGCCAAGTCACAACAGGCTGCCTTGGTGAGTTCTTTTTGGTTGATGACTTCAACCTTGATGCCTTGCAGGGCTGAGATGAAGGAACCGCCTTGCTGGGCAACGACGGTGGCGGCTTCCAGGTTTTTGGGGTCGGGACTGAGGTAAATCGAAAAATAGGTACGGCCTGCAATGGCTACGGTATCGGTTTTGAAGCCTAAAAATGAGACGACCAGTCGAGGGTCGGCGTCGGTCGGTACCGAGATTTCGAATACGCCAAATTCATTGCTCACTGCGCCTTGGGTGCTACCTACCAAAGTGAGGGTGGCTCCGGGCAGAATTTCATTGCCGGAGGGAGTTTGGCCAAAGATCTTGCCTTTGATGCTTTGGGCGGAAAGGACGCAGGGGAAAAGGGAAATGAGCAGTAGAAGAAAGCGCATGGAAGCGTGATTTTACCAATGGGATTGCTTGGGGAAAAGCGAACCAGAGGACTCAGAGTAACAAAAATAATCCTTACCTAGGTAAGATAACTACTGAGGTGATTCCTTAAGTGCCTGAGGTTTCTTGGGTGAAAGAATGCTTTGCTCCGCAGATTTTTTCTTTTCCACCACCTAAGAAACTTTAGACACCATAGACTCACCTCAGGTAATAAACCTTAAAATTGATAGCAGTTACAAATACGTCAGCGCTTTCACTTTGTATGGCAGATCCCCAGGTTTTTCACAACCTTCGGTTTTTTCAATCAAGCTACGGATTTTGGCTTCAGAAATAAGTCCTGGGTGGTAAGTCACCTTGATGTTGGTTGCTTCTTTTTTGGCATCACCAGCAGTTACCGCATCGACACCTTCCTGGTTGACCAGTTTCTTTTTGATGGTGGCCAGGTCACCGTTGCAGCAAACGCCGCTCACTTTTACCGAAACTACTTTTACTTCATCCTTAGGGGCATTGGCCGTTTGTGCCATCAGGGTTTGGGCAAAAAACAGGCAGGCGAAGGTCAGAAATGCAGCGAATACGTTTTTCATGGTTGATGATTTTTGAGAGAATATTTTTTGGTGCTGCAAAAATAGGGAAAATACGCTTGAGATGCGATGGCACGAGAAGTTTTAACAAGTGAATAACAAGTGGAACTAATGCCGGGTCAAAGCGCTGGTTTTAAAATAAGTATTGTTGATGTTGTACACCAGTCCAAGGCTCCACAAAAAATCCTTTCCAGGAATTTCCGACTGGATTTTTTGACTGATAATGGCTGAGAAGGTAAGTGGAAAATGGTTTTTGGCCAGGCCAAAACTGGCATTCCAATAAGTCCCTGTAAGTTTGTCCTGTTGCAGGAAATAGACTTGGGGCGAAAAAGAGTAGTTGAAGTGTGAACCCAATTTCAGATTGGTAAAGATGGCTCTGGCCGCTACAAAATTGCTCAATTGGAGCAGGTCTCTGGTCAAACCGTGGGAACCGATGTAATAGAAGCCCAATGCCACATTTTTGTTGAGTCGGTAAGTGGGTGAGGCTTCCCAGGCCACATAGCGCTGGGAAGTCAGCGTTTCTTTGCTTATTCCAGCAATGGTGGTGGTTTCTGTGCGGAACAAAAAGGAGGGGTGTGCCCCGATGCCGAGGCTGAATTTGCGCTGATCCACCAATTTGTAACGAAACCAAAAAATAAAGGTCCAGGGTTTGCCATCGAGGCCAAAGCGGAACATGGGGTCAAAACTCAAACGGCCTTTGCCTACGGACAAATCGAATAGGGCTGCGGGTTTGTTCAGGGAAAAATTGGGAATAAGGGAGATGCCGTTGTTGGTAGCAGTGATTTGCCCCCGGAAGAAACTCGGGGTTTGGGTAGTGTCGATGGTTTGGGCAAAAGAGCTGAGTGTAAAAAGTAAAAAGCTGAAAAAGGTGATTGTTTTTTTCATCAGTTGAAGGCGCTTTGATTGTTGAGCACAAAGTTCCCTTCCTTTTGCTAAAAGTTACTTACCCAGATTACTGCATCCTTTACCATTTTTACAGATTGGTGTTGACAAACAGAAAATCGAAGCTACTATTGTATTTTTAAAGCCTAAACAAGCTACCATGGCTGAAATCGAAAAACTATACAGTGTTTCCCAGTTTTGCTCCCGCCGGGGGCAAGAAACCTTACATCCCCTGGTGAACGTCCTCGATCAGTCAAAGTCGAGGCCTATCCCCGGAAATCGCTACCTCTCTGAAATTTATGTGGTTTTTTTGAAGGACTTGCGCTGTGAGGAATTTCAATACGGCCGCAACAAATACGACTACGAGGAGGAGACCTTGTTGTTCATTGCACAAGGGCAGGTTTTTGGGTTTGATCTGCCAGCAGGGAACCTGATTCAACCCAGCGGCTGGGCCCTGGTGTTTCACCCCGATTTGATCAAAGGTACTTCCCTGGGCCAAAAAATGAAGGACTACCGCTTTTTGGCTTATGATGTAACGGAGGCACTACACATCTCGGCCCGCGAACGCCAGATTGTGCTGGAATGTTTTTATAAAATCAAAGAAGAACTGGAGCGCGGCATCGACAAGCACAGCAAAATGCTGATCGTCAGCAACATTGAACTATTCCTGAATTACTGCATCCGCTTCTACGACCGCCAATTCATTACCCGCGAAAACCTTAACAAGGACATTTTAACCCGCTTTGAGCACTTGTTGGAAGCCTATTTTGACTCGGATTTACCGCAGTCGCTCGGCTTACCTACCGTGGCTTATTGCGCAGAAAAATTGAACCTCTCCGCCAATTATTTTGGGGATTTGGTCAAAAAAGAAACGGGAACCTCGGCTTTGGAATACATCCAGGCCAGTATCATCAACCTGGCCAAACAGAAGATTTTTGACCAGAGCAAATCCATCAGCGAAATCGCTTACGCCATGGGTTATAAGTATCCGCAGCATTTTACGAGGTTGTTTAAACAGAGGGTGGGGGTATCGCCATTGGAGTATCGGTTGGGTGGGATGGAATGAGCGTTAAGCCAACTATTCCTGCTTTTTAATTTAAATTTGAACGTCGAACAAAAAACATTTGCCATGAGAAGTCCAGCCTTGTTTGCCCTACTTTTCACCCTCCTCACCAGCGCCCTCCTCGCCCAATTCAATCCCGAAAAACCCGAGCTCTGCCAACGCAATTTCTACACCGAAGCCCAGGCCGTAGAGATTCACCGTGCTGTAGCCGAAAAATACAAGGACCAGGCCAGCTGGGAAAAACGCGCCCAACTCATCCGCCAAGGCATTCTGGACGGCGCTGAAATCAAATCCCTGAGCCATAAAAAACCCAAAAACATCACCATCCACAGCCGCAAAACCTTGAATGGCTACGCCGTAGAGAACGTGTCCTTCCAATCCCTGCCCGGCATTTACGTGACCGGGAATTTGTACACCCCGCTGGAGAAAAAAGGCAAACTGGCCGCCATTCTCGCGCCGCATGGGCACGGCGCCGAGCCCCGTTACAAGGAATACGTCCAGCAGCGTTGTGCTACGCTTGCGCGCATGGGCGCAGCCGTCTTTGCCTACGATATGGTGGGGTATGGCGACGCCAAATACTGCGATCACAAAATTGAAAAGGCCTTCAAACTGCAACTCATCAACAGCACCTACGTGCTCAATTTCCTGCTTTCGCTGCCCGGGGTTGATAAAAACCGTGTGGCCATGAGCGGCGAATCGGGTGGCGGCACCCAAACCTTTATGCTGGCTGCAGTGGACGAACGCATCAAGGTAGCGGTGCCAGTGGTCATGGTGTCGGGGCATTTTTTTGGGGGCTGTACCTGCGAAAGTGGCATGCCCGTACACAAACGCCCGACCCACATCACCTCCAACCTCGAAATTGCGGCGCTTTTTGCCCCCAAACCCCTATTGCTGATCTCCGATGGCGACGATTGGACCAAAAACACACCCACCTTTGAATATCCTTTTGTGCAACGCATTTATGGATTTTACAACAGCGCTGCCAATGTGGAAAATGCCCACTTTTCCCAGGAAAAACACGATTACAATGCCTCCAAACGCCAAGCTGCTTATGCTTTTTTGGCCAAACACCTAAGGTTGAACACGGCTGGGGTACTGAAAGAGGGGAAATTTGATGAAAGCCCCAATACGGTTTTGACGGAGGCCGATTTGAAGGTGTTCAATGAAAAATACCCAATGCCAGCGGATGCCTTAAAAGGCGATGAGGTAGTGGGAAAGGCGCTGGTGGGGCAGGTGGGGAAATGAGGATCAGGCCTTGCTTTTTTCCCTAAACCCGCTATATTTACCCAAAAAACCATGGAGGCCAGCGAAAAAACCACCAACCCTGCTGCGGAACCGGAAAAGAAAAAACACAGCCTCAAACAAGCCTTAAAAGACATAAGTACGGCTGGAGGGCTTGCGGTGTTTGTGATTACAACCCTCACCTCTTTTTCCTTGCCGGGGATTTTGTCTACGGTGTTGCAAGGCGATTTTAGCCTGGACGCCGAGGGCATCACCCTGATTTACCAAATGATTCGCCTGACTGCACCGCTTACCCTGGGTTTGGTTGTTGTCATCCTGGCCTTGATGCGCGACTGGGTAAGTGAATTGTGGAGCACTGCGATATTGCTGAGTTTGGTGTTGATTGTCACTACGCTGTTGTTGCGCGAAGACGGGCAATCGATCATTTCGGTGGTTTGGGCGCGCACCACAGGCAATCCATTGATCAATTTTCCCTTACAATTGCTGATTGAGTACTTCCGCATTTATTTCTGGATTCCTTTTGTTTCGTCTTTTATCATTGCTTTTTTCATCAGCTGGGCGATCAATCGTTTGATTGAAGTGAGATCATGGGAATGATGTTGCGGGCAATAATGGCAAAAAAAATAAAACAAAAGCACTTTTGGTAAGTAAAGATAAAATAAAAAATAGTATTTTTGCTTACTAAAAAACGCTTCATGTCAGAGCCACTGAAAAACATCTTCTCCCGCCCTCTGATCAGCCCTTTTGCAGAACTGGTCAAAAAGGTATGGCCCGATTTTTCCACTACAGACTTTCTGGAAAAGGTATTTGACGAGCATTACGAAGGCCTTGAACTCAAGCAACGCACCCGGCACATTGCTCATGCGCTCCAGGCCTGTTTGCCTTCGGCATATCGCGATGCCCTCCGGATTGTTTGTGCAGTTGCCCAATCCTATATCGATCAACACGGTGAGAAACTGACTTTCGAGTGGATCTTTTTGCCCGAGTTCATTGAAGCGCATGGAGTAGAAGACCCCGATGCCTCCATCCCCGCCATCGAAACGGTGACCCGCTGGAGCAGTTGTGAATTTACGGTTCGGCCCTTTTTGATCAAATATCCAGAGCGGATGTACGCTCAGATGTTGGCTTGGGCCGATCACCCGAGCCCGATGCTGCGCCGCCTGGCCAGTGAAGGCATTCGCCCACGTTTGCCCTGGGGCATGGGGGTGCCTGTGCTTAAACAGGACCCAGCCCCGATTTTGCCCATTTTGGAAAAACTCAAGAACGACCCCGCCGAAACCGTGCGCCGCTCCGTAGCCAACAACCTCAACGATATTGCCAAAGAACATCCACAAATAGTGCTGGATATGGCAGGACGTTGGCTGGGCCAAAATTCGGATACCGATTGGATCGTGCGCCACGCGTGTAGGGGTTTGTTGAAAAAAGGAAATGCTCAGGCATTGGCCTATTTTGGCTTTGAAAAAGGGGCAGAGGCAGTTGAGGTATCAAACTTGCAACATAGCCTAGAAGTAACTGTAGGAGACAAACTGGATTTTTCGTTCCAGCTCAGCAATCATGCCGCAGCAGCTCAATCCCTGCGTCTGGAGTACCAAATCGACTACCAAACGCTTTCGGGGAAAATTTCTTCCAAAGTTTTTAAAATAAAGGAGCTGGAATTGGCGGCGGGAACAAGTGTGGTGGTGGAGCGGTACCAACGTTTTCAGGATTTTACCACTCGAAAGCATTATCCTGGGGGCCACGTCTTGAGGATTTTGGTCAATGGGTTAGCCTTAGCGGAAGGAAAGTTCATGGTATCATAAAAACCGCTAAGCATTTAATATGCATAAACTTAGGTGTCCCTTAAGTACCTTAGGTTTCTTAGGTGGTGAAAAAGAAAAAAGCCATGCGGAGCAGGGCAAAGAATTATTTCACCACCTAAGAAACCTAAGGCACTTAAGGGACACCTAAGAAAGAATGTAATTAAAAATGAAGTACAAAATTTAAGTTTTGATGGTAGATAATGCCTTGAGCAACACCTCACCAGCCTGATCCAAAGTAGCCCCAAAACTAAAAATCCCCTCCGGATGCCCCTCCATCACAAAAATGCGCTGCTGCGGCAAATCGGTATCCCGCAACAATTGCATGATCGAATAAGCCATTTCCGGGGTGCCGTAAGTTACACCTGTAGCTGTAGTTGGCACCTTGTGCAGGAGTTGCTCCCACATTGGGCGGTGATGGACATGAAAAACGGCATTGACCCAGGGACATTCCAAATATACCGCAGCATGGCTCATGGATTCGGAGGAAGCGATGATAGGCCCGGTGCAATGGAGCAGGTTTTTATTCAGCTCAACTGCGGTGACCAAGGTGTAATGCTCTGGTCCCAACTGAGCAAAATTGCCCGTAGTTGAGCCGCTGATGATGAACTGCCCTTGGGCATTCCAACGCTGGCTAATGTTGCCAAAGCCAATGCCGTCAGGATATGCACCCAATAAGCCAAGCTGGTACAAACGATCACGCCAGTAATTCAATTCAATGACGGTGCTGGTGTCCAAAGGTCCTTGTCGCTGCCAGTCGGCCCGGAATTTGATGTACCCTTCGTCCATATTATTCCGCAAACAAGCCTAAAATACCTTCTTCACTTGCCTCACAGATGCCTCGCTCGGTAATCAAGCCAGTGATGAGTCGAGCTGGAGTAACGTCGAAGCCATAATTGGCGGCAGGGCTTTCCAGGGGAGTGGTCAGTACTTTGTGGATTTCCCCATCTTTCCAACCCCATACAAATTTGACTTCCTCTTCAGCTCTTTGTTCGATGGGGATTTCTTTCAGGCCATTGCGTAGGTTGAGGTCGAGGGTGGAGGAGGGGAGGGCAACGTAAAAAGGCACTCCGTTGTCTTTGGCGGCGAGGGCTTTGAGGTAGGTGCCTATTTTGTTGGCCACATCGCCCTGGCGGGTGGTGCGGTCGGTACCCACGATCACCATGTCTACCATCCCGTGTTGCATGAGGTGGCCTCCGGCATTGTCGGTGATGATGGTATGAGGTACGCCATGTTGTTGAAGTTCCAGCGCAGTGATTTTTCCACCCTGGTTGCGGGGCCGGGTTTCGTCGACCCAAACGTGTACCGGAATTCCCAAATCATGGGCCAGGTAAATGGGGGCAGTCGCTGTACCATAATCGATACAAGCCAGCCAACCCGCATTACAATGGGTAAGGATATTGACGGGGGCGTCTCCCTTGCGTTCGCTGATGGCTTTTACAATCTCCAGGCCATGCACCCCAATCATGCGGCATTGCTCGGCACTTTCATCGGCAATGGCATTGGCCGTGGACAAAGCCGTGTGAATGCGGGTTTCGCGATCGAAGGCCTGGGCTAATTGGTTCATCATGCGGTCAATACAATGAAAGAGGTCGACCGCAGTGGGGCGAGTTTCTCTTAATCGCTTGGCGGCATTTTGCAAAAAACTGGCTCCTGCTTCCTCTTCAGGAGCAGCCAATGCTGCCAGGTAAAGACCATAGGCTGCTGTTGCGCCAATCATGGGCGCTCCCCGTACATGCATCTCTTCGATGGCTACAGCGGCATCCTCATAGGTATGCAACGCTTCTTCAACGATTTGGAAAGGAAAGTAACGTTGGTCAAAGGTACGAACGATACGTGGATTGGCTTCGTCGAGCCAGATGGTGCGGTAGTGTTTGCCTTGCAGTTTCACAATAGATAGGTTATCATCTAAGCCATGCCAGCCATAGCTCGATACTGAGGAGGATGAAATGCCAATACTATTTCGGATTTTGGAATACCTCGAATGGCTAATTCATCGGTTATATGAAGTTCCGTGTTATTCTCTAAAAGCCAGATGCTTCCATCTGGTTTGATTTGAAAATGGATTAATAGCGTATTGACAAAATGGTTAGGGGTAGCCCACCCAGTTGCCAATAGTTGATAGTGATGATTTTCTTTGTCAGCAATCACTATTCTTTGGTACCCTCCTTCTTCGGAAGACAACAGTTGATTTTCTTCTAAAACCGACAGGATAGCCTTTTCTTTTTGCTTTATGCTTAGTGTTTTACCCATGACACGATTGTTTTTTCTACAGGTTCATAAACAAGAAAATTTACATCATACCGTTCTGCTACAACTTCAAAAATGCGTTGCTGGGTCATTCTTTCATAAACTGCTAAAGGTATAGCCAAAAATAGTTCCCGATCAGGTTCTTGAATTTCAAGGTTAATTTTGTAAACAAGTAGCTGACCAAGTGCTCCATGAAAGTCATAAATTAAGGAGTCGCCCAAAAAGCTTTTCACTTCAACTGCAATTTTATTTACTCCTTTCTCGGCTATGATTAATTTTTCGGCACCGATGTCTATTGTCAAGGCATCTTTTAGTAAGTCCGTCATTATGCGATAGCCATCATGGGTTATTTTCCACCCATCGTTTTCTAATACAGAAACAACGGCTTGATGAAAATTGTCTTTAGCCATTTACGAATCCCTTATAGCCTCAAATTTAGGCATTATGTGAGCATGTTGCAACCGAAAATTGGAACTAGTTTTACACCGAACCCAACTTCACCAATTTGCACTCCAACTGCACGTGCAGCGGATCTTTGATTTCTTCCCGGATGACCCCCAGCAACAAGCGGGCCGCCTCTGCCCCTACCTCATAACCGGAATGCCGGATATGGGTGATTTTGGGGTTGTAAAACTCCGGGGCGAAACCATCACTGATGGCAATGATGGCGATTTCTTCGGGGATACGCAGGCGTTTTTGTTCGATTGCCTGCACAGCTCCTACCATTAACTCGTCCGACATGGTAAAAAAGGCAGTAATGGCCGGTTCTATTTCCATGATTTTTAAGGCCTGCTGGCTTCCTTGCTCCGAGTCTTGAGCAAATGCGATGTGTTTTTCCTCAAAAGGAATATTCAGTTCTTGTAAAACCTGCTTGAATCCCCGAAACCGCTCGCGGGTTATGGTCAAATTGGGATCACCAAACAGGCCGCCAATTCGCCTGTGCCCCTGGTCGGCTAAATGCTGGATAGCCTGACGGGTAATTTCTACGTCATTGATGGTCACCGAACAGGAGTGGTTTTGGGGGAGGATCCGGTCAAAAAACACCACTGGAACTTTCTGATCCAACAATGGTGCAAAGTGACTCAATTCCTGCGCTTCCGAAGCCAGTGAAACCAAAACGCCCTCTACCGCCAGTTGTCGGCAAATCTGGACATTTTGTTGCTCACGAATGAGGGTATTGTTGGATTGTAGAATGATCAAATGGTAACCATTCGCATAAACTTCCTGCTCTATCGCTCTAAATACGGAAGGATTAAAAAACATGTTCATTTCAGAAACCAACAGGGCAATGAGGCCGCTGTGGCGTTTGCGCAAATTCACCGCTAGTTGATTAGGCGCATAACCTAGCTCTTGCGCCAGCTCCTGCACCCGGTTGCGGGTTTCGGGACTGACGTCGGGGTGGTTATTCAAGGCTCGGGAAACCGTAGAAGGATTGAGCTGCAACAACCTGGCAATGTCCGTAATAGTAGGTCGATTCATTCAGATGAAGTATTAGACTTTATGAACAAAAGTTTGTCCAGCCAGAAGGTAACCTTTTGCTCATCTAGTCTATTGTTCGGTCAATCAGGGGCTAGTCCAAATATACCACAGAAAAAAAACACCCTTAAAAGTAATAATTTTTTCCACAACAAACGTTTGCACAAACCTTTGCGCATGACCAGCCTTTTTTAGCTATTGCATAACGGCAACAATGGGGTAAATTTGTGAAAGCAAAGAAAATAAGATTTTCAATGCACAGCAGTTCAGTGACTTATGTGGTGGATTTTTGAGGAAAATGCAGAACTGCTGAAGGGTATTGCTGCACGTTTAACAGCTGAAATTTAAGCTTAAAAAACAGCACAATACTTTACGGGCTGTGTGGAAAACACACAACTCCATCAGGTTCGCTCTTTTCGTATTTTAACCCAACATAACGAAGCCCGGATAGTTTTTATAAACCCATCCGGGCCCTTTTTTAGTGGGGTAAGAATACACGACCCTTTGTCAAAGATAAATTATTTTGCCCCACAAGGCATATACTTCATGTTTTTTTGTTGCTGTTTATACTAGCAGGTAAGTAATGTATGAAACCAGATGACTAAGTGGAGGGGTGCCCCAGGTATTCCTCCCTTTTTATTTTGGATCAGTTCCCTTCGGTGTTTTAATGGCATCATATACAGCCTGATGCAGACGGGGTCGTAAAGCCCTGTTCATCAACATTGGATTGCTGCGCGAAGGGTGCACCCGATTGGTAAAAAAGACCACTAGGAGTTGGTTTTTAGGGTCCGCCCAGGTGAAAGTGCCAGTAAAACCAGTATGCCCAAAACTCTCTGGGCTGGCGTCTCTGGCATAGGAGCTACGCCCGGTAGCATATTCCAAAAAAGGTTTATCAAAGCCCAGGCCACGATGGATTCCTTCTGTTTCACAATACTGACAGCGCGTAAATTCTTTGACTGCTGATTCGGTGATCAGTTGTTCATTACCGTAGCGGCCGAGGTTGAGGTAGGTTTGCATCAGTTTGGCCAGGTCGTTGGTTGTCCCAAATAAACCAGCGTGCCCTGAAATACCCCCCAACATGGAAGCACCTTCGTCGTCTACTTTCCCGTGCAGCAAACTCATGCGAAAAAAAGTGTCCCGTTCGGTAGGAATGATGCGGTCTTTGGGGAAAAAGCGCAGCGGATTAAATGTCAAAGAGTAAGCGCCCAGCCTCCAGTAAAAGGTATTTTTTAGGTAGGTTTCAAAATCAATGTTGGTGCGTTGTTTGACGATCTTGGGCATGGTGTAAAAGAAAAAATCGGAGTAGACAAAGCCCGGTTTATTACTCAGAGGCGAGCGATAGATGGCATCATACAATACCTTATCACCATATTTTCGATGCAACCACAAACGTTCGGTTACCTGCACATTGAAGCGGGCACTGGAATCGGGCTTGAAGGTGCGTGGTTTGAACTGAAAATCGTTGACCCGCACATTGTCCCATCCTTCCTCCCAAGGGTAATCTGCATTCCATTTCAAGGTAGAGCGCCAAAAAGGTATCCAGGCCATCAGCCCAGCAGTATGGGTGAGCAATCGCCGCATGGGAATTCCAGCTTTATTGCTGCCAACACTTTCATTAAGGTATACCCCCAGTGAGTCATCCGGGTTAAAGGTCCCTTCGCCGTACCATTTCATCAATACCGGCAAACCCGTCGAAATTTTGGTGATAGAGGCAAAATCATACAGGTCATTCAACCTCACCGGACGCTCATTCTCATAGGTATGGTAACCAAAAGCCTGGTGATAAACGACCTTGCCATCTTTGGCAACGAGTACTTGTCCGCCGGGAAATGCCCGAAAACGAATCCCCTCTTCCACAATAGCCTTGATGCTATCGCGCAACAAGGCACCATCGAGGCCTACCAATTCCGAAGGTGCGTAACCCAGCCGAGTAGCAGGGGGGCTATCCATGCCACTTCCGAGAGGATGTTGTGGGCTCAGTGGGCGACGCAAACGCCCGCTGGTATTTACTCCACCAAAGACCAGTTGGGCCGCCAGCGATTGTCCTTCCTGAGTATCGTCCGCAGCAATAATGACCGGAGCCTCGGCCAATTCAGGCAATTTATTGAGGATTTGTTGGGGATTAAAAAGAACCAGAACAACCGGGTCAGTAGCCATTATGCCCTTAATCCAGGCAGCATCAGCGAGGTAATCGGGTTGATCTAATGCCGCTGAAACGTCTTCAATACTCAGAATAAAGCAATTGAAGCGGCGGCTTTGGGTATTGATCCAGTTTTGCGTTTCTGAAGCAGAAGCAATGGAGGGAAAGTTTAGCGGGGTAATGTTGGTATAGCGCTCCAGGAAGTCCTGAAAAACTGCCTGTCTGGGGCCGCCTGCTGATACATATGCGATTTGCAGGCTATCTAAGCGCTGTAATGGGGCTAAAGAACCTTCATTGCGAAGCATAACCAGGTTGGCCAATGCTTCCTGATAAAGGTTCACAACCGCATTGCTTTGTGCGCTCAGCCATACATTGCAAACCACAATACACAAGCTTAGCGTTAGTTTTCTCCACAGCATATTTTCAGGGTTGTATATTTTTTTGTATTCTAGGGCGATAAAACACGGATCATTCCATTTGTCGCAAATAATCGCTCTATGCTCTACAAGTTTACTAAAATAACTACTTTTTTGCTGCTTTGCACGCTGTATTTCCCACATAATCTTTTTGGTCAAGCATTAAACAGTCCGCAACAAGTGGCGATGGACAAATTGCTGTTGCAGTCGCCCATTTTTGCGCGTCATTTTTATGGTTTTATGCTGTACGACCCCAATGGGAAATTGACCTTGTTTCAAAAAGATGCGGACAAGTTTTTCACCCCCGCTTCCAATACTAAAATTTTTTCTCTTTACACTACGCTTAAAGTACTCAAGGACAGTCTCCCTGTGTTGCGGTATACCCAGGAAGGTGAGTTTACCGTGTTTCAAGGCATGGGCAATCCCATGTTTTTGAATCCACTTTTCCCACAGGACAGTGTTGCCTGGAAGTTTTTAAGCCAGGAAAAAAGACACCTGGCTTTTTCGGCCAGCAACTACAAGGACAACCGCTTCGGGAGCGGCTGGGCCTGGGATGATTTCCGGGATGATTACCAGACGGAGAAGGCTTCTTTCCCGATTTATGGCAATTTGGTGCGGTTTCGCCTTGATTCAAGTAGCAAAAAATGGCGCACGCAACCCAACTATTTTTTGTCAACGCTGGAATACGATCCGCTCAATACCAGCGGCAAGCCGGAAATCCTACGTGAAGAGCACGATGGCCATTATTTGTACAACGCAGCCTGTTTGCGTGCAGCCAAGGTGAACATCACCACTCCATTCAGGTATACGGCACATCTGGCCAGTGAGTTGTTGACCGACACGCTCAAGCGCAAGGTACAAGTGTGGAACCCGCCCGTATTGACCAACAACTGGCGGACTTTGTCTACACCCTTGCCAGATACGTTGCTGAGTTTGTTCATGCAGGAAAGCGACAATTACATTGCTGAGCAATTGTTGTTGAGTTGTTCGGCCAAACTGTATGGTGAGCTGGACATCAACCGCATCATCGAGTACGCTCAGCGCAGTATCTTGGGCAGTAATCCAGATGGAATGGTTTGGGTGGATGGTTCAGGCTTGTCGCGCTATAATCTTTTTTCGCCGCGAACCATTGTTTCGGTTTTGGAAAAATTATACCTGGAATACCCCAGTGAGCGTTTGTTCAAAATTTTTCCAGCTGGTGGGGTGAGTGGGACAATCCAGGATTGGTATGGTGGTAAGGATGGAAAGCCCTACGTTTTTGCCAAAACGGGCACCCTTTCTAATAACCATTGTTTGAGTGGTTACGTGCGCACCAACAAGGGCCGGGTGCTGATTTTCAGTTTTATGCACAACCATTATTTAGGTAGTGCAACACCGATTCGGAAGGAAATGCAGAAGATATTGGAATGGGTAAGGGATAACCTGTAATACCGAGCTGACTGCTTAGGTGAGTCTTAAGTGCCTAAGGTTTCTTAGGTGGTGAATAATTTTTTGCCCTGCTTCGCAGGACTTTTTTTCTTTTTCACCACCTAAGAAACTTAAGGCACCTAAGAGACACCTAAGTTAGATATGATTTAGAGATTTTCCAGGCTGCGCTTGGTGAACTCTGCGAGTTCGGCCCCTTTCAACATGCCCTGGTTCAGCAGTGCCAATTGATAGAGGTATTTGGCGAGCTTAGCACTTTGCTCTGCGTCGGTTTCTTGCAGGATTTTTTTGGCTACCAACTCGTGGTTTCCATTGACGATCACCTGGTAAGAATCCGGGAAACCATCCATACCCATACCTTGCATGGCCTGCATTTCTTTCATGCGGCGCATAAATTCGGGGCGGGTGATGATAACGGGTGCTTCCTGTGGCGACAAAGGCTGGACTTCTACCCGGCCTGCAGGGTCACTAACCACCGATGTGAAGACATCCTTCACCTTGGTTTTTTCCTCCTCGTTCAACACCAATTCAGGCTTTTCATCCTTTTGAATCAGGTTATTGACCGTATCAGAATCTACACGAACGAAGACTACCTTGCCCAGTTTGTATTCCAATTGCTGCATGAAGGGGCTGTCGATCATGGGCTGATCCATCACAATCACTTCGTAGCCATAGGCTTTACAAGCTTCGATTTGGGTATGTTGCGCTTCGGGCTGGGTGGTGTAAATGAGCACCACCTTGTCGTGTTTGTCGGTTTGGGTGGGTTTTACCTTCTCAACGTATTCCTCGATGGGGTAAAATTCGCCAGCCAGGTTTTTCACCAAGGCGTACTTGATGGCCTTTTCATAGAATTTATCGTCGCTGAGCATTCCGTATTTGACAAAAATGCCCAGGTCGCTCCACTTGGATTCGAAGTCAGCACGGTCTTTGTTGAACAATTCGGCCAACTTGTCGGCTACCTTTTTGGTAATGAAGCCGCTGATGCGCTTGACGTTGCTGTCGGCTTGCAGGTAGGAGCGCGATACGTTGAGCGGAATGTCTGGTGAGTCGATTACCCCGTGCAGCAGGGTCAGGAACTCCGGTACAATCTCTTTGACGCTGTCCGTTACAAAAACCTGGTTGGAATACAGCTGGATTTTGTTGCGTTGCAACTCCAGGCTGTTGCCCAATTTCGGGAAGTAAAGTACCCCGGTGAGGTTGAAGGGGTAGTCGATGTTCAGGTGGATCCAAAAAAGCGGAGATTCGTAACTGTGAGGATACAATTCGCGGTAAAAATTGCGGTAATCCTCATCCGTCAGATCGGCAGGTTGTTTGCGCCAGGCGGGTTCGGGGTTGTTGATGATGTTGTCAACCTGAATGGTACGTTCGGTTTTTTCGTCACCCTCGCCATCGTAAACGGTTTCGTCCTTGGTGCCAAACTGGATAGCGACTGGCAAAAACTTGCAGTATTTTTCCAACAAGCCCTCAATGCGCTCATTTTCCAAAAATTCCAGGCTGTCTTCAGCAATGTGCAGGATCACATCGGTACCCCGGCTTTCTTTTTCAATTTCTTCGAGGGTGTATTCAGGATTACCTTCGCAGGTCCAACGCACAGCGGCATTGCCGTCTTGCCAGGATTTTGTTTGTACTTCTACACTGGAAGCCACCATGAAGGCAGAGTAGAAACCCAAACCGAAGTTACCAATGATGTTGGTTTCGTCCTTGTATTTTTCCAAAAACTCCTGGGCGCTGGAAAAGGCCACCTGATTGAGGTATTTTTTTACTTCCTCTTCGGTCATCCCGATGCCCTGGTCACGGATGGTCAGGGTTTTGGCGTCTTTGTCAATCAGGATTTCAATTTTCAGATCGCCAATTTCACCTTTGGCTTCGCCCCGGCGAGACAAGGCTTTGAGTTTATTGCTGGCATCCACGGCATTGGATACCAACTCGCGGAGGAATATTTCGTGATCAGAATACAGAAAACGTTTGATGATGGGGAAAATGTTCTCCGTTTGTACGGCTATGTTACCTTTTTGCATGATTATAAGGTTTTATTTCTTTTGGCAAAAAGACCGTCAAACAACATGCCATGCTTACTTGTGCTGACATTTTGACACAAAAGCTCAGGGTATACTGCCGCATGCGCCGATTGTATTTTTTAGCAACAAAAGTATTGTACCCTCAAAAAGGTATTTTTCTCGATTGTAAAAAAAAATAATACGTTTAGCTTGACTTAGTGAGTCTATTTTCTTTTCTTTGTATCACGTTTTTATTCTTACCAAAAAGAGCTTTTTACACTTCTACACAATTTCTGTGTAAAATTTCTATCTACACATACCATCACATTTTCGTGACATTCTGCTATCGCTTGTCCTGTATTGCCTTTTGGGTTCAATAAAAAGCAATACACCAACAAGAGCTTGCAGTGAACTGAACGATCAACAAAGGGGGGACGCTTGATCCGGAGGTTCACTGCATCATTTTTTTCCATTTGGATTGGCAATATTCAATTGGCTTGACCACTCATAAGGGCTTGACCACTCATAAGGATGTCGCCACAATATGCCATTGCTTTGATCCAAACATCAATTTCGGAAGTAAACCTGAATGGATATTTAGGGCCGGTTCCAATTTAGGGGGGAGAACCGGCTTTTTTTATTTTTGGACTTTTCGAACTTACGCTCAGGCTTTTCCAATCATCTTTTCTGCACCAATTATTTCAAGACCCTGCCAATCTTTACGGTCAATAGAGGTGCCATTGATTCGGATACTTCTCAATTCCCGATTCAAACCTTCCACGAACAAATAATCAAAGTCCTTCAAACCTGGATTGTCGGCTACATTCAACTCCTGCAGCTTCGGCATAGCCGCTACAATTTTAAAATCCTGTAACTGAGTATTCGATAAATTAATCTGAGTCACTTCTTTCAACTTGTTCAAACTGCAGCTAAAGAAGAACGCCTTTTCGTAAGAACCAATTGGCAAAAACAGGGCTCCGGTACCCAGGCGGGCTTTGAATTTTTGTACTTCCTCTGTACTGTATTGCCTCCCGTGCTCCAGGCCAAATTTTTCCAGAAAAAACGGCTTAGCCACCAGTTCCAGCACCATCTCCTGATAAAACATTTTGAGCATGTCGAAGCCCTCAAAACCTTTGAATTGGGGCAAAAATTGTGGGTTTTCAAACAGCTCCAGCCCTAAAAAATACTCCAATAAAGACTTGTGGGTGAACTTGTAGTTGTTGTGCGCCCCCCGGGTGAGCAGGGAGTGGGCCTGCATGTCGAACAAATCGAGTTCGACCTGATGTTGCTGGGATAATTTTTGCAAAACGCCCAAATCGCTGATCGATAAGTTTTCGCGGTGCTGGTACAACTCCAGCGCAAAAAAACGCGAGAAGTGGTAGAGATTGTCTACAAAATCGGAGCCCTTGTTCCGAATGTTGCGCTCCCGCTCCAACCAGCGCTGGATGATCTGGGCGTACACCTGATAGGAGTATTGATAATTGGGCGCTTTTTCCACCAAAAAATCGATGTAACTCAGGATCATGGGCCGGGCGACCAGCTCCTTGTACTCCTCAATGAATTGCAGGCAATTGCGGTAACGCAGGCTAAATCGACCAAATTTTTTGCGCAAAAAAACTTTAATCTCATCCTGTTGCAGGGGCGAAATGTAGCGCGTCACGATGCGGCGCGGCGCCCGGTTAGTAGACATGCTGGAAAAAGGCAATGCACTAGGAATGTCCTCTTCCCGGGCAAAAAACTGGGTGCGGCAGGTGATGATCACCGTTTGAAAATGACTGACTTTTTTAAACAGTGCGGCGATGCGTTCATTGGGTTGCTCGATAGCCTGAGGATCTTCATCCAGGCCGTCCAGCAGCAAAATGGTTTCTTTACGTTCCTCTTCCGAAATTTTTTCAATTTCCTCATCCACTCCGGCATTGAAGGGGAAAAGGCGGATTTTGTATTTTTTAGCCAGACGGCGGCGATAAGTATCGTACAGATTGATCATGAAGGTGGTTTTGCCCATCCCCGAATCGGCTAAAACCATAAACACATAATCGTCTTTGTCTTTTTCAAAAATGCGCAAAAAATAGGGAATCAAGGGTTCGCGGGGCTCGGTATCCCGGTTGATTTCGGTGCCTTCCGTGGGTGATTTGGACTGACACTGCGTCGGGATGAAAAACTTGGTGTGGCTCTTGATCTCACTGGCCGTGTAAAAAGGGTGCAGACAGCGCGACAGGCGGCTTTCCTTTTGACGTTGCATGAACCAGGGGATGATCCAACGGAACGTTGCAAATACCCCACCCGCGATGGTTAAACTGACTTCCAGGAGATCACTCAAGTCCAGACCTAAAAACATGTAGATCAATATTTAGGCCACGCTACTGGACACGTAGGTTCGGAGGACATCAATTGCCACGTGCTTTAGCTCGTGGATTGGGATTGCCTTTTGATCGGGCTTTAGCCCAAACTTTTTTTCAAGCCAGGGCTAAAGCCCAAATCAGAGGGGCTCCTTTACCCCCAGGCTGAAGCCTGGGGCAATTGATGTCCTCCGAACCTAATGTTCAGTCGTGTGTATTTAAACTGCAAGTTAGAGAAGTTTCACACATGAAATCACAGCCTTTTCAACAAGTCTTGCGCTTTTTGTGCAAACTCCGACTCCGCAGGCACTTGTTGCAAAACCTTGCGGCACTCCGTTTTGTTCCCCTCCTTCAAATAACTCAAGGCCAGGTACCATTGCCCATAGTCCACAAAGCTGGATTCACCGCTGCTGATGTTGGTAAACAAGTCCCTGGCAGCGGCATATTTCCCCGTTTCGAGCAAACAGATGCCGAGGTAGAGTTGAGCTTGCAAATCTTCCGGTTTTTCCTGCACATACGCCTGCAACAGCGGCAAGGCCTTGGCGTAGTCCTTTTGGTTAAAAGCCGATTCCATCGCCGCTAGATTATCCTGGGCAGCATTGGACTTTTCAATCATGGCCAGTGGCGGGTATTGGCCGTATTGCTCATACAGGTCGGGTTGGAACAATAAAAACCGGGCTACCAGGACCAAGGCGATGGTCGCAGCAAGACCAATGACCCAGCGCATGGTCTGATTGCGGCGCAGGGGCACGATCCGTCCGGTTTCTTTGGGGGCGGTATTCTGGAAAAACTCGGGGCCCATGTTCTCCAATTGCCCTTTGAGTGCAGCACGGCGATCCTGTTTGCGCAGGAATTGCTCCATGTCTTTTTGCAAAGCCAGTTCGGCGGCCAAATCGAGGCTTTGGTTCAATTCTGCCTCAAAAGCATTTTTGTCGGCTTCGGGGAGTTCGCCGCGGAGGTAGCGGTCTATTTTTTCGGTGTTGTTCATGGTTCTTAACTTTTGAATTGTTGGGCAAAAAGCTCCTTCCAGCGGCCCATACAGCGGTGTTTGCTTTGGTACACCGCATTGGCAGCTAGGCCCAGTTGTTCGGCGATTTGTTCGCTGGCCACGCCCTTGCCCAACAAAGTGAGCAATTCCTGGCATTGTGCCGACAACAAAGCGAAGGTTTTCGTCAAGGTTTCCTGCTTGTGCAGTTCCTGGAAAGCAGCTTCTGATTCCAAACCGGGGTCGTCTTCATCGTTATATCTTTCCTCCTCCACTTTTCTTACGACTGCTTCGCGATTTTTTTCTTTCAATCGGTCGAACCACTTGCGTTTGCAGATGCCAAAGAGCAAAGCACCAAAACTGCTATTGAATTGAACATCAGCCCCACAGTAGCGATCGTAAATGGCCATGAGTCCATCCTGAAATAAATCCTGGGCATCGGCAGCCGAGCCATTGTTGGCTTCTACCCAACGCTGAATCGGTGCAGCGTGCTGCTGGTAGATCGCCCGAATCCGCAGGGGATCTCCAGCGCATAGGGCGAGTAGGTCTTGGTTGTCGCTCAATTTTTTAACATTTTTTTAACACTTCTCACTAGTAAGATTTTTCCCACCTCGGAGATGTATGGATGTAGGCGGCAAAAACCGCGACTAATATAGCACCTTATTCCATCATCCTGTTAAATCTGTTACCCATGAAATCCAGAATCATTACCCGTTTGTACTCCGCGATTTGACCGGCAAAACCGTGCTGCACAAACAAAATGGCAGCAACCGCGAATCCTTGAATTTGGATGAACTGCCCAATGGAACCTATTTTCTGGAAGCCATCTCAATTGAAAACTGATATAAAACACTAGTCGTTAAGCAGTAATTGGCTGCATAATCCCATGAACATTTTTTGATCCCATGTAACAGTGGTGCAGGTCCGCGGGCCTGCACCTTTTGTATTTTAAAGGAAGTTTTGAACTGCCGAAACCTTGTCCATCATTTAAGTAAGACTTCGGTAATTTGGTTTATCCGTGCACTGTAAGGGCTTTAGTTTTATCAGGTTTAGTATCTTACTTGCGTTTTTAAAAAAAGCAAAAAAAATTTTCCCAACGACATGGAAAACAGCAACATCGAAAAAAAACTGGCTGAAATGGGCCTCGTTTTACCAACCTTACCGGGATCAAAAGGCATTTACCACAGCTGCCTCACGGTGGATAAACTCGTTTATGTGTCTGGTCACGTCTCCGTACAAAGCGACGGCAGCTACATCAGCGGAAAACTGGGGCAGGACCTCGATGAAACCGAAGGCCAAATTGCCGCTCGTCAATGTGGTCTGGCTATGTTGACCTCCCTGAAAAACCACCTTGGCAACCTGGACCGCATCAAACGGGTGGTCAAATTACTGGGCATGGTCAACAGCACCCCCGAATACACCATGCACCCAGTGGTGATGAATGGATGCAGTACCTTGTTTGTCGATTTGTGGGGCGATGAGCACGGCAAGGGCGCGCGGAGTGCTGTGGGCATGGGCTCATTGCCAGGAAATGTGGCGGTGGAAGTGGAAGGGATTTTTGAAATTGAGTAATTGCCTCGGCTAAGTAATTCTTTGGATTGGTTTTAATTGATTGAAGAGTACATGAGTACATGACTTTAGAGTTTTGAAGTGAGCTACCGCAGCGACTTTGACATAGCGTTGGTCTAATCGACTGCGGTAGCTCACTTCTAAACTTTTATCTCATGTATTCTTAATTCATGTATTCAATAAATAAATGCCCCATGCAACGTTCTCCCCTCCTTCCTGCGCCATAAGGTTAACTTTATACCCGAACCATGGCGAAAGCAAGCAACACCCTTATGGCCTTAGAACCTGATGAACTGCTGCAATCCTGCATCGCAGGCGATAGTCGTGCCCAGTTTCGTTTTTACGAACGCTACAGCCCCCGTTTGTACGCCGTATGCCTGCGCTATGGCCGCGATGAAGGCGAAGCCAACGACATGCTCCAGGAAGGGTTCATCAAAATTTTTCGAGAATTATCGGCTTTTCGGGGCGAAGGTAGCATCGAGGCTTGGATGTGTAAAATCATGGTCAATACCGCGCTGAGTCGCCTGCGCAAAAAAAGCCTCAAATTCCTGCCCTACGTAGAACCCCCGGAAAACCTGTACACCGATGAAGACATCATTGGTGCCCTGAGCGCTTCAGAATTGATTACCGTGCTCAATCACCTGCCGCAGGGCTACCGCACGGTGCTCAACTTGTACGCCATCGAAGGGTATTCCCATGCCGAAATTGCCACCATGCTCGACATCAGTGAAGGAACATCGCGCTCGCAATACCTGCGCGCAAAGATTGCCCTGAAAAACCGTTTGGAACAACTCAAAAAAATGAATGGCGGATGAAACCAAGAGATCCCAAATCCTTTGAAGGTTTGTTGCAAAAAAAACTGGCTGAACACCAGGCCGAGCCGCCACCCAATTTATGGGCAAAAATCGAGAGGGAAACAGCGCCACAAAAGTTGCGCTTTTTGGCTCGACGACTGAATGCCAATTTGCATTGGTTGAATCTGGCGGCAACGGTTTTGCTGGTGATGGTGGTGCTGTTTTTTTTGTACCCACCACAAAACAAGTCGCTCGATTTGCCACTCCCGAAGCTCAAGACACCCATGGAACATCAACTCAAAGGGGTGTCGGATAGCATAGATTCTTTGGAAAAACGATTTCATTTACCCAAAATTAAAACCCATACAAAACATGAAAAAGCACATTGAAGAAGAAAGTCAGGAGAGCCTGAATACCGAGATACTGGCCGCCATTTCCAAACTTACCCGGGCTGGTTTTTTGTTGCTGCTGGTCCTGATTTTGTTGTTTTGGCAAAACTACTCCAGGCTCATGGGCAGTAAAGCTGAGCAGCCACAGGTAGTGCAGGTGCAAATGCCAATACTGAGCCCTGCTGCTCAGAAAGGCAAAGATTTGTTCAAAAACAACTGTGCCGCCTGCCACCATCGGGACATGAAATCAAATTTGACCGGGCCAGCTTTGGGGGGCGTTCAAGAGCGTTGGGCAGCTTATCCTCGTACCGACCTTTATCAGTGGATTCGCAATTCGCAGGCCTTGATTGAGGCCGGGCATCCCCGCGCTCAAGAGCTGTGGCAAAAATGGAAACCAGTTATAATGACCCCCTCCAACAGCCTTAAAGATGAGGACATTGAAGCCATTCTGGCCTATGTGGAAGCACAAAACGCTGCATTTTGATTGTTTTAAATAAAAAATAAATCGACCGTTTACCCAAAAAAAACAACCGAACACCAAAAAAGCTTTGAATTATAAATTTTTTTTTACATTTGCATTACAAAGAGGCTTTCCACACATATTTCACTATTATTCTAGCCAATACTCCACGAATTGACTCGTGGTTTATAAAACCCACCCGGGTATCTCACGAATGAATGCGTGAGCTATATGGGTTATCATAATTGTTTGTACATTTGCGCGTTCAATTGAAAAACAGAAATTGTACAACATGAAAATTAAGGGTTTAGTAGCGGTGAGCGGCTTACCGGGGCTGTTTAAGATGGTTGCGAATCGCACCAACGGTTTGATTGTAGAAGACCTGGCCAACGGTAAAAGGCGCTTTGCATCTGTAAGGCAACATCAGTTTACACCATTGGAATCCATTGGCATTTATACGAATGATGGTGAAACTTCAGAATTGAAAATTGTTTTTCAAAGCATGTTGGACAAACTGGAATCAGTACCCACACCTGCTTTGACTGAAACTGGCGATAAGCTACATACTTATTTCGCGCAAATCCTTCCCGATTATGACCGCGATCGGGTGAATACGGGCGACATCAAAAAAGCCATCAAGTGGTTCTTGCACTTGCACGAACTGGGTTACACCACGATGGAAGAAGATGAAGAAACCGAAGAAGACGAGGCTGACGAAGCCGAAGTGGTAGAAACGGAAGGAGACGCGGAAAAAGGCGAAGAATAGTTGAAAAGTTGAAGGGTTGAAAAGTTGAAGAGATACGCAATGATCTAAGGTATTTCGTCAACTTTTGCACTACCTGGGACTTTTCAACCCTTCAACGTTTCAACTGTGCAACTTTTTTAGGCGACCTATACTATGCGTAATCTACCGGCGACCAAAACCAGCGCCTGTACGGACTATTCTGTACCGGCACTACCACAAACCTGGGAGGATGTAGAACCTACATTCACCCAATTGCTCCAGCGGCCGATCCACTCGGTTCAGGACTTGAGTACATGGATCACTGAGCGCAGTGACCTTGAGGCTCAGTTGGGCGAAACCATCAGTTGGGCCTACATCCAACTATCGGCAGACAACCAAAGTCAGGCTGCCAACCAACGTTACCAATACGTTATTCAGGAAATTTTACCCAAATTAGATCCTCTCGATCAAGCCTTGAACAAAAAATTGGTAGAGTCGCCCTACTTGAACCAGTTAGATACACGCCGGTACGAGATTTATTTGCGTAATATTCAGGCATCGGTAGACCTGTTTCAGGAAGAGAATGTCGCCCTCAACACCGATGTGCAACTCAAAACCAAGGAATACGCCCGCATTTTTTCCCAAATGATGATTGGTATGGATGGCAAACAAATGACCCTCCAGCAGGCCAATACCATTTTGGAAGAACCCAATCGCCAGCGTCGCCGCAACATTTACCACAAAATCAACAGGCGCATCCTACAGGATACGGCGCAGTTGGATCAGTTGTTTGATGAGTTGCTGCAAAAACGCCACGCCATCGCCCGCAACGCCGGAATGGAGAATTACCGCGATTATGCTTTTCAGGAGTTGGGGCGTTTCGATTATTCCTCCGCCGACTGCCACGATTTTCACCAGGCAGTGAAGGCAGAGGTTTTGCCAATTTTGAATGAACTGTACCTCACCCGCAAACAAAACTTGAAGGTTGCCCAATTGCGGCCCTGGGATTTGAATGCGGATACCGCCGGGCAAGCGCCCTTGCATCCTTTTAAGGACACCAACGAATTGCTGCAAAAGGGGATTGAGTGTTTGGAACAAGTACATCCAGAGTACGCTCGGATCATTCGTTTGATTCAGCAAAATGGTTTCCTGGATTTGGCCTCCCGCCCTGGCAAACGCCCTGGTGGTTACAACATGCCTTTGCAGGCTACGCGGATGCCTTTTGTGTTTATGAATGCGACCAATTCGCTGGGTGACTTGCGCACCTTTATGCACGAAAGTGGCCACGCTATTCATTTTTTCCTCACTCGTGATTACCCTTTATTATTTGATCGGAAATTTACATTTGAAGTAGCCGAACTGGCTGCCATGACCATGGAATTGCTCACCATGGATCACTGGCACCTCTTTTTCCCCAACGAAGCCGACCTGCGCCGCGCCAAAATTACTCAATTGGAGCACGTGCTGAAGGTTTTGCCCTGGATTGCTACCATCGATCAATTCCAACACTGGTTGTATACCCACCCGAATCATACGCAGGAAGAGCGCCGGGCCAAATGGACCGAAAGTTTCCACGCCTTCACCCCCGGAGTACTGGACTACTCAAGCCTCGAACAATACATCGAAAACCTTTGGCACAAACAGCTCCACTTGTTTGAAGTGCCCTTCTATTACATCGAATACGGCTTTGCTCAATTAGGCGCCATCGCCCTATGGCGGCAATACCGCGAAAACCCAGAACAGGCCGTTGCAGCCTTTACGCGCGCCATGCGCCTGGGCAATACGCGCTCGATTCGGGAAATTTATGCTGAAGCGGGGATTCGTTTTGATTTTTCGCAGGAGTATGTGCGGGATTTGGGGACTTTTGTACGAGGGGAGATGGAGAAGTTGAAATGAGGGTTCAATCTGAGGAAGTTTGATCCATAAAGAAAACTTGTTCATCGTTTTTGGATGTACATAAAGATGCCCAAAAACATAAGGGGAAATAAGCAGTAAAGGGCAATTTCAGTCCTGAAAGTTCGCTTTTGTAGTCGGTTATTCTCTTTTTCTAAACTACGAATCTCCTGGTCTTTTTTTTCAAGGATTGTAAAAAAGCTTTCGCCTGCTGCGCCACGAATTTTGCTCAAGCGCAATAATTCACGCTGTTCATCTTTACCCCTTTCTTGGTCATATTCTGGCGCTGTAAAATTTGAAGTAGTAATCTCCCGGCTGCGGCTGCAATAATCGATCTCCATGATACCCAGATATGGATTGGTCGAACTATATACGAGGTAATGTTTATTGGGTTCAAAACATCGCTGGCAGCTGCTTTCATCACAAGGGCTCAAAACAGAAACAATGTATTTTTTGTCTCCCAAGGATTTAAATTTTTCCACATTAACACCCTTATACCCCCTAATTACTTCGAAGTTTTCAATTTTAAGGGGCCATCCATTCATTCGATAATAATCGGAGGTGTATTTGGTCTCAATATGTTTGCCATAAAAAATAGCTTCATTACGCTGAAATTCATTCGCAATAGTAGCCAATCTACAGCTACAGGCAATTGACCGAATCTGCAGCAGGGCAAGAATCATTAAAAATAATAGCTTCATAAAAGAGCATAGCTAAAGGCGAGAAAATGATTGTCATCTGTCCAGATGAAGGATAGGCAAGTTTTGGTGCATCGATGGCAAAGATAGGTCTCAGCCCCTCAAAACTCCACCACCTCAATATTCCGGATCGTATGCTCGAACCACTTCACTGGCGCCTGAGTTTTATCGCCCGTACGGGTATCACACTTAAAGAAAAGGTAGTACAATTGAATGTTGTCGCCAATGCGGTTGAGCAGGCTTTTTAAGCGCGCCTGGCCTTCGTCGTACTGGTGGTACAGGTATTCCATGCGCCAGGAGTAGTAGGCTTCGTCGTGTAGCTCGGTGATGTCGAGGATGATTTTATTGTCGGTGTATTTTTCCAGAAACTGCGCAGCCAGTACGCTGTGGTGCCGCGTCCAGTCGCGGGGGCTGCCTTTGTGCTCGGCGTGTTTGAAGGTATCGTGGGCAAAAGCGATGGCGCGCAGGATGCGCCGGGATTCGGGGTCCAGTTTAATTTTGTCAATATTGGCCAACACCTCAGCAATGTGGCGATACACCTCCCCTTCAGGGTGCCCATACCTGGGTAAGCCCCAATCTAAACCCTCCAAAAATGCTGGATCTTCAAGCAAGGCAAGTTCCAACTCATTTTCCGGTTTCAGTTCCCTGTGATAATCTATCTTGTTTGGGTTATTACCTTCCATCCCATTGTGAATGCTTACCAATTTTTTACTGTTTTTTTGGTAAAAATTCTTAAGTAGTGGGGCAAAAATAAGTTTTCATTTTCTCTGAGCCAAAGGATTAGATAAGAAACTTAAAATGAACCGTTTACTTATCTAATCCTTTGGTAAAATGAAACACTTATTTTTTTATCGCCCCGAAATGAAAATTTCGCGATCAAAGATAAGCGCCTTTTTGGCGGTTTAGGATGTTAAAATCTGGTTAAAGCAAAAAAAAAGCTTAACCAATGCCTTTACACGCTGGTTACTTCTCTGTAACTTGAACGATGGAACCTGTTCGTCCATCTTGCAACCTAATTGATCTAGACATACTCTTTTTAAAAAACATCAATAGCCATGAAGCAGTGGATTGCTTTAGTATTCTCCGGAGTCTTGGGTGGAGTGATCACCCTGACTGGCAGCCATTTTCTCAATGCTGAGAAGAATGCCGAAACCCTTAAAACCGAAGCGGTATCTTACACCCGACCCGTTAATTTACCCGCCTGGTCAGGCTCCGTGCCCTTTGATTTTGTACAAGCAGCGCAAAAAGCAACACCCTCGGTAGTGAACATCACCGCTAAAATTGCCCGAACTGCCCGCTCCAACCAGGACGATTTCTTTTTCTTTTCTCCATTTGGTGGCCGTGGTGGTGGCGCACCAGCGGAAGGCTCTGGTTCCGGGGTCATTTATTCCGAAAATGGGTACATCATCACCAACAACCACGTAGTGGAAGGGGCCAACGAACTGGAAGTTACCCTTTCCGACAACCGTAAATTCAAAGCAACCCTGGTGGGTACCGATAAAAGAACCGACCTGGCTGTCATCAAAATTGACGCCACCGGGCTGACCCCTACTGAAGTGGGCAACTCCGACGAAGCCCGCATCGGCGAATGGGTACTGGCCGTAGGTAACCCCTTTGAACTGACCTCAACAGTTACCGCAGGTATCATCAGTGCCAAAGGCCGCAACATCGACCTTTTGGGTAAAGGCGCAGCCATTGAAGCCTTCATTCAAACGGACGCTGCCGTGAACCCTGGCAATAGTGGGGGAGCACTGGTAGATGCTCAAGGCAAACTGATTGGCATCAATACGGCTATCGCTACTCGTACGGGCTCCTTCCAGGGTTACAGCTTCGCCATTCCGGTGAACCTGGTACGCCGGGTGGTAGATGACATCATCAGTTTTGGAGGTTACAAGCGGCCTTACCTCGGGGTGACGATCCAGGAGTTGGACAGTGAGTTTGCCAAAGAATTGAATGTGGACATCTCACAAGGTGTAGTGATTGAAGGTTTGGAAGAAGGAGGTTCGGCTCAATACGCTGGCTTACAGGTCAATGATGTGATTGTTGGCATCGATGGCCGTGAGGTAAAATCGATTCCAGAACTCCAAGAAGTGGTAGGTCGCGCTAAGGTAGGTGATACGGTAAACTTGAAGGTTTTGCGGAAAAGCAAGTCCATTACCATACCGGTGAAACTGCGTGAGCAGAAAAATCAATAAAGTTTAACAGGCCGATTTAAACAAGTCTCTTAGAATCCTGTTCAATTTATTCAACCCAAATCGGGAAGTTAATTTTTCTGCGATACTAAAAGACTTGTTTAAAGTTGGTTTTTCGTTTTGTTTTGAGGCGTCTGTCGCGATTTTCGAGGCAGACGTTTTTTGTTAAAAGGAAACACCCAGCAAGAAGTTAATGGATTGCACTTCTCCATTTTCGGAGGTAATGTTCAGCTTTGAATCCACCGCCGCGCCATTCTTCAGGCGAATTTCTACGCCCAACGTGAGGCTTATGGTATTTTGGCCAACATCCAGCAAGTAACTAATCTGGCCATTTTTCAAAATAAAAGAGCCCCCGATGCCAACGGTGCGGGTTACTTTGCCATTGGCCCGAATTTGGCTGAAGCGGAATCCGATCATTACCTTGGTATCGCCCACCACCCCGGTGTATTCTCCGGTCACGGCAAGGGTGTAATTGCCTGGGGTGTTGTCGTCACGGACCAGGGCGAGATTGAGGTCACCTTCAAACTGCTTACCCACGAACGCAGCCTGCATGGTAAAAGTGGTTGTAGACACCAATTCATCTCCATTTTGTGATGACTGCTTATCCAGGGTGTAACTAATGATCAGGTTTTCACTGATCTTTAAAAAGCCTAGGAGGCTCACCCCAAAACTCCGGTCGTTTTTATTGTAGGAGTATTTGAACTGGTTACTTCCTTTGCTGATGACGAGGTCTCCTGGCAGGGCAAAAGTTTTTGTAGACCCATCAGCGAGGTTGTAAGTGAAACTTAATTTGGGCACCCCATCCACCGTTTGTTGTTGCCAGGCTCCACTAAAGGTTAGGCGGGAGGAAACAAATGGGCGGGTTTTGTCCCTGAAATTATAAATGAAACGGCTTTTGGTGTCGGCCAAAACCCCATCGATGGTGGAAGTAGCACCATTTACGGTAAACTGGAGCAAATGATCGGGAGTCATGTTCCAGTCTCCGTTGATGAAGAATTGAAAGTCCTTCGTCATATCCGGCCTGACGCGTAGTAGGGCATTGCGCAATTCGTATTCCGGAATGACTGTTTCGTCCGCATTGAAATTGAGTAGTACCGTTCCATTGGCCTGTTGCAGGCAAAACTGGTTGTTGGGATTAAAGCCCCATTTGGCCGGAATAACAATGGGCGGGGGAAGCGTTCCATCGGCATTTGCTGGTTTTTGAATGACGAGGTTATTCTGATGGTCTGTATGCCATACGCCTATTTTTTGGCCATTCGTGTCATTCACATTGCCTTCAGTATCTAGAGAAAATTGGTTGTTATTGTTTGAAAGGTTAAAGCTAGATGCCATTGTGTACTGGATTTTTAGGTGAAGTTAAATATTGTAACTCTCTGTTTTATTGTTAAAGTGGTCCATTGACAATTAAATTAATTGAAAATTGACCTTTGGCACTCATTTGCAGGGGCTCCGTGAACCCATAAGCCCAATCCAAATTAATCTGAGTGGGCGATTTAAGGTAACGAATCCCTACTCCGGGGCTATACCAGGTAGCCTTTTTGTCCCCATTACCGGCCCATATTTTATCAATATAGCTAATGTCTGTAAAAACAGCAAAACGGATGTTCTGGGATAAAAATTGGTTTATTTTGCCCCATTTGGCTCCCAATTGTGGAACTGGTGTCCAAAACTCTGGTTGCAGCGTCCAATTGAATCTGCCGATGGCGGCATCTTCTTTAAAACCCCGATTGAGCGAATTTTGTAGTGCAAATTGTTCAAAAAATGGCGTTTTGGGGGAGTCGTATTCACTTTGTCCGGCCAGACTAAACACGAAGCCTTTGGCCAAATCTTGCCGGAACCTGAATTGGAGGTTGGAAATGGTGTACAAATCCACTGACTTTCCGCCATCCGCACTGGTCCATCCCAATTTGAAATTCGGTTCGATCATCAATCGGGTGGAGGTTTGTGCCCGATTTTTAAAATAATTGTGAATCAAGTCAAACTCCAAGTAGCTTATTGAAGTGCTCGATTTATCCACATCCAAACTGCGGCTTAGGCTAACTTCTTGCGCTGTAAACGACAAACGGGACAGCAGTTGATTGCCATTCAGGTTTTTGAACCATTCTAATTCACTGAGGATTTTTCCTCCATTGCGGCGTTCCTTATAACTCTCCCCTTCAAAAACACGGTTGCCCGAAAACAGGGAATTTGCCGTCAATTGAATGGACATCCTTTTTTTCAGGGTATTGAAAAGAACGTAATCCTGGAAATAGTTGGCAGATACAAAGAGGCCACCGTTTACAGTTCCTTGTTCGTTAAAAGTATACCCAAATTTTGCGGACAAAGTGCTGCCATTTTTCATTAGCCGCTGAAAAATGCCATTGACCTGGAAGGCATCCTGAATGTAATAACCAAAACCCAGTCCCAGGTAATTCCTTCGGAGTCCGGTTTTTTTGCGCTCACTTGGTTCCATTGGCGTTTGATGTCCCATTCCGTTTTGTGGGTTGAACTGCCCAGGTGCGCCCAATACGCCGTCCTCGTTGGGTGTAGGCATGGCTGCTTTTATATTGCTGCTGTCTTTGGCCTGAGCATCGGCCAGTTTTTCGGCAATGACATCAACGTACTGTTCAAGGTGAGCTTGTTCGTCCTGGCGTTGAAACACTGTGCTGGGTGTGGCTTCAACCTTAAGGGAATAGCTCAATTTGTTCAATTGTAGTTGGTGCCATTGGAAAATGTCTGTTTCAAAAACGGGCAGTTGCCCGAGGGCTAATCCCCCTTGTTTCATCAAGTCAAAATTAAATTTAGGGCGGGAAGAAAGGGAATCCCCAATCGTGAGGTTGCTTCTTGGGGTTTTGAGGTATTGCCTGAATAATTTGGTGGGCAATAGGTTGTAAAAAACTTGATCCACCTGTTCTACCCGATCAGTACTTACCTGAACCCTGGCAATTTTATTGGGCAAAACCAGGATTAAGTCATCTCCAATGGTGTAATCTAAAATATTGTTGAGCAGGAAATAGTGGCGCTCAATTTTGGTTAAAATGGCTTTTTTGAACCAAAGCTTACGATCCAGGCCATTGAGAATTTGTTTGGTCTGATTTCGACTTAGGGTGTCTTTCTGATCCCATACGATCAACATTTTATCCAAATCGATTGGAGGGCGGATGTCCAACGGGAAACTCAACTTCATATAATTCAAGGCGTCGTAATCATCTGTATTGGCGATTATCGGCGAGCCTTCCCAGAAGCATTTGCCAAGCGCTTCGAATAAATAATTGGTAAAATCAAAAGCGATATCATCACCTGAATCAGCCCCATACAACTGGGCTGCTACTGTTCCACTTGTATCCAAAGCAGTGATTTGGCTATATGTCCTGGAAAGTTCGCTAAAATCAACAATACCGCTGTTCAAACATCCACTGCTGGAGTTTGATTTCATTTGTACATCCAGTTGATCGAAGGACTCCTGAATGAACTTCGTCAAAACTTCCTTGGTATCAGGAGGGTAAGCCAGTTTCTGATCCTCAAAAGTTGCACTGTCAATGACAATCCGGTGATTTTTGATGCCTAAATGAATGGTGAGTTTTCCAAATGTTTGTTGAGCCCATAACCCGAAAGGTGCTACAGAAAACAGAAAAAAAAGTACACTGCGAAAAAGGCAATTCATGTGGTCGGATTTAGATAAACAGTCGAGTCAAGGGGAGCAACCTATGTTTTGTGGGATTCTAGTTAAAGTTATACATTCAGCAAATTCGGTATTTTAAATGGAATTTACAATTTATCTACTGCCAGATTAGATAACTTGCTTTATATTTGTAAATATTGTTGCCTTCTGCTCTTATTTACACCTCCTTTCGCGAAAACCACATTCTTCCACCGCGAAAGCCATTACCATGTTTAGCACCGCTCTTGAATGGATCGATAACCTTATCGGCCTGCTTTATCCTCGTCTTTGCCCTGCTTGTGAAGAAAATGCCCTGCCTAGGCAAAGCCTGATTTGTTTACAATGCCTTTGTGAACTGCCCTACACCGATCAGCATCTGGATGTTGACAACGCCTTTACCGAAAGGTTTTGGGGTCGGGTGCCCCTGGAATCTGGTGCTGCCATGCTCCACTTTGTCAAAGGAGGAAGGGTACAGGCACTGATACACCAATTGAAATACGGCGGCAATCAGGAAGTAGGAATCAGACTGGGGATCATGTTCGGAGAAACCCTGCGCAACACTCCTCTTTTTGAATCCATAGACTTGATCATCCCAATTCCCTTACATCCCCGACGGCAGCGGCAGCGGGGCTACAATCAAAGTGCCTGTATTGCAGCGGGCCTGGCCCAGGGTATGGGCGTGGTTTATGCGGAACAATACCTACGCAGGGTGGCCTATACCAATACCCAAACCCAAAAATCGCGGATGAGTCGCTTTGACAATGTCAGTACTGCTTTTCAGGTGCGGAAGGCGGAGCAATTGGAAGGGAAGCATATTTTATTGGTGGATGATGTGTTGACGACGGGGGCGACCTTGGAGGCTGCGGCTTTGCAGTTATTGGAGGTGCCGGGCTTGAAGCTGAGCATGGCTACGCTGGCGATAGCGGGGCAGTGAGCATCGAAAGGGAATCAAATTTTAAACATTAGAAAATAAAATCCAATGCTGACGAGGCAATTTATCTGCGATTTAGAATATACATTGACTGGAGCATTCATCAATGTTCATAAGGCTTTAGGACCAGGTCTGCTGGAAAGTGTTTATCACAAGTGTTTGGCACATGAACTAGATTTGCGGAAAGTAAATTATATATCCCAGTTAACGATTCCTATTACTTACGGAGGAATGACGCTTGATGCAGAGTTAAGACCTGATTTTGTTGTCGAAGATTGTATCATTATTGAACTCAAGTCCGTTGAAGCAATATTACCCGTTCACGATGCTCAAGTGTTAACCTATATGAAGTTGTTGAAAATACCAAAAGGCCTACTCGTTAATTTCAATTGCACAAGCATTGTGAAAAATGGAAAGAAATCCTTTGTGAACGATTATTATCGGGAACTTAAGTGATTTATTTTTTCACCACCTAAGAAACCTAAGGCACTAAAGGAGCACCTAAGGAAAAAAAGCGTTATCTCTTAGGTGCCCCTTTAGTGCCTTAGGTTTCTTAGGTGGTGAAAAAACCAAGCGGCGAAGCCGCCCAAAAATCCTAAGCTTTAAACTACCACTTCCTCTGAAATTCCACCATCTTTACACAAATTTTCAACCCGATGAACGCCAAATTTTCCATCTACATCAGCTTGATTGTATTTTGTAACCTTAGCACTAACCTGGTTACTATTGCCCAAAGCGCCGCCACCCTCCTGGCCTCCGCCAAGGCCGAATTTAAAAAGGAGTACGCCACCCAAAACATGACCCAAGCCGCTCAGCAGCTCCAACAAGCCCTGCTTAGCCAGCCCAACAACCCTGAAATCCATTACTACCTGGCCAATGCGCTCGATCGGGTCAATGCCGCTGAAGCGACCTGGGTGGCCAGCAGCAACCGCAAAACTGTAGCCCAAATCAGCCAGCACCTGGAGCAATGCATCCGCTTGTCGCCGCGCTACAAGGGGGAAAAATTGGCCCTAGATCCTTATTCCAAATTGGGCTCCGTATGGGGAGGCCTGGCCATGGGTTACCTGGCTCAAAACCTGCCCGATTCGGCCCGCTGGGCATTTCGGCAAGGCAAAAGTAAGGGCGCTTACCTGGAGCCAAGTTTGGAACTGGGACGGAATTTGCTCAATTCTTGCACCAAAGATGCCATCCTGTTCAGCTCGGGCGACAATTTTTCATACCCACTTTTTTACCTGCAAACGGTGGAAAACCTGCGTTTAGATGTACAAATTGTCGATGTCAACCTCCTCAATACCGATTGGTACTGCCTCTACCTGGCCGCATATGCCAGCAATGCCACCTTGCGGGAAGGAGTCAGCATTGATGCCATTCCCAATTTGGTAAGCTGGAAACCAGGGCCCGTTTCCGCAAAAATCAGCAGCAGTGATTGTGGCAATGACAAAACCTTCGAGTGGGACATCCCTGAACTGATCAACGGCGACTTCTTGTTGCGCAGCGAATACGTACTTTTACAAGTCATTATTGGCAATCAGTTTGCCAGTGACATATTTTTTACGGCAGGTTTCTCCAAGGATGACTTGTTGTATCTGGATAGCCATTTGGAATTTGGGGTTCTGGTGCAAAAACTCAAACCTTGTGACGCCCAAAAAACCAAAAACGCAGCGGATTACCTCCGCAACTTCAACCTCAGCAGTTTACCCCAGCAGCAGGCCGCCATTAATAATAGTCCTGACCTGGTCAATCAACTCAATTTTTACCGCATCGGCTACGCCAACGCCATTTTCCAATTGATCGAGTTGGGCAAAACCGACGACGCCAAAGCCTTGATGGCTGCACTAGAAACCCGACTCCCCACTACCCTGGTTCCAATGTTTAGTGCTACCTTGAACGATTACATTGAAAAATTGAAAGTCAGCCTTAACAGATAATTACTTAAGCGCCTAACCAAATGGAATTCATCAGTGTATTTGACATGCTCAAAATTGGGGTGGGGCCCTCCAGTTCCCATACCCTTGGCCCGTGGCGGGCCGCAGAGCGTTTTGTAAAAGAGTTGAACGAACAATTCCTGCTCGAAAAAACCCGGAAATTAGAGGTTTTGCTCTATGGGTCTCTGGCTTTAACGGGTAAGGGCCACGGCACCGATATTGCCATCCTTATGGGCTTGAGCGGAAAAGACCCGGTGACGGTACCGGTTGTAGAGGTAAAATCTCTACCCGAGCAAATCCTGGAACACAAACAACTCAAGTTGGGCGGAACCCACCCCATCGCCTTTGATCCCGAACACGAGATCCACTTTCGCGGCTATCAAATGTTGCCTTACCACGCCAATGGCATGCAATTGAATGCTTTTGACGCAGAAGGCAACAGCATCCATCAAAGCACCTATTATTCGATCGGCGGAGGTTTTGTGGTCAAAGAAGGGGAAGAAAATACCCCCCTGCGTGAAGAAAATGAAGTGCCTTATGTCATAACCAGTGGTGCTGACCTCACTCAGTGGTGCAAGCAGCGCAAGTGCAGAATTTCGGACATCGTTTACGAGAATGAAAAAAACTTCCTGAGCAAGGCGGAAATCGACGAGCGACTGCTCAGGATATGGTCGGTCATGTTGGACGCCATTTATCGGGGTTGCCATACCGAGGGCATGTTGCCGGGTGGTCTGGACGTTGCGCGCCGGGCTTTTAACATCAACCAGAAATTGCTTGCTGACGGGGAGTATGCCTCTGCCCAGGAATGGATCCAGTGCATTCGCTTTAGCCGCATTGGTTTTTCGGAAGTCGTAAAGTGGATTGGCTGTTTTGCCATGGCCGTCAATGAGGAAAATGCCAATTTTGGCCGCATCGTCACTGCCCCCACCAATGGTGCAGCGGGAGTGATTCCATCGGTATTGATGTACTACCTCTGTTTTGCCAAACCCCTGGCCAAGAATGAAGACATAGTTCGGTTTCTGCTGGTTGCCGGGCAAGTTGGGGCTTTGTTCAAACAAGGTTCAACCATCAGCGCCGCCATGGGGGGGTGCCAGGCTGAAATTGGAGTATCCAGTGCGATGGCCGCTGCAGCACTCGCCGAATGTTTGGGCGCTACCCCCGATCAGGCTTTGATGGCGGCTGAAATTGCCATGGAACACCACCTGGGTTTGACCTGTGATCCGGTGGGTGGTCTGGTACAAGTCCCCTGCATTGAACGCAATTCGATGGGGGCAGTAAAGGCGATCATGGCGGCTAAAATCGCCATGGAGAGTGATCCCTCAAAAGCCAAGGTAACCCTGGACGCTGTGATCAAAACCATGTGGGAAACCTCGCAAGACATGAACCACAAATACAAAGAAACCAGCCTGGGAGGCCTGGCGGTCAACATCGCCATTGCACTGCCAGAATGTTGAGTTGATTCAAAAGACCATCACTATTGTTCTTTTTTTTCTTTTATCTTTCCATTTAAAATTGAGCATTTATGTGGGCAGCCATTTCTTCTTTTATTTATTTCAAACTCTGGGGTTGGAAACTGATTGGTGATTTTCCCAAACATTTAAGAAAGTACATTCTGGTGGTTGCTCCGCATACTTCCAATTGGGATTTCCCCATGGGGTTATTGCTGCGTAACATTCGTGGGGTTGATGCAAAATTTTTGGGCAAGTCTTCCTTGTTTAAACCGCCCATTGGCTGGATTTTTCGCGCACTCGGTGGTTACCCGGTCGATCGGAGCAAAAACAACAATTACGTAGATGCCGTAGTGGATATTTTCAACTCCAAATCTGATTTTATCATCACCATCACGCCCGAAGGTACCCGGAAACGGGTCGATGAATTCAAATCCGGGTTTTATTACATCGCATTGGGGGCCAAAGTGCCGCTCGTCATGGTGATCCTCGATTTTGGCACCAAAACGGTGACTTTTACCGAGCCTTTTTACCCCACTGGCAATAAGGAACAGGACTTCGAAGTCATCCTGAATCATTTCCGGGGGGTAAAAGGTAAAAACCCTGAGGATGGCATATTTTTTTAACCTGCTTTTGTCTGGCAATAACATTTTGCAAAAAAATCAATGTACCCATACAACCAATGTTTAAACTTTGGAGTTTGGGTTTAGTCTGAAAGCTTGTTAAGTAGGTTCAACTAAAGTCAAATCATGAAAAAATCTGTACTTGTCCTTTGCACTTTATTATCTGCAATCTGGATTGCTTTGAGCAGCAACGCCTCCGGGGCTGCCCAAAATCAGGGAACTGACCGAACCGGTTCACCGATTGGAGACAGTTATTGTGGGGATTGCCACGGTACTGGCACTTATAATCCCACTGTAGAGATTGCTATGCTGGATGGTGCAAATCCTGTCACAACCTATGTTCCGGGGAAAAAATACACCATGCAGGTCAGTATTGTGGCCGGAGCAGGTACTCCTGGAGGTTATGGCTATCAGGCAACGGTATTGAACGCCAAATCAAATGCCCAGGCAGGTGCCTTTAGTGCAGCACCTGCGGGACAAAGGATAGTCACCCTCGGTGGCCGCCAATATGCCGAGCAATCCCGCCGCTCTACTTCCAACACCTTTCAAATGCCTTGGACTGCACCTGCTGCGGGTACCGGCGACTTGAAGGTATACGCTGCCGGAATGGCTGTCAATGGCGATGGTGGTACGGGTAGGGATAATGCTGTAAAAGCTACGCTTAGCCTCATTGAAGCGACTTCAACTGGCCTGACCTCGAACAGAATTCTCAGTGCTCAAATCAAAGTATTCCCCAATCCTGCCGTCGAATTGGCAAGGGTAGAAATTGAGGGCAGCTTGGAAAATGAGCAACTTTGGGTCAATTTGCTGGATGTACAGGGGCGCATTCGCCAAAGTAAAAAACTGCAACAGCCCGCCCAAACTGCGCAGGTTGATCTGAATGTCAAAGCCTTGCCAAAAGGACAATATTGGGTGCAGGTCAGCGATGGCCAACGAACAAAAACTATTTCATTGTTAAAATAAAACAAAAAATAGTTTTAAATTTCCAAAATCGAAAGAAAGGATTAATTTTGGATGTGCGTCAGTTCATCATCAATAAGGCTTGGTGATGAACTGGCTTATGCTTAAAGCCATCATCCAATGTACACCCAATCTGACCAAAAATCCCTGTACGAACGCTCGAAGGCCTACCTTCAGGCGGATCATGCAGTACACACCCAGGCCCCTGCCCAGCAACACGCCGACTTGAGCGCCTTAATCATTTACCACGAATGGCGGTATTACATTCAGAATGACCCCGTGCTGAGTGATTATGAATACGACCAGCTGTTCAAGCAATTGGAAAAAATTGAAACCGAGCACCCGGAACTGCTGAACGCAGACTCTCCAACGCAAAGGGTATCCGCAGATCTGACCGAAGAATTTTCGCAGGTTGAACACCTGACCCCCATGCTTTCTTTGGCGAACTCCTACAATGCCGAAGATCTCAACGATTGGGATGCGTCCATTAAACGTTTTTTGAACATCGATCCAGAAACCGAACTGGCCTATGGGGTCGAACCCAAGTTTGACGGCGGCAGCATTGCGCTGGTGTACGAAAATGATGTTTTGGTGCGCGCCGCCACTCGTGGCAATGGGGTCATTGGTGAAGAAATTACCAACAATGCCAAAGTGATTCGCTCCATCCCCCTGAAAGCCGCTTTTTCCCAATACGGCATCCACCGCGTAGAGTTGCGTGGTGAAGTGTTGATCCGCAAGGATATTTTTGAAAAAATGAACGCCAAACGCGCGGCTGAAGGCGTCACCCTTTTTGCCAATGCCCGCAATACCGCCACTGGAGGCCTGCGCATCAAAGACCCCAAGGAGGTTGCCAAACGTGGGCTTGAAGCCTTTATTTACACCCTGGGTTACGCCGTAGACAAAGAGGGTAACAACGTTTTGGGTCAATTTTCGACCCATTTGGAAAGTTTGGAAACCCTGGAAAAACTGGGCTTTAAAGTCCCCGTTCAGGAACGCAAACTCTGCAAAAACATCCAGGAGGTCATCGACTTTTGCAACTATTGGCAACAACAACGCGAAGGCTACGCCTATGAAATTGACGGCATGGTGGCCAAAGTCAACAGCCGGGAGCTGCAAGAACGCTCGGGTTTCACCTCACACCACCCCCGCTGGGCCATTGCTTTTAAGTTTCAAGCCAAGCAGGCTACCACCAAATTGCTCAATGTAGAATACCAGGTGGGCAAAATTGGATCGATCACCCCAGTTGCTAAACTCGATCCGGTGCAATTGGCCGGGGTAACCGTTTCTTCCGTTTCGCTACACAATGAAGATTTCATCACCAGTCGCGACCTGCGCCTGGGCGATACCGTACTGGTTGAACGCGCCGGGGATGTGATTCCCTACATCGTCAAGGCGATGGACGAACTCAGGGATGGCAGTGAAACGCCGATTGTTTTCCCTCAATTTTGTCCCGTCAATAGCACGGATATTCCGGTAGAGCTGGTGCGCGAAGGGGAGGAGGCTGCCTGGCGTTGCCCCAATTGTGTGTGCGGCGCCCAGGATTTGCAACGCATCATTTTCCACGTTTCCAAAGATGCCATGGACATCGATGGCATGGGCAAACAAATCGTGGAGCGCTTTTATGAACTGGGCTGGGTTACCAATTTTGCCGACGTGTATCGACTGGATTACGCTCAATTGGCGCAGTTGGAAGGCTTTGGCCCAAAATCGGCGGCCAACCTGGAGGCGGCCATTGAAAAAGCCAAGAAAAACCCCATTCACCGCTTGTTGTACAGCTTGTGCATCCATCACTTTGGCAAAAAGGTATCCAAACTGATTGCGGCGGAGATCAACCATGTGATGGAACTCAAAGACTGGCAATTTGAAGATTTTACCAAAATCAAAGACGTTGGCCCAGTTGTAGCGAAAAACATCATCGATTTTTTCCAGGTCTGGACCAACATCGAAATGCTGGGCGAAATGGAATCCCTGGGAGTCAATATGACACAAACCGAGGAAGACCGCCCCAAAGTCGCTGCGGAAGGAGCCGTATTTTCTGGCAAAACCATCCTTTTTACGGGTACCCTCAATAAAATGGGCCGCAAAGAAGCCCAGGAAAAAGCGGAAGCCGCGGGTGCCAAAAACATCAGCGCCGTGAGCAAAAACCTGGATATTCTGGTAGTAGGTGACGAGGCGGGGTCAAAATTGAAAAAGGCTCGGGAGCTGGGTACGGTGACAATTTTGACGGAGGATGAGTTTTTGGCGATGATAACTTTTTAATTGCATTATATTTTTTTTATTAAGACATCTGTGTATATTTGTAATCATCAGAATAAGTTGTTTCAACAAATTTGCAATTAGGCATGTGTTGATAGGTTATTTATACACACTGTTTTTTAAAACCGATAGTAACTTTTCATTATAAATGAAAATGTCATGTACGGGATTAGTCAATTTAGTTTATAATTTGGAACTAGTATAATAAGGCAAAAATTGTAAGTATAAGCCTGAAAGTTTTAAATGTACGAAAAGTCTTCCCTTAAAGTAGACATCTTTCATATTGCACAACTTTCAGCTGAATACACAGATCACATCAAGATCAAGATGTTGTATATTAGATGATTTTTGCTTAAAATATTTCGCCTTTTATTCCTTTTAACTCTCATTTACAAACGATAATCATAAACAAAATTATCAACTATGAATTTATTACATCGACTACTTTTATGCACACTTGTCTTGTGCCCATACCTAGTGTTTTCTCAAATACTCATCAAAGGGGTCGTTAAATCAGAAGGATCTAAAATTCCACTTATCGGAGCAACCGTACTGGTTAAAGGCACAGGGATGGGAACAGCTACAGACGCTGAGGGAAATTTTGAAATTACTATTAACAAATCAACAGATATTCTAGTAATCAGTTACACCGGTTTTGAGCCTAAGGAGATTTCGCCTGGCAGTAATGCTTATTTAACCGTATCTTTAAAAGGAATCCCTGTACGTCTAAACGAGGTTATAATTATCGCTTTTGGTACAAATACCCGGCATTCTTATACAGGCTCTTTAGATCAACTCAAAGGGAAGGATATTTCTCTTCTCGATCCTGTACCACTTCCTAAGGGGAATATGTCCGGAGTGATTGCTAATAGCGGGTCTGGTCAGCCAGGGGTACCCCTCAATATACGCATTCGGGGATTTGGATCGATAAGCGCTTCTAGTTCGCCTTTATTTGTCTTGGATGGGGTTCCTTATACGGGAGATCTGAGTAACATATCTACCACAGATATTGAGAGCATTACGGTCTTAAAAGATGCTGCCTCATCAGCACTTTATGGAAATAGAGCAGCGAATGGAGTGATATTGATTACTACTAAAATAGGCAAAAGCAAAGACCCTCAGATTAATTTAAGACTTTCTCGTGGTTTTTCGGATAGATCTATACCCGATTATGACCTTGTGAATGCTTTTGAATATTACCCCTTGATGTGGGAATCTTACAGAAATAGTTTGATCTATAGAAGCTCTGCTTCCCTTAGCTTGGATGCGGCGAACAATCAAGCCTCTAAGGAAATTAAAGGTCTCCTTGGATACAACCCCTTTAATGTACCAGATGATCAGATTGTTGGTAATTTTGGAATCATTAACCCTAGCGCGCGACTGATTTTTAAGGAAGAGGATTTAAACTGGCAAGATAAGATTAGTAGAAAAGGCTCGAGAGATGAAATTGTATTTAATATTTCAAGAGCGTTTAAAGATAGTGCAGATTACTATTTTTCGGCATCTTATCTCGATGAGCAAGGATTTTTAATAAAATCAGATTTCAAGAGGTATGCGCTGCGTCTAAATACAAATTCACAGATTAAAAAATGGTATCGCTTAGGTTTGAATATTGCTGAAGTGAATAGCTCTTCCAATAGAGGCCTGGCAGAAAGTGTTAACGATGATGCATTAGCTAATCCGTTTAATTTTACCCATACAATAGGACCTATCTACCCCATCTACGCCTATAATCCTACAACCCCAGGCGAATATTTTTTAATCGATGGCGAAAAACAATATGATGCTGGAGCTGCAAATTCCTTCGGGTTACCAGTTAGGCCAAGTGGAGCTCTTGCGGGTCGGCATGTCATTCAAGAAACAGAACTAAATGAAAGGCTAAACCGCCAAAACTTGTTGAGCATTCGTAATAAACACGAGTTTTCGATTGTCAATAAAAAAGACTTTCCTCAAATCGGAAACATCAAACTTATGGTCAATGCAGCAATGGATCTTAATTCCATTAGTTTTTTAGACTATAAAAACCCTATAATTGGTGATGGTGCACCAGTTAAAGGTTTGGCATCAAAAAACGAACAAAATATTACTACATTAAATTTTAATCAATTATTAAGTTATGATAATTTTTTCAATGATAATAGAGACATGGTTAAATTATTGATAGGCCATGAAAGTTATGATTACAAAGTTAAAAATGCGTTAACAGTAAAATCTAAACAGATCCAAGAAGGTAATACCGAATTTGTGAATTTTACATCTCGGGATGAAATCCTTTCTAACACCATAAATTATAGTGTCGAAGGCTACTTCTCTAGGCTGGAAATAAGCCATGATAAGAGGTATCACATTGAAGCTTCTTACCGAAGAGATGCTTCCAGTAAATTTTCAGAGTCAGCTCGTTGGGGTAATTTTTATTCAATTAGTGCAGCATGGTCCTTGGACAAGATGTCGTGGTTCGAAGAAAGCGGACCATTTGATCTCTTAAAAATTCGTGCCTCTTATGGAAAAACGGGCAATGATTCAGAGATTGACTATTACGCATCCAGGCAGCAATACAGGCTTGGAGTCAAGAATAATGGCGATTTTCCAAGTATTATTGAATCTAGTTTAGGGAATAAAAATTTAGAGTGGGAATCCAATACATCTTACGGCCTTGGCTTAGAATTTGCCATCAAGAATGATCGAATAGATGGTTATATTGAACTTTTTAATCGAAAATCTTCCAATTTGATCTTTGAAATTCCTTTACCATTATCCGTAGGTATTTTATCACAAATTCAAAATATCGGGGCAATGTATAATCGGGGAGTAGAACTTAACCTGGACATTATCCCTCTTCGTACCAAGGACTTTTTATGGAACATAAAGCTTAATTTAACTCATTTTGTCAATAGAATCACGAAATTACCACAAGAAGAAATTGTACGGGGAACAAAAAAACTTAAAGTAGGATCTTCCATATATGACTTTTGGCTAAGAGAATGGTACGGGGTAGATCCTAAAGATGGTGTCGCTTTATACAGGGCCGAGAAATTTGAAGCAGCTAACACACGGATTTTGGCCAATGGAGATACAGTAACAACAAGCCAAAATAATGCTCGGTTCCATTATAGTGGCTCATCTATTCCTGATTTATATGGAGGAATAACCAACATTTTTACCTATCGAGGTTTTGAGCTGAGAGTTCTATTTACTTTTCAAAAAGGTGGGCATTATTATGATGGGGTCTACCGGTCGCTGATGAACACGGGTAGTTTTGGCTCAGCTTTACACAAAGATATGCTTCAACGTTGGCAATCACCAGGCAATATTACTAATGTTCCTAGAATGGATGCCAATCAAACAGCTGCTTTTAATGCCATATCGGATCGATGGCTTTCAGATGCTTCATTTATTAATTTTAGGAGTTTTTACGCAGCTTATTCATTTTCAAATAAATCAAAAAAACCAGGCATCCAATTATTTCTGACAGGTGAGAATTTAAAGCTATTTACACAACGAAAAGGTGTTGGCGTAGCTCAAGCCTTCGATGGAATAATCTCTAATTCATACCTACCAGCTAGAGTTATTGCGATTGGAGCTAATGTAACCCTTTAATTAAAAACAAGACCATGAAAAAATCAAATATCATTGGAATTTTAGGACTAATTGCGTTGGTAATTCTAGTCCCTTCATGTGGGAAAGATTTTCTGAACACAGACCAAACCAATAGTGTACCCGCCACTTTAGCTATAGCCAATATTCAAAATGCTTTGGCAGCTATCAATGGAATTCATCGGGCGCTTTATTCCCGTTATAACAATCAAGCAGAGTTCGGACAGGGTTCGATAATGATGAACACTGATGTTTTAGGAGAAGACCTTGTTATGACGGCGGCATCCAACAATTTTTTTATTGGAGCATACAAGTGGAATGACCATAGGAATGAGGCAAGTAACCTTACCAGCTATGTGTTCGAGTTTTACTATCGAATCATTCGAAATGCTAATACCATAATTGCAAAAATAGATGACGCGTCGGCGCTTGAAAATGAAAAAAAATCCATCAAAGGCCAAGCTTTGACTTACCGAGCCTGGGCTCATTTTATATTGGTACAGTTATATGGGAAAAGGTTTGACGCACAAAACGCTACTAATCCACAGCTAGGAATTGCACTGTTATTGAATGGTAGTACATCAGGCCAGCCAAGAGCTACAGTTGGAGAAACGTATAAACAGATCAACAAAGACCTGGATGATGCTATAGCAATTTTAACTACGTATAGGCCTAGTGAACATAAATCCCACATCAATATTAATGTAGCAAAAGGAATCAAAGCAAGGGTAGCTTTGACCCAACAAAACTGGGAGCTTGCGGCAAAAATGGCTACTGAAGCAAGAGCGGGTTATTCTCTAATGTCAAATCAGCAAATGACTCAAGGTTTCAATAGCTTGGATAACCCAGAGTGGATTTGGGGTTCAGGTCACGAAATAGACCCTGATATGGTTTTTACAGCTTTTTTTGCTTACATGTCTTGCAACTATAATACAACAAACATAAGAAACAATCCCAAAGCAATTAACAATTTGATTTATGATAAAATGTCAGCCACAGATATTAGGAGAAAATTATGGGTTCCTAATCCTTCTGCTAGCAATGCCATTACCCCTCCAGGTGGTTTATATAAACCTTATATGACTCAAAAATTTTTGGTGGCTGATATTGGCAATACTGCAAATGACATTCCTTATATGCGCTCTGCGGAAATGATTCTTATAGAGGCAGAAGCTAAAGCCAGAGCAGGTGACGCAATAGGGGCACAAAAAGCCCTATTCGAATTAATGAGTAATCGAGACCCAGCCTATAAATTGTCAAGCAATAATGGTCAGGCCTTGATAGATGAAATCTTGCTAAACCGACGCATCGAACTATGGGGAGAAGGCTTTCGCTTTACTGACCTCAAACGCCTCAATTTACCTTTAAATCGTAAAGGAGCTAACCACTCTACTTCCCTGGCTCAAACATTGGATGTACCCGCAGGAAGTGATTTATGGCAATTTAAAATTTCACGCAGGGAATTAGATACTAACAAAGAAACAGTTCAAAACCCCTAAATTAATGCTCTTTTATGACGAATGGTTTTGAACGTATTGAAATCATTCGTCATTTTTCACCTATCACTTAAAGATACTTCTTGCTAGCCTAAAGCCTAAATGAGCAGTACTGTCAGTAACCCTAACTTGCATTTTTCCCTTGACTGTAATCGATTGAGCAGAGGCTCTCCATGCTCCACCCTTGATAATTTTTAATCTTTCCTCAATCGGCAAACGATAACTCCCATCAACCAACTCCCAAACATTACCACTCATATCATAAAGCCCTAATTGATTTGGCATATAACGACCTACTTCTACAGACCTGTTGAATCCTGATTTGTCATAGTTAATTTGTGTGGGATTAGCTATATTCATGCCATTACCTAATAAGATGTTTTTACCCCTTTCTGTGGCTGCATATTCCCATTCTAATTCAGTTGGTAACCGATAACCGTTGGCGGTAGAATCTATAGTTATAAAATCTCCTTTAATGGTATAAACTTGACTCAGTTTTTCTTGGATACTTCTGAAATTGCAGTACATAATCACATCCCGCCAAGTGACATAAATGACGGGGTGTTTGCCCCGGTCCCAGTCAGGTACTATCGTTTTTGGTAAATCTGGATAGCTTTTCCTGAGGTTGTCATACTCCTCAAATGTGGTTTCATATGTAGCAATAAAAAAGTCTTTGACTTTGTAATGCTTGGAAATGAACCTGCCATTAGAATCTTCTAAGCTATCCAACTTGAAATCACCACCTTTAACCAGGACCATATTACGCGGAGTTGGAGTTTCACAGAGACATCCATTAGAAAGATTTCCTTCTGTTTTTGGACAAGAGTCTAAATGATCCGGCACCTCGTCGGAGTCACTATCTGGACAACCATCATATCTTACTAAACCAAATTGATTGGGGCATCTGTCTTGGACATCTGATATAGAATCCCTATCTTGGTCTGGGCATCCATTGCATGTTCGGTGTCCAAATTGTAAAGGGCAACGATCGATTGGATAGGGGATAGAATCGAAATCTGGGTCAGGGCATCCTTGGGTATAATTAGGGCCTCGAAAATCTGGGCACCTATCTTGAGCGTCAGGAATACCATCATAGTCTTTATCTGGATTAGATGGGCACCCAGTTGGAGTTAAGCCTGCGTCATTTGGACATTTATCAAATAAATTTATAATATTATCTCCATCATCATCATTCACTTCCCTTATGCGAGAGTTTAATTGCCTTATATTGACTGGTAATAAATCACTACATTTTAGTGCTAAGCTCCATATTCTCTTTGCTTCTTGGTAATTTCTTAGCATAAATTTCTCTTCTCCAGCGCTGTAAAGTTTTTTAAAGCAATCGTCTTGACAATAAAGAGAAGACTGGATGAGAATAAAAAATAGAATAGAGATGAGAAAATGCTTCTCATTCTTTTGTGCCAGTGTGCAGTTTTTTAAGCAAGTAAATAACCTTTTGGTCTGAAGGGTTAAGCGAACGAGCCTTTTCCAAGTTTTTTTTTGCATCATTATTTAAGTTTGCTTGAATATAAAGTTCAGCATTATTCACAAGTTTATCAATGGAATCTTGAAGTAATGAAATCTCTTTCAATAGTAAAGCATCGTATTTGCTATTAGGATATTTAGTTCGAAATTGCTTATAGCTAGGAATATTACGTGCATTAAACACAGTCTGGTATTCTTCCTTCAGTTTTTTATTTTTTACGTTAATTAGTATGATTGAATAGGAAACAAAGATAAAAATTGTAATGATAGCTATTGCACTGAGTACTCTTTTATTAAAGGATTTCACTAAAACTAAAGTGTAATTTGCAAACCTTTGCTTTCTTTCTAATCTCTTAATTTCTTTTTCTGCATTTAAACTAAAAAAAGCCGCTTCTGTTTCTTCCACATAGCATTTATAGCCTTCTATTGTATGCTCATTAACCGCCTGATTCCAAAGCTCTTCGTCTTTCCGGCGTTTCTCCTTTTCTTCTTGAATAACATGAATAGCAGCTAGAGCCTGCTCTACATAGCCCCCCTTTGGAAATTGAACTAAATAGGACTCGTAGCTCTCCTGGCTATCTTGAGTTTGCGCAGTGGACCAAGCTTTATCTTCTACATTTTTTGCTTCAATAGCGGCTATTTTTTCCTTAGCCTGAAAAGCGTAATTACCTTCAGGAAATTTGTTTAAATAACCTTTGAATGCATTTAGCCCATTGATGAGGTGGGCTTCTTTCCAGGTTGCTTCATCTAGTTTTTTTTCTTCCTCCTGCTTTTGTAACTGGATAAGCTGTAAATTGGCCTCCACTATATAAGAAGAATGAGGATAAAGTTGAATGAATTTTTGGTAGGCTTCAATAGAGTTTTTTTCTTTTACTTCTTCAAAAGCTATTTTAATTGACTTTTCCAGGGTTTCATGATGAAAATTAGCTATGGCCTCCTGTGCGTCTTTGCTTTTTGATCCATTCGGATAACGCTGTAAATACTTATTGTAGGATTCTATTGTATTAATATTAATGGATGCATCCCATAACGCTTCTTCTTCTCTTTTATTTATTACTTCTTCTTCTTTTATTTTAGTCAAATATTGACTAGCGAGTTTTGCAAATTCTCCATTAGGAAATCTAGTCAAATAGAGAGAGTAGGCATCAATAGTACCTTGAGAGAGGGTTACTTGCCAGGTTTCATTTTCTAAGATTCTTATTTTAATCGTTTCAATTTTTTTCTTGGCTTCATTGAAATATTTACCTTCTGGGAACTTATTCATATAAGCTTCAAATGAACTACGCTCGTCATGAAGACATGCTTCTTGCCAAGCTAATTCATCTAGTTTCTCTTCTTCTTCTTTTTGTTTTAATACCCACTTTTGAATTTCTTGTTCGGCCTTTATCCTTTCTTCTTTTTCTTTTTCTGCCATTAATTGTATTTTCTCTTGAAATCTTCTTTTTTCATCTTCTTCTTTTTGTTTAATTATTTTATCAATAGCACTCCTTATACCTCTGGCCACATCATCCCAAGCCTCTGGCAGGTTTTTCCAACTCGTAATCGGTTTTGCTTCTGCCGGGAGTACTTGCAATTTATTTAGCGGAGTTTCATCCCAAAGACAAGGAGTTAATAGAATAGGGATTACTCTAACTTGGTTATTCTCGTGCCTCTTTAGAGCATTGCTTACTTCTTTTTCATAGAAATAGTCCGAGTGAAGTGAATCTGTACTGACCAAAAGTAAAATAATGTCTGCATTAACAATAGCAGATGTTATCTCATCATCCCATAAATCTCCTGGGCGAATTTCTCCATCAAACCATATTTTAGCTTTTTTATTACGTATTAAAGGCGATAGACTTTTTCTTAAAGCTTCCAAATATTGCTTGTCTGTATGGGAGTAAGCAATAAATATGCTTGGTATATATTCAATTTTTGGTTCCACATTAATGCTTTGATAAAATTCTGTTTCAAATTCTACCGAGGAATATTCATTAGGCTTCAAGAAAAAAACAAACTCCCCGCCCTGATGACCTGGAATAATCAAAGGAGAACCTATTGGAGTCTGTTCTGTATTCGCAATTACTTTTTCAAGAACTATTTCACAAATATGCATCACCCCTAATGGCTGATCTGCATTTTCAAGAACATTAAGTAGAGCCTCGGAAAAAGGGCTATGCTGCCCTGGAACTCCATCACTAACAATTTCTTTCTTTCCACTTGTTAAGCCCCAACGGCTTGGTTCAAGATATTTTCTATTTTCAACAACTCGATACTGACTCTTATCAATAAATAATGCTCCAGAAAAGCACGAATCAACAATCAAAAAAGTATGAAGGCTCTTTATTTTACTCAGATAATCTTTGATCAATCCATTAGACAGGTAATCAGGCCAATCTTCATATCCTGATTTAGCTTCCGTTGGAATCCAATATCCCCCTAATTTATCATGATTACGACCATGTCCACTAAAATATACTACAAGGTTATCAGATGGAGTTAGCAGAGACACCATTCTTGCCAGTTCGTGCTCTATCCTTCTTTTTGTTGCTTCTTTATTTTTGACTAAAACAATATTTTCTTTGTTGAATAAATATTTTCTGGTAATTAATGCAATGAAGGATTCAACATCATAAACAGCGTTATTTAAATTAGAACAATATTCATATTCATCTATAGCGATAGCCAATAAGAAGTTCCTACTCGTAGTTTCTTGGGCTACGAGCTTAGGCTTTAATTCACCTCTATCCTTATTAGCCATTTTTACTACTTTTAATTAATAAAATCTAATTTAAAAAATAAATTAACTTATTAAGTTTAGAAAATTGGTTATTCTGAATCAGCCACTCAGAAGGTGCATCATCAATTTTTACGCGTAGTATGGAAATAGGTGATTTTTTGCCCCTAAGTCGGTGACGGCACCTCCTTTGAAGTCACAATATCTCTCGCCTTACAAACAGTTCTTAACATGTATTATTATACCACCAAATATAGCTCAAATAAGAAGATTAACAAATATAGATAGACGGAAGTTTTAAGACTGGGGTGCATTTTTTAAAAAACTCTTGCACAAACCCATTTCCATCAAATTTATTCTTCGAAATAAAGTGAAACTGCTTATTTTCACGACTATGGGGTCGAGTGCGCCGCTAGACAAGGGTCTCCAAAACCTCGTATAGCGGGTAAAGTCCACTCACGACCTCACAATTTCGAACATAGGGACGATCTCCATTCGACTGCCCTTATTTTTACCCTGAACTCCTTTCCTCCTTGTGATGTTGAATGAGAACTTTGTATTTCAGGAGAAATTATTGTGAAGAAAAAAGCATCTAATCCCTAATACTCAAATTCCACCACCATGTCCAGCACCATCCCCACCATCCCTCGCCTCAAAACCCTGATCAACTCGCTCAAATTCCTCCGCGACCCTATCACGGCCATTCGGGGCAATATGGCTGAGTACGGCCACACCTATCGCTTTTACATTGGTGGCATCATTCCGGCTACCTTTACTGCCGATCCTGCCTTTATCCAGCATATCTTGCAAAAGAACCACCGGATGTACAAAAAATCCCCGATTCACTTCGAGCATTTGGGGCATTTTATAGGAAAGGGTTTATTGACCATCGATGGCGACCATTGGTTGCGGCAACGCCGTTTGATTCAACCCAGTTTTCACCGCTCGCGTTTGGCCAGCCTCACCCATTTGATGAACGAAGTGATCGAGGAGCGTTTGGCCAAATTTGACGAAGAGATCAAGGCTGGCCCGGTCAACATGGCCGAGCACATGATGGACATGGCCTTCAGCATCATCATGCGCTCGATCTTCAGCATCAGCGTGCCCGAGGAGCAAGTGCAAAAAATGAGCGGTCAAATCACCCAAATTCAGGCATTTGTCATCCAGTTGATTCGGCAACCCTACCTCAATTGGTGGCGGGCGTTAAGTGGCAAAATCAAGGAGCACGAAGCCCTTGCTGCCGACCTGGAAGATGCAATCCGCAAACTGGTGCACCAACGCCAGGACAGTGGCGAAACCCGCGACGACCTCCTGCAAATGTTGCTCGACTCGCGTTACGAGGATACCGGCGAGGCCATGAACGAACAGCAGTTGCTGGATGAGTTAAAAATCATTTTTGTGGCTGGCCACGAAACTTCCGCCAATGGCCTGGCCTGGGCCTGGTACTTGTTGAGCCAACATCCAGAGGCACTTGCCAAAATCCGGGAAGAGCTGAACCAGGTAGTAGGTGAGCGGACGGTCGCTTTTGAAGACCTCCCCAAACTGGAATACCTGAGCCAGGTGGTTGACGAGATTTTGCGCCTGTATCCACCAGCCTGGATCACCGACCGGATGGCGGTGGAAGCTGATGAGTTCAACGGCATTAAAATCGCCAAAGGGGCCATTGTGGCGACTTACATTTACGGAGCGCACCATTCTCCAGAGCATTGGGGCGATCCGGATGTTTTTCGTCCCGAACGTTTTGCCAAAAATGCCAAAATTCCGGCTTTTGCTTATCTGCCCTTTGGCGGTGGCCCGCGTTTGTGCATCGGCAACCATTTTGCACTCATGGAAATGCAATTGGTGATCGCCGAGATGGCGCGGAGGTATGACTTTGCCATGGAACCTGGGCGTGAGGTGATACCGCAACCCTTGATTACGTTGAGGCCGAAAGATGGGGTATGGATGCGGTTTTGGAGGCGCTAGGCATATTCATAATATAGCCCGAATTTCCGAAACCCCACTTTCTCATAAATCCGCAACCCATCCTCAGACGCCTGTAGGATCACCTGCTGGTAGCCCAATGTTTTGGCACGATTCAATGCAAAGGTCAGCATCGCTGAAGCAATGCCTCTGCCCCGATAGGCTTCCAGCGTCGCTAAGCTGTAAAATCCAAGCGTGTGCTCGTCGCTGGGGAACATTTCCAGGCAGGAAACCACTTGTCCGGCTTCGCGGTAAAGCAACAATTGAATCTGGTGTGCGGGATTGAGGATGGCTGGTGCTACTCTTTGAAAATACCGTATTACATTTTGATCTGGCGGCGACCAGTTGGCGGCGATCGATTCGGCAAATTCGGTCAGTTGGGCTGGGGTATGCACCAATTCTACATTTTGGTGCAAGGGAGAGTGGATGACTTCGTACTTGTTTAAATCCAAAACCATTCCAGGTTCGGAATTCTGGACTTGAATACCCAGGTCCTGAAAACAGGTTTGCACTTCCCCACTAAGATTTTCCTGGTTTACCCAAATACAATAGGCCAGGCCTTTTTGCCGAAAATAATCCACTGCAGCACGGATTTCTGAAGCTACCTCCTCGCCGCTGAGCAAATGAATAATGTTGAAGGTATCACAGGAAAGTCCACTATCTACGTAGCTTAATTTAGGGCTTTGGAAAACCAGCATACCCGGCGTTTGGCCAGGGATGAGATGGGCGTGGCGATCGAAATTTTGGGTGATGATATTTTGCATGGGTTCCCTTGATGATGATGGAAAAATAATTGATCAGGGCTTTAAAAAGTTCCTATTTTTTTGGCGTTAAATGCCGCAGCATTCATTTTTCCCTCATCCCGAATATTGAGCCACATGTTCGTCATCATAGGGATCAGCTTTTTTAGAAGCCTAGGATGCTGATCGGCTATATCAAACTGCTGCCCCGGGTCTTTTGCGATATTGTACAACTCAAATTTTTCCGGCAATGAATGATACATCCAGTTTAACAGGGGGACTGAATCGGCTTTAAGCGGCATGCGGCCAATTAAGGTATACTCCTGATACCGCATGGACATATCCGCCATTTTGGAATACATATCCTCATTCAACTGCAGGGGCCAGATTACCGACCTATTTTTGTCATGAGGCCGATTCAACAATGCGGGCCAAATATTTTTACCATCAATCGCCCGATCGTCAGGTTGTTTGATGCCTGCAATGGTACATATCGTTGAAAAAAAGTCGGTTCCATTCACCAATTTGTCGCTCACAAGGCCAGCCGGAATTTTGGATGGCCAACGTACAATACCCGGCACCCGATGACCGCCTTCGTAGGTAAATCGCTTCATGCCCCGGAACAAGCCGGGTGTGCCGAAACATTGGTCTCTAATGGTATCCTTCCACAGGCCTCTCGATTCATCAAAATTTACGGGTGATTCGGGCCCGTTGTCACTCGTGAAAATAACCAGGGTGTTGTTGGTTAAGCCATTGGCATCCAGGAATTTCATTAATTGGCCAAAGGCATGGTCGAGTTGGGCTACGGTGCCATAATATTTGTCTTTGTGTTTTGCAATGCCGCTTGGCCTTGGAACCCCGCCATATTGGATGGTCTTCTCCAGTGAATCCACTTTTGCATTCCGGTAGGGTTGGCTATATTCCTCCGGCGGATCAATCGGGGTATGGGGTTCATGGGGGCAAATTTCCAGAAAAAAGGGCTGGTCTTTTTTCTGGAGGCCGATCCAATCGCAAGCTTCTTTAACAATTATATCACAATAAGAGCCACTAACTGCGCCAAGTGGAACGCCATTTCTAACCAGTTTCTTGACATTTCTGGGCCCTTCAAAAGCATTGAGTGAAGTGGCCAACCAATGATCAAATCCTTGCTCACCGGGAGAGGGTTGACTGTTTTGGCTATTGGTTTTTCCGCTGGTGTTGATTTGGGACAAATGCCATTTACCCACAAAGCAGGTCGAATACCCTATGGGCTTGAGCAGTTCGGGTAAGGTGATTTCCCGGCGCTGCAAATAACAGTTAAAACTCCCCAGGATGTCATAAAAACCACTCCTATACGGATTCCGCCCCGTTAATAGGGCCGCCCTGGAAGGAGAACAAACGGTCGCAGCCGAATGACAATCGGTTAAACGAACACCCTCAGTGGCAAAGCGATCTATATTTGGGGTCTTTACAATTGGATTGCCGTAACACCCAAGGTCTCCGTAGCCGAGATCGTCAACGAGGAAAATGATTATGTTTGGCTTGCTTGAAGGAGAAGCCGCAATTGTCGATGTTGAAAAAGATGTAATAAAAAAGAGACCTGGAAACATTGACCAGAAAAAAATGGACAGGAATGCTTTTTGGGCGAAGTGTGGCATGGAATAAATTTTTCTGGTGAGGATTGAGAGGAACTTTAACGCTTGTCTAAAGATAAAAATGTTCGAAAGAAACTAGTGTATTGTCTTAAATTAGCCCTCAAATCTCCTAACCAAACACAAGCCATGCTCAAACACATTACCCTTCTGACGCTGCTGCTCAGCATCACCGCTGCATCCGGCCAACAAAGCCTTCCACTCCGCCGAAGTTTGGAAACCAATCAGCGCTCCATCCGGCTCGACGTCCCCATGACCAACTCCATCCGCAAAGCTTTTGAAGCTGGCACCCGCGACTTTTCAGGCAAACCCGGCCCCAATTACTGGCAACTGGAAGCCGACTACACCATCCAAGCCAGCCTCGATCCCACCACCCAAACCATCACTGGCTCAGAAAAAATCAGCTTGCACAACAACAGCAAGGACGACCTCAAAACGATTGTGCTGCGCCTGGATCACAACATCTTTCGCCCCGAAGCCCAGCGCGGGGCATCCGTACCTGCGGAGGCCACCGAGGGCATGGTTCTGACCAGTTTGAAAGTAGCTGGTCAGGCGGCAGACCTTAAGGCGGCAGCTGGCATGGGACGCCCAATGGGCTCAAAGTTGAGCGTTTTTGGGCTAACCCAGACCATCGCCACCATCAACCTCGCCGAACCTATCAAAGCCGGAGCGACGGCTGAGCTGGAAATAGAATGGCATACCAAATTGCCCGGCGGCCCGAATGGGCGCGGCCACCGCATGACCCAGCGATTTGACAGCCGATTGTTTCAACCCACCCAATGGTACCCACGCCTGGCTAAATACGACGACCTACGTGGTTGGGAAACCAGTCCTTACCTGGGCCCTTCCGAATTTTACAACAACTTCGGCAAATTTGACGTCCGCATCACCATGCCCAGTGGCTGGATTGTCAGTGGTACTGGCTTGTTGCAGAACCCCAATGAAGTGCTGACGGCCACTGCCAGACAACGCCTGGCCACCGTACTCAACTCCGATGAGGAAGTAATGATTGTGGGTGAAAAAGAAAAAGGCCCAGGTCAGGCCACTGCCCCTGGAGACAAACTCACCTGGCATTTTATGGCCGACAAGGTGAATGATTTTGCCTGGGCGACTGCCGATAGTTTTATGTGGAGAGCCACCCGGGCCATCATTCCCGGCAAAGGCCCAGTTCCCATTCATATGTTTTACCTGCCCGATAGAGCCCGGTTTTTTGAAAGAGCAGGCAAGGTGACCCGCCACGCCCTGGAGTTTTATTCCAAATTGTGGGCGCCTTATCCTTTCCCACAATTGACGCTACAGGACGGCCCCAGCGCAGGCATGGAATACCCCATGGTCATCAACTCGAATCAAGGTGCTGCCGATCACGAAACCGCCCACCAGTGGTGGCCCATGATGCTGGGCACCAACGAAACCCGCTACGGCTGGATGGATGAGGGCTTCAACCAGTACATGAATATCCTTTCAGCAGCCGACAATCAGGGCAAACCCTACAATCTGGACGGCCTTGGCCAAAGTTATGGCCGGATGAGTGGCAGCGAAAGTGAAGCACCAATGATGTGGAGTGCCAATGATGCGGGTAGTGGTTATGGCTTTCAAACCTACCAAAAAACGCCCTTGATGCTCTCCATGCTGGGCGGAATTGTTGGAGACGAGGCGGTGATCAATGCCATGAAAAAATACACGGCAACCTGGGCTTACAAACACCCTTCCCCCTGGGATTATATTTTCTTCATGAACAATGAATTGGGGCAAAACCTGGAATGGTTCTGGTACTACTGGTTGTGGACTACCGAAACGGTGGAAGGGTCGATCAAGGAGGTAAAAAACAGCGGTGGCAAAACCACTGTCACCGTTCATCAGGCTGGGCAGATGCCCTCACCGGTGGTGCTGAAGGTGGAGTTTGAAGCCGAAGGCCCGGCGATAAAAACCTTGCCCAATGCCAAAATGATTGATGCAACTACTGCTGAGGTTACCTGGCCAGTGTCAGTTTGGTTTGACGGCAAGCGCAGCTTTGATGCCGAAATGAACTTTGGCAAACGCAAGATCAAAAGGATCACTTTTGATCCGCATGGTCGTTTCCCGGATGCGAATGCGGCGGATAATGTTTGGGCAGGGAAATAAATTTTCCCACATTCTACAAAAAAAGAAGGGGATACCATCTGGCATCCCCTCTTTTTATTTGGGCATTCTCATTCGAGCAAAAAGAACAATTATTTGTTCACCATTATTTTAGCCACCCGTATGCCTTCCACTGAAGACAATTTCAGGATGTGCATTCCTTTTTCTTGCAAGTCAGTGGAGAGGTAGTTCAACCCACTGTTGGCTTCGATCTTCTGTACTTTGATGCGTTTGCCCGCCAGGTCAAATACTTCCAGATTGACGGCACCAGCCTCTTTCAAGTTGAACTTCATGGTGAAGTTGCCTTGAGTTGGGTTGGGATAAACTTCCAGTCCGCCCAAAATAGGTTGTACTTCACGAACTGGAACGGTTGAGCCCAGGTTTTCGGAACGTGCAATGACCAGTGCAGTAGAACGATTGAAGGTAATGGTTCGGCCGGAAGCATCCTTCAAAGTAGCCGTGTTGGTGCTGCTTGGCTCCTGCAAAGACAGGAACATAAACTTGAAATCGGGTGAGAAGGTCATCCCGGTTGGCTCACAACCGATGGGTGTAGTAGCAAACAATTCAATTTTTGGATTGCTGCGAGAGTGTCCATTGCGCACCAACCAGATGTGATCCTGGCTACCATCCTGAAGTACATAAAGGTTACCGCGGTCGTCGAAGGTCAGGTTGTCGTTTCCTGCACCCCAAGGTTCGAAGATAGCAGACTGACCATTGTTGATGTAGTAGGAATCGCCACCACCAACGTAAGTTTCAAATCCAGAAACGGTTGCACCATCATCCTTGAAGCGGTAAACGCGCTCAGAAGGTGCACTTTTCACTGCGAAATAAAGCATGCCGTCGATGGGGTTGATTTCAATGTCTTCTACCCCGGCAAAAGTGGTTGCGCCCAAATTCAGCGCCAACTGATAAGTATTGTTGCGGTCGGCCTGTGTTGTGTTCGGCACCTGAATCCAAACCCCGTTGGAAGAACCAGCTTCACCATTGGGTAAACCACCAGTTACCTTCAATACATACAATTTGCCACTGGAAAGATCCGCTTTTTTGTCCGCAATGAATTTGTAAACAGCGCCATTACCGGCATCTTCACCCCAGTACAAAGTAACACTGTCTTTTTTGATCACTACGTTTTCGTGGCTAGCCCGACCCAAAGCCCACAATTTTTGTGGTTTGCCGGTTCCATATTCCACTACTTTGTTGGTTTTAGGATCTATCTCTATACACCAACCGAAGTCGATGTAACCATCACCGTTGGCATCGGTACCTAAGCGCGTTTCCTCACAAGTGATGATGGTACCCCAGGGGGTAACTGTACCGGAGCAGTTGCCTACTGTCCCAGCCACACCAGAGAAATCAATTGCACGGGAAGTATCAACTTTCCACAATTTAGAGGTAGCATTGTAGCTGACATCGTACATACCTACACCGCCAGGGGCAGCTTCGTAATTGATGGACAAGTGGCCTTTGGTGCTGCTGCCATTTTCGGGAACATAACCAGTAAAGTCAAAATTCGCACTAACATTGCCTCCTAAGGTATAAGGTTCTCTGGCCTGTACCAGCACTTGGAATTTGTGCGATGAAGGAATGTTGAACAGCTGGTTTTTGGTATTTGGCAATACCGAGGTAAAACAACTGATGTGGGCGTCGTTGCTGCCTTCACAGCCTGAAGCTGGAGCTGGAATGGAAGGTTTGGCTTTCAACTCCAGGTCAAAAGTCATGTCTGAGCTTCCTAAATCAGATTGGTGAACTTCCACCGCAATGACGTTGGTGCCTTGTACCAATACATTTTTGGAAATCACAAAAGGATTGTACGCCGTTTCGGTACCCGTATTTCCTCCAGAAAAAGTGCTGTAAGTAATGGCACCACTTGGCATGTTACTTCTCGCAACTTCGGTTCCGTTGATGTATACCACTGCGCCATCATCGCGGCGCAAGCCCAACAACAATGAATCGCCAATAGCAGCAAGATCGGCTACTGTAAACTTCTTGCGGAAGTAGGTGGTAATGTATTTATTGTTGGTATCATCACCAAAACTCAACAAGGTTGAAACTGGATCACCATACCCTAGTACACCCGGGCCATGCAACCAACCACGATCTTCGTAGTTGAGGCTTTTCCAATCTCCGCTAGGTTCGCGACCCAAATCAAAGGCACTCCAGCTGGATTGTTTGGGGATCGGGAACGCTATGATTGCAGGCTGTGGCGCTTTGCCAGTTACTTCCAAATCAAAAACCAAAGCAGCAGCATTGGCTGTCGCAAGGTGCAATTCCACCGCGATGGTGTTGGTATCGTTGTTCATCAGGGTATTGGCTACCACAAAGCGGCGGTATTGGGTCAGTTGGTTTGGTGTAGCGGCACTGGCAGCAAGTGTATCAAAACCAACTGCTCCAGCGCGCATGTTGATGCGCTGTACTTCGGTACCGTTGATGTAAACCACTGCGCCATCGTTGACCAGGGCATAGAATACCAATGAATCGTAAGCAGCGGTGTTGCTGGTTTTGAAGGTATTGCGGAAATAAGTAGTGGTAAACTTCTTATTGGCATCTGTCCCGAAACTGGTAGTAGTGGTCAGACCAGCCTGGCCGTAGCCCAATTTGGCACCACCAAAGTTCCAGAGGGTATCTGCTGGGTATTTTTCAGCAGCCCAAGGTTTGCCATCCAGTTTTTCCCCTTGGTCATTGTATTTCCATTGGCCACCACGAGTAAGTGGGAAGGAACCAATTGGGTATTTTGGACGAACTTCTGTCCCAGTCTCTTCACCGGAGTAATAAACGAGGGTCAATTCAGCCGGTTTACGCGCCGCCTCGGTATCGTCAAACGAATCAGCTACCCGTTTGCCAGTCCCCTTTATTACAAAAACCATACTATTGCCAGAAGCCCAAGCTGAGCGGTTTACTACGGATTGAACCAAGCCTTTGAGTTCAGGTGTTCTTTGGGCAGCACCCGCATCACCTGTAGTCCAGGCAGGGATCTCGGCCCAACTTACCGAATCCGCGGTCAGGGTACGGGTTGAAATTTTATCGTTGGTGGTGAAAGTACCAGGGTTATCTGCAGCCTGAGCACGCAGCACCAGACTAGTGGCTCCAGAATGGCTTTCATCGGCGCGGAACTGGATGCTTGCGCTGGCAATATTGGTGCCTTGTGGCACTTTGATGCCGTTGAAGCGGAGGCCAATGATTTGGGTGCCGCCACCTTCGGTCGTCATTTCCAGGTCAGAGCTGCCTACGTCAAAGGTACCAATGCTGCCGCCAGTAACGTATTCTTCCATGTCGTCGGTACCATCAGAGATGGCCACCTTGAGCGTAATAGGACGGAGGTATTCGATCACCAATTCGGCTGGTTTTTTGGCCGCTTCGGTATCATCAAAAGAGTCGGCCACCCGTTTGCCGGTTCCACTCACTACAAAAACCATGGCATTACCACTGGCCCAGCCACCACGATTGACTATGGTTTGAACCAACTTGGTCAAGTCGGGGGTGCGTTGTGCATCACCAGCATCGCCAGTAGTCCAAGCTGGAATATCAGCCCAACGAACAGAATCCTGGGTCAAAGGGCGGGTTGAAATTTTATCAGCGGTGGTAAACGTGCCAGGATTGTCTGCATTTTGAGCCTTCAATACCAGGGTAGTCGCCCCAGAATGGCTTTCATCAGCGCGAAATTGTACGTAAGCACGGGTAATCAAAGCACCTTGAGGAACTTTTACGCCGCTGAAACGAAGGCCAATGATCTGTGTGCCACCACCTTCAGTGGTCATTTCCAGGTCAGAACTACCTACGTCAAAGGTGCCTACATTACCTGTAACATATTCTTCCATGTCGTCGGTAGCGTCGGCAATGGCATTTTTTGCTGAAATTGGAACAGTATACTCAATGACCAGTTCTGCAGCTTTGCGTGCCGCTTCGGTATCATCAAAAGAGTCGGCCACCCGTTTGCCCACTCCACTGACCACAAATACCAGGGAGTTCCCGGATGCCCAACCACTGCGGCTAATTACTTTTTTCAGTAGCGCGCTTAAGTCTGGTGTTTTTTGTGCTTCGCCAGCATCTCCTGTAGTCCAAGCTGGAATATTGTTCCACAAAACAGAATCTTTAACCAGTGTACGGGTAGAGATTTTGTCGTTGGCAGTGAAGGTGCCAGGGTTGTCGTTGTCTTGAATTTTGAGGGTCAAATTGGTTGCCCCGGAGTGGCTCTCATCAGCGCGAAATTGGATATACGCTTTGGTGATGATGGCGTTTTTGGGCAAACTTACGCTGGAAAAACGCAAGCCGATGATTTGAGTGCCACCACCTTCGGTAGTCATTTCCAAATCGGAACTACCTTCATCAAAGGCACCTACATTGCCGGTTGCGTATTCCTCCATGTCATCGGTAGCGGCCGCAATGCTGGTACGCAAAACCTTTTGAGCACTTATTTGCCAGCTGGATAAACTGAGAAAAAGTACTCCCAAGATAAGAAGTAACTGTTTTTTCATAAATGGTTGGTTTTTTCGACGTTAAGTTGTCGAACGTCGAAAGTACCACAAGCATATTAACCCAATGTTTCGGCTGTATTATATAATGGTAAAAGAAGTGGATGTGAATAAGGACAATTTTTTTGAAAAAGCAGGAACACTTTGCGGTGTACTGCACACATTCAGGTGTAACAACAATTTAATTCTTTACACCTAGAATCTTTTAACACCATGAAACAGTCCATTTTTTTCACAGCTGTAAAATCATTTTTCGCCTCTGCTGCTCTGCTGATTGCTTTCCAGGCGCAAGCCCAACAATTGCCAGCTGGCATGACCATCCAACAAGTAAACGCACACGTAATTGACCCAGTCGAGTTGCGTGGTGTAATTTCTGATGGTGAGGAACCAGAACGTTTAAGCCCCTTCGTCGGTCGCCCCAGATTGCAGATTCAAGGTTTGCCCAAACTCAATGTCGGCAACTTTGGGCAAGACCTCCACGCCAGACTCAAAGACAATGTGACTGGTTATGCCATGCAGTTGCGCAAAAACGGAGCCCCTGTTTACACCCTGCTTTGGAACTGGGCCAAGACGCCTGCTGACGGTGGTCAGGGCTGGAAACTTGACACCCGTATGCACGTAGCAAGCGTGAGCAAGTACATCACTGCAATTGCAATGGTTAAATTGCTGGATTCCAAAGGGATTCCCCTGGATGCCAAGATTATCAACTACCTGCCAGCCCACTGGGCAAAAGGCCCCAAAGTGAACCTGGTGACTTTCCGTCAGTTGTTGACGCACACCTCTGGTTTTGCTTCCAACTCTTCTGCTTCCAATTACAACTTCATGAAGCAGATGGTTGCGGCAGGTGCTCCTACCAATGGTTCATATGACTACGAAAACATGAACTTTGGCTTGTGCCGCCTGTTGTTGGCTGTAATCAATGGCAATATCCCGCAAAACTTCAATGTGGGCCCTATAACTGATCAGGTTTGGGATGCAGTGGGAATCAGTGCATACAAAAACTATTGCCAAACCCATATCTTCAACCCTGCGGGTGTGCCTAATGCAAGTTTTGTACCATTGGCTGGTTTCAAAAACGCCCTGGCTTACAAATTCCCACACAATGGTGAAAATGGCTGGAATTCAGGCGACCTGGCCAGTATGGCTGGTGGTGCAGCATGGAGACTTTCGGTCGATGATTTGTTGAAAGTGATGGATCATGTACGCCGCAGAAATACGATCCTTCCTGCTGGTCGCACACAACAAGCACTGGACGCCAAATTGGGTATCGACGTGGTCAAACCTACCCCTGCGGGCAACCTTTATAGTAAAAATGGCAGCTGGTCGAATGGTGGTAGAAGTGAAAAGAGTGTAATCTTCTTCATGCCTGAAGGAATGGAGCTGGTCTTGCTGGTGAACTCAAAAGTTGGTGCCAGTGATGATTCAATCCGGGGCATCATTCAGGAGTTGTACCTTGATAACTTGCAAGGTGGGAATTAAAAAAATTAGGGTTTAGAAATAGAAAAGAACGGCACTTCGACTTCGCTCAGTGACCGTTCTTTTCTATTTCTAAACCTTAATTTTTCAACTACTTCTCATCCTTTCCATTGGCGATGCCATGGATTTTCATTTTTACATAATCATCCAAATCCAGGTCTTTAAAGCCTTTGTCGCGCATTTTTTGGATGTATTCGGGGGTAACCCCATGAATTTTCAGGTTCACTGCTTCATCCAGGTCAAAAGATTTAAAGCCCATGCCCTGCAAGGATTTGACAAAATCGGGGCTTACCCCATGAATTTTCAGATTGATCAAATCACCAGCGGAAATGTCTTTGAAACCCAGTGTGCTGTACTCTTGCGCAGCTTTAGGATTCACTCCATGGATTTTCAACTCCACCAATTTGCTAGCTGAAATGTCCTTAAACCCAGCCTCGGTGAATTGACGCAGGTAATCTGCACTTACCCCGTGGATTTTGAATTCAACCGCCTTACTGAAAGACAAATCCTTGTACGCTGTTTTATAAGCCTTGACCAGTTCTGCACTCAAGCCATGAATTTTGGCTTCAATGGCCTGCTCGAAAGAAAGGTCAGTGTACCCTGCGCTCTTCAAGGCGGCCATGTAAGCACCATTCAGGCCATGAATTTTGGCTTGCACCAATTCCTGCGGATCCAAATTGCCAAAACCAGCATCTTTCAAAGACTGGATGTACGCGTCATCCACACCATGAATGCTGTAGTTGCGCATGTCGTCCATACTCATTTGGCCGTTGGCGCTTTTTTGGATCTTTTCGATCCGCTCAGGATTCAGGCCATGGATTTTGGAGTTGACCAACTCGTCGGCAGACATGACTTTGCCACCATTGGCCTGAGCCATCCGCTTTGCATAGTCGGCAGTGACGCCATGAATTTTGAACTCAACAATTTTATCCATGGGCAGGGTAGCGTAACCAGCCTCTTTCAAATCCTTGATGTAATCTGCGGAAACACCGTGAATTTTGGCTTCCAGAACCTCGTCCAAATCCAGGTTTTTAAAGCCAAGATCGGTCAAGCCCTGCATGTATTTGGGGCCAGCGCCATGGATTTTTAGCTCTACCAATTTGCTTAGGCTCACCTGACCATAACCTGCCTTTTTAAAGGCATCGAAATAGCCCGCCAGGGTTTCTTTATCCAGACCATGAATGGCCATTTCCACCAATTTGGAACCCGAAAGGGCGTTGTAGCCATTTTGCCCCAGGTAGGCAATGTAATCTTTGTTGACATTGGCCATGAAGAGGTGTAACATGTCGTCTTCGTCAACTCCCGTCACTTTTTGCTGATCGAGGTATTGTTTGAATTCGGCGCTTTGTACAAATTCAAACTTGCCATAACCTTCATTGCCTTCAAACTTGCCTTTAAAGTTGATTACACCAGCCTCTCTTTTGAGGTTGAATTCCGACTCGGTGGTTGGCAATGCAGAAAATTCCTTTTTATCAAAATAGCGGGAAGTATTCCAATTGGAATGTTCCGTTTTGGATTGCAGATTGAGGTACACTCGTTCTCCTTTTATCTCGGCATTCCAAAAACCATTTCGAGCCATAAAGGCATTGTTGTCGGTTTCGTTGATGAAAGAGGGTTCATCCCAGGTTTCAACCAAACCTGTTTTGATGTGGGTGTAGGTATTGTGGGCAAAATTTTTGATCCACCCCATGCCAGCGAGCGTTCCGGCAATGAGGACTACGGTGAGCATTTTTTCCATTGTGTTAGTCGTTGGTGATTTAATGTGTAAAATGCGCTGCAAACGCAGCATAAATTGACTTTTAGGTTGTCCGGCGAAAGCCAAGGCAGGCGACATGGGCATGTACCCCATTTCCTGTACCGTGACGAGGGCCTGAGCGTAAGTAAGGGCATCACCAGTGAGTTGGATGGCCATTTCGTCGCTGGCGCTTTCTCTTTCAGTGCGGATCTGGGCCGAAATCCACCATACTCCAGGGTGGAAGTAAAACAGGGTTTCGACCACACTCTGTAGCACATTCAACAAGTGGTCGTGCCGCAGGATATGCGACAATTCGTGGGCCAGGATGGCTTCCACTTCTGCCACCGGGAGCCGGTTGATCATCCCCAGCGGGAAAAGTATGACCGGCTTGAGGTATCCTACTACCTGAGGGGTGCGGACCAGGGCGGACTCAACCAGGGTTACGGTCTTGTCCAATCCAATTTTTCTGATCAAATCATCCAACAGATCCAGCCAATATTCATCGGCAGGGAAATTCATCCGCCCTTTGAGGTAATACACATAACTGATGCTGCTGAGCATGCGCAGCAGGAAAATGGCAACCCCCAGAATCCATAGGCCTACAATTAGGGGTAAATTTTTGTTAAAATAGACCTGGATACTTCGCCAGGTAATGGTAGAACCCAGCCCTTCAGTTGCCAAAGCAGGTGGGGCTAGTTCAGCGGGGGCGAGCGCCTCCGCCAATAATTCATCGGCTATCTCGGCATCCAGGTTTTCCAAACCTTCGAGTTGCTCCAACAGCACCGGATTGACCTCGTGATGGGGCACTGGCACTTCGAGTGGTACCGCAAGCAGGTCAGCACTATTTGCCGAGCTGTTCTGAATGTATAAATAGAAGGTAAAGCCCGCTGCTAGAACCACCGCAAAAAGCCCAAAATTTGCGGCCAGGTAACGGACTTTGGCGCTGTGGTGGCGTAGCGCAATCAATACCACTCCGGTAATGAGCGCAATCAACATCCCTTGCCACAGGGAATGGAGCACCATCCAGCCCAGCGCGTATTCGAGCTGGCGGTCAAAAAGGGAAAAGGCGAACATAGTTGGAGAGTTTGAGCTTAGTTGAGAGGTTGAGGCTACCGCAGCGATTTTGCACATTTTCACACGCACACCTCACACACAAACCCATTCTTGCGGCAGCCTCAACTTCTCAACCCTTATTTTGCATTTTTTCTATCAGTCGTTTGATTTCTTCCAATTCTTCAGGTGTAGCAGAACCATCGCCGAGTGCACGCAGCACCAGCCGGGAGGTAGAGCCTCCGAAGGCCAGGTCGCGCAGACCATTGACCACCTGGGTTTGTACTTTTTCGGGATTTTCCGCCGGGCGGTATACGTGGCTGCGGTCCTTGGTGTCACGCTGCAGTAGTCCTTTCCCTTCCATGATTTGCATCAATTTCAGGGTAGAAGAGTAATTGACCTCACGCTGTTCGTTAAGGTGTTCGTTGACGGTTCGTACGGTAGCAGGGCCATGTTGCCAAAGCACGTGGAGAATCTCCAGCTCGGATTTGGTGGGAGTGACCTGTTCGTTGTTTTGCATGGTCGTATTTTTCAGGATACAATACCTAGGAAATTTTTCCTAGCACAATGTCTAGGAAAAATTTCGTACGACAAAATTCCTAGATGTTTTTTTTTGATTTTTTTTCTTTTAAAGCCACAAAGGCGCTAAGACACCAAGCAAAACCCTGCTTTTTTCGTGTCTTAGCGCCTTTGTGGCTAAAATAATGTCGCTTTGGTTAAAACCTAGCCCTCCGCCAAAGTCTCCGAAATATCCGTATTCCGCGCCTGAATCGCCGGAATCACCGCAGCAACAAACCCTACTGCCAGTGCGCCCAGGAGTAGATAAGCTTCTTCGAGGAGGAAAGTACGTCCGGTAAACGTATAGCGATATGCTGCTTTCATTTCTCCCGCCAGCAATTCCATACCGCCGTGACTGATCGCCAGCCCAATCAGGTATCCAAAAATAGCCAACAACAGCCCCTCCATAATGATCATTGCAAACAACTTACCGGGAGAGGCCCCCATTGTACGCATCAGGGCCAGTTCATAACGTCGGTCTCGCAGAGAAGAAAACAGGGAGATAAAAATGCTCAAACCTGATACCCCCATGATGATGAAGGCCAACCAGCGCAGTGCATCCTGCCCTACTCCCATCAAGCTGTACAAGCGGGTGATTTCGATGGCTGGAGTAGCTGCCTGCATGCTGGTATTTTGGTTGATCATGCGTTGCAGATTAAGCGTAGTGATGTTGTGTCCATTGAATTGGAGCAGCAAAGCGGTGATGTCCTTGTCTGGGTATTCCAAAATGGATTTAAGCTGGTGTTCATCCTCATGATCGTGGGGTGCCTCATCGTCATTTTGGTGGTCCTCTTCCTGATTGGTGAGCGCAATCCCATTGACTTGCTCCGTGTTTTCGGCGTGGTTTTCTGCGATACTGTCTTCGGCAGCGTGTTCCTCATCGTCGTGCTCGTGCTCGGCTTCTTCGGGTTCTTCGACGGCAGGTGCAGCGCCCATCCCGGCATGTTCGTGTACTTCCCAGATGCTTTGGGCGGGGGTAAGCAAAAGTTGATCTACAGAGGCTCCTGTTGGTTGCATGATGCCGACCACTTTAAATGCATGCCCTTCGTGAACCAGGTTCTCATCTTCAATCAAACCATGTGAACTTTGAAAGGTACTGCCCACTTTTAGCCCCAGCTCCTGTGCAGCGGTGGCACCGGCCAGAACTTCCATCAAGCCTTTGAAAGAACGGCCTGTACGTACTTTGGCCTGGTACAGTTCCAGAAAATTGGCAGTAGTGCCTACAATCCGATATCCCCGATAACTGTCTCCCAGGGAAAGGGGAATCGCAGCCTTGATGAAGGGATTTTTGGGATTCAGGTAGGGCATCACCCCTTTGATGGGAATGTTTCCCGTTGGTGCGTCAATGTGGTACATGCTCGACAAAATCAACTGCAAAGGGCTGCCTTTGGCGCCAATCACCAGGTCGATGCCCGCGAGGTTTTTTTCAAATTTTTCGCTTATTTGGTGATTGATGAGTAAAAGAAAAGAAATCAACCCTACCCCCAGCGCAAAAAGGACAAGGCTGAGTAGCATGGTGAGTGGTTTATTGCTGAGGTTTTTCCAGCTTAGGTTGAGTAAGGTCATTTGAGTATATTTAGCCTCCCACGGCTTTAGCCATGGGTTAGGGCGGTGGTCCCTCCCACGGCTTTAGCCATGGGTTGGGATGCTAGAGGGCGATCTGGTTCGGGAAGCGGTCTTTGAGCCGTTTATCGTGGGTAACAACGAGCAAGGTAGAGCCCAGTGCACTGGCTTGTTCTTCGAGCAGGTTGATAACTTCGGTAGCGTTGTGATCGTCCAGGGCCGAGGTGGGTTCGTCCGCCAGGATGATGGGTGCCTGATTGACGAGGGCCCGGGCAATGGCAGCGCGCTGTTGTTCACCAATGCTCAGTCGATCGGGTTTGAGGCGAAACTTGTCTCCAATGTTGAGTCGTTCGAGCAGTTCTATAATCCGCTCTCGGTTGGGTTTGAGCCCAGCAAGTTGTTGGGCCAGTGCTAGGTTTTCACCAATGCTGAGGGCTCGCACAAAATGAGACTTTTGAAAAACGATGCCAATGTTTTTGCCCCTGAATTGGTCCAGAGCCGAAGCCCGTAATTGCCCCAATTCGGTATTCTCAATCTGGATGGAGCCACTACTGGGCGAAAGTAAACCGCCGAGTAAATGGAGTAAAGTGGTTTTTCCACTACCTGATTGTCCCAGCAAAAGCCAATGTTCACCTTTTTGCAGGCTAAAATCGGGAAAGTTCATCACCTGATTTCGGGTGTAACTGAACTGTAATTGTTTGGTTGTTAACATGGAATAAAAATAAGCGATTTGGTTAGTGGATTACTCAGGTAATGTTAACTTTGATAGATTCTTCAAAAATAAACATCTTTACCATGCGCTTGTTGGTCTACTCTTCAATTTTTCTACTTTTTTTTACGGCTTGTCAACCAGAATCCAAAACCAAGGACAATGGGACGGGTCTGACCACTGATCCACCTAAGGCTAAGGTTAGCTTTCGATGTGAATCCCTTGGCGAAGATGAAAACGAGGTGCCCCGTAATCAGATTTTTTTGGTGGTCAATGATCGAAGCACCAAAATTGCCGATGTTACGGCTTGTGATCAAATCACCAAAGATGGCTACCTTAATTTTCAAATCCCAGCCAATGCGATAGCTGCCTGCGGTGGGTGGTATGCCGGAGCAGGTGATTATTTTTATGCTCTGGAAGTCAAAGACAAGATAGTGGTGATGAAAGGCTGGAATGCGGAAGAACAAACTGATGAGGGCTTTCATTACGAACAACACATGGTTGTGCCGATTAAATAACAATGTGTTGTTTGTTTGTTGCAATTTAAGTGGAAAATTGCTGCACCAAGAAATACGTATAAGATTTTTTTTACAAATTTCTGACAAAAACTTGCTTGGAATTTAAAAAGTATATATATTTACGTATCGTTTTGAGCTATCTGCACACCATACACTGAACTGAATCAGACATCACCGTTTGATGTGGTGTATTTCTTCCTTACAATCACATGATTTTCTATTTCAGGTAGTTTGTACCTGTACAAGAAGCGGAAACCATATTCTGGCTTCCTCCTTATTGCGCATCCACTAGTGTGTTCGTCATTATACACCAGAGGGCCCCACTGTAATACTTGTCAGTTGGGGCACTTTTTTTTCTACCCCATTCTGTCTCAAGCAGCCTCTATTCATAATAACTTCCAAATTGGATTAGCGGGAGTATTTGCATGCAGCAAAATTGGAGCTCCATCGATGGGGTCCTGAAAGGAAAGTTTAAAGGCATGTAAAGCAATACCTTTGTCTGCGTAAGTGAGTCTGGCACCGTATTTATCATCACCTATAATCGGAGTGCCCATAGCAGCTAATTGGGCGCGAATCTGGTGAAATTTTCCAGTCAGGAGTTCAATTTCCAACAAGGCCTTTTTCCCATCTTTTTTAATTGTCTGGTAATACAATTGACAAGCATCTCTTTGCTCGCCAGCCTCGTCAAAAATTATGGCTTTTTTTTCTTTTTGATCTTTATACAACCACTGGGAAAGCTGGGCTTCGGTTTTTTCGGGAACACCCTCTACCACCGCAAGATATGTTTTTTTGACCAGTCTTTGCGAAAATTGTTCGTTGAGTTTGCGCAGGGCACTCTTTTTTTTGGCCAGCAATAAAATCCCCGAAGTTACCCGATCAAGGCGGTGTACAATGCCCAAAAAAGGCATGGAACTACTGCGCCTGAGATAGGCAAGGACCTGATCCTCGATGGTATCATTGGCGCCAATGGTTTTTTCAACGCTCAGGCCAAAGGGCTTGTTGACCGCGATCCAGGCTGAAGTTTCAGCAATCCACCAATTTGGCTTGTATTCAGACATGTTCTCTCTTAGCTGTTGTACAAAATAAGCAGTTCCGCAAAAAAAACATTAGTTTAGAGCCCACAAATACAAAATTGTCACAAATAAGCACATTATGGAAGAAAAGTCAAGTCCAGAAATCACGGAAAATCCAACCATCATTGAAGTGATCACCAACGGCCCTCTGCGGGTATTGGGTCCTTTGGAAGTAAAACTGGCGGATGGAAGCATCGTTAATAAGCCTGGGCCACGTACAACTTTTTGTCGTTGTGGCGCTTCAGCTAACAAACCTTTTTGCGACGGCGCCCACAAAAGTTTGCCTCCTTTTGAAACGGTAGCATCACAGGAATAGTTATTTAGCCACGAAGGCACAAAAGGGAACAAGTTTTTGTGGCTTTGTGCCTTCGTGGCTAATTTAAAGATTTATTGCGGATTGTTCGACTGTTTGTTTGAATCTTGTACCTCTGGCAAATCGGGATTGTTGTTGTCAAGTGTAGCTGGAATAATTGCCGAAGGCGTAGCGTTTTCGTCTTTCTGATAATAGCGAAAAAAATCGCGCTGAAAAATCAAAATATTGAGTACGCCTACGGTGATGGACACATCGGCGATGTTAAATACGGGTTTAAAAAAGAAATACTCCTTGCCGCCCAAAAAGGGCACCCAACTGGGGTAAATGCCTTGCCAGATCGGGAAATACATCATATCCACTACCTTGCCATGTAAAAAACCTGCATAGCCTCCCTCAGCAGGAAAAAGCCTGGCCACTTCACAATAATGACAAGATTGTGAAAAGATCAGTCCATAAAAAGCACTGTCAATGATGTTGCCGATGGCTCCAGCCAAAATCAGCCCAAAGCTGGCCAACACGCCAAAACGGATTTTTTCATTGATGAGTTGGCGGATGAAAAAAATCAAAAACAGGACAGCGGCAATGCGAAACAGGCTCAAGGCCAATTTGCCGTATTCACCGCCCAGGTCCCAACCGAAGGCCATGCCATTGTTCTCTACAAAATGCAAGAGGGCCCAGTCCAGGCCCAGTATTTTGACCTCCGTGCCATATTCCATCTGGGTTTTTACGCTGATCTTCAAAGCCTGATCAGCAAGCAAAACCAAAAAAATGAGTATACCTACTTTAGTGGATGGCTTCATTGTTTAGTTATTGGAATTGAGGCGAGTTGATTATCAAATAATTAAAGCACTACCTAGTGATTTTGGGATCAGGCGCCTTCGAGTTTAGAGTTCCGAATACACGAGTTTAG
>NZ_JANRKL010000029.1:0-115194 GCF_033763495.1 Haliscomenobacter sp. | reverse complement strand
GCTACCGCAGCGACTTAGATGCGATTACGTCTAAGTCGCTGCGGTAGCCTCAACCTTCTCAACCTCCCTCAACCTTCCTAAACTTCCCTCAACCTATTTTTTAAAGTAATCTGCCAATTCCGGACAAGTATTGAGGCATTCTTGAAAAACCTCGGTATGCCCGAATTGATCGCGAAAGGTATTGAAAATTGGGGAAATGTAAGGCTCTGTTTCATCTTCTTCCCAATATGGGCGGTCAAAGTCGTGATGGGCATACTTATCGCAGGTGCCCAACATAAAGATGATGCGTGCCGCCAAATCTTCTGTGGGTTTGGCTTTGAAGGCTTTGTGGTAATAGGTCGTGGCGCGGCTGAGCTGGAAGTACTCCTTGAAGTAAGTCTTGGAATTGGGTGCAAAGGAATAATTCTCCAAGGAAACGTATGATGAATGGTGCAACTCACCCACGGATTGGCCATAGGCGAACATCATCCAGTTTTTGCCCCAATAAGTAAAATTGTAATAGGCATTGCCCAACAGATAGCAAGCCTCGGCTTGTTGTGGGCCGGGCTGCTCGGCTTGTTTTTGCAGCTCAAGCATGCGCCGCAGGATGACTTTTTTGTTGTAAGGCTCCATGCTTTCACCTTCCCAGGGATAAGTTTTGGAGCTGGCGAAGGGATTTTGGTTGAGGTAGTATTTAAAGGAGTAATTTTTCCCCCAATAATCATCAGGCAGTTGCTCGAAAGCAGCCAAGGCCTCTTCGAGGCGATTCTGCCGGAAAGCAACGGTTCCCTTCAGTTCATAGGCTTGATCCAGGGAAGGGGCTGATTCAGCGACTTTCGGTTGGTATTCCTTACTATCTTCATCATAATAGAAAGACAGTTGTTCCGAAGGGGCGAGTGGCTCCAAGAGCATTTTTTCCAAAGCCGATTGTTCCTTTTTTTGGTGCAGGGCAATCAATGCATCAAGGTCAGCTAAAGTGGCAAAGCGTTCGAAGTAACTGATTCTTTGATAATATGGGTTCAAACTTTCGTAGTTGTTTTTGGGAACCCTCATGCTGCGATTGTAAAAGAGGCCCGCCGTAAGCCCGTCATTTTTTTGCTGGTACATGCGGGAAAAATAAAGCATAAGTTTGGGGTAAAGGCGGCTGCTTTCATCACTTTGAGGCAGTAAATCCTTGACCCGACTGAGCCCGCGTGCAATTTCGTCTTTGGCTTCATTACTGAGGATGTTCATTTGTTGGGGCATGATTAACAACTGGATGAGTTGCTTTTGCAATTGAATGCGCGCATCCCCGCGATTTGGGATTTGATTGAGCTGCGCCTCGACTTGAGTGGGTTGCAGATCCAGGTAATACAGTTGTGCCTGGGCCAGGTGGGCAAAATCCGGCTTTTTTGACGCTGGGTTTTTGCTCCAATTGTCCAGCACCTGGATCAGTTCTTTGAGGTAAACGCGGTCTTTAGCCAGGTTTTTGCGGAGGTAAGGAATATCTTTTTCCAGCAATGCCACACTTTCTCCGGGCATAAAATTGTCGGGATCCTCCTCTTGTTCAAAGGAAAAAGTATGGTCGCCTCCTTCAAAAAAGGTGAGTTGGGGTGTCAGCATCCAGTCTTCGAGTTTGTTGATTTCGCGGGTGATCAACTGCGGCAGGTAACGAGAACCTGGGTCCAATTGGATCACTTGTTGGATTTGATCCAAGGCCCTACCCGAAGTCATCAGCGCAACCAGGGTATGGAGCATGGCTTTTTCCGGGGCAGTTTTGGCATAGCGCCAGGTTTCGTCCAGTTTTTCCAGGTCAAAAAGTTGGAATACCCGCAATTTTTTGGATTCACATTGGTCAAACACCTTCGACAAGAGGTAATTCGCTTCGGCAATGTTGCTTTGGGTGGCCAAACACTCAGCCTTGTGGTACTGGGCCCAGGGAACCAGGATACTCGGGCTGCTGTCCCAGGCAAAATACTCATCGCAGTAGCTGCTGCACTCATCAGCATTTTCGGCATAGCGGTATTGTACCACCAATTGATAGGCGTAGCGGCGCTGCAAAAAGGGATCATTGAGGCTCTTTACTTTCTGCTTGGCTTCCTGAATGATTGGGGTGATTTGTTTAAAAAAATCAAAATCTTCCTCTTCGAGTCCCCAGGGGTCCGTGCTGGAAAAATGGGCAAACTCGGCGCGCATGGCCAAAGTCAGGTAAGCCAGTGCTTCGGCCCGATTGGGCTGGAGGAGTTGTTGGATAAAGGTGTTGTTCTTGAACCGCATGGCGAGTTGACCCTCATCCAGGATGTTGAGGAATCGCTCGGGGCCGATTTTGTACAAAATTTGCAATACATCGGCTTCCTTTACCTCTGGCCCCAGATAGCTCATCCATTCCTGACAGTTGCGCCGATAATCGAGCTGCTCGGGATCAGCCGGGTATTCAAACTCAAAATAGGTGTTGTAGTGAAAAGCCCGCAGTGCTGCATCGTTGATCAGCAGGGGGTTGAACCAGGCAATGCGGTATTGCTCGTGGTGGAAATAAGCGCCGCAGCCGTTGGTGCGGATGGTGGGCAGCAGGAAGAGGAGCAGAAAAATTGGAGTGAAACGAATCATCATGGCTATGGGTTTTTACCTGCTTTTGAAATAATCGGCTAGTTCCGGGCAAGTTTTGAGGCATTCTTGGTAGGCTAGGGTATGGCTGTATTTGGTACGGAAAGTGCTGAAAAATGAAGAAACATCGCCCTTTTGATCGACATAAAAACCATCTTCTGTCCCAACATCAGCAACGTTTGCATAGGAAATACAGTGGCCTAACATATAGGTTGTGCGAGCAGCAAGTTCTGAATTAGGCTTGCAACTGAGGGCTTTCTGGTAATAACCAATCGCCCGGCTCATTTTGTAGTAGACATTGAAATAAGTTTTTGCATTGGGATAAAAAGCGAAATGAAGATGGGACACACCAGTTGAACCATCGCTATAGTCAAAGATGGATTTTCCATAACTGAACATCATCCAAGCCTTGCCCCAGTAAGATGTGTTGTAATAGGCGTTGGCGAGCAAATAACAAGCTTCAGCCTGTTTTGACCCTGGTTGACGGGCTTGCCGCTGCAACTGGATCATCCGCCTAACCATATCGGCTTTGTTAAAAATCTTCAATTGTGCCCCTTCCCAAGAAAAATGCTGCGCATCTGCAAAAATATCTTGCTGCAAGTAATCATTGAATTCATAAGTATCTCTCCAATAGGTTTTAGGCAATTTTTCAAAACTGGACAATGCTTCTAAAAGTCGATTTTGACGAAAAGCAATGGTTCCTTTTAGATCATACAATTGCTCAAGGCTGGGTAAAGCGCTAGGCATATCTCCTTCATCGTAATAAAACCTTTCGTCGTCAGCTAGATAAGATAAATATTTTGTTCTTTCTGCAATGGATAAAGAGTCGGTTAATAGTGTTTCGAAACTTGTCCGGTTCTTTTTTTTCGCTAATTCGATTAACCTATCCAGGTCAGACAATGAAGCGAAGCGATCAAAATAGTGGATGTTGCCATAATAACTGCTCACCCAAGTAAATCCATTAACTGGCACAGCCTGACTACGGTTATAGAACAAACCAGCGGTGACCACATCTCCTTTTTGTTGATACAACCTGGAAAAATGCAACATCAACTTGGGATAAGCTCTCAATTTGGCATCCAACAAATGGGCATGGGCACGGATTTTTTTAAATGAATGAGCAATTTCTGCTTTGGTTTGTGGGGAAGTAATATCGGCTATTTCGGGTAAAATCAGCAGGTTAATAATGTTTTTCTGTAGCTGAACTGTAGGGTTTTGCTCCTTTGTGATTTTTTGCAATTGGAATTTAGCCTGAACGGGTTGTTGATCTAAGTAAAAAAGATGAGCAAGCGCAAGGTGCCCGAAATCTTGAGTGGTAAATTTTGGGTCACGCATTAAAGATGCTATCAGATTACGTACCTCACGAAGGTAGGATCGATCTTTAGCTTGGTTTTTTTTCAAATAAGAAATGTCTTTGTTGAGCAAAGCATAGTTCTCACCAGGCATATAATCTATCAAAGGCTTTGCAGTGCCTCCATAGGGGTTGTCGCCGCCAAAAAAAGTAACCTGTGGAGTTAAAATCCAATTCTCAAGCTTGTTGATTTCTCGGGTCAATAGCTGAGGCAAATAACGAGAACCAGGGTCAAGCGTAACTATTTTTTTTAGGTTATTGAGGTTGCGACCAGGGTTTTTTAAGCCAGCAATGGTATAAATGATAGCCTGTTCATGCGCGTTTTTAGAAAACTTAAGGGTAGCTTCTAGGTCTGCTTGATTAAATAAGTAGTAAACTCGATTTTTTTTGGATTCACAGAGGTCAAAAATTCGTGACAGCAGGTAATTGGCTTCATTTTGGGGTCCCAACCCAGTCATGACACCCGCTTTATACAATTGTGCCCAGGGTACCAAAATGGACGCTGTTTGATTTAGGTCAAAGTATTTGTTGCAGTAGTACAAGCATTGCTTACCCTTACCTGTATAATGGTATTGCACCACCAATTGGTAGGCATAACGCCGAATCAGAAAGGAGTCATTAAGCTTTTTAATTTTTTCTTTGGCTATACGAATCAATGGGGTGATTTTTCTATGAAAATCGAATAAAGGCTCATTGAAGCCCCAAGGGTCTTCGCTTGAAAAATGAGCGAATTCTGCCTTCATTGCCAGCTTTAGGTAGGCTAAGGCTTCAGCATGCCTGGCTTGCAAAAGTTTTTTTATGAAATTATTACCGGGAAACAGATTGCCAAGTTGGTGATCTAACTCGGCGGTAAGAAAAACATCAGGGGAGGTCTGGTACAATACTTTAAAAACTTCATGAGCTTTTACAGGGCTACCTAAATAATTCGCCCATTCCTGACAATTCCGCCAATAATCTTTTTTTTCAGGATCAGGTTGATAATAATAAAAAGGAATATTCTCAAACAAATGAAAGGAATATACTGCGGGATCTTCAACTAAATTTGGATTAAACCAGGCAATACGGTATTCATCCAATACATAATACACCCCACACCCATTGGTCCGACCAATGGGCAGCAAAGCCAGCAGCAAAATACCCCCCCAGACCATGGAATTGCGCAGCTTGTGCATGCCTCAATTTTTTTTCAACCCATTAAAATAAGCCTGTAAGCTCGCCTGATTCTCCTTTATCTTACGGTATTCCCAATCAAAAAACGCCACTTTAGAGATTCGTCCGCGCAATTTTTCCTTGATTACCTTCAAAGTTTCCTGCATCTGTTCTGGTGTACTGCCATCCATCCGAATCAGGTCGCCTTCGCGTAGGTAGTCCTGTCGAATTACGGTGTCTTGTTTCACCCGGTATTGATTGTCTTGCTCTTTTTGCAAATAAGTTTCCGTCCCTGGGGTCTCAGGCGATAAGTCGCGCAATAAACCCTGAAACACTCCGGCGCGATACCAGGCCCCCCAATTGAACTGAGGTAGGGCTACTTCCATTTCCAGCGGGTATTTTTTGCCTTTGAGGTACTGTTTGACCACACTGGCATCCAAAATGGCATTTGTTTCACTTGCCTTTTTAGGATCACCGGTATTGTAACACATCAGCATCACCTTTTTTACAGGCGGGACACCCATCGTTGCACGGTCGCGGTATTGGTGCAAGCGCAGGGTGCTGGAAATGGCAAAATCAGGGGCAGATTCTTGCAAGAATTTTAAAAAACTGAAATATTTATCTCTGGTGCTGAGGGTCCAGTCGCAATCAATCTGGATTTCAACAATTTTTTTGCTCCAATTCCGCTTCAAAGAATCAATGATGTCGCTGCGTTCTTCCCAGGTCAGGCGCTCGGGAAAATGATCATAAAAAGAGTAATTGAATACGGTGCCCTCCAGGTCTTCGTTGATTTGTGCAATTTTACGAGCCACCTTGGAGGCCAGTACGGGAATGTCCTGTTCCTTGATCTGGGTAAAAGTGCGGTTGGTGATGTAGACGGTTGGAGTTACCGTTTTTTTATCCCACCCCTGGGCGCTCCTGATTTCAAGCACTCCAGTGGGAACAGCGCTGGTATATCCCGCGCTCCAATCTACGTCAAAATAGCGCAAATAAAAGTGTTGACTGCGCATTTGATCAGCCAGTCCGGCATCAGTTGTGTCGAACTGCAGGGTAGTTTTCCAATAATAAAATGCGGGGCCAGCCTCTTTGATCACCTGGCCTTGGCAACTAGGTAAAGCCAAGGCAATACTTGCGATCCAGAGGATAGAAACAAGTCGGATTTTGTGCAACATGGATAAAGTTTAATGGTAGAAAGATAAGGAAGCTAGCTGAATTTTACGTGGGAAATTTGCTCAATATTACCAAAAGCTATGTTAAGGAGGGGAAAATGTTTGGCTGGGTGATCTTGATCACCAAACAGGGAGTGCTAGTGCCTTAATTTTGAAATACATACAGCGCATATGAGCATCAAAAATTGGCATCCTGCCGCAAAATTAATCCTGGTTTGTATCCTTTGCCTGGCTTTGGCAGGGCTAATCGGAGGAGTATGGTATTGGTGGACAACTTGATGGTCTCCTGTTCGCACAACAAGATTCTATTCACCTTAAAACTTTATCAACATGAAAAAGAACATGGGCAATGTGGACAAAATTGTACGCCTGATCCTGGCGGCAGTATTTGGTTATCTGTTTTTTTCTGGTACGGTCGTAGGCGTATTGGGCTACGTATTGGTGGCATTGGGTGCCATTTTTGTTGTGACCAGCTTCATCAGTTTTTGTCCACTTTATGCAATGGTCGGACTTTCTACTTGTCCGGTTAAACAATCGTAATTGGTCTTTTCGCTATAAGTTTGTTTCATCGAGCTGTTTGGGAGTTGTTCCTGAACAGCTTGTTTTTTTGAAAAGTAGGGTTTGATTTGGAACAAAGCAGAAAGACGAGGTGTATTTGGATAAAATACACTTAAATCCATGAAAGCATTGTTTGAAAAGCTCTACACCTTCCAGCGCCATTACAACCTGCAAATGGTGGAACATTTTGAATTGTACGGGGCTTCTGTTCCCGAACGCGACATTCCCTTGTTCAGTCATGTACTCAATGCTCACCAAATCTGGAATGCCCGGATTTTAGGACTGGAGCCATTCAAGGTTTTTGACGTGCATCCGGTAGCCGCCATGCGCCAAATTGTGGAAGACAACCACAAAAATTCCTTACGGATTTTAGAGGAGTGCGACTTGAGCCAGCGATTCTATTACCGGAACTCGCAGGGGGAGGATTTTTCCAACCTGATTGAGGAGATTCTGTTTCATGTGGTCAATCATACCACTTACCATCGGGGGCAAATTATGTCTGATTTTCGGCAGGCGGGTCTGGAGCCTTTTGCTTCGGATTACTCGACGTACACCAGGCAATAAATTATGCTTGACTTAGGTGTCTCTTAAGTGTCTGAGGTTTCTTAGGTGGTAAAAAACAAAGCCTGCGAAGCAGGATAATTTCACCACCTAAGAAACCTCAGGCACTTAAGAATCACCTAAGAAGGTATCAGATATCCAACAACATTGCGATCGGATCTTCCAGCAACTCCTTCACCTTCACCAAAAAGGTCACCGAAGAACTGCCATCAATCACCCGGTGGTCATACGACAAGGCCAGGTACATCATCGGGCGAATCTCAATTTTATCTCCCACTGCCACTGGCCGGTTTTTGATGCCGTGCATGCCGAGGATGGCCGATTGTGGTTCGTTGATGATGGGCGTGCTGAGCAGTGAACCGAACACCCCACCGTTGGTAATGGTAAAGGTGCCGCCACTCATTTCTTCGAGGGTGAGGCTGCCATTGCGCGCTTTGCCAGCCAGGTTTTTCAGTTCGATTTCAATTTCGGCAAAGCTCAAAGATTCCACGTTGCGGATCGGTGGCACCACCAAACCTGCTGGAGTAGAAATGGCAAAGGAGATATCAGCGTAGTTGTGGTACACAAATTCTTCGCCGTCGATCATGGCGTTAACCTCGGGCATTTGCAGCAACACCTTGGCGCAAGCCTTGGCAAACAAGGACATGAAGCCCAGTTTGATGCCGTATTTGGCTACAAATTTATCCTGGTATTTTTCACGCAGTGCCATCAATTCGGTCAGGTCAACCTCATTGAAGGTGGTCAGCATCGCCGTTTCATTTTTGGCACTTACCAAACGTTTGGCGATGGTACGGCGCATGCGCGTCATTTTTTTGCGCTCGACCTCCCGGGAAAAAGCAACTGCTGGTGCACTGGCTTTAGGCGCAGGAGTAGCAGCAGGCGTCTCCACTTTTGGTGCAGGTGTGCTGGCTTTGGCATCCACTGCCTTGATCGCATCCTCTTTGGTGATGCGGCCATCACGGCCAGTACCGGCTACATTGCCAGCAGGAATATCGTTTTCTTTCAAAATTTTACCAGCGGAAGGAGAGGGGTGGCCAGTAGCGTAATTGCTGGTGGCCGCAGGAGCAGGCTCGGCAACTTTCGCGGCCACAGGTGTGCTAGCTGCTGCGGGTTTGTCAGCTGGTGGTGTGCTGGGTACGTCGGCACCGGCACTTACACTGGTGTCGATTTTGGCCACCAGGGCACCAATTTCCAGATCATCTCCCTCTTTGGCGACGTGAATCAGTTTGCCCGTAGCTTCCGATGGAAATTCCAGGGTCGCTTTATCAGACTCGAATTCACAAAGGGATTCGTCAATTTTGACAAAGGCTCCGTCTTCTTTCAACCAACGGGACAAGGTTACTTCGTTTATGGATTCACCGATCGCGGGAACCCTCAATTCTACTACACTCATAGTGGTTTCGAGGTCAAATGTTGTCGGAATAGCAGAGCGTTTAAGCACCGCTCTTTGGCGCTGCGAAGTTCTGGCAATTGTGTTAAACAAACAAACAAAAGGCCGGGTTTATTCCGCTCCTAAAGGTTTAAAGTAATAAATCATACCTGGCATATCATCACCTGCTTCGTTGGAGATGAACATTCCCCCTTTAGAGTCAAAACAAAGGCCTTCGGGTTGTTGGTGCACCTTCCCTTTCAGCTTCTCCAGATAAACAACTTCACCTTGGAAATTGATCACCATAAAAATATTTCCTATCGCGGACAAGAGGTACAAATTACCATTCAGCGGGTGTACAGCAATGGAAGAAGGACTGAATTCAAATTCATCGGGTTTGGAGAAAAACTCAATGACTTTTTCCAGCCGCTCCTCTTTGGCGTGAGCCTGAAGGTATTTTTGTACTTCAGGTTGGCCAATGGTGAGGATGGGTGTGGGGTCTAGCGCCTTTTTGTTCAAATCAAAGGCATAAACGGCCTTGCGATTTTGCAGTTCAAGGGAATTGCCAGCTTTACCTTTGCAAGCCAGCAAAAGGCGGTTGTTGTTTTTGTCATAGCCCAATCCTTCTACATCATTCTCCTTGCCGAGTTCTGTATTAAAAGGTTCGGTAGTTTGTTCGTCGCGTTGATCTACATTTTTAATCAGGTTTAAGGTTCCTGTATTTTTGAGGATGTACACGTCCTTGCCCACAATTTCAACACCTTCATAATCCCCAAGTTTGCCAAAAGGGATCTCCCGTTTTACACTGCCCGTCGCCTGATCGATGACAAACAGAATCCCTGATTCATCTTGCACTGCAAGCAGGTATTTGTCACTATAGCTCATGCTTAAACCCGAAATTTCGTTGAGCAATTTAGGCATAGGCATACTGCGGTCTGGCTCATTCAGGTTGTACGGGAATGCAGACTTAGGGAAAACCTCGGTAGCGTTTAAACTATCCACCGGTTTTGGCGTAGGCTGACAAGCCCAGACGAGGAAGCTCATAGCAAGGGTCAATAACATTGTTTTCATTGGTTTGAAATAAAAAAATTGATGCATTTGCCGGCCTAAATTTAGGTTATACTGGCCTATTGTTGCTATCATTGCGATTGAATAAGGGGCGATAAAAAATAAGGATTCATTTTGCCCCACTGCTAAATACGCAAAGATGATTACTGTTAATAACCTTCAATTTAAACCATTTATTGCGGCTGAAACCATTCAACAGCGGATTGAGGAATTAGGTGCGGCTTTGCGCGAAAGATATGCTGGCCAACGGCCCCTTTTTATCGGCATTTTAAATGGAGCCTTCATTGTTACTGCCGACCTGGTCCGTGCTGCCGGGCTGGAATGTGAAGTGACCTTTATGCGTTTGTCTTCTTACGCAGGGCTACAATCCACCGGGCAGGTAACCACCAATATGGGCCTGGATATCGAAATCAAAGACCGCCACGTCATCCTCGTGGAAGACATCATCGACTCGGGGCGTACCTTATATGAATTGACCAAAAACATGCGCGAACAAGGGCCTGCTTCGGTGGCGATTGCCACCTTGCTGCTCAAGCCAGATGCGTTACAATTTCCTTTGGAGGCTGATTTTGTAGGCTTTTCGATTCCCTCCAAGTTTGTGATTGGGTATGGCCTGGATTACAATCAAGCAGGGCGGGAGTTGAAGGAGATTTATCAGTTGGCGGAGTAATTTCATTTTTATGATAGGCAAAAAATAGAATGAACATCAAAATCATCTCTGCTGGTGCCGGCTCCGGCAAAACCTACCGCCTTACCCAGGAAATGGTGCGCCTCATGCGCGAGGGCGTACGCGCCAGTGGCATCATCGCCACCACTTTTACCAAAAAAGCAGCAGCGGAATTGCAGGAGCGGGTGCGGGTCAAATTGTTGTCCGAAGGACTCAATGAACAAGCCGAAGACCTCACCAATGCCCTCGTTGGCACTGTACACAGCCTTGGCGTTAAACTCCTCCAACGCTTTGCCTACGAAGCAGGCATTTCACCCGAAGTAGCCATTATTGCCGAAGAAGACCAACAAATCCTCTTCAACCAATCCCTCGCCACGGTGCTCACCGACGAAAGGGTAGAAAAAATGACCCTGCTTTGCGACCGTCTGGGCCTGAGCAGCAACGAATATTTTGATTGGCGGCGCGAAGTTCGCCAAATCACCGAGGTAGCTCGCGCCAATGATTTTTCGCGTGAGGTGCTCGAGCGCAGCCGTGAGCGCTCCTTTGAAAGTTTTCGGGTTTTCCTAGGTGAACCCGCAAAAAAAAGCGCCGAAGCCTTCAACGCTGAACTGAGCGAGATGCTCAAAAGCAGCATTGAACGCCTCGAAAGCAATGCCGACGAAACCCAGGTCACCAAAAACGTGGTCAAAGACCTCGTAGAACTGGAGCGCGACCTGCGCCTGCGCGGGGAACTCAGTTGGCGCAACTGGGCTAAAATCAGCAAACTCAAACCCGGTGCCAAAAGTAAGGACGACGTCGTCGAATTGCTCGAATTTGCCAAAGTCCACGAACAACACCCCCAGTTTCAACAAGACATTCAAGCCTTTATCGATCAGGTTTTTGAATTGGCGCTGGCGGCTCTGGACGAATTTGCAGCCTACAAAAAACAACGTGGCCTGATCGATTACACTGATATGGAGGCCTTGATCATGGATTTGTTACGCGATGAGCAAGTGCAAACGGTGCTGCGCAATGAATTGGACCTGCTCTTGGTGGATGAATTTCAGGACACCAGCCCCATGCAGTTGGAGATTTTTCTAAAACTCTCCCAACTGGCGCGGCACAGCATTTGGGTAGGGGACCCCAAACAATCCATCTATGGCTTTCGGGGCGCAGCACCTGAATTGATGCAGGCCATCATCGAGCAGAGCGGAGGCGTAAAACCCGAAGATATCCAGGAAAACTCCTGGCGCTCTCGCCAAGACCTGGTCTACGCCAGCAATGCCATTTTTGTCAAAGCTTTTGCTGACATGCCACCCGAGCAAGTGGCACTGATTCCCAAACGTATCAAAGCTGATGAAGCCATCGAAGCATCGGATGCACTGGTGCACTGGCATTTTGAAGAAGAAGAAGAAGAAGGCAAAAAGCGCAGCGGACGTACACCCGGCAAACCCTGGCCTGAAAACTGTACTGCCTTCGCCCTGCGTGAATGGCTCCAGCGCAAGGTCTATGTATTACCCAAAGGTGAAAAAAAACATCGACCCGCCCAACCAGGCGACGTGGCCATCCTTTGCCGCTCCAACAGCGATTGCCAGAATATGGCTGAAGCCCTCAACCGGGCGGGATTCAAAGTGGCGATTGCCCGGGCGGGGTTGTTGAATACTGCAGAAGCTAAACTGGTTTTAGCTTGCCTGAAATACCTGCTCAACTACCACGACTCTCTTTCTGTTGCCGAAATTTTGCTGCTTGGTGCAGGTAAAGACATCGAAACCATCGTAGAAGACCGCCTGGATTACCTCAAAAATTATGATGCCGGCGAAATCACCAATCGCTGGGCAACCAACGATTTTTTGATTCGCCGCCTGGATGAATTGCGTACCGAAACCATCGAGTTGTCGAGTGCCGAAATTCTGGACTTGTTGGTCGAAGACCTGGATTTGCGTCGCCGCATCGTCAGTTGGGGCAAAGCCAACCAACGCCTGGACAACCTGGATGTATTGCGCAAACTGGCTTTGCAGTACGAAGAGGCCTGCAACCGCTTGCAATCGGCGGCTTCACTGGGGGGCTTGCTGTTGTGGCTCAACGAATTGGAGTCGGAAGAGCGTGACTTCCAGGCCGCTGGCGAAAGCCCGGAGGCCATCAACGTGATGACTTACCACCGCAGCAAAGGCTTGGAATGGCCTATAGTGGTCTGTTACAATTTGGAAAAGGATATCCGTACCGAATTGTGGGGCTTGAACATTGAGCAGGAAGAAGGTACTCAGGTGGATTTGAACAACATCCTAGGCAATCGCTGGTTGCGCTACTGGGTAAATCCGTACGATAAACAATTCAAGGGAACTCCATTGGCCGAAAGACTGGCGCAAAGTGAGGTCCAGGCCAAAAAAATTGCTCAGGCTACCCAGGAAGAAAATCGCCTCCTGTACGTGGGGCTTACCCGCGCGCGCGATTACCTGATTTTTCCCACTACCAATACGCCCACAAAATGGCTCAACCGCGCCTGGCACGAGGGCAAGGACGATTACCCGACTTTGGATGCCAGTGCAAGCGACACTCCCTGGGAATGGGAGGGTGTCATCCTGAACAAAGAAACCGAAACCTTTATTTTTTCCCGTGATTTTGAAGTTTTTGACATTGAAGAATCGGAAATCCTGTTTTTGGAACCTCGGGCAGGGAAACAAAAACACATTCCCCTATACATCGATACCTGGAAGGAAAACCTCCAGGATCAAATCCCTTCTTTCAACACGGGGGAATTGATGACCTACGCCTCCGCTTTTCACATTGAATCGTTATTGGCCGACTTTAATCAAATTTCGCGGGCGGTTAAAGCCTTTTTTCATGCCTGGCAGCCAGATTATGATGCAAATGAATTGAAGGCAATCACCGAGGGTTTGTTGCAACGTTTTGAAGTAGAGGAATGGCTCAGTGCTGAACAGTTGCTTCCAGCAGGGCAGGCTTTTCGAGGCTTTCTGGATCAATACTTTCATGCCCCTTTTTACCACCAACGTTACCCTTTGCGTCATTTTCATGGGGTGCGCATTTTTGAACGCGAAATTGACTTGTTGATGGAAAGTGAAGATGGCATTGCCCTCATTCAATTTTCGAGTTATGCCGGAGAGATGAAGCGGTACCGTGCCAAAGCCGCTGAAATGGCGCCTTTCCTTTATTTTAGCAAAGCAGGGGTACAGCAGATTTTTCAGGAGGAAAACATCCGCACTTTTGTACACTTTGTGCTGAATGGAGCAATGGTAGAGTTGTATTTTTAAAAAAAAGTTGGGCTACCTTTTTGGGAAGGTAGCCCTGATAATTCCTCAGCGGCATCTAGCCCGGAAAGAAGATGCCTCTAGGGGGGAATCATCCAATAGTCGACCTGTTACAAGCTCAGGCCAACATATTAGTAAGAGGAACAGCCTGAATGGATTTCGAGATCTACTAAATACTAAAACAGGAAGTTTGGTGCTGTCGCGTAGTTTGCTTCAATAAGCGCGTATTGTGACTTAAAACGAAGTATAAGAATTACTTCAGCAAACAATTTGAATAGGAAGTGTGGGGTGTGTGATTATGAATCATTGGCAAAAAGAGTGGCTGCTTCCTCCGCGGAAGCAGCCTTTCCAAGTATTATTTCCAGCCTGTTGATTTGGTAATCAACTTTCTGATTTCGTGTCTCTATACTCCGAAGTCAGAAAGAGATTCCATACTGGAAATTTGTGGGGGAGGAGAACAATCATTTCGTTCTTCTTGATGATACAAAGTTAGGACTGTTCACGTTGGTAGCCAATAGGGTAAACCCGCAGCTTTAGAAACCTAGGGTTTACCCCAGGTTTTTGAAAGGATTTTGTAATGGAATGGATAAGATTACGGCGGTCCCCTGTTGAGGAGCAGCCTGCCAAATGACCTGGCCCCCGAGGTAATCTACCCGCGAGCGAATATTGCCGAGGCCATTTCCTTCTTTAACTTTTTGGAGGTCAAAGCCTTGTCCGTCATCTTCTACATGTACGGAGAGCTGCTCGGGTTCATAAAAAATTTGCAGGGTGATCTGAGTGGCCTTGGCGTACTTGGCCGCATTGTTGAGCAGTTCTTGTACGATCCGATAAACCATGAGTGCAATTTCTTCACCGATCTGGGGTTCTTCCCCATAGCTATGAAAAATAACTTCCGTTTGTGGAAGCGCAGTTTGTACTTTTTTAACCAAATCACCCAGCGCAGAATTGAAGCCGTATTTGAGAGAAAAGGGCCGCAAATCATGAGAGATGCTGCGGGTTTCTAGACAGGCATCATCGATATTTTTGGCCAGTGGATTTAAGAATTGAGTCTGAATGGTCGCATCGTACTTGTCGCGTTGGCTTTCAATAAACAACTTGATACTCGATAAATTGGCGCCTAAACCATCGTGCAAATCTTTGGCTACCCGGTTGCGCTCTTTTTCCTGGCCTTCGATCAGGGATTTCATGGATTTTAGTTCCAAGGCACTGATCTTGCGTTGGTTGATGAGGTCTTTTTCCCGCATCCTCGACTTGAAGATCAAATAGGCAATGATTCCCGAGAGGACCAAGGCGACAAAAATGGAATAAAGAATGGCATTCCAATAGCGTTGCTTTTGTTCGGCGAGTTGTTGCTCCATCGTTATCACCCGGAGCTCATTGCTGGTGAATTCATTCCTGGTCAGCTGGGTTTCGCCGGAATTGTAAAAGCGATTGAAGGCAGCCGCGGTCTTTTTCCAATAGTTGATGGCTTCAGCCTGGTTGTTAAGGGCAGTGTAACATTCGGCCAGGTTTTGGCAAATGAGTTGCATCAGGTATTTGTTGTTGCGGATTTCGGCGATTAGTTCACTTTTGCGCAACAACACCACTGCCTCGGGGAGATTGTTTTTGAGTTTTTTGATTAAACCTTTGTGGAAAAAATTGAGCAACTCCAATTGGGTTTTGGGCTCGCTCATTTTCAGACTCATATCGATGTAGTTCTCCGCCTCGTCTAATTCTCGTTTTTGCAACAGATAGGAGGCATACAGGTTGTAGGCATAAGTGAGGTAACTTTTATCCTGTAGCTTTTTGCATTGTTCAATGGTGGTTTTTAAGGTTTGTACTACATCGGGAAAAATGCTGCCATTGGGGCCTTCGCGTAAGCTATCTTTGTTGATGGCAATGTTGAGCAGGTCCAGCTTGTAGCCAGCGATTTCACTGACATCACCTCTTTCCTGAAAATACCCCAGGGCCTCTCGGTAATAGTCCACTGCCCGGGTATACATGGCATCATCGATCGAAAACAGGTCAGCGATCCGTTTTTTTACCCGGTAATAGGATTCAAAGTCATCATTTTTGAAGTAATACTGCGAGCTGATGAAAAAATTATTGACCGTAGCTGTGCTGTAGAAATAGATGTTTTGGAAAAAAATGCCCTTCAACTCATAGGCAATACCCAAGCCCCTGGCATCATTATTTGCCTTGTAAATTTTGATTAAACTGTCGATTTGAGGAGGGGAGTAACGGTCTTTAAGATCAGGATATTGTTTTTGGGCCCAAGCTGCGCAAAAGAGCAGAGTGCAAAATAGAGAGGATAAAATTTTACGAAATAAATTCATATTCAATGGCTTCCTTAATCATGGAAGGAGTGTTTTGGGTGCCAAACTTGGTCAACAAACTACTCCGGTGAAACTCTACGGCCTTGATGGTTACGAAAAGTTTATCGGCAATTTGTTGGGTTGTCAGGCCTTCCGCTATCAACTCCAGAACCTCTTTTTCCCGACGGGTCAGATGGGGCCGCCCACCCATCGCCGGATTCTTTTTGGGTTTGTCTTCACTTTCCAGCAGCAACTGCATGAGGTTTTCATTGTAGTATTTTTTGCCGCTGTATACCGTGCGAATCGCTGCCAAGAGCTCGCTTTTGGTCGTATTTTTCAACAAGTAGGCCATCGCCCCTTTTTTGATCATTTTTTTCACCAAACTGGGTTCATCGTGCATCGTCAACGCGATTACCCTGGTGTTGGGGTATTTGCGCACGATTTGCTCGCATAAATTTAAACCACTTACATCGGGCAGCGAAATGTCGAGCAAAACCACGTCGATGTTATTGCTGTCCATAACTGTCCAAAAGGCTTCCGCATTGTGACATCGCGCCAGAATCTGAATGTCGTGCGCATCAGAAAATATGGACTCCAATCCTTCTGCAAATATTACATGGTCATCAACGATGGTCACTTTAATCATTTCAGGCTGGTATTTAATACAGGTAACTAAGCAGTTAAATCTAATGCACCTTGTTGCCAAGCTGTAATCCTGCCCTTTACTTAAACTCAAAAATACAAAAAAGGTTACACTAAAGCTGATCAAGAGTGTAAGATAGAGGTCATTTAATGATAGAAATTGCTGGACGCGAATGTCCGAATTCAGGATGAGGACTGTCCGAAAACGAACAGGTTTGATTGATTGTTTTGTATTTTACTCTGATAATCTGTTGCTTGTATATTTGGCATTGCCTTTGTCAAGATTGAGTTGGATTAAAATACCTGCGCCATGTTTAAAAATGTACTCCAAATCGCCCTACGTCGCCTCTGGCAACAAAAGTCTTTTAGCCTGATCAATGTATTGGGCTTGTCTTTGGGAATGGCTGCCTTTTTGGCCCTGGTGCAATACCTGCGCCATGAATGGAGCTACGACCAACAATCGCCCTATGCAGGCCAGATTTGGCGCGCATTTAACGAAACGATTGCCGATGGCACAGTCCTCACTCGCGATGCCAATACCCATTCAGCCTTGGGCCCAGCCTTAAAGCAGGACCTGCCAGAGGTATTGGATTATACTCGTTTGTACAACCGCAATGAAAATACCGTCACCTTCATCATGCCGGAGCGCCCCATCAAACTAGAAGGTGCCTGGATGGTTGATCCCGGTTTTTTACGCATGTTTCCGCAAAAGTTTGTACACGGCAACGCTCAAACCTGCCTAGCTGAGCCTTTTCAGGTTATTTTGACCCAGTCGGCAGCTCAAATCCTGTTTCCCGGGCAAAAAGCTATGGGTAAAGTACTGCAAGTGAATGGGGGGACATTTGAAGGCAAGTACACGGTGCAAGGAATAGTAGTGGACCCACCTCAAAATACCCACCTTAAATTCAATGTATTGTTCAGTATACAAACGCGTTATGCTGCCGGGTTTGAAGACAACTGGAGCGGCTACTGGGATTACAATTATTTCCAGTTGAGTGCTGCCGCCGATCCTGCCAAGGTAAAAACCCAATTGGACCGTTATTCGGATACTCACCTCAAGGCGGAAGGCATCCGGCTGAACATGCAGGCCTTAAAGGACATCCACCGTGGCTCCAACCTGATGTACGAAATTGAAGCAAATGTCGATCCCAGCAATTTACAAATGTTGTTGCTGATTGCCTTGTTCATTCTGGGGATTGCCTTCGTCAATTATGTCAACCTCAGCACTGCCCGTGCCATGGAGCGCGCCAAAGAGGTAAGCCTGCGCAAGGTGATCGGTGCCAAACGTTGGCAGTTGATTGCCCAATTTTTACTGGAAGGCTTTTTGATCAATGCGGCTGCCTTGTTGGTGGCGCTGGTCTTGCTGCATTATTTCGCTCCAGCCTTTGCCCGGTTGACAGGGCGGGATATTTTGCAAATTCCCGGGTACGATGGCCCTTTTATTGCTTTGTGTTTTGGGACATTATTGGCTGGTTTGGTGCTGGCAGGATTGTATCCGGCCTTCATCCTTTCTGCTTATGCGCCAGGCGAAGTGTTGCGCAGTCGCTGGATGGGCAATGGGCAGGGAGGGAATCTGCGGAAAGCCCTCGTCGTGGTTCAGTTTGCTTGTTCGGTTGGCTTGATTATCAGTGTGTTTGTGGTACAAGGGCAATTGCAGTTTATGCAAAAAGCAGATTTGGGTTTGTCCCTTGAACAGATTGTTTCCCTCAAAACACCTGCCTTCAATTGGCAGCAAGACTCTATTCAGCGCAACAAAATGGCGGTGTTGAAAAATGAAATTGAGCAGATACCCGGTGTGCGTGCGGTGGCAAGTTCGGAAATTGTGCCAGGACTGGGAATTTCCACCATTTCGGGTACGAGTAGCGGCATGTATTGGTTGAAAAAACCAAATGCAGTGGCCCAGTCTACCATTTATACCTTAGGTACTGACGCTGCTTTTTTTTCCACTTTTGATGTACAATTCCTGGCGGGCTCCTTTTTTCAAAGCCTGGACCGCCGCCATGCTTACGAGAACCTGGTCATCAATGAATCGGCCATGCGGGCCCTGGGTTTTCCCAATCCTCAGGCGGCTATTGGAGAACAAATCGCTTATCAGGGCAATACCGATGGTTTCCGCATGACTATCCGGGGGGTGGTGGCCGATTTCCACATTGAAAGCCTTAAGGAACCCGCCCGGCCCACGCTTTATCAGTGTTTACCTTCAGTGGACAATGGCTACCTGTCCCTCAAATTTGATGCTGCCCAAACGGCTAGCCTTTTGCCCGCGCTTAGTCAAGCCTGGAAAAAAGTTTTCCCGGAACACCACCTGGATTATTGGTTTCTTGATCAACAGTTTTTGCAGCAATACCAGTCGGAACAACGCCTGGCGGGAGTGTTCAGCCTATTTGCCGCACTGGCGGTAGGTATAGCTTGTTTGGGTTTGTTTGGTTTGGCGGCCTATCTGGTGGTACAACGGCGCAAAGAAATAGGGGTACGCAAAGTGCTCGGGGCTGGAGTAGGGCAAATTGTGGCCTTGCTCAGTGGTAGTTTTTTAAGGCTGATTTTTATCGCCATTTTGATCGGCTCGCCCATTGCCTGGTACGTGATGGAACATTGGTTGGAGGGTTTTGCCCAGCGCATTCCTTTTCAGTGGTACTTTGTGCCTTCAGCGGGTGCCTTGGTAATTGGGGTGGCGCTGCTGGCAGTAGGGGCGCAGAGTGTAAGGGCGGCGCTGGAGAATCCGGTGGATGCGTTGAGGGGGGAGTGAATTACTTGGGTTTTGTGGGTGTATTATGTAAAAGAAAAAGGATACATTTGTCAAAAAGACCTATATGCCCCTGAGTTGGAATGAAATAAAATCAAGAGCGATAACCTTTGCCAAAGAATGGGAAAAAGAAAGTAGCGAAGATGCCGAGGCCAAGTCATTTTGGGACAGCTTCTTCGATGTTTTCGGCATTTCACGGCGGCGCGTAGCGACTTTTGAAACGCCCGTTAAAAAAGCAGACGCAAAACAGGGCTTCATCGATTTGTTGTGGAAAGGGGTGATTTTGGTCGAACACAAATCACGAGGAAAAGACCTCGATAAAGCCGCTCAACAAGCAAAAGACTACTTCCCTGGCCTCAAAGAACACGAATTACCCAAATACATTCTCGTCTCCGATTTTCAACGATTTCGTCTTTATGACTTGGATACAGGCACTCAAAACGAGTTCGAACTGCGCGAATTGCCTGCTCAGGTTCACCTTTTTGGATTTATTGCGGGGTACCAAAAACGAATTTACAAAGAGGAGGACCCTGTAAACATTGAAGCTGCCGAGCGCATGGGGCGCTTGCACGACCGCCTAGAGGAGGCTGGATACAAAGGACATGCGCTAGAAGTATATTTGGTGCGTTTGCTTTTTTGCCTTTTTGCGGAGGATACTGGTATTTTTGAACGCACGCAGTTCCAGGATTTTGTCGACAACTATACCAAGCCAGATGGGAGCGACCTGGCTTTGCATCTAGCCAACTTGTTTCAGGTGCTCAATACGCCACCTGAAAAACGTCTGACAACTTTGGATGAAACCCTGACTTCATTCCCTTACGTCAACGGCAAACTTTTTGAAGAAATGCTGCCACTGGCGGCTTTTGATAGCAAAATGCGGGAAATGCTCCTGCATTGTTGTGCTTTGGATTGGAGTAAAATTTCACCTGCTATTTTTGGGAGTATGTTCCAGGCGGTGATGAACCCCAAGGAACGCCGCAACTTGGGAGCACATTATACCTCTGAAAAAAACATCCAAAAGGTCATCAAACCATTGTTTTTGGATGACCTATACGCCGAATTTGAAAAGGCCAAAAACAACCGCAACAAGCTCAACGAGCTCCACCGAAAAATAGCCAAACTTCGTTTTTTGGATCCAGCCTGTGGTTGCGGCAATTTTCTCATCATTTCCTACCGGGAGTTGCGTGAATTGGAGTTGCTGATCCTGCGTGAGTTGAACAAAACCGGGCAAGGCTTCCTCAATGTCCGCGACATTATGTTGGTCGACGTTGACCAGTTTGCGGGGATTGAGTACGATGAGTTCCCGGCGCGGGTAGCGGAAGTGGCCATGTGGCTGATGGATCACCAGATGAATTTGCGGGTATCGGAGGAGTTTGGGCAGTACTTCCTGCGCTTGCCGCTGAATAAGTCGGCGAAAATTGTACATGGGAATGCCTTGCGCATTGACTGGAGAGACCTATTGAAGGGTAGCTCTTATGATATTCGTGCTGAGAATGTGAACATAATTGAAGTCAGAGAACCAACTGCTGAGTATCAAACAGTGAATGTGTACACCAAAAAGGTCAACTTGTTTTCGGGCACTTCAATGACTACAGTAACTGGCAGTGAAGATGTATTTTTTGATTATATTTTGGGGAACCCACCTTTTATTGGACATCATTATCAAACGCCAGGACAAAAAGCGGATATGGCCTTCATATTTCGAAAAGTAAAAGGCTATGGGGTACTGGATTATGTTTCGGCTTGGTATTACAAAGCTGCTGATTTTATCCAAAACACATCAACCAAGGTTGGTTTTGTGTCGACCAATTCAATTTCACAAGGAGAACAAGTTGGGCTGCTTTGGATGTCTCTTTTAGTTGAGTTTAAAGTAAAAATTCATTTCGCTCATCGTACATTTCGTTGGAACAACGAAGCTAAAGGTAATGCTGCCGTACATTGTGTGATAATTGGGTTCGCCAATTATGATACTCCATACAAGGCATTATATGAGTATCAAAACAGTAAAGGAGAGCCGCATCAAATTTCCGTAAAACGTATCAACCCATATCTCGTAGAAGGGCCGGATATCGTTATACCAAACCGCTCAATTCCGTTGTGCAATGTACCTAAAATGGTGTGGGGTAATAAACCATCAGATGGAGGTTATCTGATTTTTACATCAAATGAGGAGAAAAATGATTTCCTTGCTAATGAACCCAATGCTTTGAAATACATTAGACCATTTTTAAGCGGGGGTGATTTCATCAATGGAAGAATGAGGTGGTGTTTGTGGCTTAAAGATGCTGACCCCAACGATTTACGAAATTTGAAAGAAATTATTAAGCGGTTAGAAAAAGTAAAAGAATTCAGATTGGCAAGTGTAGCATCGGCTACCCGAAATAAAGCGATAACCCCAACTTTATTTGCTCAAATAGCACAACCAAATTCTAATTACCTAGCAATTCCAGAAGTTTCCTCGGAGCGAAGAAAATATATACCAGTTGCATTTTTAGAGCCTGAAATTATTGCAAGCAATACTCTTCAAATCATTCCAAATGCTGATTCATTCTTGTTTGGTTTGTTGACTTCAGAAATGCACATGACTTGGGTAAGGTATGTTTGTGGTAGATTAAAAAGCGATTTTAGATACTCCAACTCTATCGTCTACAACAACTACCCCTTTCCCCTAAATCCCACCGAATCCCAAAAGAAAAAAGTCGAAGAAGCAGCCCAACTTGTATTGGACACCCGTGCCAAATACCCAAACAGCAGCCTGGCGGACTTATACGATCCCATCACGATGCCGCCCGATCTAGTCAAAGCCCATCAGGCTTTGGATAAGGCGGTGGATTTGTGCTATCGGGCGCAGGCTTTTGGGACGGAGTTGAGCAGAATAGAATTTTTGTTTGGGTTGTATGAACAGTATACGGCACCGATGTTTGGAGGAGAGTCGAAGAAAAAATCGAAAAAAAATTAAATCATATGCTATGTTTTTCAAAATTACAAATCAGCAAAAGTTAACGCATAAGCAATTGCTTAAAACAAAGCGGCATCTTAATGCAGCTAAAGTGGCTATTAGAAATGCATACTTAGAGGAAGCGCTCAAAGAGTTACAACACTTGAATGACGCTTCATTTGAAGAGCAAATTTCAATGCTTTTGATACGTTTGAACAAACACGATCAAGAAAATCGTTTAGGTACATTGACGAATGAAGAAAATATTATTGGCTTCAATCGTATTTCCCGTGATATTTTGGGCTTGATAAAAACCATCGAACAAGGGAATAATGAGCTTAGTAAGGCACACCGAGAATTGAGAGACTATTTATTGGAAAGATATGGAAACAGGTTAGAACAAAAATTAGCCTCACATCAACCTGTAAACCTGCGGCGTTTCGTCTCTAGTGAGGGGACTAGTGATTTAATTGCTTCAACTTTTGTGCCGTTTAATCACTTAGAAATCAGAGATGAAATAGGTGAAACTTTTCAGGATGCGCATGGGCGTTTGTTGATCATCGGGCAGCCAGGTGCTGGAAAAATCACACTTTTGCTACAGTTAGCTCAACGCTTGATGGAATTAGAAGAGGATGCTCTCCCTCTCATATTGAATTTAGCTACTTGGGAAAGCTCCTACACAAAATTAGAAACTTGGTTAGAAGAAATTGTTACTGCTGAATTAAGCATTAACATGGCCAGCGCGAAAAGGATTGTCAATCAAACAGGGTTAATCTTATTATTGGATGGCTTAGATGAATTGAAAGAGATAGAAGCTATGTCTTCCTGTTTGGCGGCAATTGCAGAATATGGCGCAGTAGCAGGACGGCGGTTTGTAATTACCTCCCGCATTGAAGAATACAAACAAGCTCAAGAAGATGCCAGGGTAAATTTGCAAATAGAAGTAGGGCCTTTGTCAAGTGAGCAACTAGAAAAAGAATTGGAAAGAATGAGTTATACAGAACCTGAAGCAAGACCTTTGTTTTTAGCAATCCAGAACAATCCAGCATTAAAGGAAATAGTGAAAATCCCTTTTTATTTCAACACATTGCAACTTCTTTTTGCTGGAAAAATCCCAACTTTCAGATCTAATGATGTAACTGGCATTCATTCTGAAATAATGACAATATTCACTGATTATCAATTGGCTAAAATCTCAGAATTGTATTCAGTTGAAGAAAGCCAACGCTGGTTAGCATTTCTGGCAAATAGAAGTAACCAGCATAAAAAAGTAGACTTCGAGTTAAAAGATCTGCAATACGATTGGTGGTTTTCTTGGATGTGGATGACAAGAGGAGTAGCGTATTTTTGTTTCGGAGTAGTTTTGGGCTTGGATTTTGGCCTGGTTTTCGGCGTTTTATTTATGGTGTTTTTAACATTGATTTTGGTGATAACTAGTGAAGCTAATTTTAACGGATTAGGAATAATGCTAGCTTTAGGTCCCATAGTGGGTTTAATCATTGGGTTAGTTTCAGGAATAGTTATTTGGCTAATGTTGACCCTTAGTAGTAAATCGATACCGAAAATTGATACAATTGAGATTGTACATCGCTCATTTAGGGTGTATTGGCACTACCTCAAGAGCTTCTTTATTGTCTTAATCTTGACAATAGCTGCTACACTTATTTTTGTTTTGTTATTTTCATCTATTCTACCTCAGATGATAGGTTTAGCTGCTGATACCCTTACAACGCTGTTGTATATTGCATTGTTCTTTGGTGTGGTAATTGGACTTATTTATTGGCGTTTTTTTGGCCTTGAAAGTTTAAGTAAAAAAGAATCTTCTGAGTTCATTAAAATTAGCAAACCATACCAGCGATTCTATGCTTCGATGAAAGCCTTACATTTTTCAATTTTAAGACATTGGCACCTTAGGCTACTGCTCTTTTGGAAAGGAGCACTACCACTAAAACTTGTTGATTTCTTGAATGAAATGGTGACTAGTAAGCTTATGGAGTCCGACGGTGCTACCTGGCGCTTTCGCCACCGCATCATTCAAGACTATTTTGCCGACCTTTGGATTGAACCAACACCCAAAAACAAAAAAGGCCGACTACAAAGCGTGTCGGCCCCAAAAAACACCTAAAACCCTATTAACTAACCTATAAACTTTTCGTTGATAAGTGCAGCAAGCTTAGCAACTTACTGATACCTTATAAACTATATTTTCAAGCAAAAAGTTTCGCATTTTGCTTTTTTCTGCGTCACAAGGGCGACAGAAATCAACTTTGATGAATGTATCGTTTTGAACAGAACCCAAGGGAAAAAGTTCATCACAATCTGCCTTGAATATATGCATTTTATTCTAACAAGACAATATCTAGAGTAAAAAAGTTGGCGGAAACGGTATTTTTTTTCAATAGTTATGAGTGATGAATGATAAGTGATGAACTGGCAACAGCGTCGCTTTGGAAAAATTCATCACTTATCATTCATCATTTATAACTAAGTTAACCAATCGTGATCTGGCGAGACTTTGGCAGCGCCTCTTCTTTCTTAGGCAGCGCCAAAACCAGCACACCATTGTCATAACGCGCCTCGATGGCTTCAGCGTCTACAGTTTTGGGTAAAGTGAAATTGCGTTGGAAGCTCGTGTAAGCAAACTCACGCACTTTTACTTTTTCACCTTCCACAGTAGTGCTTTCTTTTTTGGCGGAAATGCTCAGGGTGTCCTTTTCAACTTTGATGTCGAAATCTTCCTTGTTCAAACCTGGAGCGGCCAATTCGATGCGGAAATTGGTTTCCGTTTCCACGATGTTCACAGCTGGGCGGTTTTCAACCCAGTCGCGGAAAGGACCAAAAGATACTTCTGGGCCAAAGAAACGATTGATCAATTGGTCGAAGGATTTGTCGACGAATACAGATGGAATTTGTGGTTTAACAGCTACAACTTTCATGGTAGTTGGATTTTTTGTTTTTAAATGTTTTCTGCTTTCTGGTAAGCAAAGCACATTCCAATGCCATAAGAGTGTACAAATTGGCAAGAAATAAAATAAAGGGTGCCATTTTGGCTGAAAGATAAAAAACAAAATGCCATTTTGGCATATAAAAGAAATCAAGCCCCTACATGCCCCAGGATTTCGTCGATGTAATTCCGATGATTGGCCAAACGAGGCACCTTATGTTGGCCTCCCATTTTGCCTTTGGCGCGCAACCAATTGTGAAAAGTACCTTTGGGAACCACTTTAATGCTCAGCGGAAGCATAGCCATATTGCGGTAACGCTTGGCTTCGTAATCTGAGTTGATGTGTTGAAGTTTAAGGTCCAGCAATTGGGCGAAGGCCGTCAAATCAAGAGGCTCTTTTACGAATTCAATGATCCATTGGTGGCCGCCTCGTGCAGACCCTTCAAAATATACGGGAGCTACGGTGTACTCCTGGACCTCGGCACCAGTGAGCAGACAGGCTTCGGCCAGGGCTTTATCGGTATTATCTACCATTACTTCTTCTCCAAAGGCATTGACGAATTGTTTGGTGCGGCCACTCACCTTAATTCGGTAGGGATTCACGGACGTAAAAATAACGGTATCACCTGGCAGGTAACGCCAAAGCCCAGAATTGGTGCTGATGACCAAGGCGTAATTTTTTCCCACTTCTACTTCCGTCAAAGAGATGGCCTGTGGATTGTTTTTTTCCCACTCACTCATGGGGATGAATTCATAATAAATACCATTGTTGAGCAACAGCAACATACCTTCTTCGCCTAAAGTATCTTGAACAGCAAAGAAACCCTCCGAGGCATTGTAAATTTCCTGATAGTCGACGGTGGGGGAGGGGAAGAAACTTTGGAACTGTTGACGGTAGGGGGTGAAACTGACTCCACCATGAGTGTAAACCTGGAACTTTGGCCATACCTCCAGCATATTGCTTTTGCCGGTAAGCTCCAAAATGCGACGAAAAAGCACCACGGTCCAGGTCGGCACCCCACCAATCATCACCACATTGGATGTCCGGGCCCCTTCAAGGGCCAGTTTTTCCAGTTTTTCTTCCCAATTGGGTAAGAGTGCTGTTTCAAAATCGGGGATAAAAAAAGGCCGGGCCACCCAGGGCATGTGCTGGATCATGATGGCACTTACATCACCTACTATAGTTGATGGATGGGACTCAAAACGACTGAGGCTGCCTCCCATCAGCATACTTTTATCCGCAAACTGGGTAGCCTGGGGGCGATTGTGGTAGTACAAACTCATGGTATCCCAGGAGCCCCGAATATGGCATTTGTAAAGATTCTGTGGAGAAACCGGGATGAACTTACTTTTATCGTTGGTGGTGCCCGATGATTTGGAAAACCAGTTGACTCGCCCTGGCCACAACACATCGCGTTCGCCCAGCATCATTCGATTGATGAAGGGTTTGAGGTCCTCATAATCCGTTAGGGCAGTAGCCTGACGAAAATCTTCAGCAGTATGCACGTCTTGGAAAAAATGCGATTTGCCCCACTCGGTATCCGCCGCAAAAAGCAAAAGCTCTTGTAGTTGCGCTTGCTGGATCCGGTGGGGTTTGTCCATGTAGCTCCGAATTAAACGGTAGCGATAATGGTGCAGGCGGTTGAAAAAAGCATTCACAAGTCTCCGCATAGTGATCAAGGTACGCATAATTTGTAGAAATGGGAAAAAAAGTTGCGGAAGGTTGAGGGAACCACACCCGGTCACTGAGCGGAGTCGAAGTGCAGGGTGTGGTAACCTCAACCTTCCGCAACTTTCTCAACCTTTTTCCTTAACTTAGCGCAAAATCTTGCGCCAATGCCGAGCAATCCCTTTGATGTTTTTTTTGAGCCGCCGGGTGGAACGGGCGAAAAAAAAGACCAGCAAGTGGAACGGAAAGAAATTTATCCTCCAATCGAGGACGATACGATTTTTCCAGAAGGTGGAAAGGAATCGCTGGATGAGATTTTGGAAAAAAACCGGGAATTTGAGCGGCTTGCCACTGGCTTTTCTAAATTATTGAGTCAAACCCGTGCAGTGGACCATGAGCCAGTGGCTTTTGCGGGCAATACCTTGGTGCAATACCTCGTCGATATCCACGACCCACACGATCAAGGCAGTATGCGTGGTGAAAAGGCCTACCACCAAATTTTGGAGAACAAGTTTCGAGCGATCATTGGGCCGATGATTGAATTGGCACGTTTGCACTGCGATGTAGCCAATCAGTTCAATCAGGACATTGATGAACATTATTACTCGGTAGAAAAAACCGACCGGGAAATCAAATCAGATCGAGCGATTGCAATGGAAGGTTTACTCTTTCAGCGCAAGTTATTGGGGAATGCGGCCCGGGATTTAAGCATTCTCGGCAAAGCAATGGAAGTTTGTGAAGCCCGCCTCAAAAAATACATCGATGCAGGGGGCGACAACAATATCTCCGGCGCGGAACAGGCTCTGATTGCCAAAAACCGGGAATACCTGAGCTCAGGAATAGAGCATCATTTTGACTACGCGCTTTTTAACCTCAATCTGCTAGACGAAGCAGCCCTTACTTTTCGTTTGTTTACCAAACAAACCTTCTCCCAATACTTGCAACGCCTGGAATCGGCGTTCAGGAATAGCCCTAAATAAGGGATGATAGTTTCTCAAACCCAAAAACCATGAAGCACTTCCTTTTATTCTGTCTACTACTCCTGATAGGCACAGCTTGTAGCAAGCTCAATAACCTTGAAGACTGGGAAGCCTCCAATTTTCAGCCGGAGTTGGCTTTCCCAATAGTCAATTCCAGTACTACTTTACAAGAAATCCTGAGTAGTGTGGAAGACCTTTCCTCCATTGTAGTTGACCCCGGTGGTGAAATCCGGTTTCGGTACATTGGAGACATTATCACCCGGACCAGTGATGAAATTTTTGGAACCCTGACCAGTGCACTTCCTCCTCTGGTGCCAGTACTTAGCAAAAAAATGCCCCTGCCATTTAATTTACCCAATGGAGTCAAAATTGATCGGGTAGATTTAAAACGGGGAGACTTTTCTTATTACGTCGAAAATCCCAATGCAGAGCCCATTTCCATCAAGCTGACCATGCCTCAGTTGCTCAAAGATGGCAAACCATTTACCTTTAGCACCGATATTGCGGGTTACAGTGGCTCTGGTGCCCGCCCTTCGGCAAGCAATCAATTGGATCCAGCGTCTTTAATCGGATACACTTTTATACCCCAAAACGATACGGTTTATATTGAGTATGAGGCTAAAACACCAGCTGGAGCCTCAGTCAATGCCGGATTATTTTTGGTGCGCATTACCAATTTACAGTTTTCTTACGCCGAAGGTTTTTTTGGCAGCCTCCTGTATGAGGGTGGACGGGATACCGTAAAGATTGATTTTTTTCAAAATTACATCAAAGGTGACATCTATTTTGCGGACCCTAAGGTGTCTTTTTTTCTGGAAAATGCCTTTGGAATACCTTCCCGTTCAATCGTCCGCGACTTCAAGGTGTTTACCGTAGATGGCCGCCAATTGGGGCTTGAAAGTGTTTTCCTACGCAATGGAATCGATTTCCCTTATCCCAGAATCAATGAAGTAGGACAGGCCAAACGTGACACCTTTACTTTTGATAAAACCAATTCTAACCTGGATGTACTGTTTGGTTCGGGGCCAACTGCTGTCGCTTATGATGTCGACGCCTTTACCAATCCAGAGGGGAATACCGGCCAGAAGGGTTTTATTACGGACAAAAGTTTTTACCGTGTACAAGTGGAAGTGGAACTCCCTTTGTATGGAAGTGTATCCAATTTTATAGCACAAGACTTATACGACATCGATCTGGAACAATACAAAAAGATCAAAGAATTGGAATTCAAGTTGGTGGCAGACAATGAAATGCCCCTGGATATTGCCATACAGGGCTACTTTTTGAGCAGCAGTGGGCAGGTGTTGGATTCCCTGTTTCAGGGAGCAGCCCAGATTATTCCTGGAGCAAAAACCAATGCATTAGGCATCAGTACTACCCCTGGCAACCTAACAACTACCGTAAAATTTGAGGAAATTCGATTTGCACGGATTCGTACAAGCAAGAAACTCCGCTTGCAGGCTTATATCTCTACGCAAAACAGCAACCCTGGTAAGTCGGTAAGGGTGCTGGCCAATCAAAAGGTAAACATTAAGGTAGGAGCAAAAGCGACTTTCCAATAATTTCAGATTTCAGGATTTCGGATTGCAGTAATGTTACCACAATCCGAAGTCTTGAAACCCGAAATCACCGACCTTATTTCTTCAGAAAATTCCGAATGGCTTTCACCGTCTGATCGATTTTGTCGTAATCGACGCGGTAGTGGATGAATTTGCCTTCACGCTCCGTGCTGACGAGGTCAGTAGTGCGCAAAACCCGCAAATGCTGAGATGTAATGGACTGCTCCAACTTCAGCGTGTTGTAGATCTTGTTCACATTAATGGCATCGTTTTGATCAATGAACTCAACGATTTGCAGGCGGAGTGGATGCGCCAACGCGCGCAGAAGCTCTGAAGCAGCTTCCAGCTTTTCAGGATTAATACCTACTTTTGTGTTTCTCATAGTAATGTTACATTAAAAATTGCAAAAGCAAATATGCATTTTTTTTTATTTCCTTACAAGAAAAAAATTCATTTTCGCCTGATATTCAGACAAAAACTCCAGGCAATGAAAGCATATTTGCAAAAAAAAGAATGTGTAAAATAAAAAAATACAACTAGTAATAATGTAAAATGGCAAAGACGCAACAAGTGCGTCTTCGCCATTATTGTTGTCCGGTGAGTTCTTCAACCAGACGGGAAATTTGCTCGATGCGATCTTTGTTCAATGAATAGTGGATGAATTTGCCACTGCGGTCCGTTTGTACAACGCCAGCACGGCGCAGGATAGCCAAATGTTGAGAAGCGACTGACTGCTCCAAACGGAGTTTGACGTAAATTTCAGTCACAGTCATAGCTTCATTTTCTTCCAGCAGATCAATGATTCTTTGGCGAAGCTTGTGGTTGATGGCACGCAGTACCAGTACCGCTTTACGCAATTCTGCGTAATCAAGTTCGATTTCGGTTAGCCCTTTTTTAAGGGTAATCACATCGTTTTTTTGCTTTCTCATTTCATGCACTTTGTTAAAAACACAATGGATTTTTGCCTCTTATAAAGCTCAACATACAAAACGTATGCCAAATTTTATTAATAATTAAAAATTATGATCCCAACTGTATTTTTTTGGGAACCGTGATGTTTGGAGGCTTTAGATAATGGGGCTCCAAATAAGCCACATCAGCAAATGCCTTTTGTTTAAACGCCTTTTCTGCCAAATCTGGCATGTAAATGGCGTTTGAATGTACCGGACTAAAATGGGCAAAGGGTGATGTGGTTACAGGGGAAAACTTGGGTGCACCGTTGCCCGCAAAAACCAGCGGAACCTCGCGTTGAAAATAGTCGTTGAAACTTTCACTGGTCAAAATCATAGCAGAAGACTTTTCAAGAACTTCTCCCGATGCTGAATACACTGCGGTGTAAACTTCCATCCTACGGGCATCAATCATGGGAACATAAAGGCTATCCGTAGAATACTTTTGTTCCTGAATGCAGCCAGCAGCGATTATACTCAAAGAGTCTATAGACAGTAATGGTAAATCCAGGCCATAGCACAAACCTTTTGCAGTACTAAGGCCACTTCTTAGGGATGTATAAGACCCTGGACCAATACTAATGGCGATTGCGTCTAAATCCACTAATTCACACTGGCTTTGTTGCATAGCGGAACTAAGCAATAAGGTCAATTGGGCACTGTGTTCAAAATTACCGGAAGAGGTAGTTTGCCCAAGGATTTTGCCATCGTTTGCCACCACAATGGAACACCGTTCTGTTGCGGTTTCCATGCAAAGAATTAACGCCATGCAAGAAAGCTTATTGTATAAACGACTACTTATCGCTTGCTTATGCTTGTGACTTTTGTCGCATGGTAAAAAGACAACAACTAAGACGTAAGAAACCTCGGGGGGTCACGCCAGTTGATAACACTATTTTTCTTTCTATGTTCATGACAAAGAAACGGGCCAATGAGGCGTACAGGCTGGATAATTTTCTGCAAGATGCAAAAATTATGATAATTTTGCCAACAATATTAAGTTTTTTTTAGATTTTAAGTTCATACTGGCATTTCGCCATTTTTTTGAACTTAGGTCTAAAACGAACTTTTAAACGATTTTCACAATCTATCAAGGTTATGTTGGACAAGCTGGAAGCCATTTATGATCGGTACCTGAATTTGGAGGAACAGATGTCGGATCCCGACATCATTATGGATATGGACCGATATAAAAAGGTGAGCAAAAATTACAAAGACCTCAAACCTATTGTAGAGGCTTACCTTGGGTACAAAAACTTGTTGAGCAATCGCGACTCGGCCAAACAAGCACTAGGTGATGAGGATCCGGAAATGCGGGAAATGGCCCAGGAGGAATTGGACCAAATTCTGCCGCAGTTGGAGGAGCTGGAAGAAAAAATCAAATACCTGCTGATCCCCAAAGATCCTGAGGACGCCCGTGACGTGATTTTTGAAATCCGTTCAGGGACAGGTGGAGACGAAGCCAGCCTTTTTGCTGGAGACCTTTACCGCATGTATACCCGCTACTTTGAGAGCAAGGGCTGGAAAGTGGATGCCATGGAAATCAATGAGGGTACGGTAGGTGGCTACAACAAACTGGTATTGGAGATACAGGGTGAAGATGTGTACGGTACGCTCAAGTTTGAGTCCGGCGCTCACCGCGTACAACGGGTTCCCAAGACTGAATCCCAAGGCCGGGTGCATACCTCTGCGGCAACTGTTGTGGTGATGCCCAAATTGGAGATGGAAGACCTGGAAATTCGCAAGGAAGACCTCAAAGTAGACACCTTTCGCTCCAGTGGTGCGGGTGGTCAGCACGTCAACAAAACGGAATCGGGGGTACGTTTTACTCACCTTCCAACCGGAGTGGTTTCAGAAAGTACTGATGGCCGTTCACAGATTCAAAACCGAGAAATTGCTTTGCAACGCTTGTACCAAAAGATCTACGATCAACGCAAGCAAGCCCACGAATCGGAGCAGGCCGCGAAACGCAAATCGCTGGTAGGGAGTGGTGACCGTTCGGACAAAATCCGTACCTACAATTTCCCGCAAAACCGTCTCACGGATCACCGCATCAACCTGACCCTGTACAACTTGGATCGAGTGATGGAAGGTGATATCGAAGGCATTATCGAGGCGCTGCAAATGTATGAAAATACTGAAAAATTGAAGGCAGGCGAAGAAATCGGCGCGTAGTAGGGGCAACCCTCGCGGTTGACCAACTTTAACCATATGGGTACCCGCAAGGGGCGCCCCAACGACCACCAAATTATGCTAGACATCGCTCAATTGCTCCTAATCTCAGGCTGGGTATTTGTATTGATCTGGATACCGATCGTCATTTATGCCAACCGAAAAATCCACCCCAAGGCCATTGTGATCATCTTTCTCACCGAGATGTGGGAACGATTTTCGTATTATGGTATGCGGGCTTTGCTTACTTTGTACATGGCCAAGGTTTTGTACGCCAATTTGGGGGAGCAACAAGCCAATACCAAGGCACTGGGTGTATATGGAGCGTATACAGCGATGGCTTATCTGTTTCCGGTAGTGGGCGGGATGATTGCCGACCGTTTTTTTGGTTTTCGGCGCTCGGTGATCATAGGTGCTGCAATGATGGCGATCGGACACATCACCCTGGGTATGCAAGGCCTTCCGGGATTTGAGAGCAGCCAGACCATTTTTTTCCTTTCCCTGGCCATCATCATTGTCGGGAATGGCTATTTTAAACCCAACATGTCGAGCTTTTTGGGCACTTTTTACGAATTGGATGATCCCCGTAAAGACAGTGCCTATTCTATTTTTTACATGGGGGTCAATACGGGTTCCTTACTCGCGATGCTTACCTGTGGGTACGTAGGTCAGCGCGTTGGCTGGCATTACGGTTTTGGATTGGCCGGGATCGGGATGACTTTGGGCTTGATCCTCTTCGCGTGGTTGGGGCCGAGGTATTTTGAAGACAAGGGTTTGCCTACTGATCCACAGGCTGGCCGAAAACCACTGTTGGTGGGTTTGTCCGTCAATTCAACCATTTTGCTGGGCACGATTCTGCTGATTCCGCTGGTAATGTTTTTACTCAATCCCAATGCCATATTGAATCGGGTATTGCTGATCGTTAGCGCCTCTATTTTAGGGTATCTGATTTGGACGGCACTGAGATTGCCAGACAAAAAAGAAGGTCAACGGCTCCTGGTAGTGGTATTCCTCTTCTTTTTTCACATGATTTTTTGGATGTTGTTTGAACAGGCCGGAGGCTCCATTGCCTTGTTTACCGACAAAAACGTCAACCGGATGGTGGCAGGAACTGAAATTCCTGCGGCCCAATTTGGTGCCCTAAATGGTTTTTTTGTGATTCTTTTGGCGCCTTTTTTCTCCTGGCTGTGGATTTGGTTGGGTAAAAAGAAATTGGAGCCCAGTACACCTTTGAAGTTTGTATTGTCCTTGCTGCAAATTGCCATTGGTTTTGGCCTGATTGTATGGGGTGCCCGTTCTTTTGCGAATGATGGCCTGGTACCTTTGATTTTCCTCGTACTCATGTATTTTTTCCATACTTCCGGCGAATTGAGCATTTCACCTGTAGGCCTTTCCATGATCAGCAAATTGTCGCCACCTCAAATGGTTGGCTTTGTGATGGGGGCCTGGTATTTGTCCATTTCGCTTGGAAATAGCCTGGCGAGTGAAATTGGTAAATTGACTGCGGTAGGGCACAGTGATGGAGCCGATTTGAGCCGAACCGAGTCCTTGATGATGTATACTGATACGTATCTCTTGTGGGGAATCTATGTGGTGGTTGGAATCACTGGGGTCTTGGCTTTATTGATTCCGCTGTTGCGGAAGTGGATGCACGGGGTGCATTAATTAAACTTTAGCCACAAACATGAGTCATCCCAAAAATTCGGGATGTCTCATGTTTGTGGCTAAATGCTAGTGCAAATCAAACCCAATATCCCGCCGATAATACTTCCCTTCAAACTTAATCACCTCCGCATTGCGGTTGGAAAACACCAGCGCTTCATCAAAATTATCGCCATAAGAAGTCAGCGCAATGACGCGGCCGCCATTGGTAACGATCTCTGAACCAGCCTCCTTGGTTCCAGCCTGGAAAACCATACTCCCTTCCACCCGATCCAAGCCCTTGATGACTTTACCTTTTTCGTAATCCCCCGGATAGCCACCGGATACCAAAATTACGGTAGCCGCTGAACGTGAGTCCATCACAATTTTCTGCTGATTTAAAGTGCCTTCGGCCGTTGCGATTAAAAGGCTGACCAAATCATTTTGCAGGCGGGGCATGACCACTTCAGTCTCGGGATCACCCATGCGGCAATTGTATTCGATCACATAAGGTTCATTGCCCACTTTGATGAGGCCAAAAAAAACAAAACCTTTATACACTATACCACGTTTGGCCAGGCCTTCAACAGTAGGGCGGATGATTTTGGATTCTACCTTTTGCATCAATACCTCGTCCACAAAAGGCACTGGAGAAACCGCACCCATCCCACCAGTATTCAGGCCCGTATCACCTTCACCAATCCGCTTGTAATCCTTAGCCTCTGGTAAAATGACATAATCCTTGCCATCAGTGAGGGCAAAAACCGAAAATTCGATTCCGGACAAAAACTGCTCAATGACCACCTTGGCACTGGCTGCGCCAAACTTTCCACTCAACATCTCCCGCAATTCCTCCTGGGCAGCTTGTAAATCATCCAGAATGACCACCCCTTTGCCCGCGGCCAAACCATCGGCTTTGAGTACAATGGGGGTAGTTTGGGTCAAAATATAATCAAGCCCTTCCTGTAAGGTTGCTGCGGTGAATTCGCGGTAAGCTGCGGTGGGTATGCCCATTTCGAGCATAAATTCTTTGGCAAAGGCCTTGCTACCTTCCAATTGGGCGCCCACCTGAGAAGGGCCAATGACGGGCAAGTTGGGAAAATGGCTTTGAAAATAATCGTAAATGCCGCGTACCAGAGGCTCCTCTGGCCCAACGACCAGCATGTCAATTCCTTCCTGCTGCACCGTGGCAGCTACTGCCGGAAAATCATTGGGATCGAGGCTGACATTGGTGCCGAGCTCAGCTGTCCCGGCATTGCCCGGTGCAATCCAAAGGGCTTTACAAAGGGGGCTTTGCCGCAATTTCCAGGCCAATGCATGTTCTCTTCCTCCACTTCCCAGCAATAGAATTTTCATGGTATCTCTGATTTTGGCCGCAAAAATAGAGAAAACCCAGAGATAAACAATGGTTTGCTTTCTTAATGCTTTTGCTTAGGCAACAGCATATTCTGTAAACTGGCGGTGATATTCAGGGAAATAGGCAAGCACAATATCCTTTTTAGATACTCCATGTTCTACCAATAGTTCGGCGATGCTATTTTCCATTTTGTCTTCTTGTACCCATATTTTTTCATCAATTATGTCAAGATGAAAGAGGAGATTGAACACTCTTTTTTCGTTTTCCCATCCAAGGGCTATAATTTGAAAATGTTGACCATTTGGATCAATTACTGATTCAAAGCGGATATTTTCATTATTTGGTTGGTTTAATTCCTCCAAATAGGCCTTCATTACTTGTTCTATTTTTGATCTAAGAAAGACTACTCTTTCCATGCTTGAATTGTTTTGTGCTGTGGATGAAATAAAATAAATTTCAAGTTCAATTCCGCTACAATATCCTTGAAAAATTGCAAATCATCAAGACGTTCATGAATGTAAAATGGCATTGCCAGATACATTGTTCGTTCGATATTTTTCTTTCGCATTACAATTGAGTAACCTTGATACTGACCAGTTGCAAGTAAGAAATCGTGGATAATGGATGGATTGGTGAAACTTTTGACCTCCACCGCAATCCTGGTTATACCTTTTTCTGCAGTGATGATTTTCTCTGCACCAAGATCAGTTTGTAGTCCACCTTCTTCTCGACTAAGCAGTGTCAAAGGATCGTCAGTTATTAACCAACCCTCTTTGATGAGGGCCTCCTTTACAGCATCGTGGTAAAAATCTCTAGCCAATGCAACTTTTTGTTTTCAAAATTAGTTAAAAAATTTTACTTGTCCAACTTTTTAATTGATTGAGGATTGCTAATGGCAAAATCCATAAAAATACTAAATTTGCCGCCGCTTTTATTGGCAGATCAACACATTACCACATCAGCACATTGTCATGATTACATACTTGAGAGGAGACATCACCCAAAGAACACCAACCTATGTTGTGGTAGATGTCAATGGAGTAGGGTATTTGGTGCACATCAGCCTGAATACGTTCAGCCAGATTGAAAAAAAAGATGAGGTAAAAATTTTAACCCATCTCCACATCAAAGAAGACAGCCATACGCTGTACGGTTTTGCGGATGAAACCGAACGTAACCTTTTTCGCCACTTGATTTCGGTGAGCGGAGTAGGCCCAAATACCGCTCAGATTGTATTGTCCTCGCTTAGCGCCGACGAATTACGTGCCGCCATCATCGGCGAACAGGAGCAGGTTTTCCGTGCCGTGAAAGGCATCGGCCCAAAAATGGCCAAACGGATTATTCTGGACTTAAAAGACAAATTGGTGAAAGATTCAGGCGATTTACCATTAACATTTCCTTCACAAAACAATACTATCCGGGAAGAGGCGTTATCTGCATTGGTAGCGTTGGGCTTCCAGAAGATTGCGGTACAAAAAGTCCTGAATCAACTCCTGAAAGACCAAGCCATCCAAAGTGTGGAGCAGCTTATCAAGCTCGCTCTCAGAGAGCTATCTGCATAAAAAAGGGTGTTTGGGTATCCGTGGTCAAGTGTTCCAAGGTTCCAGGACGAGGTTTGTGAAAATCTTTGTAATCCTGAAATTTCGAAACACTTCAACCTCAACCTAGTCACTCCTTGCCTCCCAAAGACGCACCTAAGCTATTTCCGGAAAACCGATTTTTTGGTTCCTGGGCACTAAAGCCCCAGCGTTCCATGACACTTGTTCAACTACAAGGTCTCAGAACGATGGAACTTTGGAACCCCTGAAACCGCGAACCGTTATTATCCCGTGTGCAGCAGTTTGTTATATGAATAAGACAATTTTACCATTCAGCTTGTTGTTAGGAATCGCCGTTACCCTGAGCGCGGTAGACGTAACCTATCATCCGACATTCAACTTAGGCACCCGGCTTGGCCGGAAAAGCAGCACTGCTTTGACCGACACCGTGCCGATCAAGGATCGCAAAGATAATTTCATCAATGCGCCCAAAACGAACCCCTTTGACATCAAAGACCCTAAGGCCATTGATAAAAAAGTGGAGTACGATCCTAATTCGGGTAACTACCTCATCGAAGAAAGGATTGGAGAGGATTTTTTCCGTCCACCTTCTTACATGACTTTTGATGAGTACACCAGGTACCGCCAAAAGCAGGATGAGGCGTCCTATTTCCGCGAATTGTCAACCAAGACCAGGGGCAAAAAGGACGATAAAAACCCCTTGGATCCTTTCAGCAAGATCGACATCAAAAAAGATTTGATTGATCGCTTGTTTGGAGGCAATACCATCGACATCAAGCCACAAGGTAACGTTGACCTTACTTTTGGGTACGACTACCAACGCCTGGAGAACCCCATCCTGAACCTGCGTCAACGCGACCAATTCCTGTTCGATTTTGACATGAACATTCAAATGAATGTGCAGGGGAAAATTGGGGAAAAGCTCAACCTGAACACCAACTACAATACGGGTGCAGCATTTGACTTCGACCAGGTGATCAAACTGAACTACGACAGCCAAAAATTTGGAGAGGATGATATCCTGAAAAAAATCGAAGCGGGTAACGTCAGTATGCCCTTGCGTGGAACGCTGATTCAGGGTGCCCAAAGCCTTTTCGGGATCAAAACCGAGCTCCAGTTTGGCCACTTGCGCCTGACCGGTTTGGTTTCTCAACAAAAATCGGAGCGCAAAAACATCCAGATCCAGGGCGGTAGCCAACAACAGGAATTTGATGTCAAAGCGGACGAATACGATGAAAACCGCCACTTCCTGCTTTCGCATTACAACCGCGAAGTATTCGAACCTTCGCTGGAGAACTTGCCCCAAATTCGCTCCCTGTTCAAGTTGGAGAACATTGAAGTATGGATCACCAACGACCGCAATGAGGTGGATAATGTACGCGACATCGTAGCAATGGCCGACCTGGGCGAAGGCCGTGAAGAATGGCTGGTCAACAACAACTCCGTCGACATTCGGCCCGGAGCACCTAAAGACATCACTGGGATTCCACTGCCCGACAACCGCGCCAACAACCTCTACGATCGGGTGATCGGTCAGGGTGATGCGCGTGCCATCGAAAAATCGATCAGTACCTTACAAAGCCAATTCGGTATGGTCCCAACCCGCGACTTTGAAAAGGTAACCGCGCGTAAGTTGAAACCAACCGAATATACGGTTCATCCTGAACTGGGCTTTATCTCTTTGCGCATCAACGTACTGCCAGACCAAACCGTGGGCGTGGCCTACCAATATACCTACAATGGTCGCTCCTATAAAGTGGGGGAATTGTCCAACAACTCGGAAAACATCCGCCCCGACTCATCGCTGAACGTGTTGTATGTCAAATTGCTCAAAAGCACCATTCAACGCACCGATGTAGCCACCTGGGACCTGATGATGAAAAACATCTATCCTACTGGTGCCGTACAGGTAGACCAAAAGGAATTCCGCCTGGACATTTATTATGAAGATCCAGGAAGAGGGGTAAAACGTTTTTTACCAGAAACCAACTTGCAAGGTGTGCCGCTGTTGCGCGTGTTCAACGTGGACGTTTTGAACATCCAGGGTGACCCACAACCGGACGGGGTCTTCGATTTTGTGCCGGACCTGACCATCAACACCAATACCGGACGCATCATGTTCCCGGTTTTGGAGCCATTTGGGTCTTCCCTTATCAAAAAAATCAAGGATACTCCAGCGGATATTGCCAGTAAGTACATCTATCAAGAATTGTACGATTCCACCTTGTTCCGTGCACAGGAATTCCAGGAGAAAAACCGCTACGTGATCAAGGGTACCTATAAATCGAGTGTTTCATCCGAAATCTCTCTGGGAGCCTTTAACATTCCCCAAGGTTCGGTCAAAGTGAGTGGCGGCGGCCAGGAACTCGTGGAAGGCCGTGACTACGAAATCGACTACAACCTGGGGCGTTTGCGCATCCTCAACGATGCCATCCTGGCTTCGGGTGCCCAGATCAACGTCTCTCTCGAAGACAACACCCTCTTTGGTTTCCAAAACCGGAGCATGTTGGGTTTGCGTGCCGATTACGAAATTGACAAAAACTTCAACATCGGGGCAACCATCATGAAACTCTGGGAACGCCCTTTTACCCAAAAAGTAAACATCGGAGAAGATCCCATCAACAACAATGTGTATGGGGTGGATGTCAACTTCAAAAGGGAGGCCCCCTGGTTGACGAAAGCCATTGATGCTATTCCCGGCCTTTCGACCAAAGCACCTTCCAGCATCAGCTTTACAGGGGAATTGGCCGCAATCCGTCCTGGCCACGCCAAAGCGATCAACCAAAACCGCAAGGATAAGGGTGGGGTAGTGTACGTAGACGACTTTGAAGGCGCCAACAACACCTTCGACTTGCGCCAACCCGTCATCAATTGGTACCTGGCGAGTGCACCCCAGGATCAAAACCCCGGGAACCCCGCTGCACGCCCGGAAGCGCTTTTCCGCGATGATGTGACTTATGGCTACAACCGCGCCAAACTGAGTTGGTACCGCATCGATAACTTTGGCATCCGCACCGGTCAGCAGGACAACGTCAACCCATATACCCGGGTTATCCCTCAAAACGAAGTATTCCCCAACCGCCAGTTGCAGTTGACAGAATTGCCCAATATTCAAACCTTGGATATGGTCTTTAACCCTCGGGAACGGGGACCTTACAACTTTGAACAACCCAATGGTAGTGCATTTTCCAAAGGTTTGGAATTTGTAGGAGGCGAGACTTTTTTACGCGATCCTAAGACCCGTTGGGGGGGGATGATGCGCGCCTTAACCACCAATGATTTTCAAACCGCCAACATCGAATTCCTGGAATTCTGGATGCTCAGCCCTTTCCTCAATGAAGATGGAAGTGGCAGCGCAGCGCCTGATGCCGATAAAAAACAGGGTTATCTGACATTCCAATTGGGGAACATTTCTGAGGACATTCTTAAAGACGGTTTGCGCTTTTTTGAAAATGGTCTACCAAGTAACTTCAACAAAGACCGCCGGACCAAAGAAACTTCCTGGTCAAAAGTGCCCCTCACCCAACAGGTTACCGCCGCTTTTGACAACGATACTACCTCGCGCCGTTTGCAAGACGTGGGCTTGGACGGACTAAGTGATTCGGGTGAACGGGCAAAATTTGCACCTTGGTTGAACGCCATTCGGGCGGTGAATACCAATGCCGCATCACGTTTGGAACAAGACCCTTCTGGTGACAACTTCCGCTTTTGGAATGACCCCAGCTTCCCCTCCAATGTGGACGTAGTTACCCGTTACCGCGACTTCAACAACCCGGAAGGCAACTCTGAGACCAACACCAGCCGCCAAAGTCAAAGTTCTTCCACCAACAACCCCGACGCGGAAGACCTCAACTACGACAATACGCTCAACGAAACGGAAGCTTACTTCCAATACCGGATTCCGATTTTTCACGATAAAAATGGAGAAATCAACCTCGATTCTGCCCGGTTACGTGACGGTGGAGTGAAATTGGTTACCGACCGCATCGAAAAGGATGGCCGCATCTGGTACCGTTTCCGCATGCCGCTGAGCCAGTTTGATCGGGCTGTTGGCGGGATTCGGGATTTCCGCTCCATTCGTTTTATGCGGATTCTCCTGGATGGTTTTGAAACCCAGGTCAACTTCCGCTTTGCCACCATGGAATTTGTGCGCAACCAGTGGCGGAAGTATACTCAGGACTTGTCGCCCGAGGTGAACTCGCCTTGTAGCATCGATGCTGCAACCGTCTTTGAAGTAGATGCGGTTAACATCGAAGAAAACACCGACCCCAGTGAAGCCCGCCCATTTGGTTACGTACTGCCCATTGGTATTCAACGGGAACAATCCATCGGTGGGGTCATCAATACACTTCAAAACGAGCAGTCTTTGTCGTTGACCTTGCAAGATCTGTGCGAAGGTGATGAACGGGCTGTATTCAAAAACATCGGTTTGGACATGCGGGTCTACGAACGTTTCAAAATGTTTGTACACGCCGAAGATTTCGACCAAACCATCATGCCACGGGATACATCGGGTTTGCGGATTTTTGTACGCTTGGGTAGCGACTTCAAAAACAACTATTACGAGTACGAAATGCCTTTGATTTTATCACGAGTTGACCGTTTGCCCGATACACAAACACCAAGTATTTCCAATGCCTACAAAGAAGAGGTATGGAAACTGGAGAACGAATTTGATTTCCCCTTGGCTCTGCTGCGCGAAGTCAAAGAGGAACGCAATGCTACCAGTGGTGCCAACTTGGACCAGGAATTCGTCAGACAAATATCGGTAACGCTGGAAAACGAACAAACCGTCACCCGTTGGGTCAAAGTGCGAGGTAATCCCAACCTGGGCAATGCCAAAATTGTAATGATTGGGATTCGCAACCCCCAGGGCGGAGAACCCAACCCCGTTGGCGCCGTAGTCTGGGCTAATGAAATGCGCCTCACTGGCCTCGATGAGCGGGGTGGGGTAGCAGGTATTGCCCGCATGGACATCCAAATGGCCGACCTGGGTAACGTAACTGTGGCTGGTAATTTTGGAACCATCGGATATGGTGCCATCGATCAAAAAGTACAACAGCGTAGCCGCTTTGACAATTCCGGTTTTGATATCGCGGGTAACCTCGAACTGAACAAATTTTTGCCCAAAGACTGGAACCTGCGCCTGCCTTTTTACGCTCAATACTCACGCAGCATTGAGACACCGGAGTTTGACCCATACGACCTGGACGTGATTTTGAAGGAAAAAATCCGCAAAACGGACAATGCCACCGTGCGTGACTCCATCGAACGGACTACCCGGGAAATCAGCACCGTGAAGAGTTACAACTTCACCAATGTACGTAAAGAACGGGGCGGTCAAAACCAGAGCAAACCTATGCCCTGGGACATTTCCAACGTTTCACTGAGTTATGGCTATACGGCCACCGAGCGCAGCGATCCCTTTATCGAAAGTGATGAAATCGAAAAATACAACGCAGGCATCAATTACCAGTTCAGCACCCAGGCCAAGTACATTCAACCCTTGAAAAAACTCAAGGGCAATGCACTTAAACTGATTTCTGAACTCAATTTTAACCCACTCCCCAGCTCCTTTACCTTTAGCTCTTTGATGGATCGACAGTTCCAGACCACTAAATACCGCTTTACCGATCTGGATCCCAAGTACAGTACCTTCTTTAACAAACGATTCCTGTGGGGGCGTGACTACAACTTGCAATGGGACTTCACCAAGGGCCTCAAATTCAATTTCAACGCAGCCAATGATGCCGTGGTGGATGAACCGGATGAAACAGAATTGCGCGAACGTGGCCTGCCGCTAGCCGAGCAAAACCGTTATCGCCGGGACAGTATCTGGAGCAACGTCAAAAACCTAGGACGTACCAAAAACTACCAGCACGAGTTCACACTCAACTATACCATGCCAACCAAGCTGATCCCTTACATGGAGTGGGTGGGTATCAAAGGTCAATACCGGGGCAACTACGGCTGGACCGCAGCAGCCTTGAACACTGACTCGCTCGGAAACGTAATCCAGAACGGCCAGAACATTCAAGCCAACGCCGACTTCAACTTTGACCAGCTGTACAATAAAATCTCTTTCCTGCGCAAAATTGAACAAGTATCCCGTTCTGGAGGATCTAGCCAGGAACGCCGGAGTACTCAGGGAGAAGATAAGGATAAAGAGAAAAAAGGAAGTGCAGAGCTGTCGCCAGGTTTAAAGCTGATCTTGCGGCCCTTGTTGTCCTTGCGCAAAGCCCGTTTCAACTACTCTGAGCAACACAATACGGTAGTGCCAGGATATACTCCGACCTCTCGTTTGTTGGGAATGAACCAGTTCGATTCCCCGGGCTGGGATTTTGTAGCAGGTATTCAACCACGCATCAGCAAATTGCGGGAGGATCAATACGGTACCGAAAAAGACTGGTTGGCCAAATCAGCGAACCAGGGCTGGATGTCGAGCAGTGTGTTCCAAAACCGCGAAGTAACCCAGCTATCTACTCAAAACTGGGATGCCCGTGTGACCATTGAACCCTTCCGCGACATGCGCCTCGACCTGGATATCAGTCGTAGTTATACCCAGAACCATTCGCAGTACTTTAAGGATACTTTGTTGGACAACAACACCCGCTTTGTACACGCCATTCCTCAGGATGTGGGTACTTTGACGATGTCTTACTCCGCCCTCAAAACGCTGTTCAAAGGTGACACTTCTGATCTGCGTACCCTCTTCAAAACGTTTGAAGACAATCGGGTCATCATTTCGCAACGCCTCGGCAATGGTGAGCACGTGGACACGACCCTGGCAAAACAAGGCTACACCTTTGGTTATGGGCGTACCCAGCAGGAGGTATTGATTCCGGCATTTTTGGCCGCCTATACCGGACAAGATGCAAGGGGTGTCAACCTGAACTTGTTTGAATTGCTCCCCCAGGTCAATTGGCGTTTTACCTATAATGGTTTGAGCCGTTTGCCTTTCTTTAAGGAGTATTTCCAAAGTTTCAGTTTGACGCATGGTTACAAGTCTGGGTTGACCATCAACACATTCAACACAGGGCTGGACTTCTTGCGTACCCGCGATCAGGGCTTTCTCAATGAGTTGAACAACAACTTCTACCCACGTTTGGAAGTACCCGAACTGGTGATACAGGAAGGGTTCAACCCCTTGATCGCCGTGAGTGCAGCCATGAAAAATGGCATGACCTTCAACTTCGATTACAAGTTGACCCGCAACCTGGCCATGAGTTTTGTGAGCAACCAGCTGGCAGAAACGCGCCGTAAGGAAATTGTTTTTGGTTTTGGGCACAAAATCAATGATTTCGACATTAGCTCTCTTTTTGGCGGGACCAAAAAGAAAAAACGACCTGCGCCAAAACCTGCTCCTGGTTCAACGCCAGGCAGCACCGCCATTGCACCCAGAGGGCTGGACTTACAGTTCAACTTCTCTCTCAGCGATGACGTGACCTTCAACCACCTGCTCGACCAAGGGGTACGGGAACCAACTCGTGGTAGTTACAACTTGAGCATTTCTCCCTCGGCTGAATACAAACTGAACCAGCGCCTGTCGCTGCGCTTCTTTGTAGATTATCGTCGGAGTGAACCCAAAACCTCGGCGGGTTATCCAAGAACGGATTCTTCGGGTGGAGTAGTGGTGAGATTTGCGTTGCAGTAATAGTTGAAAAAATTAAGGTTAAAAAGTTGAAATGAACTGGTCGCTGAGCGAAGCCGAAGCGCAGTTCATTTCAACTTTTTAACCTTAATTTTTCAACTACTTCCCAAATACCCCCGACGACAAATACCGATCTCCCCGATCACAAATGATACACACGATCACGGCCTCGTCCAGTTCTTCGGCCAATTTTGCGGCAGCAGCCACCGCTCCACCACTACTTACACCACCAAAAATGGCGTCTTCCTGGGCCAGTCGGCGCATCATGGTGATTGCTTCATCCTGAGATACGTCAATGATGCGGTCTACCCGTTCAGCTTCGTAAATTTCGGGTAAAAATTCTTTGGACCAGCGACGGATGCCGGGAATGTTGGAGCCATCCGTGGGTTGCACCCCTACAATTTGCACCGCTTCACTTTGCTCTTTTAGATACCGAGAAGTGCCCATGATGGTGCCAGTGGTACCCATGGAAGAAACGAAGTGGGTGACTTCGCCCGCAGTGTCGCGCCAGATTTCGGGACCAGTGCTGCGGTAATGCGCACCCCAGTTGTCAGGGTTGGCAAACTGGTTGAGCATGAGGTAGCCACCTTGAGCTACCATTTCTTCAGCCAATTCGCGGGAGTATTCGATGGTGCGCTCCGCGGGGGTCAGCAAGACCTCGGCACCGAATGCTTCCATGGTTTGTACCCGCTCGGCGGTGGAGTTGTCGGGCATGATCAGGGTAATGTCTACGTCAAACAAGCGGGCAATCATGGCCAGCGCGATACCCGTGTTGCCACTGGTTGCTTCCACCAAACGAATGCCCGGTTTGAGTTCGCCCCGATCCAGGGCGCCTTTGATCATGCCATAGGCGGCGCGGTCTTTGACACTACCCCCAGGGTTTTGACCTTCCAATTTGGCATATACCTTGATGCCTGGTTTCTGGATGACGTGGCGTATCTCTACCAAAGGCGTATTCCCGATCAAGTCTGCTACTGAAGCCATAATTAAACGTTGGTTTTTTGCTGGTGACTATCGTTGGAGCTGTAATACACGCGACTGAAGGGCGGCACACTTTTGGTGACCCATACGTTACCACCGATGATGCTACTGTGGCCAATCACGGTTTCACCACCCAAAATGGTGGCACCGGAGTAAATCACCACATTGTCTTCAATGGTAGGGTGGCGTTTGGTGGCCGCCAATTCTTTTTTAACACTCAAAGCTCCGAGGGTAACGCCTTGATAGATTTTTACATTGTTGCCAATGTTGGAAGTACCCCCAATGACGATTCCCGTACCATGGTCAATACAGAAGTTCTCTCCAATTTCCGCCGAAGGGTGAATGTCCACTCCGGTGCGACTGTGTGCATATTCGGTCAAAATTCGGGGAATGAGCGGAACCCGCATTTCGTACAACTCATGCGATAGCCGATACACCGCAATGGCATAAAAACCAGGGTAGGTACGGATGACTTCTGGAAGGTCGGTTGCAGCGGGGTCACCCTTGAGAATGGCCTCCGCGTCCTTGATCAGCAGCTCGCGAACTCTGGGCAGGCAGGACATGAATTCCCCTTCTAATTCTGGTGCCTTGGTATGCAAGGAGCCGTCGGCGGTATCCAGAATTTTATTCAACTCCAATTTGAGCATTTGGTAATGTTGCTCAAATTCACGGGGATTGGCATAACGATGATCCGAAAATTCAGGAAACAAAAGCCCCAAAATGCCGTTGAGCCAGGTTGAAATGGCCGAAGGTGAAGGCATTTGTTGGGCTTGTTGATGTGACTCGTAGAGTTTTTGAATAAACTGCTTCTCCATGGGAAGTATTTTGTCTAATTCGAAGGTACAGATAGAACAAGATAAAGCAACAGAAAGTGAAATGAGAAATTCACTTTTTTTCAAAAAATCCTTTTTAGCATAGTACATTTGACTATAAGGCAATAAAACCAAATGGAAAGTATCCTTTTTGAAAAAATCGGCCAGGTTGCCCGGGTGATCCTCAATCGGCCAACGGTGTACAACAGTTTGAACCGACCGATGGGTAAAGCCCTTCAGGACGTGTTGAAAACTTGTGCAAGCGACGATGAAATTCGGGCTGTGTACCTCAGTGGAACGGGCAAAGCCTTTTGTGCGGGGCAGGACCTCAATGAACTACAGGAACCCAACCCGCCTACTTTTGATGAATTATTGGGCGAATACTACAACCCAATCATTTTACAAATCAACAACCTTCCCAAACCTGTGGTAGCTGCAGTAAATGGAGTTGCAGCGGGCGCAGGTGCCAATTTGGCGCTGATTTGTGATCTGGTGGTAGCCACTCAATCGGCCAGTTTTATACAGGCTTTTAGCAAGATCGGGCTGGTGCCGGACAGTGGCGGTACCTTTACCTTACCACGTTTGGTGGGCAAACAGCGAGCCACTGCCATGATGATGTTGGGTGAAAAAATCACCGCTACTGAGGCGCGTAATATCGGGATGATTTACGAAGTTTATCCTGATGAAGACTTTGCAACTGCTTCCTGGGCATTGGCAGAAAAACTGGCTACTATGCCTACTTATGCCTTGGGGTTGATCAAACAAGCCATTCAGGCTTCAGATGGGCATTCACTGACTCAACAGTTGCAACTCGAAATGGATTTGCAAGGCCTGGCAGGATCAAGTGTTGATTTCGCTGAGGGGGTACAAGCTTTTTTGGAAAAACGGCAGCCACAATTCAAAGGCAAGTAGCAATAATTTTATGGCAGACCCAAAAGACCATACTAGGCCTTCGGTTCAAAAGGGCATCCCCCAACCTGCTTCGCTGAACCCAGACTGGACCCCCAAGCCCAGGCGTAAACTCAGTGAGGCGGGCGAATACATCACTGGTATTTTGGGGGGTGATCGTGTACGCTTAAGCCAGGCCATTACCTTGATTGAGAGCAAACAAGCCAAGCATCAAGCTTTGGCCCACGAGATCATCGAAGCCTGTTTGCCCCATAGCGGAAACTCCATTCGCATCGGGATTACTGGGGTGCCGGGGGTAGGCAAAAGTACTTTTATCGAAGCTTTTGGGCAAAACTTGAGCGCGAATAGCCGAAAATTAGCGGTATTGGCCATCGATCCCAGCAGCCAAATCAGCAAAGGCAGCATTCTGGGGGATAAAACCCGAATGGCCAAACTGGCCCTCGATCCCAGCGTATACATTCGCCCTTCGGCGGCTGGTGACTCCCTCGGCGGGGTGGCCCGCAAAACCCGGGAAACCCTGATTTTGTGTGAGGCAGCCGGTTTTGATACACTCATCATCGAAACGGTCGGAGTTGGACAATCCGAGGTAGCTGTACATTCTATGGTCGATTTTTTTCTTTTGTTGCTACTTCCTGGTGCTGGTGATGAACTTCAGGGCATCAAAAGAGGTATAGTAGAAATGGCAGACTTGATTGCAGTGAATAAAGCGGATGGCGACAACCAGGCAAGGGCCAAACGCGCCGCCGCGGATTACCGCAATGCACTACACCTATTTCCACCCAAAGCCAGCAATTGGACTGTTCAGGTGTTGACTTGCTCGGCATTGAGTGGAATGGGGATGGCCGAGATTTGGGGGTTGGTAGAAGAGTTCAGGCGTTTTTCTGAGGCAAATGGCTTTTTTCAACTCCAGCGCCAGTCCCAGGCCCGCTACTGGCTGCACGAGAGCATCCAGCAGGCTTTGCGGGAACAATTTTATCAGCATCCTCAAGTGGCGGCATTGCTGAACGAAAAAGAGGCAGAGGTGTTGACACAGAAACAATCGCCCTTTCATGCAGCAGAAGATTTGGTTCGATTGTTTTTAGAATCGAGAAGTTGAGCATTGATGGTGGAAACCTAAACTTTCTCAACTCCTCACTTGCTCAACTATCATAAAAAACGGTACCTTGGTCAAGCCAAAAAAGCCCCGATTCGCCGACAATTTGTAGCGATTGGGAGGAAATTTTTCGGAGACAGTTCTTTTCAGTCCAATATTGTTCCAAATTTTGAAAACTTCTAAAAAACCAATACGATGAAGAATTTAGTTAGTGCAGTTGTACTTATCCTGGTGGGGCTGATTGCGCTTATGGGTGGATGTAGCACTTACAACGGAATGGTCAATGCAGACGAAGATGTTGACAACGCATGGGGCAAAGTTCAATCTGCCTATCAGCGGCGGGCTGATCTGATTCCCAACTTGGTCAATACTGTAAAAGGAGTGGCCAATTTTGAAAAAAGCACTCTGACTGCGGTAATTGAAGCGCGTTCGAAAGCAACCAGTATCACCGTTGATCCTGCCACTGCTACTCCTGAACAACTAGCTGCTTTTCAACAAGCGCAAGGTGGTATTTCTCAGTCTTTGGGACGCCTGATGGTGATTGCAGAGCAATACCCAGAACTTAAGGCCAATCAGTCGTTTTTGGAACTGCAATCACAACTGGAAGGCACCGAAAACCGCATTAAGGTTGCACGGGACAACTACAACGATGTTTCTACGGCCTACAATAAAAAAGTCCGCCGCTTCCCGGCAAGCATAATTGCAGGTATGGCTGGGTTTAAACAAAAGGCTCAATTCCAGGCAGAGCAAGGTGCACAGGATGCTCCGGATGTAAAATTTGAATAAAAGCTGAAATGTTTAGGGTTGAAAAGTTGAAAATTAGCTGCCGCAGCGGTCTTGACCAAGAGATTGTCTAAGCTACTGCGGTAGCTTCTTTTCAACTGCTCAACTCTTTAACTTTTCAACTTCAACTTGCCATTATGACCAAATTTCTGTCCTCCGACGAAGAAAAACGCGTCATCGACTGCATCAAAGAAGCAGAAGGGGCCACAACTGGTGAAATTCGCGTACATCTACAAGGCAAAGTAAACAAAACAGCCTGGGAAGATGCATTGGGTGTATTTGACCGCCTCAAAATGGCCAATACCCAGGATCGGAATGGGGTACTGATTTTTATCGTACCTAAAGATCATCAGTTGGTCATTATTGGCGACAAAGGGATCCACGACCGGGTGATGAACCACTTTTGGGTTGGTGTGCGTGATGAAATGTTGAAGCATTTTCGCAACAAGGATTTTGCTGAAGGCCTCTGTACCGGTGTCCGCCTCATTGGTGCCAAACTCCACAAACATTTCCCGGCTCAGGATGGTGACGAAGATAATCCGAACGAACTACCAGATGATATTTCCTACGACATGTAATCTCTTTTTCTTAAACCATTTGTGATGAAAATGAAATCCCTGCTGTTGTTGTTGAGTTCACTGTGGGTTCTGAATGGGGTTTTTGCCAAAGAAATTCCCGCTCGCCCACAAACGATGGTGAACGATTACGCGGGTGTTTTGAGCCCGGCACAATCCAGCGCACTGGAGCAAAAATTGCGGGCTTATGAAAAATCAACTTCCACTCAAATTGGTATAGTCATTGACCGATCCCTGGAGGGCGAAGATGCTTTTGAATACTCCTATCGCCTGGCTCAAGCCTGGGGCATTGGCCAAAAGGACAAAGACAATGGCGTGCTGATTTATGTGGCCCAAGCCGAACGCAAAATCCGCATCGTTACCAATGTGGGGGTACAAGGTTTTCTCACCGACGCCCTCTCCAAACGCATCATCGAAAACACCATCACTCCAGCGTTTAAAAAAGGTGATTTTTATGCGGGCCTGGACGGTGCTGTAAATGACATCATCAAGGTTGCTGAGGGTGAATTCACCAATGATGCAAAAGGTAAAAATACAGGTGGTGGCGCCATCTCTTTTTTGATCTTGTTGGCCATTATTATCGGAGTTATTGTGCTGTTCTCCGTGCTTTCGCGCAGGCCCAACAATGGTGGGGGTGGCTACTATGGTGGTGGCCGCTACGACGACCGGGGCTATGGGCCAGGTGGTGGATGGATTATTTTTCCCGGCGGCGGCTTTGGCGGCGGCGGTTCTGATCGCAATAGTGATTGGGGCGGCAACGGAGGAGGCGACGACTGGGGCGGCTTTGGCGGTAGCGATGGCTTTGATGGGGGAGGGGCAGGAGGAGACTGGTAAATGGAGTTGAGAAAAGTTGAGAGAAGTTGAGAAACTTTCATTCCTTCAATATTTGTTTTCTGGTTCTGACCTAAATCGTGAAATATGCATTGGACAAAGGGACTTTTAGGTTTGTTTATTTTCATCCTCCCTTTGCCTGTGCTGGCCCAAAAATGGTTGCCTACCAAAAAAATCATCCGGCGGGAAGCTACTGCAAGTGCGGATCAGCGTCCCCGCCGCCTCAACATCATTTACCGTAATCCTGAGCATTACGTCCCAGATACGGCTCAACTCCAGCATACCCCTATCCGTTACCTGCGTCTGAATGTGCATTTTATGAACACCCATAGCCGGGCCTACAATTACCAAGGGGAGGAGGCCATCCGTTTGGCGAAAGACCTGATTTATTATGCCAATCTGGATCTCCAAAAGAACCACAAACTTTGGCAGCCTTATCAAAACAAACTTCCCGTCATTCAACCCCGGTACCAATATGAACTAACTCCTTCCGCACCAGGAGCGCCAGACCAAGGCGTTTATTTTCATTACGACGATACCCTGAGCTTTTACATCCACAAAGGCCCTTTGGCTAACTTGGACCGGATGGAAGTGATTAAGAAATACCAGATTCAGGGAGATTCAGTGCTCAACATTTTCATCATGCCCCATCATCCAGAGCATCAAGGCGGTGGAGTAGGGGTCATGCTGGGCAATGCCATCAAAATAGCCGGATTGTATGAAAGTAAACAGCCGGCCTGGGTACATCGAGGCATTCTAAACCACGAAGTAGGGCACTTTCTGGGCCTGGCCCATGCCTTTTACAACGATGGTTGCGACGACACCCCAGCCCACGGCAACCCCTGCTGGAACCAGACCCCCGATCCACCCTGTGATACCGCTGCCTCCAACAACATGATGGATTACAACGCCCTGCAAAATGCCCTTTCGCCTTGCCAAATTGGCACCATGCAGGCCCGGATGGCGGATACCAGTAGCTTCGAGCGGCGTTTTTTTATCCCTTATTGGTGCAAACCTCAGGTGAATTACGATATAAGCATTACAGATACCATTGTGTGGAAGGGTGATAAAGACTTGTATGGAAACCTCAGGATAGCTGCCGGAGCCGTATTGCGCATCCAGGCCCGGGTCTCTTTACCTGAAAATACCCGCATTACCATCGAACCAGGTGGCCGTTTGGAATTGGGGAGTGGGGCGCTTTTGCACAATGCTTGTGGGTTGAGTTGGGAGGGAATTGATGCTCCCCGCCGATTTTTAGGGACGAGAGGAAAAGTATTGGCAGAGGAAGGAGCGAGAATTCGGGGGGCGAAGATGATCAGTTTGTAATAAAAAAGAGGTGACCCCAATGCTTCAGGACCACCCCTTAGTTATAAAACGCATTACTCTATTAAGACTTCTTGTTTTTCTCTTTCAACTGGAACACCCGTGATAGGTTGAACCCAAATTGAATTTCTCCCTTCAACCAACTGCCGTTGGCATCAGTCAGGAAGGCGCGTTCGTTCATGCCCACCGCATTGGAAAAATGCAATTGGAAAACGTGGCCACCTGTATCAATGTCAAAACCAATGGAAGTTGGATTGTAAGTTGGATCGTCTGGAAAACGATTAAAAGCATAGTAATAATCTACGACTAAAGCGACCCTTTTGACAAATTTGTAACGCAGGCCCATGCCCAGGGCAACGATGTCATTGGACTCCAATTCGTTCTCCACGATGTTGCGGTGCAACCAGGTGGGAACCAATTGAGCCGAAAACTTTTCGCTGAACTTGCGCCCTACGATGGCCTGGGTATAATAAGCCGTGCGGCGTGTAAAATTTGGCTCAATCTCCAGACTGGCGAAAGGTTCTTTTAAACCATTGTAGGTAAGCCCTCCAACCAAAACCAGCGAAACCGGAACGCTTTTACTTCCCCGGCTTTGCCACAAAAGGCGGTATTTCAAAAAACCATCCAGTTCCTTGCGGGAAGTACTACGACCAAACCCAACCGTAAGATTAGGGGTAATACCATAGTCAAATCCCATCCGCATAGAGGCATTATCCAGTCCAAACATGTCGTAAAAGCCTTGATTGATTTTGCCAAAACGGTGCAGGATCCGAAAATCCAGTGCACCCGCGTCCAACATTTCCATGCTGTGGCCGTTGATCACTCGTGGTGATTTAAAGGCATTGACTACTTTGTCACCAGTTTCTTCTTCTCCCAGTAAACCTAGCAGATCATCCTGAGCGAATAGACTGCTACTAATGTTGATTAAAAGCGCCAATAGCGCCAATCGTTGCCAGAGTTTTTTCATTGTGCTTATTTACCTTTTAGGATTTCCAGAGCTGCGCTTACCGTGACCTTGGCACTTTCCGCAATTTTGACAAACACTACCGTAGGAATATCAATTTTATAGTCCTTTAGTGGGATCTCAAAACCTGAATTGACCAGGATTTTTCCTTTTTCGACCGTGATAGCTCCTTTCACATTTACTTCTTTGGTTACGCCATGTAGGGTCATGTTTCCGGTTACCCCAACAGGATAGGTTCCATCCTTGTCAAAGTTAACTTTACTGATGTCATTGATTTTACCCCTAAAATTTGCTTTGGGGTATTTTTCACTTTCAACATAGTTTTCGTTGAAGTGTTTCTGCATTAGTGAGTTGGCGAAAGCAAATTTGTTCATGGTCACTGCCCATTCCATTTGCCCGGTAGCGGCATCCAATACACAGGTAGCAGCGGTATTCTTGGCTTTGATTTCTTCGATGTCATCCAATTTGCCCTCGGCGTCAAAGACGACAGTTCCGGTGCGGGTGAAGTACTTAGATTGGGCATTTGTAGTGGTAATGATACTGGCGAGCAGCATCAGCAGATAGAAAAAGCGGGTTACGTTCATAGAATTAAAGTTTTTAATTGTTAAGGGCGCCCAGGCGAATCCATTCCTTGATGGAGCTGATTTCGCAGGATGGGAGCTTTGCGGCTCCATCAGGCATACGCACAAAACCAGCATCGTGGTTTATACTTCCGAATAAACTTCCGTCCTGAACATACCTTTTGACATTGGTATGAGTGGAAAGATCGATATTGCCAGAGGGTGCACTACCTGCATGACAACCATTACAGGAGCGATCAAGGATGGGTTTTACCGTTTTAGCAAAAGTTACCTTGCTCACATCACAGGTCGTACCAGCGCAAGTGGTATTTTTGGCACCTTGTTCAATCCAAAGGGCGATGGTACCAATCTGCTCAGCAGTAAGCCGATTGTAGGGTTTCTTAGGCATCAACTCGTCGCCCACTGAAACCAAAACCTTGTACAATTTACTGCTCTTATAATCCCCTGGATTGACTCCATTAGACACAATAGTCGCATAAGAAGTCAGTTCAATTCCTTCTTCTCGATCAAGGCTATTGTGGCAGCCGCTTTGGGTACAATTGGAAATAAAAATTGGTAACACGTCTTTCTCAAAACAAACCGGATTGACGTTTACTACTTTTTCCTGTGTACAAGCACTAAAAATGAACAAGACCCCTAATAAACCGGGGACGAGGTAGCCAATAAATTGTTTTTTCACCGTCATGTTACATTTACATTATAAGGAGGGATTCAGTGTGGTGTACTCATGTAACTAAATCCCTCCTTTCTATACTGCAAAATTTCTTTGGAAGTTGCCTGAAGGCATGGATTTCTCCTCCGAAAAATAGTTAAAGATTTTTAACTAAATACAAAATCAACTTTGTGATGTGGTATCTAACGAAAAATCAATCATCATGGTCCTCTCCTTCCTGGTGATTTTTGTCACCCCCGGTTTGGCCAGTGGCCTGGCTTCCTGAGTTAAACCAGTCGATCAGGGTCCGTTTTTCCGCTTCGCTCAGTTTCGCTTCAGGGTGCATCAATTTGTAATCCCATAAGGGCATTTCCCCTTCAGCAATGGTTTCGGGGATTTCCTCCAAAGCTTCTGACTGATCGTGCGCAGAACTGTTACCCCAAGTGGAAAAATTTACCTTGGAGCGCCCTTCCTGGATGTGGTTTTGTACCAAAAAAGAGACTGGCGCGACGTAGGAATACCAGGGGTACTTCGCTTCATTAGAGTGACAATCGTAGCAGGAAGCTTTGAGTAAACGCGCAACCTCAGCGGGTGCAGCACTTACTTTGAGGTAATCCTGATTGGGGTCAACGGCTGGATTGCTGCGGTTGACTGGAACAAATTGAATGGCAATTGCTAGCAATAGCAGCAAAAGGCCAATCCTCTTGAGCAGTTTCATGGCTTTGTGGTTAAGCGATGGGACAAGAGTTGAAAGGGTGTCCCATCACTAGTTTAGAAATTTTCCATAACAAGCATCATCGATACGTACGTAACCTATTCTTCTGCGCTTACCCCTCCATTAGCGGAAACATAATAAGCGCCTTTCAGGACAATGGCTGCACCTTGTGGCAATGTTTCGAGTGGTTCAACGGCAACATAGCCATCATTGGCTGGGCCTCTTTTAACTGGAACTCTACGGAAAGTGATACTTCTGGCCTCTTTTTTTTCCTGGTAAAAAATAAAATAGCCACCTTGTTCCTGGATCACCGCTTCTTCTGGCAAAGCAGGCAGCAGACCAGCTTCAGCTAAGGCAATCCGGGCGTTGAGAAAACCTCCCTTGGCCATTTGTTGGTTGCTTGCTGCACTTGTATGGTCAAAACGGGCGTGTACCCGAACGGTTTTCCGTTCGGCATCAACGCTGCGTTCGAGGTAGTCGATATGGGCGTTGAACACTTGCTCATTGCCCCCCGGGAATTTCAAGTGTACCTTTTGACCCGCTTTAACCTGGTTCAGGTTTTTTTCAAAGACATACAGCACTGGGTGTAAATAGGCCAGGTTACTTACCTCACAAATGGGATCACCCAGATTCAACGCTTGTCCCAAACTGGCATCCACCCGGGTTACTACTCCTGCAACTGGTGAGGTGATCAGTAGCTCAGTCCGCAAATTATCGGGAGTAAGTTTGGCCGGATCGATCTGATACTGGCGCAATTTGGCAGCCAGGAGTTTTCCTGAAGTTTGAGCGGCGCGCCAATCCGCTTCGGCTTTTTGAAAATTCTTGGTGGCGGTAGCATCATTTTCTTTCAGGGCCTTGTAACGTTGGTATTCTGTTTCGAGGAATACCATGCGGTCCTTGTTCTCCAGGTACTGTTGTTGCAAGTCCAATAAATCAGGTTTGCGCAACACCGCTAGCACCCCACCTTTGGCGACATTGCTGTTGTTGCGAATGCGCAATTCGCTGATGATTCCTTCGGTAAAAGCACTGACTAGAGCGGTATGCTCCTTGCCCAAAACCAATTCAGCGTTTACGTCCAAATAATCACTCAATGGGCGGAGGGTAAAAGTTCCGGTTTGGATGGTGGCCTGCTCAGCTTGTTCTGTACTCAGTGTAACCGTGTTGCCACTCATTTCCTGAGTAGAAGCGACCTCGGCACTTTCTGTGCTTGGCTCGGTTTTTTTACCACAAGCCAGCATGAACAAGGTCAGGGACAAGAGGATACTGTTATATTTGATGCGATTCATTTTTTAGAGATTTAAAAGGGTTTTGGACTATTGTCCGGCAATAAATTTCAATTCCACCACGGTCAGACTCAATCCGTACAAGTTTTCCAGGTAATTCATCTGGATGCCAATCGCCTGCTCAACTTGCTGTGACAAGGTGGTGTAATCAATTTCACCCTCCTGATAATTCAGGCTGGCATTGCGGAGCAACTCATTGGATAAGGCCTGGCCTTGGGTTTGAAAATACTCGATCAAGGTGTTGTACTTCTCTTGCTCGTGCAACAAATGCGCCATTTGGGAGCGCTGTTGAAGCAGAACTTCCTGATAATTGGCTTCGGCAATTTGGACGTTCAGTCCTGCAGACTCCACCGCTTTGTGGCGAGCCTTATTGACCAAGGGCAGGTTGACGCCCAATTGCCAGCCCGGATAAAATGCCCCGTTGCCTAAGACCTGGCCATAAACACCCGTAGAAAAACTGGGGGCAAAGCGCGACTGCTCAATTTGTTGCTGACTTTTGGCCACACTCACCCCGGCTAGTCCCGCTTTGGCACTGGGTGCCTGAATGATCAAAGCAGTATCGGCAAGGCTAAAGGTTTGTTTGCGAAGCGGTTCCGCGATCGCACTTACCGCTTGGGGTAAGCCCAGCAATTGACCTAAAACCACTTGGTCAAAATTCAACTCATGATCAATGGTCTCGAGGATCAAACGAACTTGTGCGGCCTTGTCTTGGGCGGCCAGCTTTTCCGCCAGGGCTGCATCCCCTGCTTTGTAACGTTGTTCAGCTATGGTTGAAAAACGGGTGTACACCGAATCCAATGAACGATACAATCTGGACTTGGCATCCAAATACCCCAGGTGCTGGTAAATCTCGCGCACTTGCCGGATCAGGTCTTGTTGGGTATGGGCCAATACAGCGGAGGCTTGACTTTGTTTTTGCTGGTAAAAACTGGCCGTTGCCCGGGTAGCCTTGCGACTGGGGAAACTTTGGCTGATGCCAAAAGTAGTGGTTCCCAGTATTCCCAAATCAGGGTCAGCGGTGACATTGTGAAACAGGTTGGCTGGTTCGTACATTTTGGCTGTACCCTGCAATACCTGTTGCTGCTGTACTTGGATATTGGCCGATCGAACTGCAGGATGGTTCTTTAAAGCCAAAGTAATGGCGTCGTTTTCCCGCAATGCATTTTGCCCCTGAAGCGAAGCTCCGGCCAGCAGCAACGGAATCAGCAAAATCCCTACCGAAGGCGGCACTTTGAGGAATCGTTTGCGCTCAAAAAACAAGGCATAAAGCACTGGTAAGACAATCAAGGTCAGCAAAGTGGAAGTAATCAAACCTCCAATGACCACTGTAGCCAGTGGGCGTTGTACTTCTGCACCCGCGCCATGTGAAATGGCCATTGGCAAAAAACCCAATGAAGCTACCGCCGCAGTCATGAGTACTGGTCGCAAACGGGCAATGGCCCCGGAGCGAATCCGCTCTGGTACACTTTCTATACCTTCCTTTTCCAACTGGTTGAAATAGGTGATCAGCACAATCCCGTTCAATACAGCTACCCCGAATAGGGCAATAAACCCAACTCCAGCAGATATGGAAAAAGGCATATCACGAATCAGCAAAGCAAATACGCCTCCAATGGCCGACATGGGGATGGCGGTGAAAATCAACAAACTTTCCTTGACGGAATTGAAAGTGAAAAACAGGAGCAGGAAAATGAGGGCCAAGGCTACGGGTACCGCAATCGAAAGCCGCGCTTTGGCTGCTTGCAGGTTTTCAAATTGGCCGCCATAAGTGGTAAAATAACCTGCGGGTAATTTGAGCTCGGCATCCAATTTGGCTTGTACCTCCAAAAATGCACTTTCCACATCGCGACCACGCACGTTGGCTCCTACTACGATCCGGCGCTGGGCGTTGTCCCTACTGATTTGGGCGGCACCCAGGCGGTAATCTACATCGGCAACTTCACTCAACGGAATCAATTCGCCATTTGGAGTCGTGATGGGCAATTGACGTACATCCTCCAAATCGCTGCGGTTTTGGTCATCCAGGCGCAACACGAGGTCGAAGCGCCGGGCTTCTTCATAAACGACTCCGGCAGAAGTACCCGCGAAAGCAGCGCGCAAGGTGGCATTGACATCGCGAATGTGTAAGCCGTAACGGGCGATTTTATCGTAATGGTAATCGACCACAATTTGTGGTAAACCTTCCACTTGTTCTACTTTTAAATCAGCCAGACCGGGAATGTTTTTGAGGAGTTGTTCCACCCGGTGCCCGGCGTGGGCCAGAGAGTCCATGTTTTCCCCAAAAATTTTGACCGCAATATCCGAGCGCACTCCCGTCATCATTTCATCGAAACGCATCTTGATGGGTTGGGTGAATTCAAAGGCCATGCCGGGAATTTCGTGTACTTTTTCTTCAATTTTGCTGACCAACTCATCTTTGGTTTCGGCTTTGCTCCATTCTTCAATGGGTTTGAGTAAGATGATGTTGTCGGCAGTTTCGATGGCCATGGGGTCGGTAGGAATTTCAGCACTCCCAATTTTGGAAATTACCTGTTCGACTTCGTTGGGGAAGTTTTTCAGGATGATGTTTTGCGCCAGGCGATGACTTTCCAGGGTTTGATCCAGGGAGGTACCCGGGCGCAAAAAGCCGTGCATCATGATATCGCCTTCGTCCAAAGTAGGAATGAATTCACCCCCCATCCTGGAAAACAACCACAAAGAGATAGCCAATAAACCCAAACTGAGTCCGATTACCGTTTTGCGCCAAGCCAAGGCCCAATTCAAAACCGGAAGGTAAATGCGTTGAATGGCTAAAATGATTCGATCTGCCAGGTTATGGTGGTGGTGCAATTTGCGACTCAAAGTCAAAGCAGAAACCGCAGGTACGTAAGTCAAAGACAAGAGCAGTGCACCGACCAAGGCAAAAGATACAGTTTGAGCCATAGGTTTAAACATCTTGCCTTCGATGCCCACCAAAGATAAAATGGGCAAATAGACGATCAGAATGATCACCACTCCAAAAATGGAAGAGCGCATGATGCGACTGGCGGCTTCCAGTACACTTTCGTTCATTTGGTTTTTGCTCAAATGTACCGTTTGGCCGGGTTCAATGGGCACTTCAGGCCTTGCCAAAAAGCGGACGTGCAGGTAGTGCAAAGTCGCTTCCACAATGATAACGGCACCGTCCACAATCAAGCCAAAATCCAGGGCACCAAGCGACATCAGGTTGGCACTTACGCCAAAAAGTTGCATCATGGAAATGGCAAAAAGCATGGACAAAGGAATCACCGAAGCAATGATCAGACCTGCCCGAAAATTACCAACCAGAAGCACCAGTACAAAAATGACGATGAGGGCACCTTCAATCAGGTTTTTTTCTACAGTGGCAATGGTACGGTTAACCAGTTTTTCCCGATCCAAAAAAGTACTGATGGTGATGCCTTCGGGCAAGCCTTTTTTGACTTCTTCGAGGCGGTTTTTCACCCTTTCAATGACTTTGGCCGCATTCTCACCCTTGAGCATCATCACGATACCCAACACAATTTCGCCTTCGCCGTTGTGGCTTACCGCACCGTAGCGGAGGGCTTTGCCAAAACGAACCTCGGCCACATCCGCAATGCGTACAGGCAGGCCATTGACGCTTTTGATCACAATTTGACCAATGTCGTCCAGGCTTTTGACCAGGCCCCGTGCCCGAATGAAGTAGACGCTGCTGTGTTTTTCGACATAAGCCCCACCGGTGTTTTCATTGGCACCCTCCAGCGCAGTGAGTATTTCCGGTAGGCCAATTTGTACACTGCGCAGACGCTCGGGCCTCACGCCTACTTCGTACTGTTTCAGGTTGCCGCCAAAGCTGTTGATTTCTACAACCCCAGGTACTCCGGTCAATTGTTTTTTGACAATCCAATCCTGGATTTCCCGTAGATCGGCAGCGGAATATTTGTGCTCATAACCTGCTTTAGGTTCAATGCGATAGTGTAAAATTTCGCCTAAGCCTGTGGAAATAGGCGCCAATTCAGGCTTTCCAAATCCGGGAGGAATACTCTCTTCCGCCGTTTTGAGTTTTTCATTCACCATTTGGCGGGCCAGATACACGTTGATGTCTTCTTCAAAAACAATGGTAATGACACTGAGCCCGAAGCGGGAGATCGAGCGCAACTCGACTACGCCGGGTATTGATTTTACTGCACTTTCGATGGTGGCAGTTACAAACTGCTCTACCTCCTGGGTAGCCAGGGTAGGGCATACCGTGAGCACCTGCACCTGGTTGTTGGTGATGTCGGGAATGGCGTCGATGGGTAGTCGGGCAAAGGAGTAAATTCCCGCAATGACCATCGCCAATGTCCCCAATCCCACCATAAACTTGTTATGGATGGAAAAACGGATTATTTGAGTCAACATGTACTGTTGATTTATAGAAAAAAATAAAAGAAAGGAAAATTGGCTCAATAGCAATGAGCCATGACTAGAGGCTAGTCATTTAAAAGGGGAGATCAGGCTCGGGGCGGCTGCCAAATGCAGGATAGGTGAGCCGCGCCCGGGTTTTGATCGTGTTGAAAAACCGAGGAGTTTTGAGGCTCTTCCCAATGATGTGGAGATACAATTAAGTCTGTGTAAAGTGGAAGCACTGAGTCGCCAGTCATATTCATGTGCAGGCACGAATCATGGTGTTTGGCTTTGCCCGGCAACTTGGAATGGTCGTGTTGATTGCGGTGATTGGCGTAATCTTTGCCATAGTGCTGGCTCAGGAATTCACCAAGGGTTGTGGCTGGATTTTCCTGGAGATGATCTTGATAATGAGCCATGAGTGCGGGAAATTTAGCAAACTCTTCCACCCACTGTGGCGCCAGCGACAGCAGCAGGTAAAAAGCAAGCATAAATCGACTCAGGTAAACTCTCATGGTTGATCCAATAAAACACTCCGCGCTGAAGAGAACTTCAACGCGGAGTAAAGATTGCACAAAAGTCAGTAAATTTATGTGGATAGGCAATGAAATTTTTTTATTCAGTCAAAACAACCCTCAAAACAGGCCGATCCGATTTTGACTTTTGGCATTGGAATCAAAATTTGGCCAAGCATCGTTGGCCAAGATATTTTTGGTTAAGGCTTCAAAATCACTAGGGCTCAACAGAATGGGAGAGTAGCCACTATTCATTTCATTCAGAGCCCGGATGAAGGTTTTAAAATTGTCCTCACTACCAATTAGTAAGGCCTTATATGTGAGGTTTTCCAATTCGAAATTGGGCTCTTTGAGCGCCACTTTCAGGTCGTACATTTTACGTTCTTCGAGATTGGCAGAGGTGCGATAAGCATCTTCCAGCGAAAAATTAGCTGCAATCATCAGCTCGGTGTACAAATGGCGCAACTTAACGTCAATGAATTGTCCCAATGGGTATTCATTGAAGTGATTGGGCACATTGATCATCAGTTCGGCAGCTACTGCGCTCAATTTGCCAACGTGTTCCGATTCTTCATTGGCTACCCGATTAAAAATATCGGTTACCCACATGGTATCCAGGGCGCGATAGAAGTCGTGAGCCAGCTTTTCTTGTTCCACGAGATACAAAATAATGGACTCTTTGCTCTTGAGTTGATTGCCAATGAGAGACTGGGCATTAAGCGCGAAAGCAGCGCTGATGAGGATGGAAAGAACCAATATCTTTTTCATAACTGCTGATTTTTTTCTGTTAATCGGTTACGCCAACAAAATTGCAGTTATTTCAAAGGATTTGCCCTGTCAAAAGTTTTCGATCCGACTGACAATAATCAGTCCGCCGCTAAAGTGGCTACTGCACTTGTTTTGGCTTTGTCAAGGCTCATTGCGCCTTCTTTTTTACCAGGAATTCGGATTTGTACCAGGTTGCGCTGGTCATTGAACAATTCAAGCATCAGTTTGCTGGCTATTTCAATTTTTTGGGTTTCAGCGGCTACCACGTTGAGTTTTAAATAACAAGTGATGGTTTCGTGGGTGTTTTCAGTCTTTTGCAAACTGAAGTTGCCACTTTTGCCATTGATTTTAAGCTGTAATTTGCTGCGGAGGTATTTGAGGATCAGGTCCTCCGTCTTGAGTTTGCCACTCTGAATCTGGGGTGCATAAGTCTCGTACTGAATGGCCCGGGCGAAGTCGTCGGAGAAAAAAGTGACGGAGCATTCCAGGTTTTTGCTTTTTTCAGTCCCGTAAATTTCCATCACCGTGAGGTGGATAGGGTGAGGGGCAAATAGAGCGCTGGAGAAAAGGAAAAAAAGCAATAATTTCATCATCGTCCATTTTTCCAATAAACGATTGGGAGGACGGAAAAGTTATCGAAGAAGTTGAGGAGTTGAGGCTACCGCAGCGATTTTGACAATGCCATTGGCACACGCACACTATCACACACCCATCCTTGCGGTAGCCTCAACTCCTCAACTACTAATCCATTGCCTTCTTAAAATCAGTACTCTCAGGCGTTATCCCGGAAGCGAAGAAATGGGTAAGCTTGCCGTTTTCGTCGATGAGGTACTTGCAAAAGTTCCAGGAGGGGACATCGCTGTTCCAACCATTTTGACCTGGGTCAGTCAGCCATTTGTACACTGGACTTTGGTTGTCCCCCTTAACGTCCACCTTTTCGAACATTTGGAAGGTTACGCCGTAGTTTTTTTGACAGAACTCCTGAATATCATTTGCTGTACCAGGTTCCTGGCCCATGAATTGGTTGCAAGGAAAACCCAGAACGACTACGTTGTCTTTATTTTTCTCGTAGAATGCCTGCCAATCCGCGTATTGGGGGGTGTACCCGCATTTTGAAGCGACATTGAGTACGATGATTTTTTTGCCCTTGTATTGGGCCATGGACACCGTTTGTCCATCCAAAGTAGTGGCACTTAAATTGTGGAAAGAAGTGGCTGAAGACATAAGTTTGGGCTTAGCATCAGTAGAACTGGAAGATGAAGAAACTTTGTTGGCATTGAAACAGCTCGACACCCAAGCGGGGATGCTGAGCAAGATGGCAAAGATGAATCTTGTATGCATAATTGATTGTATTTTAAATCCTAGGTTTTTGAACAGTAAAATTGAAAAATGGTTGCGCCAATGATGCAAGAACTCCAACTCAAAAAATAACCTAATGCTCATCTGGGGCTAATACCCGCTTAATACGCCCGGCTTACATTTGATTTATAGGTACACCAATTTAACTCTGGTGTCAACAAACCTACTACAATCGTCAAAGCATTCGCACCATGAAAAAATTAATTTATCTTTTTGTTTGCCTGGTTTTGTTTGCAAATTTACCTGCACAAAACAACCAATGGATTATTCATGCCCCTGCTGGTAGCCGGCCAACGCAGCTAATCAAGGGTGGTCAAACCGTCATTCCCAACGGTAGAATCGTAACTCCCTTGGGCAAATCCATCACTACGGCTCCACACCCCTATGGCCTGGTGCTTAGCCAAGATGGAACCATGGCCGCAACTGCGAATACCGGGATTCGGCCATTTTCGGTTACGATGATTCGCAACGTCACAGAGGTCAATCCGGTAGTAACCCAAATTCCCGAAGGTGTGGAAACCGATAAAGGGGTTTTGGCCGCAGTGTACATGGGCGTTGCCATTGCCCCAAACAACCGCAAAATTTATGTTGCTGGGGGACAGGAGGGCAAAATTTTTGTTTTTGATCCCAACAACAAAGCCAAATTGGCCGAGATCAACTGCAATACTACGGTCAACAACCGCAGTTATTCCAGCAGTTACATCGGAGAATTGGCGTTGAGCAAAGATGGCCGCTTGCTTTATGCGCTGGATCAAATCAACTTCCGTCTGCTCATCATCGATACCGAACTAAATCAGGTGAGCCGCAGCATTGGTGTGGGGCGTTATCCCTTTGGATTGGCACTATCCCCCGACGAAAGCCGCGCCTATGTGGTCAATGTTGGGCTTTATGCCTATCAGGATGCCTATACCTACACCCCGGGTAATCCCAAAGGAAATACCTTGAACGGGCGCACCCAGGTTGCTTACGGCAGCCCCGAAGCTGTCAATGGCAAAAAGATTGGAGACAAGACGATTCCGCCACTGGGTGACCCCCTGTCACCAGATGCACTTTCGGTCTTTGCCATCGATCTAAAAACCGATGCCATTTTGGCCAAAATCAAAACTGGGAATCAAATCGGGCAAGTATTAGAGGGCGTTCCTGCAGTGGGTGGTGCTAGCCCCAATTCGGTGGTAGCTACCGACGATTATGTTTTTGTCAGCAATGGACACAGCGATTGTGTATCGGTCATCGATGCCCGTTCATTGACCAAAAAAACCGAAATTTTTCTCAACCCCGAAAGCCGCTTAAAGAACTTGCGCGGGATGATCCCTTTTGGGCTGGCTTGTTCGCCCGATCACAAACGACTCTTTGTAGCTGAAGCAGGGATCAACGCAATAGGGGTTATCGATGTCCCGAGCCTCAAGGTAATCGGGCATATTCCTACTGGCTGGTTTCCCTCCAAACTGCAAACCAGTCGCGACGGTCGTAAGCTAATTGTTGCCTGTGCCAAGGGACTCGGCAGTGGCCCCAATGGTGGCTCAACTTTCAATGTGGACCGCGAAGGCAGTTACATTGGCAATTTGATGAAAGGTATTGTGAATGTTTTTGACATTCCCAAAGATGCCGATTTGGCCAAACACACCGAGCAAGTGCTGCGCAACAATTACCTGATCCGGCCTGCCACCGACGCTGCTTTCAAAAGCCGCAGCACCAATCCAATTCCACTGTATCCAGGCCAGAAGGCATCACCGATCCAACATGTGGTATTCATCATCAAGGAAAACCGAACCTACGACGAAATCTTCGGTCAGTTGCCCAAGGGCAATGGTGAAGCGGCAATGGCCCGTTTTGGCTACGGTGGGGCTACAGTTACCACGCCAACAGGGGAAAAAATCGCCGGACTTACCCCCGCACCCAACCACTTGCGACTCGCCAAGGAATTTGCCATTTCAGACAATTATTACGTTGATTCGGATGTATCGGCCGATGGCCACCGTTGGTTGGTCGGTTTGTATCCGAATGAATGGGTGGAAGTCAATGTGATGGCTCAATATGGTGGTGGACGTGCCTACAAAAAGGATTCCTCCGCAATAGGTGCCCGGATTTTGAGCGGTTCAGGCAGTCCAGAGGACATCAACGAAGCGGGTTCAATTTGGGATCACCTCTATCGCTTGAAAAAACCATTTTACAATTTTGGGATGACCCTAAACAATATTCCTACCACAGTAAAAGCCGCTTTTGATTCCGCCCAAGTCAGCACCGCGTTCAATGTACCGGCCTCAGTGGGGCTTTTGGAATACACCTCTATGAAATACCCTTCTTACAATACGAGTATTCCCGATCAGTTTAGGGCGGATGTATTGATGGAAGAATTCCGTGAAAAATGGATGAGTGGCACCGAAAAAATGCCAGCTTTCACCACGATCCGCCTGGGGAATGACCACGGTGCCGGAATTCGGCCCAATGCAGGGTATCCTTATTTTCAAAGCTATATGGCCGACAATGACCTGGCTCTGGGCAGAATTGTTGAGTTTCTTAGTCATACACCCTACTGGAAAAACATGCTCATCGTTGTCACAGAAGACGATGCTCAGGGCGGTGCCGACCACGTCGACGCTCACCGCAGCGTGTTGATGACCATTTCCCCCTACATCAAGCGGGGATATATTGGCCACCAGCACAGTAGTTTTGGCAGCATTTTCAAGACCTTTTGGAACTGTCTGGGAGTCCCTTACCTCAATCAATATGATGCGAGTGCCAGTGATTTGGCGGAGTTATTTACGGATAAGCCTGATTTTCGCCCTTATGAAGCTTCACCAGTTGACCCTGAATTGTTCAACCCTGAGCTTGCACTAGGGCCTTTCGATCGGGAATTTGATTGGGCTTCGATAGCGGAATCGCCAGAAATGGACAATGTCCCCCTGATGGAGCAAATGAGTGAGGAAGCCGCCAAAGCCTTTGCGGAAGCCAGCCCTTTCGCACCATTTATTGATCCCATTCAATCTAGCTTCCGCGGTACCCTTCAGGTAGCGATCAAAGCTTTTCCCAAAAATGTGGAAATCCGGTACACTCTGGATGGAACCGAACCTGGGCGGCAGTCGGCTCGATTTGAGAAGCCGATTGTATTGAATGCCACTACTACCATACGGGCCCGAGCTTATTATCCCAATGGTAAAGTTAGCCGGGTAGCTACCCGACAGTATACAGCAAATTAGGGGCAATCAGCATGGTAAAAAAACAGGTTAATTGATGATTCGCGCAGAGAGTAGACCCCATTGCCCTTTCGAGGGGCAATGGGGTCTAATTTTGTAGGCAAAATTTGGAGCGGTAGAAACGCTAGGCGATTCGTGTTTTTTTTGACTTGGACAAGACAAAAAAGAATAATACGTTTTAACAACAAAAATCCTCGCGAAATGAAACTCCAAATTCTGGTCTTGGCAATGGTTGTTTTTGTTGCGAGTTTTAAAAAGCCTTAGAGATGCTGTCATCAACCTGGAAAAAAAACAGATCAAAGCTTTAAGATAGGCCCCTCAAGTAGTATTTAATAGACCCCAAAAAACAAAAATGGGGCCACCGAAGCAGCCCCACCTGATGGACAAATTCTTAAACAAATAGCATCGGATTTATGCTTCTACTTCTTCGTGTTTGTGCGCTTCAATCAATTTCTGCTGAATATCCACGGGCACTGCCTGGAACTCCGCAAAACTTTGATGGAACTTGGCCCTACCTTGTGAAATCGAGCGCAGCGTGCTGGAATACAGGTACAATTCCGCTTGTGGCGCCCGGGCCATGATCTTTTGATAGTGCCCATCCGAGTCCATGCCCAATACCATGGCGCGGCGCGTTTGTAGGTCACTCATGATGTCGCCCATGACCTCGTCAGGACAAAGGATTTCCAGATCTACCAGCGGCTCCATGATTTGGGGCGCAGCATCGCGGAAAGCATCCTTGAAGGCATGGGTGGCAGCCAGCATGAAGGCCATATCGTTGGAGTCTACCGGGTGCATTTTACCGTCGTAGACACATACCCGGATGTCCTGGCAGTGTGAGCCTGTCAGTGGTCCTTCCTCCATTTTAGCCATGATGCCTTTTTTGATGGCGCTGGAGTACTTGGTATCGATGGAACCACCAACTACACACCAATAAAAAGCCAGCTTACCACCCCAGGGAAGGTCTTCTACTTCCCGGTTGCGCACGCTCAGATCGGAAGGATCGGGCATACCCTCAAAATAGGGATCGATGCGCATGTGTACTTCTCCAAACTGCCCGGCACCACCCGTTTGTTTTTTGTGGCGGTATTGCGCGTTGGCAGATTTGGTAATGGTTTCGCGGTAAGAAATGCGGGGTTTTACAAAACTCATACTCACACCCTGAGCCTGCTCCACCCGATGTTTGATCAGGTCGAGGTGCAGCTGCCCCTGGCCGTGTAACAAAGTTTGTTTGAGCGATGCACTCAGCTCCACACTTACGGTAGGATCTTCCTCATGAATGGTGTGCAAGGCCTTCATGAGTTTTTCCATGTCATTTTTATTGGCTTGCTCAACGGCAACGGTCACCCGTGGTTCCGGGAAAGAAATCGGCACGATTTCATGATCGGCACCTTTGGCATTGAGCGTATTGTTGGTGTGGGTATTTTTAAGTTTGACAGTCACCCCAATGTCTCCTGCTTTCAGTTCATTGACAGCGACCCGCTCTTTGCCATTGGCGATAAAAAGCTGGCCAAAACGTTCAACGGTGCGATTGGAGAAATTGGTGAGTTCATCCCCCGCTTTGAGTACGCCGCTACAGACTTTGAAGTAGGAGAGCAGCCCTACCCGGGGTTCTGAAATGGTTTTGTACACAAAAACTGTTGCAGGAAGACTGGAATCACAAGCCAGGGTCTTTCCGGTGGTGAGGGGCAATGGTTTGCGATCTACAGGCGATGGGCATACATCGTTGATGAAACCCATTATCCGACCTGAGCCCATATCCCGGCTGGCGGAAGTACAAAAAACCGGAATGATCTGGCCCTGGGCAATCGCGATACGCAAGCCCTGCGCCAATTCTTCTTCACTCAGGTTTCCTTCTTCAAAATAGCGTTCCATCAGGGTTTCATCGTTTTCAGCAGCTGCTTCTACGATGATGCGGTGCATTTCATCTGCCCGCGCTTTTTCAGCATCGGGAATAGGACGTTTTTCGGGCTTTCCACCACCATCGGGGAAGTAGTACATCACCATACGCAGGGCATCGATGATGGAATTAAAACCTACTCCCGGGTTGAGAGGATATTGAAAGGGCATTACTTTATTGCCAAAACGGGCAATGGCTTGTTCCAAAGTAGCGTCGAAGTCAGCTTTTTCGTGGTCAACCTGATTGATGACAAAAATGGCAGGTGCGTCAAAAGATTCGATGTATTCCCAGAGCAATTCTGCACCTACTTCAACCCCACTCTTGGCGTTGTGGATGAGAACTGCCGTAGTTGCTACCCGTAGGGAAGAAACCACCTCACCAATAAAGTCATCCAGTCCTGGTGTGTCAATGAGGTTGATTTTGGAGTTTTTCCAGGAGACGTGTTCAAGCGAAGCGAAAAGTGAGCCGCCGCGTTCGTGTTCGAGGTCGGTATAGTCGGATACCGTGTTGCCCTCTTCCACGCTGCCGCGGCGGCTAATCTCGCCTCCCTCAAACAACATGGCTTCTGCCAGAGTGGTTTTCCCGACGCCGGAATGGCCCAGGAGTACCACGTTGCGAATCTGTTTACTGTCGAAGCTCATATGGTTAGTGTTTAAATGAAAAAAAAGAAAACAAACCAAAAATTTTGCTTTCAGACTTAAATAGAGTGGAATATATTGAATTTTTTGATTTTTTCAAAAATAACCCTTTAAAAGTATTGCAATGACCTTTGGATTATTTGGTTTTAAAACCGTTTAATCTGCAATATTTTCCACTTTTGCCAAAAAGTTCAACGAGATTACTGGAAGAATTGCGGGATTTTGCAAAGAAAAATCAGGGAAATTGATGATTTTTGTCGGGCAAATTCGTAGCGATGATCAAATACTACAACATCAATGGGCAACAAACCCCCGTTGAAAACGCTTATCTCCATGTATCTGACCTCAGCATCCTGCGGGGTTACGGCATTTTTGATTACTTTCTGGCCCGGGAAGGGCATCCCCTTTTCTTGGATGATTACCTGAATCGGTTTTACCGCTCTGCTGCGGAATTGTATCTTGAAATTCCCTTCGATAAGGCTGCGCTGAGGCAGCACATCTACGACCTTTTGGCGGCGAATGAGATACAGGAAGCGGGCATTCGACTGGTGCTCACAGGCGGTTATTCTCCCGACGGCTACACCCCGGTCAGCCCCAATTTGTTGATCATGATGTACGAGCTTCCGGCCAGTGCCTGGGAGTTTTCGGCACAGGGCATCAAAATCATTACCCATCCGTTTCAGCGCGAGCTACCAGAAGTCAAAACCATCAACTATTCTACGGGCATCCGCATGCTCAAAACCATCAAAGAACGGGGAGCCTCTGACCTGATCTATGTGGATAAAGGTGAATGGATCCGGGAATCGGCGCGCTCCAATTTTTTTCTGGTACTCAAGGATGACCGCATTGTCACCGCAGATGAAAAAATCCTTTGGGGCATTACGCGCCGTCAGGTGATTGACGCGGCTCGCGAGGCGGGATACACAGTAGAAGAACGCCCCATTCACGTCAGCGAACTGGCTGAGGCCCAAGAGGCTTTTTTCACCAGTACCATCAAAGGGGTAATGGCGATTGGGCAAATTGATGAGCTGGTATTGGGGGATGGGAATATTGGGAAGGTGACGAAGGTATTGCAGGATTTGTTTGTGGAGAAGGTGAAGGGGTATTTGGCGACGCGCAGCTGATGGCTAATCAGCGATCGTATAGCGGGCAATTTTTTTCAATTTACCAAAGTCATCCAGATTATCATTGGTAATGTCAATCATCTCGTATTGGTTTTTTTTAATCTTGCGGATGCGGGTGGAATAATGTGGTTCTGGGAAGTAGGTATCATAATTACAATATTCTACCTCTTTCCAAGTGTGTTTTTTATTGCACCTCAATAAGACTAGGGTTTTGTATCTACTGGCACAGGAAGTATAATATTGCCCCAATTCCATCCACCCATCCTCATCAATATCTCCGACTGGAAACAAAAAGTCGAAGCTTACACACATTGAATTGACCTTGATTCTGGGAATTTTTGGATCTGAAAAAATTACGGAGATGCCTTCTTCATAACCATATTCGGTTGAATAAATCAATTCTGGCATCAATTGTACAGAATCAATCCGTGTGTCTCCATTGATGTCGCCAATGACTTTGACTTTTTTAAACTCTGCTAGATTTTTCAACAAATAATCTGCCATGACGAGCACCATTGAGTCGACGATATACTGCTTGATGCGCGGTTGTAAGGTAGGATCATTCAGTAGTTTAGCCTTTATATCTGGTGGAGTCCACCTGGTTTTAACTGACAGGGCGTTTTTTGCGGTTATTGAATTTGAAACCTGCTTGGGATGGTTCCTGGGTTGACAGTTAATTAACATGAGGTGAAGCAATATTGGAAAAAATATAATTTTCATTTATCCTTTATTTTGATTCCTCAAACCCCTCAAGAATCTCCCCAACATTAAAGCCCGCACCTACAACTACCTCCACCGTCTCTGTCCAATCAAAAATCTCCCAATGTTTATTTGGCTCCGCAATCATGATTTGTTCCGTTTCGGTGTACACCCAGATCACTTTTTGAATGCCATGCTGGTGAAGATGTTTGGTTTTATCGCGGTAATAAGTAGCCAGATTTTGTGCATCCGCTTTGGTATCCACTTCGATTACAATGCTGGGGCGTTCGTTGGCGTAGTTGTTGTACAATGAAGTCAGGGTGCCTTTGGGGAAAATTGCGATATCCGCAGCGCGCCAGTCATTTTTATCAAATTTGAGCCCGATTTCATTGGTTGTCAAAATGTATTGTTTGCGCAGTTGCGCATGGAGGATGGCAAAGATTTCTCCTACCAAATACGCCTGCAAAAGGCTACTAGGCATAATTTGTTCTATCGTTTTTTCATTGTTCAATACCTCACGCCAGCCTCGATAATAAATGGGTTGGCCATCTACCATTTCGTAAATGAGCCCTTCAGGTACCAGCAAGTCAGCTTCAGCTTTGTTTGCGGTAGCGTAAGTGGCCGTAGGTTCATTTACTTCCTTCGACATTCAGTTCTGTTTTTCTAATTCAAATTTAAGGACATTTGTGATCAAAAGCCATACTACTGGACATTTTACTCGGAGGACATTAAATGCCACGTGCTTTAGCGCGTGGTTAGCAGGATGTTGTAAAAATGGGCTTTAGCCCTCGCTTAAAAATTAATGCTAGGACTAAAGTCCATCAAAAAGGCAATCTCGATCCACGAGCTAAAGCACGTGGCAATTCATATCCTTCGCTCCTGAAATACAAAATGTCCAGTAGTTGTGGCTCAACGCCGAAGGCGAGGTGCTAAACTTTTACGGCCAAAAAATATATTTTCCACTTACTTCTCCGACATCGACACAGAACTCTTCTTGACCATCGGCAACCTCACCTGCGATGGATATTGCGCCGAATGGTGCACATTGTTGTGTGCTACCACGCCAACCGCTTCATCCCAATTGTTCCCCCCAGTATTCATATTCCGGTCAAAACGGGGGAAGTTACTGCTGGAAATTTCGATGCGGATGCGGTGCCCTTTTTGGAAGAAATTACTGGTCGACATGGCACTCAGTTCGAGCTTGTACACCTTACCTTTTTCCATAAACACCTCCTTGTCGTAGCCCTCGCGGTAACGCACCCGCTGGATGGTTTCATCCAGGTTGTAGGCTTTGCCATCGGGGTACACATCGATCAATTTGATGGTAAAATCGGTGTCTTTGACATCCGAAGAAACGTAAAGCGTTGTTTCAATAAAACCGCTCACTTCTACACCTTCGGCCAAGGGCTCGGTTGTGTAAACCAGAATGTCGTTGCGGGTTTCCATTTTTTGCTGGTCAAAAGCGCCACCTTGAACCGCGTTGCCCGTACAGCATACGTTGCCGCCGTAAGATGGAACGGGGTTTTGAGGATCGTAGGCAAAGGCATCTGGAGTATCTTTGGCAGGAGCGGTTGTGCTTAATTTGCCATCGCCGTACAAACTATTGGCCTTGCCGCCACTGTTGAGGAAATAGGTGGTCATCTGGGCATTAGCTGGCGGCCATACCTCCGAAGATTGCCACTTGTTCAACCCCATGGTATAGTACTGCACCTTGGGCATTTTTGTCAAAATCCCGTTTTGTTCCCCTTTTAGCCAATAATCAAACCAGCCATAAGTCATTTCATCGTAATTCAGGCGGGCGTCACCTACACTCCGCTCACCCACGATGGTGTTTTCGGTGGCTCGCTTGTAAGAACAATGTAACACGGGCGCAATCACGAGGTATTGGTTGTTGCGCACATTGGGGTCTTTGGCCGTAGCGCGAACGTGGTTATACAAGGCGATATTGGGGCTACTCGACACATCGTACCAGGAAACAAACCAGAACCCCGGGCGCTCGATCGGCATATTGTCGTGGTAAAGTCCACCCTTGTACCAGTCGGGGTCATTGGGCTTGCGGCGAATCATTTTTTCGTAAACCCCCACCGGGCCATTGGCATTTTTGATGATGTCCTGGATGGGTAGGTGAGCCAGGCCTTTGCTCCAATCAATCCGAGCCCGTTCAGGATCGAGATCAAAAGCCCGTGAAGCACGAATCAGTTGCTCCTGTGTGGCATCTTTGGGAAACATCGGGCGGATCACATCGTTTTGTACCCCGTAAAGCCAGGCTGTAAACAACATTTGTCCCGCTCCACCGCGGTACCAGTTGCCTTGTTCGTAAAATTTACCGACGCGGCCAACCCCTGCTCCAAACCCTTGAGGAATAAAGGTGGTTAGTGAAGGGTGATTCAAGGCAACCACCGCCATTTGCCACTCGGCAGTTGAAGAGCAACCAATCGGGGCCACTTTCCCATTGCACCAGCTTTGTTTGGAGAGCCAATCTACAGCGTCGTACCCATCGGTGGTAGGCGGTCCCAGGATATCCCAGTCACCTTCCGAAAAGTAACGACCACGTTCGTTTTGTACCACATACGCATAACCCCGCTTCACGGCCTCCAATGCTGCTTGATAAGTGCCATTGCGTTGCTCGCCATCGCTCCAGGAGTTGAAATTGTAGGGGGTTTTGGAAAAAATGACGGGTACTTTTTTGTCTCCTTTAGGGCGGAAGATATCGGTGGCGAGGCGGATGCCATCGCGCATGGGCATCATTACTTTTTGATCAACAATTGCGATCTCCTGTAATTGTTTGAGTACGTCGGTCTGCGGGGCTGCTGCCTGCGACCAAAGTTTTGGCGTCATGAGCACGAAGCCCAAGAGCATACACCATAGTTGATTTTTCATACTAAAGCTATCTGGTTTCACAAAGTTGAAAGCTAAGCAATAGCTGGCAAAAATGGGTGACCATTTTGCAGTTCAGTGATAAATAGCTGACAAAATTGGAAACTTTCAGCTCATCGTGCGTGGCTGATAGCTCAAAGCTGATTACTAAGAACGTTTACCCAATTGCACATTCAAAAACAAATTCAAAAACAAAGGTTGGTTCTTTACATTGGGCGCCGTCTCGGTTTCAATCATGATGGGCACTTTTTGGAAGTAAAAATCGGCCATGATGCCTACTTCAAAAGCTTTGACAAACTCATCAAAAGCACCCCAATCAAAGTGCAGGGCAACTTTGGCGTGACCGCCGGGGAGAAAACGGGATTCACCCAGTCCCTTTGAAAAACCATCAGCACCATAAATGCTGTTGATGTCGAGGAATCGGGTTTCATTTTCGGCAGAGTATTTTTCACTACGGAAATTGCGGTTAAAATCTTCAGGTACGTAGCGCAATAACAGATAATAAGGTTTGAGGATTCCCAAACTGGCCCCAGCCGAATAATCCAGGCCTAATGCCAAACCCTTGCGGCGTGCTTTTTCGGAGAGGTAGCGCTTTTCGCCAAAAGTAGCGCGCAGGGCATAAAAGTTATTTTGTTTGCCATACACAAAGCCCCGGAATGCACCTTCAAGGGCCGCAATCTGGTTGCTTTTGTTTTGACGGGTTTCGCGAACGTGTTTGAGTTCACCCAACTCAATGCCCCAATAGGAGGTACGGTTGTAAGCTCGAATATTGCCAAACTGAACACCCGCAGCAATGCCATTGGTGTGTGGTTTGAAATTGAAGGCAAACTCCTTGTTGTATACCACACCTTTGCGGTTTTGGTAATTGTTTTGACCCAGAGAAAGTGTTTGTTGAGCGCTTGCCAAAAGAGGCAAAATCAGGGCCAGGCCCAGACTTATGTAGCGTATGTTGATGTTTTTCATTTTCTTAAGGTTAAATTCGCCAAGAAGGAATTATCTTTAAACAAACCAGCAGCAAAATGTTTGCTCCGCCTTTGATTTAAATGTACGATTTTTTGAGAAAAGGGATACATTTTGCCCCCTGTTTTTCCAAAAAAGACAAATTTCTGTATGCAGATCACCATTTTCAGCACCAATCCTTCCCCTCGTCTGAACTACGTACTCAAAGTTTTTTTCGAGCACCTCTCTTCCCATACGTATATGCTCACTTACGATAAAAGCACTTATCTCAGATCTGCTGGAGCCAAGATAAATTACAGCAAAGTTTCACTTGACTCCAATGAATTGCGGGTCATTCCGGAAACTTTGCTGTTTCAAACCAGTCTGCAACAATATCCCATACAGGTAAACTGGGTGGAGGGTTGCCCCTGGTTGAGTTTTGAAGAAAAAAAAGGGGGAGATTTACCCGCTGATCCTTTTGCCAGCAGTTTTTACCTACTTAGCCGTTATGAAGAGTACTTGCCTTTTGAGGCGGATAAACATGGTCGCTTCACTGCCGCGCAAAGTTTGGCCATGCGGGAAGGCTTTTTACAAATGGCGGTGGGACAGCGCTGGTTGAACGCAGTGCTGAAAGTTTTACAGCAAAAATATCCTGACTTCGCATCCACATCACTGCTGTATCACTTCGCACCTACTTATGATGTGGACATGCCCTGGGCTTTTTGTTATCGGCCTTGGTGGAAGCAATGGGGGGGCAGCCTGAAGGATTTGCTTTTTGGTAAAAAACAACGCAGGCAAGACCGCAGGCGAGCCCTTAAAAACCCTGCAACTGATCCGTTTTACACTTTTCCCCAATTGCACAAATGGCATGAGAAATATGGTCTCACTCCCCGTTTTTTCCTGCTCATGGGCGATGCTGCGGAATACGACACCAATCCATCCCCCGATTTGCCGGCCCAACAGGCGCTGATTCGGGACTTGGCGGCACATTACCCTCTGGGCATTCACCCTTCCTACCAATCTAATATTGAGCCTGATCGGCTGACTATGGAAAAACAACGTTTGGAAAAAATAGCAGATCAACCCATCACCCACAGCCGTCAGCATTTCCTCAAATTGCACTTGCCGGAGACTTATCGCCGTTTGATTGATGCAGGGATTCAGGCGGATTATTCGATGGGCTATGCCGACGATACTGGATTTCGGGCAGGGACTGCTGTACCTTTTCCTTGGTATGACCTGGAACGGGAGACCTGCACCAAGTTGATGATCTATCCCTTTGTAGCCATGGATGTCACCTTGCAACAATACCTGGGTTTGACCGCTGAAGAAGCTTACTCCCGCCTTAAGGATTTGCACCAGGAAGTAAAACTGGTGGGTGGGCCATTCTGCTTGTTATGGCACAACAGTTCCTTTTATGCCGAAGACGGCTGGGCTGGCTGGGGAGAAATGTATGAGCAGGTGCTCCAACTCGCAAAAACAGGCACAATCTAGAATTTAAGAGTTTGTTTTTCTGTTATGGTGCGGCTTCGCCGCTTTTTTTCACCATCTAAGAGACACCTCAGGGGTATTGCTCCTCTAAGATGTCCATTAGATGCCTTTGATGGTTCAATTAAAAATGTCGCTTGCTTTCACCATCTAAGGCATCTGAGCGTTCGCATTAGAATTAGTCCGCAAGAAACCGGAAAACCCGCTCCAGAGGCTGCACCACTGGCGAATTATCCGCATTGACCTCCATGATATCTGCCATATAATCCCACCATTTGCGCATGATCGGCAGGCCCGGCAACAGGTCTACAGTGTGATCGGTACGGCGCTTTTGGTAAGCAAAAAGGTGCCCAGTTCGGGGCTCCAGAAAGATTTGGTAGTCCAAAATCCCTGCCTTCTTGATTGCCGCAGATAATTCCGGCCAGATTTCGTCGTGCCGACGTTGATACTCTACCTCATTGCCTTTGATGAGGTAGAGTACAAAAGCGATTTCTTCAGTGTTTGCCATGATGGATGGTTACAAACGTTGAAACATCAATTTGACCGGCCCTTTCAACCCCGAGGGCAGGGGAGCCCAGTTGGAAGCATCAAAGGGTTGGTAGCGGATGTCTACAATATTGATGTCGTAGAATTTTTTCCAGGGTATTTTTTGCCGATCCAGGTAGCGCACCCGATTGGCCGAGAGGTTTGTCACTTCGATCTGTATGGTATTTTCCTTTTGCAATACCCCTTCAGGCACATCAAGTACAAAAGGCAAACTCCAGACTGCACCCAGTTCGCGGCCATTTATGCTGACTTTGGCCATTTCTCGCACATCACCCATGTCCAGGCGCGCTGGTTTTCCTACCTGAAATTCCGGCAATGAAAAGTCCAGGCTGTAACGTCCGGTTCCACTGAAGTACTGGGCCAGGGTATCTGGAGCGAGGGTCCAGGAAGCCAGGGTGTCAGCTTGATAGCCTTTTGGCACGAAGGGTTTGCCATTCAAAAACTCCACTTTCCATGGCCCAGTAAAATCTTTCACATCTGCCTCTTCAAAAGGCAGTGGCCAACGAGTAAGGGTGCTATCAGCTTTATCTAGTGCCTCCAGGAAGATACTGGAGCCAGGAGCCAATTGTAAAAACGTTTCTAGATTATTCGGCCCCAAGGTTCTGAAACCTTCCCAACCACTTTGTTGACTTAAAGGGTCATACAACTTCAGCATTTTGGCATCGCACGCCAAACGAACTCTGCCTTCCCGGAAACGTCCGGATAAGTTGCTGATGAAGTATAAGGTACCTTTGTCGGTTTTTTTACGAATAAAGGCTAATCCCTTTTCCACTAACATTTCCCGGCGTACACCAGCCTTGCTCAAGGCCGTCCCCATATCCCTGACAAAGGTGACTTGGAAATTGGCCAATAAAGTTTGCATGTTTTTTTGCCGCTCGGTAACATTGTTCCAACCGTTCACGCTGCGAGGCAACCTGCCTTCAAATATAATTGAGGCCCCAGCTTGTTTTAACCGAACCAAAGCCTGAAGCGTAGCCAGGGGAAGGTATTCGGTTACGGGCAAAACCAAGGACTTGTAACGAGTTCCGCCTGTAGAAACGAGCACTCCATTTTCTACCTTCAAAGCCTGAATTTGCCGATCAGAAATAAAATCGTAGGCCAGACCTTGTGCAGTCATCCAGGCGGAAATTCGCCCAAAAGGACTGTCTTTTATGTCATGAACCATTGAGTGAACCTCCATCGGGTGGGTTTTGCCCTTACGCCCAGCTGCATGCCATACGTCGTAAATGGGGAAATAGAGCAACACATCGTTGTCAGGTTTGGCGGCTTGCAAGCGGCTTTGGCTGCGCTCGATGTAGGCGTTCAGTTGTGGCAAAAATGGCCAAAAATGACTCTGTTGATTAAAATTGGTGGAGGCATAAAACAACCAACCCGGAAACTCTGCACCCGGCGGAGAATAAGGTACGCCATGGTAAAAAATATGGTTGACACCGGATACCAAACACTCGTCCACAATGGGTTTGACTTGGGAGAGGGCTACTTTGAAGTGGTTGCCCAGCCAGGTTGCCGTTTCGCAGGAAACCATTTTGCGCCCGGCCACATTTGCTGCTGAGGAAGCCCACTTGATGACAAAAGCATCGGGTTCGCCAAAGCGTTTGACTTCATAATCGGGATCTACGCGGTAGCCAGGGATGCCATAGGGTTTGCTGCCAAAAAACTCGGTTTCGGGTACATCAGAGGCCGCGTAGAGGTCGAGAAGGTTGGCAGGGGCACCGTGGGCTTCGTTGCGTACAATTTTGCCAAACTGTTTGCCCAGGGCCATTAAAGGTTTGGTGAAATCTTCCAGCAGAACGTCGGAAATGGTTTCGTGATAGTCGGCCCAGATCCGTTTTTCCCGATCTGTAATGGTCGTATCCTGGGCCAGTACGTCCAGGTGGGGCAGCAGGTCATAACCGCGCAGTTGTTGGAATTTTTGAACAAAATTATTGGTCCAGTTGGCGCCGTATACTTCGTAGGAATCGTTGTAAAAAGCCCTCACACCATAGTTTTTGGCCATAAACACCTGGGCAAAGGTTTGAAAATAGGTTTTGATGGCCGTGGCGTTGAAATGGTCAAGCACCCAACCTTCGGCACCAGGAGCAGCCCGCTTCACTTTTTGGCCGGTAGGCAATTGGTACAGTGCATAAAGATCGCTTTCCCGTGGGTGTTCCCAACTGATGCCTTTACTGATGTCCAGTTTTTGGATGAACGAATTGTAGGAATAGGCAGATACTGCGATGAGTTTGGCGTTTTTCCACTTTTCAGGAACGGCGGGCAATTGGGTGATTTTTTCTTTGGCCTTCACCGGGATTTTTTGCACCTGAAAAGCTTGGGCAGCATCCTGTGGCTTAACTTTGGCACCTCCAAAGGGCCAACCTGTGCCCAGAGTCATGTCAATGCCCAGGCCCAGTCTTTTGGCCTCCGTACAGGTGTAGTCCAGCATGGACAACCACTGTGGACTGAGGTAGGGGATAAAATTGGCTTCCTCGCCCTTCACACCGTAGATGGGAATGATGTGCAAACCTCCAAAACCCGCTGCCGAAAAATCTTCAAGGTTCTTTTTGAGGTCGGCTTTGTTGACGGCACTGCCCATCCACCACCAGTAGGCCCAGGGCTTGGCGGAATTGGCTTGGGCGTGGAGGAAAAAGGGAAGAATGAGGAGTAAGGAGATCGTAGCGAAAAGCTTGGATAAGTTCTGCGAGCGGAAAAATGACTTGGACATGCGCTATAGGTAATTTTTGTTGAACAAGTTAGGGGGGTAAAGGTAAGATACTTTCCTGTGCTGTCCTGCGGGTTGGTACGGGATTAGGTCGCAAATGTAGAAAATGAATACTTTTTTGTTTGAAAATAGAACTTGAAGGGCACAATCTGGAAAGTATTCAGGGTATCCCAGTGATTCATGTGAACAGAAAATACATTGATGTCTATTCAAAAACAGAAATAAACCAGCGGGATCAATTCATCGAAAGCCTTACTCACGACAGTTATGTTATTTCCATTGAAGACCTGAAGGCGCGACGTAGAAATGAACTCGAAATCTTTTTGAGTGTTTTTGACCAGACCAATCGAACCGACAATCACCACATCTTAAATGTGCGAGAGGAAGATTTTCCTGAATAATTTCGCCCAATTATTCGTAGACTGCAACAGGCCGTTGAGGTCCAAGAAATTCGGGATAACATGGAAATGGAAGATACCATTTTGGAAGAATTTGAAATCCTGGAGCGCCGAGCCATGGATGCTGAGCGGACGATCGAACTCATGCTTCAGCAAAATATTAGCGCTGCGCGCTTGATGAAGGGATCAGGCGTGGAGGATGAGGATATTTGTAGATTTCTTCAAATCGATGCCGAAAAATTACAGGAATGGTTGGCAATAGGGGATAGTGATCAAAACCAATAGTTTAGAAGTGGGCTGCCGCAGCGACTCTGACTCAGGCTGCGTCTAAGTCGCTGCGGCAGCTCACCTCTAAATTCGCCCTTCACTTCTAAACTCAAAACTCATTCTTCACTCTTCACTCTTAACTCAAAAAAGCCTTAAGTCAAAATTATCAAAATTGTATCAATTGATTGATAATCAATATGCCTAAAGCCCGTTGAGAACCAATTACGACGCCTTCCCCCGTACCGCCAGCGGCTTCAAATCCGTCAACTCCGCAATGCTCACCTTCCGGTTTTGCTCAATGCTCTTCCGGGCTGCAATCCCGATCAGGCAAGACATCGCACCATCGCGAGTCCCCGCCTTCAACCCAAAGGGATCGGCCATATTCGGATCACGGAAAATCATGTCGTGCATGCGCTTGTCGCCGCCACCGTGACCACCTTTGAATTTAGGCACTTTGACCGATTCATGTTGGCGCGAGAAATTGTCCATCACGATGATTTCTTCGTAATCAGTAGGTACTTCATTGGAGTTTTGGGTCATTTCCTGAGCATGACGCGTAGCCTGATCCACACTTTCAAACACCCCTTTTTGATAAGGAATGTCCTGCCAGGAATCCAGGCGACCCTTGAAACCGTTGAAGGCAATGCGCCAGCCTTCGTAAGGTGAATAAGTGGTCAGTGAGTAGTTGACCAGCACCCCGTTGGCGTACTGAATTTGCGCCGACATCTTGTCGTAAATGTCGATTTCGGAGCGCCATACACAACCGTCGCGGAAGTAGCCATCGTGCGCTTCATTGTCAGTATAGAGCGTGGTGTAATATTTGTTTTTGGTCACATCGAAATAAAACTTACACTTGTCCTTATGGTTACAGGTTCGGCATTTGATCCCCCGGAAGGAATTGTTGGACCCGTAGTGATCCAGGCTGCCAAAGGCAGTCACCGCAATGGGTTCGGAGTTGATCCACCAGTTCAACAAGTCAAAATGGTGCGTGGCTTTGTGCACCCACAAGGAGCCACTCCGCGACTTGATGCCGTGCCAGCGACGGAAATAATCCGAGCCGTGGTACACATTGAGGAACCAGTTAAAATCCACCGACACCAACTTTCCGATTCGATCCTGCGTCAACAATTCTTTGATTTTGGTCATGTGGGGGCCGTAGCGGTAGTTGAAACCGATGGTGACCTTGCGTCCGGTACGGCGCTCTGCATCCAAAATGGCCTGGCATTTCACTTCATCCGTCGTCATGGGTTTTTCGGAGATCACATCTGCCCCCATTTCCAAGCCCTTGATGATGAACTCGTGATGAGTTGCATCTACCGTTGTTACAATGAGCACATCCGGCTTTTGGGTGCGCATCATTTCTTCAAAATCGGTATAGGTTGGGCAAGTGGCTCCGATGTGTTTTTTGGCGGCTTCCACCCGTCCGGGGTTTAAATCGCACAAGCCCACAAATTCAACCAGGTCGCCATAATTGCTCAAAACCGTTTTACCCCAAAAACCAGATCCACGGTCTCCGGTGCCGACCAAAGCGAGGCGTTTTTTTTCTCCTAAATTCGGCATACCGGTGAGGTTGGGTGCTGCCAATACACCTCCGGCTGCTACCGAGGCTGTTTGGATGAATTCTCTTCTTTGCATAGTGCTTATAGTTTAATGTTGATGGAGGTTGATGGAGGTTGAGGAAACCTGAGCTATCCCGATAATTCGAGATGACTCCTGTTTCCAACAAATTTAATAATTGTGTGCCGGATTCTGTCTGGCAGTCCGGCCTCCTTTTTTAAGTAGCAGTAGTAGATGTGCAATATAAAAACAGCAGACAAGTTTAAAGTCTCTTTTTTGGTAAGCTCTCCTGTGCTGTCCTGATGCACTATTTTTTGCAGAGAAAAAAAATGAGCCTATACCGAAATAGTGCACTAAGTTTTGAGTTTTTATTATTTTTGTATAAAATGCAACATTGTTGCATTAAAATAAAGACGAGGCGAAATTTTTATTTAGACTTGCCTAAATAAAAATTTCTACTTACCTTAGTGTTGTGTTACCTTAAAATCACTCAATCCTATGTTGGCTCGTTATACATTTCTGTTCATCCTGCTCTTTCCGGGACTTGCCCTATGCCAAACGGCGCGTTTGCAAGGTAAAATCTTGCATGGAAACAACCCACTTCCATACGCCCATGTACAAGTGAAGGGCACTGCCTGGGGTGCCATCAGCGCTGAAGATGGCTCCTTTGTAATCGAAAATATGGCCAAAGGCCAATACGAGCTCCAGGTTTCCGCTCTGGGGTATCAGGCCTTTTCTCGCTCGATTGAGGTACAAGAAGCCTCCCTTGACCTCGGTAGCATCGAATTGCGAGAAGATGTATTGGGCTTGCAGGAAGTAGTGGTGACCGGAGCCATGAAAGAAACCTTCATCAAAGATTCCCCAGTTAAAATAGACGTGATCACCCATCAGTTTTTGCTGCGCAATAGTGCCCCTACCAACCTCACCGAAAGCATCAAGATGATCAATGGAGTGCAAGAAACGGTGGCTTGTGGGGTCTGTTTTACCAATAGTTTCAGCATCAATGGTTTGCCGGGGGCCTATACGGCGGTGTTGATTGATGGTACACCTTTATATGGCAATTTATCGGCGGTTTATGGTTTGAATGGCATCCCTTCCACCTTTTTTGAACGTATCGAAGTGATCAAAGGGCCGAATTCTACCCTTTATGGTTCCGAAGCGGTAGCTGGAGTCATCAATGTGATCACCAAAGATCCGGCGCGCCAGCCTAAACTAGGCCTGAGCACCATGTTGACCACCCATGGTGAATCCTACGGAACGTTGAGTTTCGCACCTAAAGTAGGCAAATGGAACACCTACTGGGGACTGGATTGGGGGCACAGCAATACTTTTTCTGATGCCAATAAGGATGGTTTTAGCGACCGCATCCACCTGGACCGCTACACCCTGTTCAGCAAATGGTCGATGGACCGGCCAGAAAATCGGCGCTTCAATATTTTTGGCAAATGGTATTACGAGGATCGCCGCAACGGGGTAGAAGCTTTTTTGAAAAACCGGGCTTATCGGGAGATTCGGGGTAGTGACCAACATTATGGTGAAAGCATTTACACCCAACGAGCTGAAGTGTTTGGTACTTACGATTTGGCCACCGCTACCCGCATGTGGATCGATTTTGCTTTCAACAACCACCAGCAAAACAGTTATTACGGTGCCGATTTGTACGAGGCAGAGCAACAAATCGGTTTTACCAACCTGATCTGGAATCCGAAATTGAACAAACACGACCTGCTGCTGGGGCTGACCAATCGCCTGCAACGCTACGACGACAATACCGTTGCTACGCCCAACGGTGCAGACCTGCAATACATTCCAGGCGTATTTGTACAGGATGAGTGGACCATCCAGCCCAAAATGACCCTCTTGTTGGGCTCTCGACTGGATTTGTACAAAGGCAATGGCCCCATTTTTTCCCCTCGCCTCAATTTGAAATACAAAACTGGCGACTGGACCACCTGGCGTTTGAATGCAGGAACTGGCTTTCGGCTGGTCAATTTATTCACCGAAGATCACGCTTTTGTCACCGGGCAGCGGGAAGTAGTGATCACTGAAGATTTGGAGCCCGAGCGCTCCTACAATTTTTCCATCAACTACAACCATATTTTTACCCTTGGCGAAAGCCAGGGCTCATTGGACGTCGACGCCTTTTTTACCCATTTTCTCAACAAAATTATCCCCAGCTACGATACTCCCGGCAAAATCATTTACGCCAATACCGATGGCTATGCCCAAACCAGGGGCATCAATATTTCTTTGCAGCATCAGTTTCGGTTTCCGCTGAATTACACTTTGGGGGCCAGTTTTTTGCGCAGTACCCAGTATGATGCAGTCGAAAATGGCAATTTTGAAACCCGAGCTATTCCCTTTGCTCCTGGCTGGACAGGTTTGACGGTGGTCAATTACCGCTTCAAAAAGGCGGCCATCACCCTGGCCTACACTGCCAACTGGACCGGCAGGATGGCCCTGCCAGAAGTTTTTGATCTGGACCCCAACGGGCAACCATTTCCGACACCCCGACCCACTCGCTCACCAGTTTTTTCGATACACAACCTTCAGCTGATCAAAAGCCTGTCGAAAGGTAAACTGGAGGTATTCACCGGGGTACAAAACCTGTTTGATTACCGCCAGGCTTATTCCCCATTGGTCGGGTTCAATGATCCCCAAACCCAGCCTGGCTTTAGCAATTACTTTGATACGGCCTATGCATTTAGCCCCATTCATGGAAGAGAATTTTATTTGGGTGTCCGTTGGTCACGTTGATTCCAAAAAATCTGCTAATTTTCCAGTCTGAAAGTGTATTATCAGACTGGAACACTATGAAGCAACTATTATACGTCTTTTCCTGCCTTATGCTGGTACCTGCGCTTTCCGCGCAGGTTAACTTTGATGTGCTCATTAAAAACGGCCAGCTGGTGGATGGAACTGGCCAGCCGCGAATTAAAATCGATATTGGTGTGCGTGATGGTAAAATTGCGGCCATCGGAGGTTTGGGGGCCGCTACTGCTACGCAGGTTATTGATGCTACGGGTAAAATTGTTTGCCCCGGTTTTATCGATGTACATACCCATATCGAAGGCAGCATTCAAAGCAATCCCAGCGCCGCCAATTTCCTTTTTGATGGCGTGACCTCCCTGGTTACGGGAAATTGTGGCAATTCAGCCCAGGATCTAAATGCGTTTTTTCAGGAACTCGAAAAACTCGGCATCGCCGCCAATGTGGGCGCACTGGCGGGGCACAATACCATCCGCAGCGAAGTGATGGGCTCCGTCAACCGGGCACCCAGCTCCAAGGAGTTGACCCAAATGCAGGAACTGATGACCAAGGCCATGAAAGATGGGGCTTTGGGCTTGTCTACGGGTTTGATCTATATTCCGGGTACTTTTGCCAAAACCGACGAAATTGTTGCTTTGGCAAAAATCGCAGCACAATATAAAGGAGTTTATGCTTCTCATATTCGCCACGAGGATCACCGGGTGTTCGATGCGGTTGAAGAGGCTGTAACGATTGGCCGGGAAGCCAAAATTCCGGTTGAAATCTCCCACCTCAAAGTAGCTGGCAAAGCCTCCTGGGGGAAAAGTGAGGCCCTGATCAACAAGTTGTACGAATACCGCAGCGCGGGAATTGATGTCATGGTGGATCAATATCCCTACACTGCCAGTAGCACCACTTTAAGCACCCAAATTCCGGAATGGGCCCTGGGCGGCGGCAATGATTCGCTCAATATCCGCTTGGCCAACCCAAAGGTCAAAGCGACAATTGTAAGCGAAATGAAAAAAATGTTGGCAGAAAGTGGAGCTGAAAACTACAGCTTCGCCGTGATCGCCAATTGCCCCTGGGATACCACCCTGAATGGAAAATCCATCACACAGGTTACCCAAAAGCAGAAAGGTGAAACCTTCAGCCTGGACGACGAAATAGAAACCGTGCTCAAACTCTGTTCTCGCGGCCCTCGGGTCCAAATGGTTTTCCATAAAATGGGGGAGGAGGATGTCAAAAAAATCATGCAATTCCCTTATTGTATGATCGCCTCTGATGCGGGGGTTGCCAGTTTTGGCCGCAGCATGTTGCACCCTCGGGCTTACGGCACCAACGCGCGGGTCCTGGGCGCCTACGTGCGGGAGCAAAAACTCATGGCCCTGGAAGAAGCCATCCGCAAAATGACCGTACTGCCCGCTACCCGCTTCAATCTGAGCGATCGTGGCCAATTGCGCCCCGGCAAAGCCGCTGATATTCTAATCTTTGATCCCAATAAAATCAGTGCTCCGGCTACCTATGATCAACCCCATGCCTATTCTACGGGTATGGAATACGTTTTTGTCAATGGAATTGCCGTTATAGCTTCAGGTCAATTGACCGGGAAAAAGCCAGGGGTTATTTTAAAAGGGAATCAGGGAACCGCAAGGCCATAGTGCCATTTTAGACACCGAGTCTGGAACTCCCCAATCCCCTAATCTTGTTCGCCCCCAAAACCTATTCATGTTATGCATAAACTCCTACTCCTCCTCAGCTTTTGTTGCTTTGCCTGGATTGAACTTTCCGGGCAAAACCTGGTTATGGCCGCTCAATTCACCAAAGAAGGCGACATAGCTTTTACCGAAAAAAAATACAATAAGGCCATCAAACTGTACAAGCAAGCACTGGCCATCAGTGACAGTCTACACGCTGCCCGGCGTGGAATGGGAGCTGCATTTGAGCAGTTGGGCAACTACCAACAAGCACTCAACGCCTACCTCAAGGTGGTGGAACTCAGCCCCAAGTTTTCACGAGCCGTTTATTACGAGATCGGACAATTGTATTATAAAATGGGGCAAAAAATGAGGGCAGTGACCTATTTTCAGCAGTTTCAACGCCTGCAATTGCTCGAAGACCTTTCTTTTACGGCCAATGGCTTACATGAACAAACCCTTGAGGCTGGCTACCTCGAAAAATTGCCGAACAACATTCGAGCTTGTACCGTTTCCCAGGATACGAACGTGTTGCTCAAAGATGTGAGTGTGTACAACCTGGGCTCCAACATCAATGATAAACACGACCAGTATTTTCCCTGTCTGACCAACGACCAATCTCTTTTGTTTTACACCCGGATGAGTGCTACAGGGCGTGATGAAGATTTGTACTACAGTATCCACGAAGTGAATGGCTGGCGCAGGGGCGAGAATGTAGGCAGCACCTTCAATACTAAATTGGACGAGGGCATGAGTACCCTGGTACGCGATGGGCGCCGGATGTTTTTTACCGCCTGTAAACGGGAGGATGTGATTGGGGTATGTGACATTTGGGAAGCCCAAATTGAGGGTTACGAAATCAAGGAGGTGAAGCCAATTCAGGGGCATCCCAATTCTGAAAAATGGGAATCTCAAGCCGCGATCAGCTGTGATGGCCGCACCCTTTATTTTTCGAGTATCCGCGAAGGAGGACTTGGCGGCGCCGACATTTGGTACAGCAAAAAAATGTTGGATGGTTCCTGGAGCCCACCCAAGAATATGGGCCCCAACATCAACACCGCCCAGGATGAAGAGTCTCCTTTTATTTCCAACGATGGGCGAACCTTGTTTTTTACTTCCACAGGTCACCTCAGCCTTGGCGATCAGGATATTTTTATGAGTTTTTTGAATGAAAAAGGAGTTTGGGAGTTGCCTACCAACCTGGGGCCGGAGATCAATTCTCCTTTTACCGAGCGTTGTTTTTACTTATCTGCAGATGGCCGTACAGGCTATTTTGCCTCCAACCGACCAGAAGGTTTTGGGGGGATGGACATTTATCAGGTACAATTCAAAGAGCCATTGTACAGTGAACCCATGACTTTTGTGGAGGGATTTGTGAAAGATTCCGTATCTGAAAAACCAATTCAAACCATTGTCAAAATCACTGATCGCGAATCCATTCAAACCGACCAGGATGGGAGGTTTTTCATTTGCTTGCCCTCCATATCCCTTTTGAAAACCGAAGCAAATGTGAACGGATACCTGCCCTATAGCCGCAATTTTAATATCCCCGTCTGGGACAACAAACGCTTTTATTCACTTGAACTTCGCCTGCAACCAGTGTATGTAAAACCAGCAGAAGTTCCAAAAATCAAAAATACCAACATTGGGAATCCCGACACTACCGTGACCAGCATGAAGGTGCGCAAACCCCAGCGGTACAACAAAAGTTTTTTGTTCAAATTTGATAGTGATGAAATGGAGATAAGTGAACAGGATAAACTGGATGCCTTTATTGCAACCATTGCAGGCAAGGAAGTACAACGCATCGAAATAGACGGGTATGCAGATGATGTTGGCAATAATGGTTACAACCTTGAATTGTCTGAAAGAAGGGCCAAAAAAATCGCACTTTATTTAGTGGACAAAGGTTACCCCGTCACGCGGATAGCGCTCAAAGGGTATGGTGAAAGTACGGACGAAGCCATTAAAAAACTGAACCGCAAAGTGGAGTTGAAAATCATTACTTTGGAATAAAAAAAAATGACGATTTGAGGTAGAATAAAGCAATATCAATTTATTGAAAACGTTTTGTTATAGCAATGTACATACGCCACTTTTGTGCCTGCCTGCATCTTTACACTGTAAAAAACCTCGTACCTATATGAAACGTTTATTTCTCCTTGCCGTTTTGCTGGTATACACCCTCAGCAACCAGGCTCAGACTGCACTAACCGATCGCTTACCGCTAGATCCTGCAGTACAAACCGGAAAGCTCAAAAACGGGCTGACTTACTACATCCGCAAAAACGCCAAACCTGAAAAAAAAGTAGAACTGCGACTCGCCATCAATGCGGGTTCCTTACAGGAAGATGATACCCAACTCGGGTTAGCCCACTTTTGTGAACACATGGCTTTCAATGGAACCAAAAATTTCCCTAAAAACGAATTGGTTGGTTTTTTGGAAAAAATGGGCATTCGTTTTGGTGCTGACTTAAATGCCTACACCTCATTCGACGAAACGGTCTACATGCTACCAGTACCGCTGGAAGACCCCAGTAACCTGGAAAAAGGTTTGCAAGTCCTCGAAGACTGGGCGCACAACTGTACGTATGACCCCGCTGAAATTGACAAAGAACGTGGCGTTGTCCTGGAGGAATCCCGCCTGGGCAAAGGGGCTTGGGATCGTATGTTTGCGCAATACCGCAACCAACTTTTTGCAGGCTCCAAATACGCCAGTCGCCTACCCATTGGTAAGGATGAAATCATCAAAAACGCCAAACCTGAAACCATCAAACGTTTTTATACCACCTGGTACCGGCCGAATTTGATGGCAGTGATTGTGGTAGGGGATGTTGATCCGGATGCCACTTTGGCCCTGATCAAAAAACATTTTGAGGCCATTCCCAATCCTGCTACCATTGTACCTCGGGTTGCCACTCCATTGCCTGCTCGGAGCAAAACCGAAGTCCGGGTGGTCAGCGATAAAGAGGCAACCAATTACAGCCTGCAAATTTATTACGACAACATCAAAAGTGCAGATGCCAACACTCTGGGGGCTTACCAGCAATACATTTTGGGGCGTTTGTTGACCAGCATGATGAGTGCCCGTTTTCGGGAGGTCTCACAAGTTGCCAATCCTCCCTTCCTTGGAGCAGGTGCTTTTGATGGGGGAATGGCCCGTGGCTACAAAAGCTTTACCCTTTCCTGTGGCATTGGCAAGGTGGGCATCGATACGGCATTGACTGCAGCCTTGGGCGTTTTGGAACAAGCCCGGAAATATGGCTTTTTACCCTCCGAATTTGAACGCGCCAAAAAGAGCATGCTCAATTCCATGGAAAGTATGGCCAAGGAGAAGAACAAGACCGAATCTGAAGATTATGTTCAGGAATACCTCAGTCACTTCCTGGATAAGGAACCTGCCCCAGGCATTGAATTGGAATTGAAATACCACCAGGACTTTTTGCAAAAAGCTACGGTGCAGGACGTCAATAAATTATTCAGCGGTTTTAAAATGGATGGCCACAAGTTCATTTTGCTAACCGGGCCGGAAAAAGGCAATCATACCCTGCCTACTGAAGCTCAATTGTTGGCCATGTATACCAAAGCCAGCAAACAAGTGGTCAAACCCTATGAGGAAAAAGCCCTGGCCAGTAGCTTAATGGCCGCCCCTCCCAGTGGTGGCAGAATTGTCAATGAAAGTTCCAACCCTGCCTTAGGCATCACTGAGTTAACCCTAAGCAATGGCGTAAAAGTCACCTTAAAAACCACCGATTTTAAAAACGACGAAATCATGTTCCGCTCAGCTCGTTTTGGTGGAATCAACAATTACCCGGTTGAAGATTTGCGCAACGCTTCTCTGATCGGCGGGATTGTTGGGGAGATGGGGTTAGCGAATTTTTCGCCTACCGATTTACGCAAAATCAACGCTGGAAAAATTGCCAATGCCCGCCCTTCGATTGGTAACCTGAGCGCTGGTTTTATTGGAAGTAGCAGCGTCAAAGATTTTGAAACCGCACTACAAATGGTTTATCTGTACGCCACTGCTCCCCGGCGGGATGAAGCCCTTTTTGCTGGGTATAAAGCCAAACAAAAATCACAGTGGGCCATGATGAGTTCCAATCCTCAATTTGCCTTTTATGACACGGTCAGTAACTGGATGTCAAACAATAGCCCCTGGCAATTTAGCCTCCCTAAACCCAGCGATTATGAAAAGGTCAACCTCGATAGAGCAATGACCATTTACAAGGAATGTATTGGAGACGCTACGGGACAACATTTCATTTTTGTAGGCAGCCTGGATGAGGCCAAAATGAAACCTTTGATTGCTCAATACCTCGGAGCCTTACCCGTTAGTGGCAAAGAGCGCAACTGGAAAGACAATGGCCTGCGCAACATTGCTGGGGTACAGGAACTCAAGGTATATCGTGGCGCTGATGCCAAAAGTGAGGTGCTGATTGCATGGCATGGCGAGGTAGCCTACACGCCCGATCTGGATTTTCAGGCGGACGCACTGGCGGAAATCCTCAATATTCGGGTGATCGAAAAAATGCGGGAAGAAATGAGCGGCATTTATGGTGGTAATGTGAGTTGTTCGGTCAACAAGCGGCCTTATGAAAACTTTAGTGCCTCCTTGACCTTTCCCTGCGGCCCGGAAAACGTGGACAAACTCATTGCTGCGGCTCTGGCGGAAATTGAACAAATCAAAACCAATGGCCCCAAAGAAGAAGACCTGGCCAAAATCAAAACGCAATGGACCGAACAACACCGGGAACAAGTCAAAACCAATGGATATTGGATGAATGAATTGAACAACATCCAGATCTTCAAGGCCGACCCTCAACTCATGCTCAACTACGATAAACACCTGGCTGCACTGACCGCCCAAGACATCCAAAATGTAGCCAAAATTATTTTTGGTGGGTCGAATCGGGCTACGGCGGTGTTGTATCCGGCGAAGTAGTGAAAAGTGAAGAGTGAAAAGTGAAAAGCAGGTACCATAGGATTTACAACTGTTGGCCATTATTTCCTGCCCAAAAATTTGGAGAGATAGAAATGCTCCTATATTTTTTCACTTTTCACTTTTCACTTTTTCTGCCAAGCCCCCAATATCGCCCCCATCACCGCGAACAAAACCAGTGAATAACTACCATCAACCAAAGAAAGACTGGATGGCGCCATAGCAAAAAGATTGGCCACAAATACACCTACAGCCATGATCAATCCCACTGCTCCCCCGGTCATCAAACCTGTGCTTAGAGTATTGGCACCGCTGCGTTTCAGGAGCCAATTCATAACCAAAGCATAAAACACCATAGCGATCATATTGACGATCATCGGCACACTTGAGCCGGGTTGTTCTACGCCGTTTTTGAACAATTTCGCCTGGCTTTCATCCATCGTAATCCCGTTGCCGGCCATCCACTGTTGCTGAAATAGCAATCCATACCAAAGAAATCCAATCAGGACCCCTCCTACAGCAGCAACGATTACTGCCAGCCAATTTGTTTTAGTTGTTTCCATAATGCAGAGTCATTTAGGTGAAAAATTTGTTTTAATGTTTAAAAATAATCATTTTGTTTTTAGTAAAAAAATAACAAAACAATTTTATTTTTATCTTTATTTTACTTTCAGAGTTGAAAAAAACTACATCGGATCATGAAGCGAATTTGTGTCATTGGCGCAGGCTGTTCGGGCATTACCACCCTGAAAAATTTGCTGCAAGCGGGATTGACTGAAATTGTGTGTTACGAGCAAAATGACCAGATTGGGGGCAATTGGGTGTATTCAGCGGAAGAGTCGCATTCCAGTGTATGTGAAACCACCCACATCATCAGCTCCAAGACAATGTCGCAGTTTGTCGATTTTCCCATGCCTGCTGAGTACCCAGATTATCCTTCCCACGATCAATTGTTGAAATACTTTCTGGCTTATGCGGAGCATTTTGGCTTGTATCCCTACATCCGCTTTAACACCAAAGTGCAAAAAGCGGAAAAAATAGCTGGCGAAAAATGGTTGATTACCCTTGGCGACGGCCAACAAGAAACTTTTGATTATTTGTTGGTTGCCAATGGGCACCACAATGTGCCCCGACATCCTGAACATTGGCCAGCGCAGTTTGCAGGGCGATACCTGCATTCCCACAGTTACAAAATGGCCGAGCCATTCAAAGATCAAAGGGTTTTGGTCGTGGGAGCGGGCAATTCCGGTTGTGATTGTGCGGTGGAAATCAGTAGGGTAGCCAGTTTTGTGGCCATTAGTACCCGCGGCCCACAATACATCGTACCCAAGTTTTTTATGGGCAAACCCACCGATACCTTTAACGGCCAGATGCTGTGGGTGCCCAAGCCAATTGCAGCATTTTTGCGCCAACTAAGCCTACGCATTCAGGTGGGTAAATATTCGGATTATGGTCTGCCTGATCCGGATTTTCCGGTACTCAAGGCGCACCCTACTGTAAATTCGGAGTTGTTGTACAAAATTCGCCACGGTAAAGTCCATCCCCGTAAGGGCCTGGTTAAGGTGGAAGGTCGCAAGGTGTTTTTTACCGATGGGGTAGAGGAGGAGTACGATACCATCATTGCGGCAACGGGGTACAAAATCAGCACGCCTTTTTTTGCCCCCGATTTTATCAATTATGAGGAAGCAGATCGGGTTCCGCTTTACCTGCGCATGTTCCATCCCGAACACCCCAGTCTGATTTTTATTGGCCTTTTTCAACCGCAAGGCGCCGTTTGGCCGTACAGTGATTTACAGGCTAAGTTGGCTGCCAACTATATTGCTGGGCGCTGGGTCTTGCCCAAAAATCTGGCGGAGTTGGCAGAAAAGGATGCGGAGCACGTCAGTCGAGAATTTCTCAAGGCAAAACGCCATAGCATTGAAGTTCACGCGCATGAATTTGAGCGGGACTTGAAAAGACAAATTCCGAGGGATGCACCGGTCTGGGCGTTAGAAACGAGCAATTCCGTTTATTAATATTTTTTCAGTAGCAATTCAGCACATTCACCCATTAGTCCATTTCATCATGCTGCAAGCCAACGTTTTTTCCCAACAAGTTGCCCTGGTTACTGGCGGCGGTAGTGGCATCGGATATGCCATTGCCAGCCAATTGTTGAAGTCAGGAGCCCAGGTCTTTATCTCCGGGCGCAAGGAAGAAAAACTCCAAAAAGCGCAGGAGAGTCTGAGCCAATTGGGCACCTGCCACTATAGAGTGTGCGACATCCGCGATAGCGCTCAAATCCAGGAACTTGTGGAATTTATCCGGGAAAAAGCCAGTCGCCTGGACATTCTGGTCAACAACGCCGGAGGGCAATTCCCTTCCCTGGCCGAAGATATGGCTGAAAAAGGCTGGAACGCCGTCATCAACAACAACCTCAATGGCACCTGGTACATGACCCAGGCGATGGCCAAAGCTTTTTTTATTCCTCAAAAACAAGGGTCTATCCTCAACATCATCGTCAATATTTACCGGGGCGTTCCTGGCATGGCCCACACTGGTGCTGCCCGCGCTGGAGTGGACAACCTGACCAAAACCCTGGCCGTGGAGTGGAGCAAATACAACATCCGGGTGAATGCAGTGGCGCCGGGGATCATCCAGTCTTCTGGGCTTGAAAACTATCCCCCGGAAATGTTGAACGGCCTGGCGGAAACTATCCCGATGCAACGCCTCGGCACTACCGATGAAGTGGCCTGGTTGAGTGTGTTTTTGGTTTCTCCTTTTGCCTCCTACATCACGGGCGAGACGATGTATGTGGATGGTGGCCAACGTTTGCATGGCCAACAATTTCAGATTTGAGTAAAAAAGGTGAATATTTAGAACCCCACCTCCGGTGGAGTGTTTTTTTGAAATTTAGCCACAAATGACACAAATTTTCACAAATAGGGCACAAACTAGCGTTTGTGCTCCCGACACGAACGAAGTTCGTGCCCTATTTGTGAAAATTTGTGTCATTTGTGGCTGAAAAATGTTGTCGCGCTTCGCCGAAGGCGAGGTGCTAAATTATTGCTAACTTAGCTCGTATACTTTGTGAAAACATCAGTCCATGGCGCTGCAAGACAAACAAGAATTCACAGGCCTAAATGAAGCCGACCTAAAGAGCATCCTGACCTATTTTTATGAATGGGAACAAAAAAAAGGAGACGCCGTTTATTTGCGTCAACCAGAAGGCAGTGTCTGGAAAACCTACTCCTGGCGTGAAGTTGGGCAAATGGCGCGCCGCCTGGTTCGGGTGCTTCAAGGCATGGGCCTGGAGTCAGGTGATAAAGTAGCCATCGTATCCAAAAACTGCTACCACTGGATCGTTGCCGATCTGGCACTGATGATGGGGGGCTTTGTTTCTGTGCCTTTTTACCCCAATCTGACCGCCAAAGAGCTCAATCAGGTCTTGGTAGCAAGTGAAGCAAAGCTTATGTTCGTAGGCAAACTGGACGATTGGCCTAGCATGCGTTCGGGAGTAATGGAAGGAGTGGAGTTGATTCGTTTCCCTCACTACCCAGGCAATTCATTGGTTGAGGAAGGCCAGGATTGGGATCAATTACTGGCCAATGTCACACCTATCGAAGGCAACCCACTTCCTGAACTTCACGACTTGTGGACGGTCATCTTTACCTCGGGCACCACCGGCGTACCCAAGGGCGTAATGCTGAATTATTACCACGCCGCAGCCTTGATTCACAACGAAAAAGTCAACGGCAACCTGATCGATTTTTCTACTGAAGACCATCGATTTTTCTCCTTCCTGCCTCTCAATCACATTGCCGAACGCATCATCATTGAATGTGCCAGTATGGCCACTGGGGGGACGGTCTCTTTCAGTGAATCGATTAACACTTTTGCCCAAAATCTACAAAGCACGCAACCTACGCTATTCCTGGCTGTTCCCCGCATTTGGTCCAAGTTTCAATTGGCCATTTTGGAACGTTTGCCGGAAAAACGTCTGAATTTGTTGCTCTCAATTCCGGTACTGGGGGCATTTTTGAAGAAAAAAATCATTCAAGGATTGGGTTTGAGCAAAGCCAGGGTATTACTGACCGGAGCGGCACCTACGCCCGATTCCTTAAAGGCTTTTTTCAATAAACTGGGCCTCGCTGTCCAGGAAGTTTACGCCATGACGGAAAATACTGGCGGCTGCACCTTGATGCCCCGCACCGACATTCGTCCCGGCACGGTGGGCAAACCGATGGCCAATGTTGAAATTCGCATCGATCCCCAAACCCAGGAAGTGATCATGCGGGCGCCCTGGGTGATGGCCGGGTATTACAATGACCCCGAACGCACGGCACAAGTTATTCAGGATGGCTGGCTTCATACGGGCGATCAAGGGGAAATCACCCCAGATGGTTACCTGAAATTGATCGGCCGGGTGTCCGATACCTTTAAGTCGGCCAAAGGGAAATTCATCGTCCCCGCGCCGATTGAATGGGGTTTTGCCAAAAACAGCTACATCGAACAATTGTGTGTGGTGGGTTTTTCCATCCCCCAACCTTTAGCGCTGGCGGTGCTTTCTGAAATTGGTCAAAAAACGCCGCTGGAAATGGTCCAGGCTTCTTTGATTCAAACCCTGGAAGAGGTCAATGCCGGATTGGCGCATTACGAACGGGTGAAGGCGGTAGTCATCACCCGGGAGCCCTGGGCGGTAGAGAATGGAGTGTTGACACCTACTTTGAAAATTCGGCGGGAGGCGCTGAATCGGAAGTATGCGGAGCAGTATGAGCATTGGTTTGAAAAGGGGGAGCGGGTGATATGGGAGTAGTTTTTCTTCTAAGGTATTTCTTAAGCACCTAAGTCACAACTTCAGTAAATTTGCCACCAATTGCATCACCAGATTTCCTCAAACATGCCATTAATTGACACCATTCGCCAGCACGTCGAAACAGATTACGAGCATATTTTCCAACTCTTTTGCCACTATAACGAAAATCCCGAACTCGGGATGGACACCTTCAATACTTCCCAACGCCAGGCCGAAGAGCTGCGCGCTGCCGGTTGTGATGTGGTCCAGATGGTGCGCGAAACGGGAGTTGTAGGGGTGATGAAAAATGGTGAAGGCCCGACCTACTTATTTCGCGCCGATTGTGACGCCTTGCCCCAACCCGACTTACGCGGCGAAGCCTGGGCTTCCAAAATTCCCAATATCGGACATCAGTGCGGGCACTCTTTACATTCCGCAAATTTGGTTGGGGTGGCCAGAGCAATGGCTAAATTGAAATCAGAATGGGCGGGTACGATGGTTTTTGTGACCCAACCCGGTGAAGAATTTGACAATGGAGCCGATAAACTCATCAAAGCGGGTTTGTTCGATCATTTTCCATTGCCGAAAGCAGCTTTGGCCTACCATGTTTCACCAACTTTGCCTGCGGGTACCATCGGAGTAGTGCGTGGACCAGCGATGGCTTTGATCGAAATGCCAAAAATCATCGTCAAGGGGATCAGCGGCCACGGGGGCTATCCCCAAACGACCAAAGATGCGGTGGTACTGGCTGCGAGTATTGTGGTGCGTTTGCAAACCATAGTCAGCCGGGTGATGTCGCCTTTTGAACCCACTGTAGTGTCGGTTTGTAGCATCCATGGGGGCTCGTCGCACAATATTTTACCCGATCAGGTGGAATTGAAACTCACGGTACGTTGTTTCAGTGTGCCCGTTTATGAGAAAATTATGGCCGAAATCAAACAGATTTGTGAGGGTGAAGCCATCGCCTCGGGTTTGCCGAAGGAGCTGTTCCCCGAAGTCATTGAGCGCGGCTTTTTTACCAAACCCGTGATCAATGATGTAGCGTTGATGGATGAACTGCAATCCAGTTTTGAACAAACCCTTGGAGAAGATAAGGTGCGCCAGGAACAGTGCTACACCTTCGGGGAGGATTTTTCAAGTTATGGGCTGGATGGCAAAATCCCGCTGGGCTTTGTTTGGTTGGGCTCGGTCAACCCGAATAAATTTGACGAAAACCTCCAGCCCAAACCCACAGAAAGCTACCCGCCGCTGCATAGTTCAGTGTTTAATCCGTATCCGCCGGGGACGATTCGTACCGGGATTACGGCAATGACTGCAGCGCTGATTGAGTTGTTCAAAAATGGGTAGGGGGTGTTGAAAAATATTCGCTTGGTTCAAGTTTACCCCAAATTCAAAAGTGTCAGCCTTGATTGGATTTTGCGATAGCAACGAGTAATAAGAAGAGATATTGATATTTTTCGCAGCTTCGCTGCTCATGATTAATTTTACCACGACGTACACGACGAGCACGACGATTTGCGTCGTGTCGTGGCGGTAGCCATTCGTCGTGCTCGTCGTGTACGTCGTGGTTATAAAAAAGTAGCGAAGCCGCATTCTAACTGCATAATGTGAGTTGCTAAACAGGACATTTTACCCGTTCCCTCAACCCCCACTTCCCGCTCTTTCACCCCCTCATTTCCGTCACTTCAGCCGAAAAGCCCCGCCAATCCTGCGGCCTGGCCTGTGTTTTTTGCATCCTTTAGCCAACGAAATCATTCGATCATCCAACAATGAAGGATCATGAAAAAGTACAAAATGCTGGCTGCAAGTTTACTCGTACTGGCCGTAGTAGGCTGGGGGAGGGCGCAGTCCAAACTCCTGTATCAAGTCTCGTTGAATTTCCCGGCTTTTGGCATGCCTGGCTATCGACTCAGTGAAAATTTCCGCAACATGGGCCTCAGTGCAGGCATTACTTACCCCTTGAATCAATCCGAGACCTCTGGTTTGCGGCTGGATTTAGGCCATTACCGCACCCGTTCACAGGGCAGCAGTTTTTACCTGCAAAGCCAGTTCAGTTATCACCCTCGGATCGGCAAGCTGGAAGCTGGATTTGATTTAGGTCTGGGTTACCAATTGAATCTGGGCTCTGGACCGGGTTTGGTGCGGGACGCAGAAGGGCAATGGCAAACCCAAAAGAACCAAAAGGCGCTCTTTTTTGTACCAGCTGGCCTGCATTTGGGCTACCGAGTTAGCGAGCATTGGCGGCCTTTTGTGCAGTATCAGGCACAGGCGCTGCTCGGCTACAACGAAGCCTTTCCTGTTTTCCCCATCCATTTGATCACCGTAGGGCAAACCTTCAAATTTTAATTCCCATGAAAATTGCACCCATTTTATTCCTACTGGTACTCGGGCTGCTGAGTGCCTGTGAGAGTACCGAACAAGCCATTGCGCCCCAGCAAAACTGTGTGGCGCCGGGCATCAATCCTACCCATCCTTTGGCGGGGCGTTTACAAATGTTGATCGACAGCTTTGTCGCCGAAGGTATACCCGGCGCAGTGGTGGCGGTCAAAGATGCCAATGGGGTTTGGGCTGGCGCCAGCGGCTTATCCAAGTTGGAAGACCATACCCCCATGCAGACCTGCCAGGTTCAACATGCGTACAGTGTCAGCAAAACGTTTGTTTCCGTAGCTACCCTACGCCTGGCCGAACGTGGCTTGTTGAAACTAGATGACCCGATTTCCAATTATTTACCCACGGCCATCGCCAATCGCCTTACCCAGGCAAAGGGCGTCACGGTGCGCATGTTGCTCAATCAAACTTCGGGTTATCGGGAGTTTCATGATGACTTGAAGCGACTTTCGGACTTGCTCAATCGGCCTACCCGCCCCTGGTCGAGGGAGGAGCTGTTGGAATACGTCATTGAGAAACCTCTGCTTTTCCAACCAGGGACAGACTGGGCTTACGCCAATACCAATTATTTGCTCCTGACCTATGTGCTGGAAAAAGCCAGTGGCAAAGACCACTCTGAGGTCATCAAAGCGGAAATCCTGGAGCCCCTGCAACTGAAGAACACCTATTACAAACTACAAAATGGCTATCCCGGCAATCTAACCTTGCCCAACCATTACTGGGATCGTTACGCCAATGGGGTATTGGAAAACTGTACCCAAACCAACCTCAACATCGCCGCTTATTCCGGGTATGGAGAAGATGGAATCATCGCCTCACCACTAGACTTGGTCACTTTTATGGATGCGCTGGCGAGTGGCAAATTGTTGAACGCACAATCCTGGAAGGAAATGACGAGCTGGGTACAGGGCAAACAATCGACTGAACCGGATTATGGGCTGGGCTTGGTGTGGGTGAATTTTGGCGGTGGGCAGCCGGAGTTTGGGCATTACGGTGGAGGAATTGGTGGGCAATGCTCCTTGATTTATTTGCCCCAACAAAAAATAACGGTGTTTACTTCCACCAATGTGGGTCGGGAAGGAGGAGGGCGTTTTGCTTTTTTGAGCAGTGTGCTGGTGAATCGGGTACCGGAGGTTTTGTCTAAGTTGCCGTGATTAACGTTTTAGACTATAAAAGCATAGTTGTACTTTTGCACCGAACGTACAGCTATGCTTTTATCCATTTCCTATCCTGACCGTAACCTTCGTTTGATTGCCATTCCCTTGTGGGGATTCCTGTACCGCAACATTGGGGAGGTTGCTTCTTTTGGCCAATTGTTGAAGGACCCACAGTACTATCTGGATTTGGGGGTAGCCATTTTGGTCACCTTTTTGATTTGGGAACTCAACCGTTTTTTTATCCTCCGTTTTGACAAAAAATACTCCTGGGTAGATCAGGCCTTTCCACGCGCATTGATCCAGGGTGCCACCTGTTTTGGCCTCTCCAGCTTCATGGTATTGATGGCTACTTTTGTATACAACACCTACCTGGCACAACGGCATCCGCTGTTCAACATCGAGATCGTTTTTATGACCGATATCCCGATGGCTTGTATGTTTTTGTTGGTGATGCACTTGTTGTACACTGGGATGTGGCTGCGGGTTTATCATCAGCGGGTAGTGGAAGGGTTGCAAGAGCAGATCAGCAGTTTGGAAAACTCGAGTCCTCTGAATGCGAATATGCCCCCAACTGTTCGGGCTTTGCGCAGTTTGTTGGTCAATCAAGGCAAAGCCCAAGTGCCTTTGAACCTGGAGGAAATTGCCTACCTCAGTGTGGCGGGAGATTTATGCGTGATCCGCAATTTGCAAGGACAATCTTTTACCATTGATCAAACTTTGGAGCAACTGGAAGAAAGTCTGCCAGGTAGTGAGTTCTTTCGCCTCAACCGACAAATCATCGCCCATCGACAGGCGATTCGCAAGGTGGAAACGGAAGGTTCGGGGCGTTTGCTTTTGCAGTTGAATCCGGCTTTTTCGGAGGAGGTGACGGTGAGTAGAAAAAAAGCAAACACCTTTAGGGCTTGGATGATTGGCCAACAGGGATAACAGTTTACCTGATAATTGGAACCAATTTGAATCGTTTTTTCGACAGCCAAAAGTTTTTTACCCTTCCATCCATTTTCTACCGACGACCAACAACCTTTCCCCGTCGCTAGACGACATTTTTCCCTTTCAACCCGCACTCGGTCGCAATTGTTTAAACTTCAAGTAACTGACCCAATAAAGTTTCGTATTTTTCCGGCATAGAGCTTGTTTACACGAGTTCTTACATTTAAAGTCCATTTTGCACGTGAACAATATTTGTTCGATTTTACTAACCTGCAATTTTTATGAAGTACATTTCTTCCCTGCTCTGTCTGGTTCTTGTCAGTATTCTATTGACTTCCTGTGGTGGAAAAAAAGCTGAAACGGCTATGGCTGCCGGTCCTGGTGGAAAACCAGGTGGTCCCGGTGGCCCCGGTGGACCTCCACCTCCCACTCCGGTCGATTACATGATCGTCAACACGCAAGTACTGGAAAACACGCTGTTCACAACGGGCAACCTTGTCCCCAACGAACAAGTCGACATTCGCCCAGAACGCTCCGGGCGGATGACCAAGTTGCTCTTCAAAGAAGGTGCATTGGTTCAAAAAGGAACCCTTCTGGCTGAACTGGATCGTGACGAGTTGGAGGCCCAATATGCCAAACTTAAAGTCAGCGAAGCTTACAACGAGCGGGAGCTCAAACGAGCCAAAGACCTTTTGGCCATCGACGGGATTTCGCAGGAGGATTACGACCGGATTGGTCTCACCCTGGATCAAACTCGGGCCGATATGCGCATTACTCAGGTTGCACTCGACAAAACCCGCATTCGGGCACCGTTTAGTGGAAAATTGGGCTTGCGCCAATTGAGTGAAGGTGCTTATGTATCTCCCAACGACATCTTGGTAGGTTTGCAACAAACCAACCCCATCAAGCTGGAATTTGAAGTCCCCGAGCGTTTTTCCCGCGACTTGAGACCAGGTCAACGCATTCGCTTCAAAGTGGAGGGGCTCAATGAAAACTTCAGTGCCGACATTTATGCCTTGAGCAATGAAGTAAATGCTGCCTCCCGTACCCTTACCGCTCGCGCGCGTTGTGCGAACCCCAATGGCACTTTGAAGCCAGGTAACTTCGCCAAAGTACAAGTGATCACCAGCCAGAACAAAGCGGCAGTTTTGGTACCTACCGATGCCGTTATTCCCATTTTGAATGGCCAGCAAGTATTGGTGATCAAGGGGGGTAAAGTAAAAATGCAGCCCGTTTTGGCGGGGCAACGCCTGGAATCTGCCATGGCCATTTTGGACGGCCTGGCCCCCGGCGATACGGTGATCCTTTCGGGTTTATTGGCGCTGAAGGAAGGTATGCCAGTGATTCCAACCAAATTGCTTGAATCTCCAAATTCGAATGGCCTATGAATATGTCTTCTTTGAGCATCGACCGGCCGGTAATGGCTACGGTGATCTCCATAGTGATTGTTCTTTTTGGATACATTGGTTTCCGTTCCTTGGGTTTGCGGGAATACCCCAGTGTGGATCCACCTGTGGTGTCGGTCCAAACCACTTATACGGGGGCTGCGGCGGATGTAATTGAATCACAGATTACGGAGCCTCTGGAAGAAAGCATCAACGGGATTGCAGGGATTCGTTCCCTGTCGAGTACCTGTTCGGATGGTCGTAGCAACATCAGGGTTGAATTTGAATTGGGAATCGACCTGGAAGCTGCTGCCAACGATGTGCGCGAAAAAGTATCCCAGGCGATGCGGAACCTGCCTCCTGATGCCGACCCCCCCGTCGTTTCCAAATCGGATGCCAACTCCAACCCTATCATGTCCATTACCGTGCAGAGCAATCGCCGCAACCTGATGCAGCTGAGTGAATTTGCCAATAATGTGATGAAGGAACGCATCCAAACCATTCCGGGAATCTCGAATATTCGGATTTGGGGTGAAAAGCGTTACGCGATTCGGATTAAAATGGATCCGACTCTGCTTTCGGCCTACCAGCTCACTCCACTTGATGTTCGGGAAGCCCTGCGCACCCAGAATATTGAGTTGCCATCAGGTCGGGTAGAAGGGTACCGCACTGAGTTGACATTGCGTACGGAAGGTAAACTTTCTACGCCAGAAGAATTCTCCAATATTGTGCTACGTGACAATGGTTCGGGTACAATTTTATTGAGTGATGTAGCTACCGTAGATCTGGAGCCGCAAAACAAAAGGTCCATTCTCCGGGGCAACAACATCATTCCCATGGTAGGGGTCGCCATCACGCCACTGCCCGGAGCCAACTACATCGATATTGCTGACCGGGTGTACGACCGGGTCAATGAAATAAAGAAGAACATCCCTTCCGACATTACCCTTGATTATGCTTTTGATGGGACCATCAGTATCCGCAAAGCGATCAAAGAGGTGGAAGAAACCCTCCTGCTGGCTTTTGGTCTGGTGGTATTGGTAATCTTTATGTTTCTGCGCAATTGGCGCACTACCCTCATTCCAGTTATCGCCATTCCCATCTCTTTGATTGGAGCTTTCTTCATCATGTATGTGTTTAATTTCTCCATCAACATCCTGACCCTCCTGGGGATTGTATTGGCAACAGGTTTGGTGGTGGATGATGCCATTGTGGTGATGGAGAACATTTTTAGGCGGATTGAAGAAGGGCAAAAACCCTATGAAGCAGCCCATGAAGGCTCCAAAGAAATTTACTTTGCCATCATTTCTACTTCGATCACCTTGATCATTGTATTCTTGCCCATTGTGTTTTTGCAAGGTTTGACGGGGCGTCTGTTCCGGGAATTTGGGATCACGGTTGCGGGAGCCATCCTCATTTCAATGATCGTATCGCTCACCCTGACGCCAATGATGAGCGCCCGTTTTTTGAAACAACAAAAACATGGTTACATCTATAACCTCACTGAAGGTTTTTTCAATGGGATGACGAATTTGTACAACCGCACCTTAAAAAGCTTTATGCGAGTACGGGGCGTCGCCTGGCTTGTTACCATTCTGGCTGGTTTTGGCATCTACACTTTGATGAAAAAGATTCCTACCGAATTGGCCCCGATGGAAGATAAAAGCAGCTTGCGGGTACAAATGACTGCACCAGAAGGTACTTCCTTTGAGATCATGGATCGCTACATACTGGAAGTGCTCAAGATAGTGGATACTCTGCCAGAGAAGCGGGCGGTTATTGCGGTAACTGCTCCAGGCTTTAGCGGATCGGGTGCAGTGAATTCTGCGTTTGTCAACATTATCCTCAAACAACCCGAAGAGCGTACCCGGACCCAGGATGAATTGGCCAAATTTCTGTTCCCAAAAATAGCCCAGTTGAACTATGCACGTTCACTGATCACTCAAGAACAGACCATCGCAACGGATCGCCGGGCTGGCGGTTTGCCCGTACAGTTTGTGGTTCAGGCGCCGAATTTTGACGACTTGAAGGAAAAAATGCCACTTTTTATGGAAGAAGCGGCCAAACAACCTGAATTTGCGATAACCGACCTGGACTTAAAATTCAACAAACCTGAACTACGCCTTGAAATTGACCGCGAACGTGCCCGCAAATTACAACTCAATGTCCGGGATGTAGCGGAAACCCTCCAATTGTACTACGCTGGTCAGCGTTATGGCTATTTCATCAAAGACAGCAAGCAATACGAAGTTATTGGCGAAGCAGACCGCATTTATCGGGACGATCCCAGAGATCTGTCCTCCTTGTATGTTCGGAACAAACCGGGAGAATTGATCCCGATCAGCAACGTTGTTCGGATCATTGAGCAATCCAGTCCACCACAACTCTATCGTTATGACCGCTATCTGTCGGCTACGGTATCTGCAGGGTTAAATCCCGGGTTCACCATTGGCCAAGGGATTGAAGCCATGGAAAGAGTCCGGGCAAAAGTCCTGGATGAATCCTTCCAAACAGCATTAACGGGTACTTCCAAGGACTTTAAAGAAAGCTCAAGCGGGATCATGTTTGCCTTCATTTTGGCTTTGGCCTTGGTTTACCTTACCCTCGCCGCCCAATTTGAAAGTTTCTTTGATCCATTGATCATCATGTTCACAGTACCACTGGCGCTGGTAGGGGCTTTGTTGTCGCTGTGGTGGTTCAACCACACGCTCAACATCTTTAGCGAGATTGGCATCATCGTCTTGGTGGGTATTGTAACCAAAAACGGGATTTTGATTGTAGAATTCGCCAATCAAAAAATGGAAGAAGGCATGAGTGCTTATGAGGCAGCCGTAGAGTCGGCAACCTTGCGTTTGCGCCCCATCCTGATGACCAGTATCGCCACCATTCTGGGGGTTGTACCCATTGCCTTAGCATTGGGAGCTGCATCAACGAGCCGGATCCCGATGGGCGTTGCAATTATCGGCGGCCTGAGTTTCTCCTTGATCCTTACGCTCTACGTGATTCCAGCCATTTACACCTTTTTCAACCGACAAAAAGTAGGAAAGCATGAAGCGATCGCAGTTGCTGAATAATATTATCTGTTTTTCACTAATCCTATTTGCTATTTCATTCTCTTACGCGCAGCCACCCATGCTGCGCGTAGAGGATGCTGTAAAAGTGGGTTTGGAGAAAAATTTCAACATCCAGATCCTGCGCCAGCAAGAGCAAATGGCCATCAACAACAATACGCCAGCTCGGGCAGGAATGACACCAACGGTAAATACTACGGGAACCGTTTCGTACGCCATCAATAGCACTGAACAAAAATTCTTCACCGGGGAATCACGAGGCGCCCCCAATGCGGGCACCTTTAACACCCGTTTTGGGGTGGAAGCACTCTGGACCATCTATGACGGTTGGCGCATGTATGCAGCCAGGGATCGCCTTACCGCCTTCGAGCAACAAAGTCGGGCAATTACAACGGCTCAAATGCAAACACTTGCGGCCAATATTACCTTGTCCTATTACAACATTGTCCAATTGGAGCGCACGACCGAAAATCTGCGCTACGCTGTACGTCTGGATCGCGACTTGCTTAATTTGGTACAAGCTAAAAAGACCATTGGTAGTGCGACCGGGTTGGAATTGCTACAATCACGTTCGCGCCTGACAGCAGATAGTGCCCGCTTGGTCCAACAAGAAGCCGACATCAGAAGGCTTTACATGTCGTTTAATCAATTGTTGAATCGCCCCGTGGATGAACAGTTTAGGGTGGATACTACCCTTGCTTCTCAAATGGTGATCGGCGTAGAAGAGTTGGTTCAAAATGCAAAACAAGCTCACCCAGAAGTGATTCTGAGTAAAATGGATCAACAAGTTGCGCTTTTGAACACCAAAGAAATCAAAGGCTCTTTTAAGCCAGAGCTGGATCTTTTTGCCAACCTTAACTATTCGTACCAGCGCAACGCAATTGGCTTTTTATTGTCCAACCGCAACTTGGGGCCGACGGTAGGTCTCACTGCCCGGTACCCGATTTACGATGGGCATTTGCGCAAACAAAATTTAGCCAACGCCAAAATAGCGGAGGAGAGTGTCAAATTGCGGCAAGATGAGCTTTTGTATACCCTTGAAGCACAAATTCGCACCCGTTATGCCGATTACCAATCGCTCAAACAATTGCGCGATCTGGAAGACGCGAACTTAAAGGTAAGCGTGGATCAGGCTAATCTGGCGCGTGAATTGTACCGTTTGGGTAAAATTACCAATTTTGAGGTGCGGGAATCGACCCTTTTGGAGGTTCAAGCACGGGATAGAGCCATCCAGGCTGGCTTTCGTTTGAAACAAGCGGAGATTGAGCTGTTGGATTTGGCGGGGATGAAAATGTTTCAGTAGACTAGTTCGACGTTTTTACGTTTACTAAATTTCTAAAGTTTAGTAAACGTAAAACAAAAAAGGCGCTCGGAGATCATCTCCCAGCGCCTTTTCCTATTTTATAAAAATCCGCAAACAAGTTCTTATGCTCGCTCCCGATAGTTTTCTTCGTACAGTTTTTGCAATTTTTTACGGGCGAAGAAAATCCGGCTTTTGATGGTTCCCAGCGGGGAGCCCAATTCTTCCGCAATTTCCTCGTACTTAAACCCATCGTAAGCCATCAAAAATGGCTCGCGAAAATCGCTTGGCAAAGTGTCGACCAGGAGCATCAACTCTCCAAAAGACACATCGTGCTCCCCATCGTTGTTCACTCTTTCTTCCCCGGAATTGAGGTAGAAATTGTTGGGAGTCTGATCCACGATCATGTTGCGGCGTACTTTCTTACGGTAATTGTTGATGAAAATATTCCGCATGATGGTCACTGCCCAGGCTTTGAAGTTGGTACCCTGGTTATATTTGTCTGCATTGGTGATGATCCTTACCGCAGTGTCTTGATAAAGGTCGTCAGCATCGTTGTAGTTACCGGTCAGTTTGAGTGAAAAGGCGCGCAATGAATTGCTCACCTTGTCAAGTTGCTCGTAGATCGGATTTTGAATCGCGTAAAGCATGGTCCGGTGATTTATTTGGGTTATCGTACTTGTAATAAATTTTTACAAAAATAAAGAATGCCGGGGATTTGTGCAATTATTTTTGCCTATTTAGATTCATTTTTAATAAAAAAAGTCGCAACGCGACAGTTTTTTCCAAAAATAAGGAATTTTGTTAAAAAAATTAACACCCATAAAACAATGAGCGCTTAAATTTGTATTCTAATAATGAGATTTGAACCACCAATCGGAGCAGACGAATGGAATTGATTCGTCGTTCAACTGCTTAATTTATTACGAAGGACTTTTTATATTTTTCTTTCGCCTTTATTTCGGATGATTAATTTGGATGGAATGGAACCAATGGTTGACTTTACTTATTTGGACAAAAACATTCGTTTTTTGCGCAAGCAGATGAATTTGAGTCAAGAAGAACTTGCGTTAAAGATCGGATTGAATCGAGGCAACATTGCCTCGTACGAAAATGGCACTGCCGAACCAAAGGTGTGTAACCTGCTCAGGTTATCCCGATTGTTTGGGGTTTCCATTTGTGATTTGGCACAACGGGATTTAAGTGGGGATGAGGTGCCTTGTTCAAATGGCAATGGCCACGCCAAAAAAGCCCAACTGGTTGAGCCGCAAAATCCCGAAGTTTTGAACATCATCCACAGCAATGCTCAACGCAAATTGCAGATGATGGAAGGCCTTGTAACCTGTAGCCGCCTGAAGCTCGAACAGGTTCACACTCAAATTCCCCCTGAGCTACAATTGATCATCGTCAACTTTGAAGAATTGTACCGCACCGCCCGTTCCCTCATGGATGAACACCTTTCACTGCTCAAAAGCCTCAATTGCAAAGATTCTTCTGCAAACGAGTGATTTTTAACAGATTAATGGTTGCACTGCATGGGAAATAGGGATATATTGCAGTGTTTTAGTTGCAATATAATCCCATAGTCCCATGAAAAAATTGTCCCTTCTCAAGGGCTTGCTGTTGGCATTGAGCCTATTTACAGCAAGCCAAAAGTTGCACGCTGTGCAATTCGCCCGCTTATCCCTGGCGGAAGCCAAAGCTAGAGCAGCCCAATTACAACGTCCATTGCTGGTTCATTTTGCCGCCAACTGGTGCCTGCCTTGCCAGTGGATGGACAAAAACACTTTTGCCGATCCGGAAGTAACCAGCTACCTGAGTCAGCAATATCTGGCCGTAAAAATCGACGTGGATGAAGTGCAAGGCTACGCCGACAAGGAAGCTTGTGGGGTAAAATACCTGCCCTCCCTGTTGATCTTTAATGCAAGGGGGATAGTGGTTTCCCGCTACGAAGAAACCCTTGATGCTGCCCAAATGCTGGAGGTGCTGCGCAAATACGATACACCCGCCAACCGCGTCGCGCCCCGCACTGCTTCTACTGTACCAATGGTAAAATTGACCACTTCCAATACGATGATTGCTCAAATCGGAGAACATGAAATGGCTGCCCTTGCTGGTGAAGTAGAAGATGATCCCGCGCATCTGGACGCTCAACGCCGACCACTCAATTCAAGCACCGCAACTCCTGCACTGCCAACTTCGCGCAAAATGGGGATTCAAGTGGGCGTTTACAGCAGTTATGAAAATGTGATTCGGCAGGTACAGTATTTTGAAAAAAAATTTTACAAAACGGTCCACATCTCTTCCCAAACCAACAACGGACAAACCTATTACCACCTCATTGCCGGTCCATTTGAAACGCCAGCTCAAATGCAAACGTACCTCAATGCCTTGCAGCGAGATGGACTTAAAGGATTAATAGTCACCTTATAATGTGTTAATTTACTAATGTGCTGATTGGCCAATTGTAGAAAAGCATGCGGCTTGATATGTAAATCTGTAACGGTGTTTTTTGAAGGCTAAATCAGCACATTAGCGCTTTTTGATTTCATCAACATGTCAATTCAATACAGCAGCTAATTGGCAAATCAGCAAATTAGCACATCAACACATCAAATATTTGTCATTCTGTTTCGTTTCTTTGTCGAAGTATTTAAGGAGTGTGTCCGGTTTTATGCTTCACGCTACAAATGATAAATGACACACTCTTAGTTCGTTCAGGACAAACAGAATGATGAGCAAAATGAGCAGATTTTTCGGCTATCTAATCGTATTTTTCTTGCCAGTAGTAGTGCTACAAGGGCAAAATATCAACACCATCAAATTCGATCCACGAGGCAAAACCAGCCAATTGCGCCGTGCTTGTACCAATCAAGCTGGTACGGTGACGATCGGGGCCATTCAGGGGCAAAGCAATACTTCTGGGGGTGAAACAATTTACCTTTGTTTTGGGGACTCTATCCGGATTACCCATAACGGGAATTTTGTGATCAATGATCCTAATTTTGCTACTCCATCCGGGATTGTTTATCTGGTGACGACGTGTGCTCCTTCTGCGGAGTTTACCGGGCCTGATACAACTGATATTTTGAAACAGCCTTGTTTGTTTCCCGATGCGACTGTGACAGTTGGTAACTCGGTTATTCCCAAGGGATTGTTTTGGACCGTATCCGGACAGCGGAATGGGAATATCACTTTTCGAAATGATGGAGTATTTCTTCAAGCCTTTGGTAAAAATAAACCAGTTGCACTACATTTCGCACCTATTACACTGGACAACTTTGCAGGAGATAAATATGAAGCAGGAGGTTGTGTAAACCTTAACCCTGATGCTGCATTCCGTATTGCTTTTCTGAAACCAATTGACACAGTCCGGGTCAGAACTCGAGTCGACAATGCAGGATGTACTGGTTCGTTTATCGTAGGTGGTGGGGTCCCAGAGTTTGACCCCAATGAACGATATACCATTTCGATAGTCAAAGAAGATGATCCTACAGTTCAAGGTGTAGCCAAAGCCTCAAGCACCAATAACAATACTGCGGAGCACCTCGATTCTGTTTCTTTTTTTGTACCTGAACCTGGTCGTTACATCGTAACCATTACGGATGGTCGCAATTGCAATATGTCTTTCCCTGTGAACATGGCGGGGTGTCAGGCGGTTGGTTTTCAATTGCCTTACCTAAATGCAAAAACAGGTGATGAAATTTGTGTGGATTTAAAAACCACCAATTTCAATAAAGTAGGTTTATTTGAAATGAACATCCGTTGGGACACAGCGGTATTGGAGTTTATACGCACCCAGAATTTTAATGCGGCTTTGGGTGGCTTTGGCGCAGGTAGTATCGGCCAAACTTCGGACAAACTAGGTTTGGCTTTGTCCTGGTCGGACAACACCTTGAAAGGGATAAGCCTTTCTGATAGTTCTACATTGGTTACTTTTTGCTTCAGAGTAAAAGGGCCCTTGGGCTCAACAAGTCCACTTCGTTTTGTCGGGTCGCGGGACCCATCTGAAACAGTAGGTACCCCAGATCCAGCGAAATTGGGGTATGTGTTCCGGGATGGGCAGGTGAATGTGACGGATGATGTGTTGTTTACCAGTGTACGAACCTCTGGTTTGAATTGTAAAGGGGACACCGATGGGGTGATCGAAGTGATTGTCGATAAAGGAAGAGCACCGTATCTGGTCAGACTTGCGCGAACACTACCTTTACCTGGTCAGAGTTTTGCAGATGAAACAATTGCCATTGCTGGAGGAAGTTTCAGATTTGAGGATTTACCCGTAGGTACTTATACTATTTTCATTCAAGATAGTAGCCCTGGTACACCAAATACAAAAAGAGATACGGTAGTTTTCCTCGCCCCCGATGACTTTGTGGTGCGGGTTGAAGGGGCAAAAGACCTTTCTTGCCATGATTCAAGAGATGGGTCTTTGGAAGCAGTAATTGTTATCAATGCTATTCCTCTGACCAATCCTGATTCCACCTATAAATTCCAATGGAATATTCCAGGTGAAAGGACCGCAAGTATTGATTCGCTAAGGGCTGGCAATTATTCGGTTACTGTAACCAATGCAAAAGGTTGTGTGGCCATCGGCACTTCTGCGCTAACTGCCCCAACTGAAATCAGGCCTACTCCTGTGATTACTCAAAACACCTGTTCTGGTGTGGCCAATGGCCGGATTCAATTGAGTGTTAACGGTGGTCTGCCATTTAGTGGTGGAAGATATTTCTATCAATGGCCCAACCAAGCTGGAGACACCCTTACTACCTCGACGATTTCCAACCTGGCAGAAGGTAACTATACGGTAACGATAACCGACAGTAAACAATGTGTAAAAGAATTTAGCTTTCCTGTAGCGCCTTTTAAAGTATTGGAAATTGATACTGCTGTTACGGATGTGACCTGTTTTGGACTGTCTAATGGTGAGATTACAGTTACTGGTAATACCAATGGTGCCCAGGCCCAATTGCCATACCAGTTTACCTGGACTGGTTCAACCAATACTCCCACCAATCAACCAACCAATAGTACACTGGGCAATTTGCCTGCAGGTACTTACATCGTTACGATGCAAGATCAAGATCCGGCTGGTTGCCGCATTTCCGATACTATCGTTGTCAAACAACCAACAGCACTCTCCGTTGCCCAAGGTCGCCTGCAAAACGAAACCTGCCGCCCCGGCAACGACGGTTTGGCTTCAATCAAAGTAAGTGGGGGTGTCAAACCCTATGCCTACGAGTGGCGCCTGGATACCACACTGCTCACGGCGCAAACCGATTCACTGGCCACTGGCCTACGTTCCGGCAATTACATCGTCACAGTGATCGACAGCAACCGGTGTGATACCACCTTTATGTTGGACATCAATGCTCCGGCTGGACCTCAAATTACCCAGCTCAACGACTTTACTTTGCGTTGTTTTGGGGATGCGAATGGTCGGTTGTCGGTAAGGGCTACGCCAGTTCCGGGTACTACCATTACTTCCTATACCTGGGACAACCAGTCAAGTGGCCAGGATCTTACAAATTTGCCTGCCGGACGCTACATCGTAACGGTAACGGGTAGCGATTTTTGTAGCTCGGTGGACACCGCCCAGGTCATTGCCCCAACCCCCATTAGTGTGGACAGCATTACGGCTGTGGCACCCCGTTGCCCGGGAGATGCCAATGGCTCGCTGACGGTGAATGTGAGCGGTGGCACTGCTCCTTACAAATTCTTGTGGAAGGATCAAGGGACCGATACCTCTCGCTTCCAATTGCGCCCGGCATTGAAAGCGGGCATCTATGATGTGAGTGTATTCGACGCCAGTGGCTGCCCATCTGTAACGGGCTCGGCGACTTTGCAAGACCCACCGCGTATCCTCATTACCTTTACAGATAGCACCGGGGTAGCCTGTTTTGAAGGCAGTAAAGACGGACGAGCTACGGCAACTGCACGATTTAGCAATGGCGCCTCAGGCTTGTTTGAATTCACCTGGCAAGGCAGTCAGGAAACCTTTGCTGGAGTAGCCAGTTCAAGCGCAACCATGTTGTCTGCTGGGATGAATGTGGTGGTGGTCGTGGATTCCAATTCCTGCGCTGCTGCTGATTCGGTGCTCATCACCAGCCCACCGGCGATCAAAATTTTGGCTGTGGTAGAAGCAGTGACTTGTTTTGGCCTGGCTAATGGGAAAGCAAAACTCACGCCAGGAGGAGGAACGCCACCTTTTAGCATCGCCTGGCAAGGAATTGGTTCTACCCAGGATAGTTTGAGCAACCTTCGGGCAGGTACTTACACCGCGGTCATTACGGATAGCCGCAATTGCCCCAAAACGCAGGAAATCGAAATTAAAGAACCAGCAGAACTCAAAGTAGAAGTGGATCAATCCTTCTCCAGGGCTTCCAGTTGTAGCAATACCAATGATGGGCGTTTTGGCATAGTGGTGAATACCGATGAAGGGATCAACCCATTGCCTGAAAACGCCTTCACCTGGTCGGGTGGGATTTCGCGTGCGAATTCTCCTTTTGCGGAGAAACTGGCACCAGGCACCTACTCTGTGACCGTTACGGACACTAAAAACTGCACAGATTCCACCAGTTATACCGTAGTATCGCCGCCACCAGTAATTGGCCTGCTCAATCCAGTGACCGAACCTCGTTGTTTTGGCGATGCCACCACACTTACAGTGGATACGGCCTACGGTGGAAATGGAGTTGACCTGACGGATTTCACCTTCACCGTAGACAACAATGGCATCAGCTTCCCGCTGAATCAAGCTGCGAATATTTTTGCAGGCCAACACGTAATTGCGATTGAAGATCAATTGGGTTGTCAATACATCGATACAATTGTGGTGAACCAACCAGAACAATTGACGGTGGCTTTCAACCCCAATCAGGTTACAGTTGAATTGGGCGATAGTTTGCAGCTTACCCCGATTGTGACCAGTACCAAACCCATTACTGGCTACGAATGGTTACCTGCCAAAGGGCTCTCTGACAATAGAATCGAAAGCCCTTACGTGCTCACGGCCACCCGCACGGAACGTGACATGCGCGACGACACAGAGTTCATCCTGACGGTAACGGATACCAGTGGCTGTAAAGCTGAAGGAACCATCTTCGTGGAGCTCGATCGCAACCGCAATTTCTACATTCCCAACGCATTCTCGCCCAATGGAGACGGACGCAACGACGAATTCCGGGTGTATGGCTGTAAGGGTGTAAAAAGCATCAATTATGCCCGGTTGTTTGACCGTTGGGGCAACCTGATTATGCAAGCAGAAGGGATTGTGCCGGATTGCGCAGGCGGGACTATTGTTTGGGATGGCTTAGCCTCTTCAAAACTAGCCAATCAAGGCGTGTACGTATATATTATTGAAGTGGAATTCCTCGACGATGTGAAGTTGTTGTATCGCGGGGATGTGGGACTAATTCGGTAAATCAACAAAAATGGTTCCAGGTTTTCCTGGAACCATTTTTGTTACCGCAATATCATCACACTGCCCGTTGCCAATTTTTCCTCACCTTTGCAACGGTAGCGAATTTTATACAACATCACGCCGGGGTTAACCTCTTTCCCCTGGAATTTTCCATCCCAACGCGAAAAAGGATCTGCTGAACCAAATACCCGACTGCCCCAACGGTCAAAAATTTCAAAGCCCAGCAATTCCTGAATGACAAATGGGTTACTGATGCCAAAGGTTTCATTCAAACCATCACCATTGGGCGTAAAAGCTTTTGGCAAAAGCACCTGTCCACAGTCCAACGTACTGGGATCAATTACCGTAATTCTGATCGAATCAGTTGCCGTACAAGCCCCACTGTCATCTGACATATTAACCGTGAAAAAATGGATGCCCGGGCTCAAAGGCTGAATGACGGGCTCCTTTTCAAATGGAGAAATTACATCCAGAGTAGGAGACCAGTTGAAAATATAATTACAGGTAGGCCCAATTTTGATTTTCACGGCACCGCCAACAAAAATGCTGGTGTCGCGGGTTACGATGTTATCGGGTTCAACGGTGTATAGGGATTTGATTTCGTTGTCGTTTAAGGACCGGTTGTATAGCCTTACTTCGTCCAGGTAACCTTCAAAAGGAGCCTGGTTCGCTACCGGGGTACACGGCGAATTGCCCATAGTGAATTTTCCATCATTGGACAGATTGATTCGCCCCTGGGTATTTAATTCCTGAATTTTGACACCATTGATGTACAACTTAACTTTGTTGGCTTCCCGGATTACAGCTACGTGGTGCCAACATTTTCCAGCGGGAACTTCACCAATCAAATTGACGGTTTTGGCACCCTCGCCTAAAAATACGTTGATGGTCCGGGTGAAAGGGCGAAAACGGATGTAAAATTGATTGCCATCAGTTTTGCAATTACTGGTGAGTTTGTGCACCAGGTACTGAATGCCGTTGGAATTGGTTGACTTAAAATAAAAACTTAAACTGAAGTCTTCAGTGGTAAATTCATCGTTGGCAGGCCCCATCACCACCGCATTTCCATTGGCTCCCGAAAATTCCAGGGCATTTCCCTCCACACCACAATCATAGGTACGGTTGAGGGCAGGTTGGAATGCATTGGCGGTATTTCCGGCAGCGTCAGCATTGGTGTTCTCAAAAGTATAAAATGCCACTAAACCCGCTTTGGGTTGAGCAAACAAAGCAACAGTGCAACACAGGCAGAATAAAAATGAAGCTATTCTCATGGTATTTTTGGAATTGGCAAAATAATGGCTGATCGCCGCGCATCCACGGCAGATCGGATTCCAGTAAAAAACGAAGGAAGAGAAGGCTTATTTTAGGCCATCCTTATTTGAAGAAACCATCCAGCCCTGGGGGCATCATGTCTTTGAGCAATTGTTGGGTTTCTTCAGCCTCTTTTTCCAAGGCACTATTTAGTGCTCGGTTGATGGCAACGAGGAGTAAGTCTTCCAACTCCTCCGCTTCAGCATTTTTTAAAAAAGTGGGGTCAATGCTGATGTTGGTGATTTCGCGGTTGGCGTTGGCACTGATTTTGATGGCCCCATCACCCGCCTCACTTTCTACAATAAAATCGGCCAGTTTTTCGCGCATGGCCTTTTGTTGGGCCTCCATATCGCCAAACATGTTTTCAAGTCCAAACATGGTACGGTTTTTTTGTCGGTAAAATATGTGCGAAGATATAACAGAACGTACAGGAAATGACAGTATTTTATAC
>NZ_JANRKL010000028.1:0-5288 GCF_033763495.1 Haliscomenobacter sp. | reverse complement strand
AAGAACCGATGGGTTTTCCGCTCAAACTAAGGGCTCAATTCACAAAATGAAGATAAAGATCAATAAAGAACGGGTTAAACTGTATCTGCGCCTGGCGGGGATATCCGTATTTTTTTCAGCCCTGATTGATCATGAAACTGTTTTAAAAAGTACGGTCAATTACATATGGATCCTGGCATACCTCCTGGTGTCGCATTTTATCCTTTTTGAATACACCCTGCCTTTTATCAGGTTCAACTGGAAAAGGCTTTTGATAGCGCCTTTTTTAATCTTTGCCCACCTGATGTTCTATGCCTTTGGCACTTTTGCCTGGCGGTACTTCGGAATTCAATTACAGGTGTATTTCCCAATGGAGGAGTATAAAAACATTTTGGAAGGTGTGGGTGACCAATTTGGGAATACGCTTGGTTCTATTATCTTTTTTGGTTTTTTCCTCCATGTTAATGATCATCAAAAATTGCGCCGGACAGCCCAGCAATTGCGCATCGAAAAGCAGGAAGCGGAACTCAACTACCTCAAATCCCAAACCAATCCCCATTTTTTATTCAATACCCTGAACAACATTTACTCCTTGGCTCGCGATAAATCCGATTTGGCTCCGGAATCGATCCTGAAGTTGTCAAAAATGCTGCGGTACATGCTGTACGAAACCAGCGGTGCTTTTGTGGCCATTGAACAAGAGTTAAAAATCATCGGTGATTACATTGCCTTGGAAAAACTGCGTTATGATGATTCCCTACTGGTCAATTTCAACCATGATGTGGAAGACATGAAACAGGCTCTGCCACCTTTGTTGTTGATTCCCTTGGTGGAAAATGCCTTCAAACATGGGGTTTCGGAAACCCGAAGCCAACCCTTTGTCGACATTCACCTTTCCGTCAAGCAGCGGCAACTGGCTTTTTTTGTCAAAAACTCCACGGAAATGAGCCCAGAAGAAGGTCCCGTAAAAGAAAACATCGGCCTATCCAACCTGCGGCGGCAACTGGAATTGCTCTACACCGATTATAGCCTGAGTGTGGAACAAAAGGAAAACGTGTTTAGCGCTACTTTAAAAATAAACCTGTCCAGCCATGTCTAAAATAAAATGCATCATCATCGAAGATGAGCCACTGGCGGTCAAAGTGCTGAAAGACTACATTGCTGAGGTGCCTTTTCTGGACTTGCAAGACACTTTTAAAGATGCCATTCTGGCTACGGATTACCTGCGCAGCAACAATGTTGATTTGATATTTTTGGACATTCACCTTCCCAAATTAAAGGGTATGGCCTTTTTAAAAATGCTGAGCCATCCTCCCGCCGTGATCATCACCACGGCATATCACCAGTATGCCGTGGAGGGTTTTGACTTGAATGTAACGGATTATTTGTTGAAGCCCATTGAGTTTGAGCGTTTTTTGGTGGCGGTAACGAAGGTTAAACCCAGTACGCCAACTTTTCAAGCTTCAGCTGTTGAAAGCCCGGAATCCAAAGATTTTATCTTTTTGAATGTACAAAAAAAGAAGGTCAAGGTCCTGTTTTCCGAACTCGTTTACATTGAAAGCCAACGGGAATACGTCAAGGTTGTCACCACCAAAAAGGAATACCTGAGCAAGATGAGTACACATGAGATCGAAGCGCTGTTGCCTACGCAACGGTTTAAAAGGATTCATCGCTCCTTTATCGTGGCCTTGGAAAAAATCGAGTCCTATACAGCGGAGGAGGTGGAGGTCAATGGGGTGGGGATTCCGATTGGGCGGGGTTATCGGGAAGTTTTGGGGGAATGGTAAACACTCCCCCAAAGTTTCACCCCAACTTCGCCAACTCCTCCGCCAAGTTCTTCATCTTCATTTCCCCATCGGCCAACTTCTGCTTTTCCTTGTTCACGACCTCCGCTGGTGCGCCACTCACAAATTTCTCATTGCTGAGTTTGTTTTGGACCGACTTCACGAAGCCCTGGTAGTATTCCAGTTCTTTTTGCAGGCGTTTGCGCTCTTCTTCTACGTCGATGGCAATTTCCAGTTCAACAAAGAATTTTTCGTTGCCCACCAGGAAGGCTACACCGTTGCTGATTTCGGTGCTGGTGATTTCCAGGCTTTCCAGGCTCGCCATTTTTACGACCATGGGAAGCACGCCGTCCAATTCAAGCAGAGTATGATTGCTGGCGGTATCTTGCGCAAAGACCTTGAGCAGTTCTTTTTGCTTCAGGCCGTTGTTGTTGCGTACATCCCGGATGCCCGATACTATTCCCTTGGCCAGTTCAATTTTTTCAATAAAAGCAGCGTCAAAAGCAGTTGCTTGAGGGTATTTGCTGATTACACAATCATCACCCGCTGCCCTTTCGCGCAATTGGTGCCAAATTTCTTCAGTCACAAAAGGCATGAAGGGATGTAGCAAAGTCATCATGCGCTCAAGCAGATTGATACTTTCCTCCAGCGTTTGGCGATCGATTGGCGCGCCAAAGGCAGGTTTAATCATCTCCAAGTACCAGGAACAAAAATCGTCCCAAATGAACTTGTACAGCGTCATCAGTGCTTCGGAGAGACGATACTCTGTGTACATGCCTTCCAGTTGCGTCAGGGTTTGGTTGAAGCGTTGCTCCATCCATTTCGCGGCCAGGCTATTGATTTTCGCAGTTTCGGCGTCAACAGCTTTTTCCGTTACTTCCCAACCCTGAATCAAGCGCAGGGCATTCCATAGTTTGTTACAAAAGTTACGGCCTTGTTCGCAGAGTTTGCTCTCATTCAGGATTTCTTTGGTAACGGGGTCAAAAGGTGCATCAAAAATGATGTCATTGCCCGCCGCAGCGCTGGAAAGCATCCCAAAACGCACCCCGTCCGCACCGTAATTCTCCAACAGCGCCAGTGCATCAGGCGAATTCCCCAGGGATTTGCTCATTTTGCGGCGTTGGTTGTCACGCACCATCCCGGTGAAATACACCCCTTTAAAGGGCATCGCCCCTTTGGTTTTCACTACTTCTGGCATCAATTCAGGTGCCCATTCGTAACCCGACATGATCATGCGAGCTACCCAAAAAAACATGATGTCCCAGCCCGTTACCAATACACTGGTTGGGTAATAATATTGCAGTTCTTCCTGTGATTGGAAGCCGTCGAATACCGAAATCGGCCAGAGCCAGGAAGAAAACCAGGTATCCACCACGTCTTCATCCTGCCGCAAATCGGTGATGCTCAAATTGGCATTACCCGTAGCTTTACGGGCTTGCGCCAGGGCTTCATCGGCAGTTTCCGCCACAAAAATGTGGCTCTCCTCTCCCATTCTTTCCCCGGCCAGATACCAAGCGGGCACCCGCTGGCCCCACCACAACTGACGGGAAATACACCAATCGCGAACGTTGTCTTCATTGAGCCAGGAGTTGTACATGTTCCAGAAATGCTCTGGATAAAACTTCACCTCGCCACTGCTTACTGCTTCCAGGGCCATATGGGCGAATTTTTTCATGTCCACAAACCACTGCAAGGTCAGGCGGGGTTCAACTACGGAATTGGTGCGCTCGGAGCGGCCAATTTTGGTACGGTAGTCTTCCAGCTTGATCAAATGCCCGGATTCCTCCAGCATTTTGCGGATTTTCTTGCGGGCTACAAAGCGGTCTTCACCAATCAGGATTTGCGCCTGCTCGTTGAGTTTGGCGTCTTCGGTGAGGATATCGATCACGGGCAGGTTGTAACGTTGCCCGATTTCGTGGTCATTTTGATCGTGGGCAGGGGTGATTTTCAGGGCACCCGTTCCAAATTCCCGATCAACATAGGTGTCCGCAATGATGGGAATGGCCCGATCAATCAGCGGAATCAGTACTTTTTTGCCGATCAGGTGTTTGAAGCGCTCGTCTTCAGGGTGAACCGCCACTGCCACGTCGGCCATGATGGTCTCGGGGCGTTGGGTAGCAATGATGATGCCCTGGCTGGGGTCACCTTCCAAGGGATAACGGAGGTGGTACAATTGGGAGTTTTCCTCGCTGTAAATCACCTCTTCGTTGGACAGTACGGTTTTAGCTTCAGGGTCCCAGTTGGTCATGCGCAGGCCCCGGTAAATGCGGCCTTTTTTGTGCAAATCAACAAAAACGCGGATTACGGCTTCAGACAAACTGTCTTCCATCGTAAAGCGGGTACGGTCCCAATCGCAGGAAGCACCCAGACGTTTGAGCTGATCGAGGATGATGCCGCCGTATTTGTCTTTCCACTCAAAAGCGTGTTTGAGGAATTGATCGCGGCCAATATCGGTTTTCCGGACGCCTTGGGCACGCAGTTGTTGTACCACTTTGGCCTCGGTTGCAATCGAAGCGTGGTCGGTACCCGGTACCCAACAGGCGTTTTTGCCATCCAGCCGCGCTTTGCGGATCAGGATGTCCTGAATGGTATTGTTGAGCATATGCCCCATGTGCAGCACCCCGGTGACGTTGGGCGGTGGGATCACGACGGTAAAGGGCTCGCGGTCATCGGGTTCGGAATGGAAGTACCGCTGATCGAGCCAGTGTTGATACCACTTGCCTTCAATCTCTTGTGGGCTGTAACGTGTGGACAAGGACATAACCAAAAGGTTTTATGGGGTTCCACACCTCGGTTTCGCTCGGTGACCGGCGCTTCGGCTACGCTCAGCGACTGGTCACCGAGCGAAGCCGAGGTGTGGAACCTTTTAAGAAAATACGTCAATTTGATGCTTCAACAAGTCTTCGATGGTTTCGCGTTCCCGAATCAGGTAATCTTTTCCCTGATAGACCAAAACTTCAGCCGGGCGGAGACGTGAATTGTAATTGGAAGCCATCGAATAACAATAAGCTCCGGCATTGTGCAAACACAACACATCACCAATGGCAATCTCGGGAATTTCCCGATTGGTGGCAAAAGTATCGGTTTCACAGATGTAACCTACCACGTTGTAGGTTTGTTTTTTGCCTTCGGGGTTGGAAATGTTGCTGATGCGGTGGTAAGAGTCGTAAAACATTGGGCGAATCAGGTGGTTGAGGCCTGAATCAACGCCTGCGAATACAGTGGTAGCGCCATGTTTGACCACATTTACGGTGACCAAAAAGGATCCGGCTTCACTCACCAAAAACTTACCGGGTTCAAAAACCATGGTCAACGGGCGGCCGTATTCCGCACAGAAAGTATTGAATTTGGCAGACAGTTTTTCACCCAATTCCTCGATGTTGGTTTCCAGATCGTTGGGCTTGTAAGGTACTTTGAAGCCACTGCCAAAATCGATGTAGTCCAGATCAGGAAACTCTTTGGCGAGGTTGAGTAAAACATCCGCTCCTGCCAGGAATGCTTCAGGATTTAGAATGTCCGAACCTG
>NZ_JANRKL010000027.1:0-2092 GCF_033763495.1 Haliscomenobacter sp. | reverse complement strand
TTTCAAAGCATTATCAACAAAAAATCATGCGATTTTTAAAAATGTCCAGTAGTATGATTTTTTACTTTTAAAACTTGGTTGTTTAAACTTAAGCCATTGCCACCTGTGCCTCCAGGAGGTATATGCTGAATGTTGTCACTCCATAATGGTACAAATGTGTAGTCATCGTTCCATGGTTTTAATGGATCACTCTGAACAGGGCAGATTGAAATCATATTAGGTAGTCCTTTGAAGGCTAGTAACTGAATAAAGCCAATATCTTCTGAATTAGAATTTACTCTTTTTAATTTAAAAGGAACTGAGACTCCATCTATTATTGGGAAAAATTGATTAGGGAAAAAATTATCAATTTCTCTAATGGCCACAATTGGATTGTTATAATTAACCCGCTCAATATAAGCTAAAGGGCTTTGAGTTGGAGAAAAGGGTTTTGCCATTCGCACCCCAAAAATATTATTCAAACCAGATTCTAAGTGCGTAATCTTAAATCCAACCCATTGATAATTTGTAACTGGTTAGCCTCAGGCGACCCGATACTCTGGGATACCTCCAGATAACACGGTATAGAGTTCATTGAAAGGATTGAATTGGAGTTTTCGGACTGTGGAGATAAAGGATTGGATGCGGGCATAGATTTCCGCTCCGTACTGGGTGCGGAAGCATCCACTGACCTTCATTTTGGTCTTGGTGGGTCTAATGTCCCTTTCTGCCTGATTGTTGGAGAAGGGCACTTCTGCATGGAAAGCGAAAGCCAGCACCGCATCCTGATACTTATTCAGGCGGTCAAACAAGTTTCTGCCTTTTGTTTTCTTTGGTTTGCCGCGTGGTTTTTGTGTCGGCGGCGGCTCTTCTTATCTGCTTGTTGGAGCAAATCTTGGTATTTTCGAAGGATTCTGGATCGTTCTTTTGTCGGGATGGCTGCCTTGCCTTTGTCAGAGCGTTCGTACAGGTCAAGTAAAAATGCGTGGAAGTTTTGGGCCCATTTGCTTCCCGATTCTATGAGAGCGGTGAATTCCCGAAGTAAATGCGCACCACAAACGGCATGTTGGCATCCTGTGAAGTTGAAATAGGTAGACCAACAATCATGAACTGCCCAGTTTTGAAACGAGGGTAAGATAGAAATATCGGTTTGGTGGGCTGCTGCGCCCCGCTGTGGATGTACAAACAAAGCAGTATAGTGTTCATTACTTGCCACATGTTCCCAAAACCGGTCTTTGCCCACATAAAAGCCCGTTTCGTCATAATGAACGACCTCGCATTGAAGCAATTTTGTCTTGATGTGCGCCTCGTCATCGGCCAAACATCCATAGGCAAATTCGTTCTGGGCTTGCAAGGTCTGTTCGTTGAGGGTCACACCATACAGGTCTTTGAAGATCGCTTGAACCTTGTTACGCGGGATATTGTAGCCGTTGTTAAAAAGCGCACTCATCGCCACCAATCGAAGGCCATATTGCGTGTTGGAACACACATCTTGCGGAAATTGGCCTTGGTTCAGGGCTTGACAGCCGCTGCAAACCCAGTCCAAAACCTGATGCTCTGTTACTTCGATACGAGGCGGGGGAATGTCGAACACCTGACGACGGGCGCGAATGATCAAGGATTCTGCGCCATGTACCTGACCGCACCTGCCACAAACTTCGGGCATGTGCGTTTTTACCACATCTGGTGCAGATACCATCTTGAGCGTGCTGCCGTCATGACCTTTTTTGCCACCAACCTTGCCGCCCTTGATCCGAGGAAATGCAGGCTTGGGCTTATACTTGTCCATAGAGGACGGATAATTTGAGTTGCGGCTGTTCTGTTGTATTTGAGACTCCAATTCTTTAATCCGAGATTCCAATTGCTCAACCTTTTGAGCATACCCTTGCAGTTGAGGCTTAATGCCTTCAACAAACGATACCAACTCTAAAATTATCCGATGGCAACTTGCTATGTCGTTGGGTAACTCCATTGAAACACAAAAATAAACTTTTTCAATCGCCTGGTAAAAATGAAAATCAGGCTAACCAGTTACGAAATTTTTTTGAATAGAAAAACTGACTTAAAACATAGGAGGGGCTTCACCATTTGTCTGGGATTTAAGAGAGAATTT